>CALXXN010000002.1 GCA_944392695.1 uncultured Spirochaetales bacterium | reverse complement strand
CAGAAGCATGCGAAGGCGATCTTCGACACGAAGAATGTCATGAAGGACGTCAAGTGCCGTGACAACATCGAGGTCCTGTGATGTATATCAAGAAGATTTGATTAATATGGAGATGGGTAATTGAGAATCCTTAACATTAGTAACAATTATCACAACTCAAGCTTATGGCAGAATATGCATGAAACGTATGAAAAGCTTCACCATGGTGAAGCTTGCTTTGTTGCATTTTCAAGAAAAGGTGTGACTTTTGAGAAAAATCAACTAGAAGTATATGATTTCCCTATCTTGGATGCTGCTGATAGGCTTTTTTTCTTCAGAAAAATCAACAAGTGTTTTAATGCGTTAAATGCAAGAAGAGACATCATAGATGATGTCAATTGTATCCATGCGCATACTTTGTTTTCTGATGGTGCTGTTGCATATAAGATGTGGAAGGCGCATAGTATTCCTTATATCGTTTCGATAAGAAATACGGACATAAACACTTTCTATCGGCTGAAACCTTATCTTAAACCTTATGCGGATAGGATTTTGTATAACGCTTCTTCCATCATTTGCTTATCTCCGTCGTATAATGAGCAAATTTTATCGAAGGTTTCTTCAAAGATACGCTCAGAGGTAGAGAAGAAAACTGTTATTGTTCCAAATGGAATAAACAAGTATTGGTTTGACAATACTTGCGGAAAAAGGACTTGCAGTAAAGATGGTACAATACGCTTGGTCACTGCAGGACAGGTTTCTAAAAACAAGAATCAAGCTACGATTGCAAAGGCTTGCGAGTTACTTATCAGTAGAGGGTGCAAAGTTGAATATCATCTTGCTGGTAAGATTGAAGATACTGGATATTTTGCGTTATTCAAGGACAAGCCTTTTGTGAAATATCATGGAGCCTTGTGCAAAGAAGATCTTTGTGTTCTCTATCGCCAGTGTGACATATTTGTACTTGCGTCACGGTATGAGACTTTCGGATTGGTTTACGCAGAAGCTATGACCCAAGGACTTCCTATCATCTATACTCAAGGGCAAGGGTTTGATGGACAATTTCCGAATGGAGAAGTGGGATTTGCTGTTCCATGCGATGATGTGCAAAGCATTGTAGTAAAAGTCTTAGATGCTATTGAAAGATATGATGAACTAAGTGCAAATGCGATAACTGGATGCCGTAAATTTGAAGCAGAGAATGTGGTTGAAACTTTTTATTGTTTGCTTTGCAGTGCGGTAGGCGGAATCGAAGATAAGTAGAAGGTGGGCTTATGGAAGTCAAAGATGGTTTTTTTAGTAGTGCTGTGTTCAATTTCTTAATGATGAGAGAGGGGATAGTGGGTGAGAGCTTTGGTCCTTACCAAATAAGTCATGATGATAACACACGTCTTGTCCACGAGAGATATGAGGATGGGGAACTTGTCATCTATGGCCTTGCTGTTGATACTCTAAATGGCTCTCTTGTAAATGGGTTTCCTTGTGAAAGCATAGATGAGCTTCTTTCGAAGGAAGTTGATTGGGGGGGGGCGGTACTGTATATTCCTAAGAGTGCATAATGATATGTATATCTTGGGTGATGCCTCAGGAAGTATCCCTGTCTTCTATAGCTTTCTGGATGGGAATCTTGTTTGCGGGACGAACCAGTTCGAAATCGCTAGGCGCTGTGGCTATTTGATAAATCCAGAGCTTCTTGCAATAAGAAAAGGTAGTTCTTTGGAGCAAGCCATGCCTGGCGATGTGACGCTCTTCAAGGAAGTGAAGAGACTTCTTCCCAATCACTATCTTGATGTCAAACGACAGGAGATTGTTCGTTTTTGCAACTGGACATCTGAAGAGAGAAGTAGTCTTGATGATGTTATTTCGCTGACTATTGAACGTAGTCAGTGTCTTGCGCAAGCCTATGCCTCTCAATACAGTCTCGCTTGTCCATTGACAGGTGGCAAGGACAGTCGGCTTGTGTTGGGTCTTCTTTATGGTTCTGGGTTGAAAGTGCCGTGTTACACCATGAAGCATGTATGGCATAAAGGAGATGAGGGAGATCTTTCAATTCCGCCTAAGCTAGCCTCTGCTCTAGAATTGGCTTATTGCCAAATTCCTGATGTGGTACCTTCAGATGGACAATGTCAGCTATTTGATGAAATCTACGAGGAAGGTTTGTGGCCTAAAGTCACGCTTTCTTTGGCGGAAACTATCCAATCTCGTTTCAAAGGTTATGCAATCATATCCGGTGATATCTGTGATCAAGTTGGTAAGTGCGGGCTCCACCAGGACATTCCAGAACATTTTGCAAGTCCTTCCTATTTCCAGACAAAGATACACAATACTGACAATAGGTGTAGACAGTATTTGCGGAAATGGATGGACGATGTGCACTCTTCTGCGGAGAAAGTCTCAGTTATGGATCTCTTTGCTATAGAGAGTAGGGTTGGTCGATGGGCGAATGAGACAAACATGATATATTGCAATCTTGGACTCGTGAGTTTGAACATTTTCAATTCAAGACGCATCATCTACACTTGGGCTTCTTTGAGTCGCAAGGAGAGAAAGAAAGCTGTTATTCATAAAAGAGTCTTGGAGGAGGTCTGTCCTGCGCTGCTCGAAATTCCATATGAGAATCCAGGTGTGATAAAACGGATTTTAAAAAGTTCCTGGCCATTCTTTTTCCTAGCATCAATGGTGAAACTGAGCTTTTCTAAGTATAAGAAGCTTATAAAATATAAGTACTCTTATTAACAATATGAAGTAATCTCGGATTGGATTTGCATGATTGACGATTCTGGAATACCATTATCTAAACCAAACAGACACGCATTACCGCATTCAAAGTAAAACCGTTCATGAAGATAAGGAAATTGTAAGAACAATCTGCATGATGTGCATAAGGATTCGTATTCCCTGAGCAAATTCAACCCACAGTTCGGATTGTATGTGGCCGAAGGCGCAACTGATGGACTCGAAGAACGTCGCCGCTTATGTGAGGAGGTTGGAGCAAGAGAATGGCATTCCTGTGGCGATAGAGGTTGGATACGAGGTAGGGGGCTACAGGATTTGGGCTCAAGATGGACCTTGAGAAGGCTGGATCAGATGCCATGGCATGGCCCTGCGAACATCTACAATCTTGAGGCTGGTAACAGTGTGAAAATCGGCGCCAGGGATGAGATGCCATTGGAAAGGACCATCTACTGTGGTTCCTATTCTGAAGTCGTCCCATTGCGCGAGGAGGACGAGGCGTACAGGGATTACATGAGGGTGCGAGGTAAGGAGTTATACAAATACCAAGTGCATGTTTATCTCCATTTTTCTATAATCACTGCCTCACTTTCGTTGGTGGCATCTATGGTTTTGCAAGCCGACATCACATCGCAGTCTTTTTTACATCAAGTATTGAAGGTTTCTGATTGCGCTCGGGGGGAAGATAGCATAAAGTGAAGAATTCTGGTTTCTCATTTGTCCTCGCAAAGGCGGGATGGACTTCAGAATTTACCTTGAGAAAGCCTGAAAGACTTGTTGTGGTTACATGAAGAACGATGTCGTGAAGAAACCAAGCATTATGGACCAGTGTTGCACCAATAAGGTTGTCGCCATGTGTTTTACAGGCTGCTGAGTGCGATGGACAATTTCTGATTGAATGACAAGTACTTCGTCGAGGCGGCTATTAAGATGAACAATAATACCGTTCATACGAAGTCCATTCAAGTGATAATGGAGAAAGCGGTTTTTCTCTATGCGAGCTTTGTGTTATAGACTAAAGAAAGGAGTTTGTGTGCAAAATAATGAGTGAGGAAAAAAAGATATCAATTATTATCCCTGTATATAATGTTGAGTCATTTATTAAGAAGTGTTTTGAATCTGTATTGGCCCAGATAAGTGAAAGTGTAGAAGTAATTGTTGTTGACGATGGTTCGACAGATTCTAGCTATCAGAGATGCCTTGAGTTCAGTGATGTGTTTACAGTTCTCCACAAAGAAAACGGAGGACTGTCTTCTGCAAGAAACTGTGGAATTGATGCTGCACATGGGAAATACATCATGTTCCTTGACAGTGATGACTCATTGGTGCCTAATTCATTACCGAAGATAATCAGTTTGATAGATCAAGGACACGGTTTTGATGTTATTGCTGCTTATCCAGAAGAGCTATCTGAGAGCAAAATAAGGTGTGTTCCTGATGGAGTATATAATGGTCTTGATTTTATAAAGCTATCTACTCGTGCTGGAATATTCTATGTGTGTGCTCCGTTTTATATTGTTTCAAAGCAATTCATAGAGAATAATAAATTACGTTTCAAAGAAGGAGTTCTTCATGAGGATTCGCTTTGGACACCGCTTCTTCTGTCAAAGGCGACCTCTGTGTATAAGTCATCAATTATTTTTTACTCAAGATATGTTCGGGAAGGCTCAATAACACACAGCAAGAATAATTTGCAGAAACGTGCAGATTCAATGATAACCATATCCAAAGAGCTTAGAAGAGAAGCAGAGGTGAATCGCAATGCAAAAAGGATGTTAAATTCTCGAGCTATTTCATTATACTTTGATTCAGTAGTGATGACAGGGGAAAAGGTCTATAGTCGATTTGAAGAATTCTCTTTATTACAATTGCTTTCTTTTCCTTGTGGTGTGGGCCAGAGAGTAAAAAGTATTATCTTTTTGATTTCACCAACTCTCTTAGTAAGAGTAGTTAATGGTATTCGTCATAGGAAGGCGGTCTAAAGTGAAGTTTGTAAGGCCAAGAATTAAAATCAATTTTGATGAATTGCTTGGATATGCGTTAGCTATATATTTTCTTTTTCTTCCATTCAGTCAGATTGCCATTATACCTGGAATATCTGTAATCCGTGTTATTTCTATTCTGCCTTTTTTCGCATCTATCACAAGGTTGAGACAAGCAACCCATGCAAAACTTCTAACAGAGTATTTCTTTTTGATAATTATGTGTGTATGGGCTGTATGCACAAGCTTCCTCTCCATCTCTTCCCAACCAAGCGGATTTGTTTCTCTCGTATCAAATTTTGGTTTTATTATTTTTTTCTCTTTATTTCATTACACTCAACATGAGTATGAACTTCTGTGTAAGGCAGATATCTTTTCAGCGTGGATTGCATCGCTGTCGATAATCGTTGGTTTTATATCTGGAGGTTTTTTGAATTCAGGAAGAGGCGGTATCGTATTTCTTGGACAGCAGATAGACCCAAATTTTTCGTGTGGATACCTTGTGTTTGCTATTGCTTCATATACCTTTTTTTTCCTTGAAACCAAGGAAAAAAAATTTATTTTCCTTGCTTTTGTATTGATATGCATTTCCTTGATTACTGGAAGCCGGGGCGGATTGATGAGTACTGCGGGAACTTTCATAATAGTCCTTTTCCTGTATGTATTTAAGAAGAAAAATATGAAAGCTTTATTCAAGATAATTGCTGTTTTGATATTGCTGTGCGTTGTTTTTTTTGTATTTCTAAGATTCCTTCCAGAATCTATTGGTGCAAGATTCAGCATGGAGTCAGTTATTAATTCCAGAGGAACCGGCCGGATTGACATATGGTTGGAATTGCTATCAGATTTCATCCACTCTGATTGGCACAGAATTCTGTTTGGTAATGGGCTTGGGGCGTCGGAGTATTTGTCTTCAACAGGTCATGTTGCACATAATTCTTGGATAGAGTACTTGCTGTCTTTTGGCGTGCTTGGTTTTTGTGTATACTTATCATTTTACGGATATGTGTTTTTCTCAGCATATAGGGAAGGTCAAATAGAACTTGCAAGTGCTATTGCTGGGTATTATGTTTTGCAGTTGTCTCTTTCGGCATATACATACCGCCCTCTATTTAATGCAGTCCTCATCTGGATGATATATAAAAGGAATGCAGACAGGCAGGCTTATTGCAAGCAGGATTTCAAGAGTGAATGTGGAATGTCTCGGCAAAGGCATGGAGACAGTTCGACGTATCCGATTTTGCCAAGTGGTGTGCAATGGCGTTAGATGGATGAAAGTGACCTAAGTTGGTTTAAGAGAGCTCGAGGTATAATGATTTCGACGGACGTCAATAAGCTATTGTTTGTAATACCAGGTTGAATTCGTCATCCCTGCAATCGCAGATTAGGTAGAGGTGTCTGGGCTTAAGAAGTATTTAAAACACAACAAATGCCATTGTTGTGTACGCAATGTCTAATCGAGACTCCTTGGTGGAATGTGGTGTGGCAGATTCCTTGCTTGTACATTGCAATGTTCTGGTTTTGATGTTGTGTGTCCACATGCTTCTCCCAATTATTCTTGAGCTTTTGAAAGCCCTGAGGTTATCCACTTTCTCTTCGACCTCGAGTCCTTTCCTGTAAATTTAATGGGGCCTTGCATCTATCAAGCTAGCAAGTAGCATGATGAATGAGACATTCTGGCTCACTCTCCAAGTCTTCAAAATTCAGATTTTCGAAAAGGCTTCCATTCTTCAACTTGGTAAAGAAGGTCTCTGTTGACCATCTCGACTTTTAAAAGCCATAGTTTTTCTCAAGGTTGCAGTTCGGGATGGTCTCAAGTACGATTATGAGAACGAAAAATTCTATTCTTAATATCACAACAGCATGGATTGGGCAGATAAGTGTGCTCTTATTTCAAATCTTGAACCGGTTCGTTTTTGTTCGAACCCTGAGTGCGGAATACCTGGGCATGTCAGGGCTCTTTTCCAATATTTTGTCAATGTTGGCTTTGGCGGAGCTGGGAGTTGGAAGTGCTATGACTTTTTCTCTTTATGTTCCTCTTGTGCAACATGATGTGGAGAAAATCAAGAGCTTAATGCACTTGTATAGGAATACCTATAGGGTGATTGGATGTGTTGTGCTTTGCTTGGGCCTGCTAATGTTGCCTGTCTATCCATTCTTCATATCATCTCAACCAGATATTGAACATCTTGATTTGATTTATTTGCTTTATGTCATTAACTCTTCAGTATCGTATTTCTACTCCTACAAACGATCACTGATTATTGCGGATCAGAAGAAGTATGTTGATTCCATCGTCCATTACAGCCGACAGGCAGTGATGAACATTCTTCAGATAGCCATTCTTTTCCTAACTCATAATTTCATTTTGTATCTTGTGTGTCAGTTCGTCTGCCAGCTTATCGAGAATATTGTCATTTCAAATATTGCTGACAGAATGTATCCCTATCTTGAGGAGAAAAATGTCGAACCTTTGGAGCCTGTTGACTTGAAGATGATTCGGCGTAATGTTGGTGCATTGGTGACGCATAGGATTGGAGGCATGGTTGTGAATGGAACTTCTAGTATTCTCATCTCTAAGTTCATTAGCCTTGCTGTTGCTGGAATTTATTCCAACTATCTTATGATTACAAATGCATTGAATTCCATTGTGGGACAGGCGTTCTCCGCAATCACTGGAAGTGTTGGAAACTTGGAGGCCTCTGAGAACCCTGATAAGATTCTCTCTGTCTTTCATAAAATCTATTTTTTCAATTTTTTTTTGATTGCTTTTTGTACAATCTGTCTTGTCTGTCTTTTTCAGCCATTTATTTCACTTTGGGTAGGAGAATCATATCTTTTAGACAATCTCACAATGATTGTCTTCGTAATTAATTTCTATCTAAACGGCATGCGAAAGTCTGTATACACATTTCGTGATGCTTCAGCCTCATATTATTATGATAGATATAAGCCAATCGTGGAAGCGGTTGTGAATTTTATCCTCTCAGTCATATTCATCAATCGGTGGGGACTTGTAGGTTTGCTATTGGCTACAACTATAAGTACGTTGACCATATGCAGCTGGGTTGAGCCGTTTGTACTTTATCGCCATATTTTTTTTAAAAAGTTCAGTGATTTCTTTAAAAGATTTTTTGTTTATGCTGCCATTGTTACTGTTGATGCATTAATAGGATTCAAACTGTTTGTTCTGATGACTGCTGGAATAAGTGAAAGGGGAGGGGTATGGTGTTTCATAATCCAACTCTTTACTGCGGTCATCATATCGCTTGTGGTACTGATAATAAGCACATGTTGGATGCAAGAGTTCAAGTACCTGTTTTGCATGTGCATCGGGTTTATAAAAAAGCTCATAAGGCGTACTTAGCAAGGTCTGGAGAACTAAATTCTGCAAAGTCTACAGCATATTGCTGCTAGTTTTGCTTTTTCTAGGGAGGCTCATGAATGGGAAGAAAAAAAACTTATAATGCTATATGTGGAAAAGCTGAAAGCGGTCCTAAAAGTCATGGAAGTATGAAAACTGTATCTGTAGGTAGCCTCGACAGAATCAACAAGAATGACTTAGAAGCTGAGTTTGAGAAAGAATCCGTGTTATCAAGAAATGGGTCGAAAAAACTTTCTAGACCGTCTGGGGGGGGGCGGGCCTCAGGCATTGAGCTATTGAGAGTTTTATGCATGTTTTGCATCATAATGAGCCATTATTTGATGCATGGTATAGAGGTTGTCTCTGATAATTCACCTTGTTGGTCTTTATTTGTATACCCGCTTGCATATATTGCAAATAATGTCTTTTTCTTAATAACAGGATGGTTCTTGCTTAAGACAAAGTTTTCTTTTAAGAAGCTTGTGTCTTTGGTTCTTCACATTTTAACTGTAAACTACTTGATACTGCTTGTGAATCTTGTTGTGTTTGGAGAACGGAGTCTTGCCAATATTGTCAAGCAGATTTTTCCAATAACAAGCAACTTGAACTGGTTCTTATCTATCTATGTTTTTATTTATGCCATAGGCCCATTCTTGAAATGCATGGTCATTTTTTTAAGAGCTAGACGCAAGATGTATAATGCGTTGGTTGTGGTGTTGCTGTTTTTTTATTCGATTCTTGGTTTCATAACACCTTTGAATGTGTATGCAAGTACACTGATGCAAGGTGTTGTCATAGTTTTACTCGGTAGCTGGTTAGAACTTTATAAAGAAAAGGTTAGGACATTCCATCCTGCTATTCTTGCGATTTCTGGTTATGCATTGGTAATTTTATTTACTTTGTGCTTAATGATTGCAGCTCGCTTCATCCCTGCTTTATCAGATTTGGGTGCGCATTTCTGCTCTAACAACTGTCCATTCATCATTCTGTCTGCTGTTGGATTGCTACTTTGTTTCAGTAATCTGAACTTCCATTCAAAAGCCGTAAATTTGGTTGCTTCCTCTGTGATGACAACGTATCTCATACATGACAATGGCCAGTTTTCAAATCATGTTTGGCTTGACATCATGAAAGTGCAGAATCATTTATCGGCAATATGCCCTTATATGTTCATATGTGCATTGGTAATTTTGGGAGGATGTTTTGTCATTGATCAAATCATTAAACATACGGTGCAACCTTTGATTTTACGAGTACTCAACAAACCTATTGGATATATGTCACGGAGACTTGACGAACTTGGTATACCGTATTGACGTGGAATTTTACCATTGTTCAAATTGAAGCATTTAAATATGCCCTGAATTCCCTAATTTCAGTATACCAGAGATTCTCTATGATGACATTGCAAAGCAGTCAGCCTATCCTAGATGACAAAAGAGATAATTGGGGAAAGTGTGGGCTGGCTGCAAATGAAGATTCTCTAACAGATGCTGACAGACATGGAGACCAGGTTGTGATCACTGACATGGCTGCCATCTTCTTTGAACAGATGGATGTTTGTCATGTCCGCCACTTGTGTTCGTGTAGAATGGAAGCAGAAGTCAAGCTGACTTACCCTTGTATCGCGTGGCCCTTGTGTAGGTCCATCCGCATAGGTCATGTAGCATTCTTGTTTATTGTAAAGCATGACTGTGTTGTACTTACTTGGGCGAGGTAGGTTCCTGCAATAATCTCCTGGTACGCTGTTGAAGTCCCCTGCCAATAGCCAGAATGTGAAATTCTCATTCAGATAAGCCAGCGCAGTCTTCACATCATATATCGAGTCTTTTTGATTTGCTGTTGCGTGGATTGTAGTAATGGCTATTGGCTGTCTGTTCTGATGCTCATTCAAGACGATACCGGTCAAAATCCGTCCCACGCCATTTGTCGGCTCTTTGATTTCTCCTACAACATTGTCTGCCAAGCTTTCATCGATATAGGCCACGGTCTTGCATCTTTCAATATCAGCTGTGGGGTCGAAAGTGTAAACAGCGGGAATGTACGTCGTGCCTTGAAGCGCGAAATCAGCAATCTCATTCGTGCCAGCCTCTTGCATAAGTATGATATTGTAATTCTCTTTTGATATCGCTGGGGCAAGGTATTTACACTTTTCCATGAATTTGCCCTGTGAGTTGAATGTGTGTACCCGGATCATGTGAACCTCCTATCTTGTCCTTGGGCCTGTGATGTGCCAGCTACCATCAACAAGCGTCAACCTGGATGACGGGGTCATGCTTATTGAGTTCCCTTCAATTGAGCTTGTGCCTGTAACTGTGATTCCTACAGTCTCTCCATCGAGGATGAAGGTGTAGTTTCCATTTCCATCTGTACCGGTGTACTCAAGGTCTTTCACCTTGTTGTCATCATCTTTTGAGAAGGAGCCATCTTTGGAAACTGAATAGAGCTCATCATCATAAGTGATGTAGACTGGATCTGTTGTGCCAATAGTCCTGCTGTTGAGTTCACTTGCGATGGATGCAATGGTTTCCTCCATCAACTCTGGAGAGAGTAGGGCGATTTTATATCGGTAGGTGTTGTCATCAACCAGCTGCTGTAATGAGAATGCTCCTTTATTGCCCTGGCTTGTCAGTGTGTTTCCGCCTACACTGTCTGCATAGGCGATGAAGATGTCACTGTTATTCCTCGCTGCTGTCAGTGTTGCTGGAAGCAGCACCAGGACCAGCGCCATCACTGCTGTTGTTATCAACGGATATCTTTTCTTCAATTTCGATTACCTCCTGTCTTGTTGTTGTCTTGCGAGTGAGCTGCAGGTTCTCTGCCATCAGGTCGAGGATCCTGCTGAGTGCCTCGCTTTTCTCTTCCTTTCTTGCTGCTACATGTATCTGGTACTTCGCGCTCTGGTTCGATGAGCGTGTGTTGCTGGCGGATGAGGATACCTGTCCTTCCATTTCGACGCTCCCCTCTTCGCTGTTCTTCTGCGCTGAAGAGACTTCCATCTGAAAATCAATCAACACTTCATCAACAGCCATTGCCGGTATTGGCGCGAGGGCGAGCAGTGGGACTGATAGGCTCATGCCACCATCCGCTCCTTCCAAGTCCACCGAGAAAGAATCCATCCGCCCCTCCTTCGTGAAGGAGCGGATGTAATCGACAGTGGTCTTGGAGAGTTCCTCCTGGGCCTTGGCTGCAGCCAGCAAAGGGGCTGCCACCAGTTCTGTCATGCTGAGGCCTTTCATGCCGCTTCACCAGTGCTGCCTGAGGCTTCAATCTTCAGTGGTTCAGTACAAGTCGCCAGGATGTCCAGGAGGCGTGCGAGGCACTCTGTCTGGGGCTGCTGTTTCGCTTCGACATGCACCTGGTACTTAGCACTCTGGTTTGTGTGCCTAGTGATTTGTCACTGCATGATAAGGCGGAGTAGGATAGTGAAAGTGAAGCCTGAAAGCTTTTTGGTGTAACGCATGGAATGGACGGATTTATGACTATGACAAAAGACGGAACCGCCCAGTTGATGATATGTTGTCAACTGCCCATCCCGAAGTGCGTCAAGCTGATGATTTGATTTCTTCCCTAATATCTCTGAAAAAAGAGCGGCACTGTAATAATGTGGATGAGCAATATGAAAAATGCCGTAAACTATTAGATTCATTGAAAAAAAGAAGTTATCCCTTTGAGGGTTCAGAAGTGTGGGGTGATATCGTATCATTTGTTGATAGGAGTCCTGTTTCTTCTTTACGAAAGGCAATCTCAGGAGCAGAGGCTGTCAAAGATTATTTCATTGATATGATTCTTTCTGAATTGAAAATTCCTTCGAAGTTTTCTTTTCACAGAAATGCTTATGATGAAAATATTTTTCAACTAGCTGATGGTTTTGAGCAGTATTTTGCATGTAGGATTCTACAGCAGCAGATGCGACAAGTTTATAATATCAGGGCAAGCAATCGTGATATTGTCATATCTCAGTTGATTGGAATTCTGAGTGACCCATATCCTAAAATTGTGGTTAAAGCTGATATACAAAGGTTTTATGAGTCAATTGATTTGCAGGCCTTGGTTCAGAGACTAGAAAAAGACCATTTATTGGATAAACAGTCTACAGGCCTGATAAGGAGTCTCACAAATGGTATGAAAAGCTTTGGTCATGATAAAGGTATTCCTCGAGGGATTGGTATAAGTGCATATCTTGCTGAATACCGTATGAAAGGGTTCGACATCAAGATGCGGCAACTTGACAATCTTGTATATTATGCCAGATATGTCGATGATGTTATTGCGATTTTCCCAGCTAACACATTTGTCAATCAGACTTCTATAATTGGCCAAATCAATGATGCACTTGGAAATAGTGATTTGGCTTTTCATCCCGATGAACCAAAAGCTATAAACTGGTGTGCTGCCAACTCTTCATTTGACTATCTGGGCTATTCTTTTTCAAAAAACAAAAATGACCTTGTGGTTGGAATTGCAGAGAGCAAGATAGAGCGGATTAAAAGAAAGATTGACTATGCAATACTCAGATTTTTCATAGAACGTGAGGCCGGAGAGGCTTTGTCCAAGCGAATCCGTCTTCTGTATTGGCGGATGCGTTGTCTTACTAATTCATATTACCTGACCCTGTTACCTGGATCTGGCTTGGTGCTTGGGCTAAAGCGATCATATAGTGCAATCAGCGATGGTTATGATGAGGCTTTTTCCAACTTGGATGAATATTTGACAGAA
Organism: uncultured Spirochaetales bacterium; assembly: GCA_944392695.1. GTDB lineage: Bacteria > Spirochaetota > Spirochaetia > Sphaerochaetales > Sphaerochaetaceae > Bullifex. The sequence goes on along the minus strand of CALXXN010000002.1, from coordinate 233,815 downwards.
CAAATAGAAAGGAGTCATCTCCCTAAAATAGCAAAGGAGGCGTTAAAAAGTCTTAGCTTCGTACAAGGTAGAAAGCGTAATCCAGTAAGATTGTCCCCGAAGTTCTTAGATGAGGTTTTGAAATGTTGGAAACCTATAGACAATTACCGTGATAACGGAGCACAGGAGGATTTGAATGAAGCGGAAGCGAATTAGTGGGGATGAAACGCGGTTTCTGTTATCTGATATGCTTCCATATGAAGTTCCAGCATGCTTCTCAAATAGAGGGCTGGTTGCTTTTCTTAAACGGAACAATGTTGAGTTTTGTTTACATGACAACGGGTCTATCACAATCAAGTACGACATATCAAAATCCAAGAGTTTAAGGTATTTGCTTTGCTTGCTATTTTGTGCCAACAAACAAAAAGATTCGGAAGATTTGATTGTCGAAAAAAACCTTGTATCAAAGCCATATCAATTCAAGGTCCCTGTAAGAAATGACAAAATCAGGATTCTTTCTGTAGTTCATCCTGCATCACAGGTTCAGGCGATGCTGTTCAATGAACGCTTCAAGAATCTTTTTGTCTTCTGTTGTGGGAAGAGTGCCTTCTCTATTAGACATCCTGTGGCTGTTGCAAAAATGAAATACATGAATGATAAGGCGCATTTCCTTCCAGGGTTTCTTGATAAAGATAAATCTTCTCGAGTGGAGCATGACAGTTTAGAAGTTGAAACCCTGAAGTCATACTATAAGTATAAAGAATTTCAGAATATACATCGATTTTATGAATCGTCTCTTCATCATAAGCTGGAAAAGAAGTATAAGAATCTTGCTCGGTTAGATGTTACTAACTGCTTTGATAGCATATATACACATTCAATTTCTTGGGCGATATATGGTAAATCGCATGTAAAAAGTAATTTGAATTGTAGTCGTAACAAGATTTCATTCTCCGATGGCCTCGATAAGTTGATGCAGGACATGAACTATGGTGAAACTAATGGTATTGTTATTGGTCCAGAGTTTTCGCGTATTGTCTGTGAAATTATAATGCAGCGCATCGATTTGGATTTGGAGAAACGTCTAGGAAAGAAGGACTTACGTTTCAAACAGGATTATGAAATTCTTCGTTATGTGGATGATTTCTTTGTTTTTTATGATGATGAAAAGAGTTATGAAATAATCCACTCTGAGCTGGTTTCTTGCTTACATGATTATAAATTAGCGTTGAATGAAGCAAAAACACGAATTGAGAAGACTCCTACAATTTCTAATTTGTCAATTGCAAAAAAAGAGATATCTAGGGAGCTTGTAGATAAATCATTTAGAATTAGTGAAGATAAAAGAATTGGATGGAACTTTGATTTTGATTCTGTTGTTACGGAATTCAAGCTTATAGTGAATAAGGCTGATGTATACTATTCAGATGTTGTTCCATATACATTGGATTTAGTGGAAAAAAAGCTTATTCATTTGATTTCAAAATGGGAGAGACGCGTAGAGGGAAAAGGCGATTTGGAACTTGACCCTGCCTTTCTTGCAAAAACATATGAGAAGACTCTCCGCCTTGTTTTCTACATGCTTGCTTTTGATGTTCCTACAAATGCTTTCATCATTGCTTCCCGTATTACCGCTATGATGGCGCAGTCTATTAAGAAGACAAGGGAGATGCATGCGGAGGCAAGGATTCCTCAGCACAGTTTCTATCGGACTGCGATTAGAGAGGTTTCTCAATTAATAGGGCGCTTACATGGTGAATCAGAGCAAATCAAGGTTCTTCACATGGTAAATTTGGCTGAATGCATTGAAGATGGATTTTATCTTGATGAAGGGTTGTTAAAAAATGTTTTAAACCATGGCGAAGAAGACTATTTCACATTGGTCGTGTTGATGCATTATTTTCGTAATCTGAAGCGATATGATGACTTGCGAAAAATCACAATAGATAATGTAAAGAAAGTTGTTAGTAGTCTATCGGAAGGAGAATGTCATCGTACTGATCAGATTCTTCTTACAATAGATATTGCCTCATGTCCTTTTGTAGATAAGGCTACTCGGCAAGAAATAATTAAAGGATTTATAAAAGTTAAAAAAAGTGAACCAAATATCGCTGCTTTGGTTTCATTCTTGAGAAAAGAGCCTGTTTCGTTTACAAATTGGTCAGGTACCGGGATTCTGGAAGAACTTGAACTCAAACGAGGACTATTTGTATATTAGAAAAGTCAGGGCAGCCATGTTCCAGATCATTTTCACACACACAGTAGGAAACTGGGCTATCTCTATGCCTGGTCGAATCAGCTAAAATCTGGATATGCTGATTCTGCCCTGACTTCTAGATTTGCTTATTGGTCATGTGGTTCGGGCTGATATAGCTCATCTTCAAGGCAGAACCTAAGCGATAGCATGTATTCCGCATTCCTGACTTTCTCTGTTTGTGTGTAAAGCACTAAACATCGTATAATCGTTTTTGTTGATGTATAATCAAATTCTGGGTGAAGAAAAACAGGCAAGAGTATCAATAGGGAATGCCAGATTACTGCCCAGTCCATGCCAGATGGAACATATCTGGGCTGTGATATACATGTCTGCGTATTCATCTCCTTCAGCCATGAGATTATCTCTGTGGTATCATGGACAGTGTTCTTGGACGCTTCTTCGTTACCCTCTGCATGGTATTCGATCAGCTTGATGACATCTGCTTTCTTAATTTTTCATCACCCTCTATGGGGAGGATGTTTGGTTGTCAGTACTATCAAGTTCCATTTGATGAGCCCCTTTGCAGAAAGAGTAGGGTGTCATCCCAATCATGAAGGCGCTTGTGTGTAGTGTCTTGAAGGTGAGGGTGCCTTGCTCTTTGTGGCGGTTGGCGTACAGGGGTGTCTCTGGTGCGTTGAGCCTCATGTCTTTTGCGAGGACCAATGCCACTGTGAGCTTGGGTGGGGTGATGTAGTAGATGTACTTGAGGAAGTCTGCTTTTGTAATGGGGTTGCTTATGAAGCTTTGCTCTTCTTGCGGGGTGATGTCTTGTCCTTCAATCCTCGCCAAAAGAGCGGGCAGGGATGATCCAGCTTCTTGGGCTATCAACTCCAGTGTTGATAACTTAGGATTCCATTTCCTTTCAGGTGACATGGCACGGTGCATGTAGTTTGCATCGAAGCCACTCTTCACAGAGAATGCCCTGTACATCGAACTACCACCGATGATTTCATCTGTGGCGGCTCTTAGTTTCTTGATATAGTTGAGGAAGTCTTCCTCTATCGATTCTTTGTCATCGTCGAACACGTATCATTGTATCCTCTTGTGTTGATAGCAGCCAGATGGCCTTGGTGGTCACCTGGCTGTTTTCATTTTGCAATACACCAAGCTTGCAGGGGTGTTTTTGTAATGGTTTTGTTGCATGTTGCCAATTTGTGAAAAAATCACATATCATTGTTATGGAGGAAAGAAGTCATGCTCATCAGATTTGCTGTTGAGAATTTCTTGTCGTTTAAGGAAAAACAAGTTTTTTCAATGGTTGCAGCGAAACATACCAGGCATCCAGATCATGTTGCTGATATCTCTGGTAAGCGTATCTTGAAGGGAAGTTTCTTATTTGGTGCCAATGCTTCAGGGAAATCTAATTTCATAAAAGCCATCAGTTCTGCACGTACAATGATCTTCAGAGGTGTTTCCGGCGTTGAAAGGAAGTATTTCCGACTTGATTCCGCATGGGCTGATAAGCCAGGCTCATTCCAGTTTGATGTTTTTTCAAATGGTCATTTCTACTCATATGGATTTGCTTTCTCGTATTCGGATGAGCACATCATTGCTGAGTGGTTGTATAAGATACAGGGGAATTCAGAAACTTGCGTATTCGAGCGGGAATACAAGGATGGGAAGACTTCCTTAAACACCGATTTAAAACTCAATGAGGATAACAAATACCGGTTCCGGATCTATGGTGAGGATTTGAACAAGGCAAAATCCTTTTTGAAGGAGATGGCTGAAAAGGAAGCTGTCAACAATTCTGAATTCATTGATCTCAGAAATGTCTGGGAATGGTTCAGGGAATTGGTTGTCATTTTCCCCAATACGCATCTTGGACCTGATGCATATAGGAATCTTGCTAGCGATAAGTATTTTCACTCCTTGCTGCAATCACTGAATACTGGGATAAAATCATTTTCAATTGAAGAGCAACCTCTGGATAACGTCCTGACTTACTTTCCAGAGCAGGTGAGAGAAGATTTTCTAGCTGATGTTAAGAATTACATAAAAAGGGGAGGCGGGAAGGCTAGTTTTATCCTTGGTAAGGACCTGTATTCGTTTACAATGCGGGATAATGAACTTGTTGCGTTAAAGCAATTGATGGATCATGGAAACCCAGGAGAATTGTTTTCCTACCATGATGAATCAGACGGAACAAGGCGTTTATTTGACCTCCTTCCCTTTGTAACAAATATTTCAGGGTCAGGGGTTATTTTGATTGATGAGATTGACAGGAGCTTCCATACCAAGCTGATAACAAAGTATCTGGAGTTGTTTTATCGGAACACGAGAAACCTTGATATCCAGCTTATTGCCACGCTTCATGATGTCAATATCATGGATTTGGATATTGTCCGTCAGGATGAGATCTGGTTCGTCTATAAGGAAAACGATACTGGTGCTTCCAAGATGTATTCCCTGAACAAGTTCCAGATAAGGTTTGATAAGAAGATAATCAAGGATTATCTCCTGGGACGCTTTGGTTCCATCCCTTGCTTCGGCCAGTTGGAGGATGTCGATGAGCAATCCGTATAGGCTTCGGTCATCAGATTTGTTCAAACGGCTTGATGATGATTCCAAGGAGGCGCCCCTGCGCATAGTGTTCCTTTCTGTTGAAGGTAATGCTACAGAGGTCGATTATTTCAAGCATGTGGAGGAGGAATTCAGGACCCGGCTTGGAATCAAGGCGATGGTCCATGTCGAGGTGATACGGAGGGCGAACTCTGATACGAAGAGCGACCCTGGATCTGTGCTGGCTTTGCTGGAAGAGCTGGTGGACTTGCATGATAATGGCGCGGATATATCCAAATTCGAGGGGCTCCTTCCACCTGGATATGATGTGGAATTCGTAAGGGAATATCTTGGCTGTCCAGAACACATCCATCGCTCAAAAGCTGAGGATTTCCTAAGGAAGATGCGTGGGAAGAACCTCGATATCGCTTATTTGAAATTCATTTCCCGATACGATAGTGAACAGGATGAATTCTGCATAGTGGTGGATAGTGATCCAAACAGCCATAGTGTCAAGCAACTTACCGAAATATCCAACAAATGCAATGACAAGGGATATCACTTCTACATCTCCTCGCCTTGCTTTGAGTTCTGGTTGTTGTTGCATTTGTGTGATGTCAAGTCTGAGTTTGCTGGAAAGATTGATGATATCCTGAACAACCAAGTGACATCAAACAAGCACTCGTATGTCAGTAAGGCAGTACGGGAAATGGCTGGTCATTCAAAGAACATATCGAAGAGGGTGTTTGAGGAAAAGTATCTATCCAATGTGGAGCATGCCATATCTCAATCCAAAAACTTCGAGACAGACGTCAGCAGTTTGATAGGTTCTGGAAGTATTGGTACGAACATGGCTGATTTGTTTTCACTTCTGAGGAAATGACAATCGTTGGATTGCATGGGGCAAGAGTTGGTTGTGTGAGTTGAAGACTCAGTCATGATTTGCAATCCTGACTTGGACGGAGAGCCCTCCGAATTCATCTGAACGTGAGAATACAAGTCCACTTCCAGCCCCATAATAAAGTTTCAAGCGCATGTTTATGTTCCTCAAGCCATATCCTCCTTCTGGGGAAGCAGGGGCTGTCGTAAGCAATGATTCCAGCTTCTCGCATGAGCAACCAATACCGTTATCTTCGACTTGGATTACAAGATGGCCATTGTCTTTCCTGATGCTGATTGAAACCACTCCATGGTTTCTCTGTTTCCCTATGATTCCATGCAATATGGCGTTCTCTACCAGCGGTTGGAGGATCAGGTTGACTATCTGGGTGTTTTCATCTGATTGGTCCTCATAGCGGACAAGCAGTTCCAAGGGGAAGGAGAAGCGGCGTTGCTGCAGGCGCAGGTAGGTCCTGCATAGTTGTATCTCATCCTTGATGCTGGCTGTTTCCCGACCATTGTTGAGGCTTAGCTTGTAGAAGTCGGCAAGGTCGGAAATCATCGCTGATATTTCATCTGCTTCATACTTCATCGCCAAGAGGTTGATGGTGTTCAACGTGTTATATAAGAAGTGTGGGTTGATCTGGGCTCTTAAAGCATTGTAACGACTACGCTGGAGGTCCTTTCCTTGTTCAAATGTCTTCTGGATGAGGTTCCTGATCCTACAGGCAAGGTCGTTGTAATACTTCTCTATGAACGATAGTTCATCATCCTTTGAAACAGTAATTGGTGTGAAGTTGTTATCATATGATAATGAGATGTTGTCCTCTATTTCTCCGACTCTTCTTATTATGCTCTTCGTAACAGCAAAGGAAAGTGCAATTGAGACCGCGAAGATCAGAAGACCAATGACAACTGTGATCACCCTGTAATCAAAGACAGCCGCACTGATTTCCGCAGCATCAAGTACCGATACCAAGGTGAATGCACCCTCAAGTATATCCTGCGATATGACCAGGTTTTGCGAGGTATGCTCAATGATATGGTCGACATCTGATGTAGGGGATAGGGAATTTGTTGAGGACACACTTTCATCTCCCATCACTAGGTAGACATTGTTCCCATCGTAGGACGCAAGGGCCAGGATCCTGGCGATGTCCTCGAGTGGTATTGAGTAATAGATCACACTGGTGAACTGTGTGAAATCATTGATGTTTATGATAGCCCTGGCACCAACAAGCGACCTTTCCCCGGAATTGAGGTCTTCTGCCAGTGTCCAGGATGTTGCTCCCTTTTCATCAATGACCTTGGCACTGTCAATGCCCATGATGACCTCACCAAGGGGGAAGATGTGGAAGGCTTCCCTTGAATAATAGAATCCTGGATTGACTGCAAGATAAAACGATGCGCCAAAGTCAGAAAGGCTCTCCAGGTTGAACAGGGTATCATCAAGATATGAGTAATCTTCGAGCTGTTCTTTCAGCGGGTAATCTCCTGATGTTTTCTGGAGTATTTCCTGTATGTCCTGGTTTACAATGATGGAATTGATGATGGCGCTGATGTTCTCAAATCCTGCTTCAAGTTCCCGTGCTGTATAGTTGATCATCCTCTCATTCGAATCAACAATGTAGTCTGTTGTGATACGTCTTACAGTTCCCAGGAGGAAGGCATTGAAGATCACGATGACAATGAGCATCGTTATGACGAAACTGGATATTATCCTGTTGCGGATCTTGCTTGAGAACAGGAGTCTTATGTTCATCATCGCATCATCCTGAATTTTGATGGCAGGCAGCCATATTTCTTTTTGAAGAGCTTTGAGAAGTATGCAAATCCATCAAAACCTACAGCTTGGGCGATTTCCCAGACCATGTGTTGGCCGGATTCCAATAAGCTGGCTGCTTTCTCAAGTCTGAAATCCTGTATGAATTGATTGACGGTCAAGCCTGTTTCCCTCTTGAAGATCTTGCATAAGTAAGGAACTGATACATTTGCCGCCGCAGCGACAGTTGACAAGTCGAGATGAGGGTCCATGTAATGCTTACGTATGTGGTCTTCCGCCTTCAAGACCGCGATTGAAAGCTTCTTGCTTGCAATGGTCTCGTCGATCCTGTCAATCAGCAGGAAAACGTACCTCTCTATGGCGGATAGGGGGTACATCATGAAATCTGACTTCTTCCATAATACGGATGAGGTGTCAGGGGAGGTCATATCCATATAGTATCTGGCTATTTCCTCATACAGCTTATACAGGGAATTCCTGACATGATCCGTATTGATGAACCTGTGCCTGCGAAGTGATGAGAACATTTCTGATAGCTTGTCTTTCAACCTCGTTCTGTCAGCATGGAGCAGTGTCTTATACTCATCTATTGGAATCCAGCCTTCTTTCATGCAGTGGTCGTGATAGGGGAGGACTGCTGTTGTATTTGCTCCATAGAATGCGAGGCCTGAGGCCATGGAGGCTTGTGCATGGACAGCCCCTGTCCCCATGCCCAGGCTTGAGGATGAAAAACCGAAAACAAGTTTCCTGGCAAACAATGATTCCAGCATCACGTTCACTTCATCGCATGTATTGTTCCTGAAGAGGATCAAGATGCATATCCTGCTGTGATCAAGGTACAGGAAGCGCATGAAGCAACGATTGCCGAGTGTGCTGGCTATATGGCATAGGTCCTGTTCCCTGTACTGGCTGCTTACAACTGGAGCAGATACATAGATCCCCAACCTGTCGTACGAAGCCAGCTCTCCAATTTTCTGAAGCTGTTTATCCACATCCTGGAATTTACCACTTCTTACCGCTGTTGCAAGAACATCGGAAAACCCTTCTGGATCCAGTGACGTGTGACCATTGTCCATGCCTTTGATCCTCCTGACTACGGAGGAGACACACCCTGTCACGTTCTTAAGTGAGATTGGCTTTTCAATGAAGTCGACAACACCAAGGTGGATGGCCTTGAGAAGGTTCTCCTTGTCGCAATAGCCTGAGATGAGGATCACAGGTATGTTGATTCCCATGGAATGCATCAGCTCAACCATTTCAAGACCACTGCAGTTAGGCATGACGATATCCGAAATGACCAGGTCGACATCATTGGAGCGCATGGTTTCAAGAGCCCTGTTGCCATCTTCTGCTACAAGCACCTTGTCGATGTACAGCTTGCTCCATTCAATGTTTTCTAAAAGTGTCTCCCTTACCAGGGGTTCGTCATCTACTATCAGGACAGTCATTCCACCTTTTGGTTTTCCACCTCCATTTTCTTCATTATCGCGAGCCCCATGAAAGCCGAGGAATATGCGCAGCTCATCCTGAAATATGGCCTATATATTATACCTGACTGCACACTACATGCGACTAAGGCACCTTCCAGGAATGGGTCATCATCTCCATGCCCAAGCACGGAGTGGAGGTAGGCCAATGCCCTGTCACCATGTCTCTTGAAGATCGTCTTTCCCGTCAATTCATACAACCTGAAATAGAGCCAGCTCCACAATGCTGTTGACTTCTCTCCTATGCCTCCAGTGTCTTCACAGGCGGAGAAATTATAAAAGCTCCCATCTTCATTTTGATACCTGCCGACAAAGAGTGCTGTTTCCTCGGCAAGTCCAAGGTAGTATTCGTCTTTTGTAAGCTCATATGCACAGAGCAGTCCATCTGTTGCCCAGCCATGACCTTTGGTGTCATGCATGAAGCCTGAATTGTGTTTCCCTTTTTGGATGAACTGCCTTGCCCAGCACCCGCCTCCCAGGTACAGGACCTGGATCATCGAGTCGATATACTTCTTCCCGTATTCCTTGTATTTGTCATCTCCTGTGAGTCCGTACATCACCTGGAAGATGCCCGTACCGAACATCGTCTCATCAAGTGTGAATGGAGTGAACTCATCGCAGTCTTCCTGATAATCGGATGGGATGACATCAAAGCTGTCCAGCCACAGGATTGCGGCATCACAAAGCCGCTTGAAGAAGTCAAAGTACCGGCTGTCTCCTGTTTGCCTGTGCAAGTTGGAAAGACCCCATCGGGAAGAGAAGCCACTGTCTGCCACTGAATAATAACCAATGGTGCAATGAGGTGAGCCAAACGCATTTTGCCAGCGTCCCATGCCTACACCTCGTATCCACTTGTTGGGGCATTCCGCAGGTGCTTGGAAACGTAGCATCGTGTCTCCAAGGGATGATGCCAGGGCAAGCAGCTTATCATCCGCTTCCACGTGTTTTTGATATTCTAAGGCGAATTCTATTGCAACACCCCAGGTCCAGTTCCAGTGGCCAGCCCGATAGGATTTTGAATCAACGTCATAGAAAAGATACAGGCCTCCTCCAGTGAATTCCCCGTTGTTCTTGTTCTGGGAATTCAGCAAGTAGTTCCTGATCCTCATCAAGTCAGCGGTCAATGGGTTTTCTGTTGTCTTTGCGGATTTTCTTATATCTGGCCTGCTTGAAATGTGCTGTGTATACAATGCCTTTTCTTGTCCATCCCTGAACCCAATCAGCTCGATATCTCCTTCGAACCAGGGAGAGAGCAATTGGAAGGTCTGGATGAGCCTGTAGGCAACAGGATAGCACTTCTTTACGAGATAGCATGAAAGAATCTCATTAGTGGAATCTGAAACATACAAGTCATTCTCCCATGCCAGGATTTCCCCTGAATCTATTTCAACGATGTGCTTTATATTTGATGTCTTCTTGCAATAACCAGTATTGAAGCAGAACTTCCCATCTTCTTTTGCAAAATGGAATCTGAACGTCAGTCCTGGCACGACAACTATATCGCACATTGGGAAATACAATTCGTCATCATGGTGCGACAGCCCCACTTCATTCATCGGAGCGAGAGGGGAGGTGTCAGACAGTCTTGCAACGGGCGAATTCCTTTCCGAGTGGATCCGCACTTCAATGTGGTCGAAGTCCTCAGAAAGGGGGTAATCGATTTTTATCTCATGGTCTTGGTTTGAAGAAAAATACTGCATCTTGTCTTTTTATTGACCTAGGGCATGGGTAATGCCCTAGGTCTGTGAATCAGTTGTTAGAGGAATACCAGTCATTGATCTCGTCGGTCAGTTCCTGTCCACCTGCATCGAGCCATCTCTGGACAAAGGCGTCGTAATCAGAGAGGGGGACTGCACCACAGATGATCTGGATGTAGTAGTCGCGTTCCATGTTCTTGAGTTTGGCTTCATACTCAGTCCTGACTTCTGTAAGCGGCATATAGGCAGTAGGGTCGATGCGCCCGAATTCAGCTGATTTGCTCAGTTCCTTGAATGTGCTGAACACATCCTCATTCTTCCTGATCCTCAGCTCCGCCCAGTAGTTAGAGAATTCATATGAGTCATTAAGTGGGACGAGCCACCAGGAATTGCCCCTGTCTTCGAAGAACTTTGGAAGGATTGGAATCTTCGCTCCGCTCTCATCAACGGTGTAATGCACTCCTTCTTCTCCTATTGCCAGAAGTTTTGAGTTCTCAGGTATCAGGGTGCTGTCGAGGTATTTGATCACATCTACCGCGTGCTCGCTTGAGACAGGGATGACGACCATGTCGGTCACACCTGCGAGCTGGCTTACCTGCCGTTCTCCATCACTGTTCTTGAGAGGGAGGATATAGGAGAGCTCTGCATCAAGGAAGTTCGCCCTCAGGGCAGGCAGCATGACTTCCATCGGGGTCTCACTTCCATAGGTTATCAGACAGGCGGCAGCCTGACCGCTTACGAACTTCTCCTGCACGTTCTCCTTCTTGTTGATGGGGAGGTCTGTGTCGATCAATCCTTCTTCATACAGGCTGTTCATGTATTCCAGATACTCATACATTCCTTCCTGCTGTGGGCGCAGGACGATCCTGCCGTTTTCCTCCCTGGCATAGGTTGAGAGGGAGAAGGCGCTCATTATATGGTCGACCAGTGGTTCGGTTGTCGTGAGAGGAATAAGTCCTGTCTTCTCCTTGATCTGCCTCAGGCACTCTGTGAATGAGTCCAGGTCATTTGGAAGGGTGATACCGTACTCATCAAGGATGTCTTGACGGAAGGCAATCCCCCAATATACGCCATAGGGATTTGCGGTTCCGTTTGGAATGCCATATATATTCCCATTGACCGTGGTTGATGCGAAGAACTCCGGATTGATGTGGGCCTTGATGTTAGGACCATATTGGTCAATCAAGTCGTTAAGTGGCAGGAGAGCATTCTGGGCGACAAGGTTCGCAAACCAGTCCGTTGAAATCCTGACAATATCGTACTTGCTCCCTGAAGCCAGTTCCAGGTTCAGCTTCATCGCGGGGTTTTCCGCAGGAAGCATGTTGTATTTGACTTCATAGCCTGTCACTTCTTCGAGTACATCCTTTATTGGTTCTTCTTCAGGATTGAATGCGACGTTGCTGTATACATAATTCAAGACTGGTTTCCCGCCTTCAGGTTCAACCGTCTGGACCTCCTGACTGCCTCCTGCAAAGGCAGACAATGCCAACAGTAGCAAAGTGCAAATTGCATACACCTTTTTCATAACAACCTCCTTTTTGTTGTTATCTGTTCCATGAAATACATATCCTTCACTCTTTCACTGCACCGAGCAGCATTCCAGCGGTAAAGAACCTTTGGATAAAAGGATAGACCAGTAACATCGGCACAATAGAAAGGACTATTGTTGCGCATTTGACACCTTCTGCAGAAACAAGTGTAAATGACGAGCTCATGTCTCCCGAGACAGCACCCTGTGCGATTATCTCATACAGGAACAATTGCAATGGCTTCTTATCCTGGCTGGTGATATACAGCATGGCTTTCGTGTAGTCAGTCCAGTAGGAGACACCATAGAAGAGGGCGACGCTTGCCAAGGATGCCTTGGACAACGGGAGTACGAAGTTGAAGAAACAGCAGAAATAACCTCCACCATCGACAAATACCGACTCTTCCACCTCCTGGGGAAGGGCTTCGAAGTAGGATTTGAGGATGAGCATGTTATATGTCCAGATCATGCCTGGAAGAATCAGGGACCACAGGCTGTCGGACAGTCCAAGTTTCCTGACAAGCAGGTAGTCAGGTATCATTCCTGCTGTGAAAACCATTGTGAACAGATATAGGTAGTTGAAGAACTTCCCACATTTCAGTTCTTTCTTCGATAGTGGATATGCCACCATGGCTGTCGTCATGACACTCAACAGGGTGCCAACGATGACAACGAATACGCTGTTTGCGAAGGCCTTTCCGAACAATCCTGTATCAAGGATGTATGAGTAGTTGCTCAAATCAAAGCCGATAGGATGGAAGAAAACACTTCCTGATACAATCGCACTGCTTGAGCTGAATGACTTGGCGCTCACATTTAGGAAGGGTATGAGGATGATTATGGCGAGTATGATTGGAAACAGGTAAGACACGATGACATACGCTGGATCCTTGAATCCTCTTGGCTTCTTCATATCGCAGTCCTCCCCGTGATCAGTTTGCACAGCAGGTTGGCAAGCAACACAAGGGCAAAGGAAATGATTGAGTTGAAAAGTCCAACTGTCACACCAAGCGTGTAATCCATCTGCCCGATTCCCATCCTGTATACATAGGTCTGGATCACATCTGCTGTCTCATAGACAACAGGGTTGTACATCACGAGGATTTGCTGGTAATTCTCTTCAAGTATCTTGCCTGTTTTCAGGATGAACATGATGACAATGGATGGTGTCAGTTGTGGCAGAGTCACATGCAGCATCCTGTCAAACCTGCCAGCTCCATCTATTTCTGCAGCCTCATAAAGCGTGGTGCTGATAGAGCTGATGGCTGCGATATATACAATCGCGCTGAATCCAGTCTCTTTCCAGGCATCAGAAACCACCAGGACCCATCTGAAAACCTTGCCATTCATGAGGAAGTTGATCTTGTCCAGCCCAAGCATCTGCAAGAAAGAGTTCACAAGCCCTGATGTACTGAGGATGTTGAAGAATATTCCTGCGACGACGACCCACGAGAAGAAATGTGGCAGGTAGCATATGGTCTGCAGGCAGCTTTTCAGATGCCTCTGTTTGATTTCATTGATGAAAAGAGCAAGGAGTATCGGCAATGGGAAGAGTATGACGAGCTTCAGTGCTCCAATGATGAATGTGTTTGCAAGGGCTTTCAGGAACTCTGGTTCACTGAAAATCTTCCTGAAATTATCCAAGCCGACAAATTCAGATGCTGCAATCGCATCAACCGCATCCCGACCGTTGAACAGGCTGTAATCCTTGAACGCGATACCAAGACCGTACAGAGGTAGCAGTTTGAATACTATCGTGTACAGCAGTGCTGGCAACATCAGGATGTATAGGGGCCAGGCCTTTCTGAGGTATTTCATAGCTTTCAACGGTTCCTCTCCGCTTGAAATTGTCAACCTCGTTGCTGATACGCCAAATAACACAAAATTAGTTTTTCAAGGAAAATCTTAGCCTGCAACTTGTATGATGGCATTCGTTTCAAGAATTGATTTGTTTGCCATCGGCTGCATGTTAGTGGAAAAAGCATACCATATTCCCATTCTCTTGAATTAAGAGAGTGGCGTTTCATACTGTTATTATTTTCTACAGTCAGGATGGATGTAGTGTATAGTGTATTGGATAATGCTTACTCTGCAGGCGTCAAAATTGCATCTGATTTAAGGTGCGCATTAAGAAATAACGATAGGAAAAGGACATATGTTGTTGAATAGTAAATATAAATTGAAGGTCTTTATCAGTTCGAAGTGCGGCGATAATGACAAATATGATAAGGTCCGCAGTGAACTTAAAAGCGTCATTGAGGCTACTAATGTTGCCGATGTATATCTATTTGAGCAGGAGGGGGCTTCGACACTATCGGCTGAAAATCACTATACATGGAATTTGGTTGATAGTGATGTCTGTATTTTCCTGATTGATAACAAGGATGGTGTTCCGCGTGGCGTGCAAGCAGAGATAGATGTAGTGAAGAGGCACAAGAAAAAAGCCTTGTTCTGTTTTTGTGATGAGAACTCAACTGAAAAGACGGTATTGGAAAAAAGCTTGATGGGGGCAACGTATGCCAAAAGCAAGACTGTACACAGCTTTGCTGAGCTGAGTAGTTGTGGCGTTCAATGGCTCGTAGACGATATTTTGAACATATATCATAATTATTGTTATGACAGGCTTACTCCTATAACTCAGGATTATGAGGATGTGCAGGAAAAGATAGAGATTGTAGATGCTGCGACACCTCCTTTTCAACCTGTAATTCCAAAACTGATTGTAAAAGAAATTGATGGAACTAGTGACTATATCTATAAGTTCATTGTAGAAAAAACAGCCGACAGACCATCAGCAAGGGTCAAGCATACAGGTGAGATTGATGAATGGGGGATTCGATTCTTACGCGTCTTGTGTGAGCATTGTCCAATCGAACAATTTAATGCTGGCTTATTTCTTGAAGTGTTAAGGAAGTATCAAGAAGATAAATTTCTTGATGTTGTTAGAATGCGATGGAATGCCATTCAAATGTATTTCCAAGGCGATATTTTGAAGTGCATATGGTATTTGGAGTCAGCCTCCAAGTTGTCTAAGGAGACACAACAGCCAGCATGGGTACAAAATGATATCCTCATTGATTTACGGAACATGCAGATTGAAAAAGATAATATTTCCAATGTCATGACGACTTCTGAGGCCCAGAAGGAACTTTCGAATAGTTCGGAGGAGGTATACTATCCAGTTTTGGATCGTATACTCCGGTCAGTTAATGAAAAATATATTGATGAATTGTACAAAGAAAGAATAAAATCCGCCTACGCTATAACATTTAGTAATGAAATCGTGCAGCTTTGCGAATCATTGGCAAGTTCTCTTGTCATAGCCATGTACAATGGTTCTTTGACCCATGTGCTTGGGTTTTATGATGAAATAAAACATCTTCTGTTCTACTTGTGCAGCAAATATGGTGACTGGTGCTTTAGACGTAATTTGCTTAAAGTCATAGTGTTCTGTGGGAAACAAAAAGAGGCAGAAAGTATAGAAAGAGCATATCCCGAAATACTTAATAGGATGACGAGTGAAGATGCCAAAATGATTATGGACTTCACTGAGAACAATACTATTGAATATAAACGGAAAACCAGTTTGATCATTGCCTTTGGAAAAGTAGGATATTTCCTGGATGAGCAAAGTTATAGGCGATATGAGGAAATTGTTGCGGGCATTATTATTGAATGGCTTTCAGAAACTAAGCCGACATATTCTATCGGTTATGTTGTTTTTGAGTGTCTTGAAGAAGTAGCTCTCCGATTATCGCCTGATCTTGCATGTGAGATATGTTGCAAGTTCCTGGAAAGGCATTTAAAACTGTTTTACTTTAGCATGACCAAATTCATTTCCAAGCATATTGATCTGCGGAAAGTGAAGACAGAGATAGCTATGAGGTTTGTTGCCTGTATCATCCGGGCCATGGAAAATGATAGCGAACGTGATATGCTTTGTTCGCCCCCAGGTTTCCTGATTGCACTGAGGAAACAGGCCCGTTCACTTACAAATGAACTGGATGGGAAAGTCCAAGAGTTCTTACCTCGTTTTTATGAAGGCGAGTATCGGTTGGAAACGACAGAAAGTGTAGATACGGATTACCCTGTTCTCCTGCGGAAATACATAGATGTTGTGAAGGTGGATAACAAAAAGCAGGGTGCTGATGGCACGTATTATCCTTCGTATGGAGTTGGGGCTGTATTGTCAATATTGGAATCTAGTAATGTTGAATTCGAACCTTCTGTCTTAGATGATATCGTCTCAACTGTTGCATATACGTTAACAGAGTCGAAAGAGAGTGTATCTGTAAAACTAAATGCCATATTACTATTGACTTTTATTGTTTTGAAGTATCCATCAGTATATGAGGGAAACATAAGGATTTTTGATGACCTTTTTGCAAAAAGGGATGCAATTAGTTCTGATGGCTCTTTTCTATTTTCAGCTAATATTAATGACATGGCTCTGCGGATTAGCATGCGGTTCTTGTTCATATGTGCAGGCCGTGACTTGTATTCCGAAGTGTTGGAGCTTATGCCATATATAGTGGACGATATTCCTTTGATCAATGCAGTAGCGGATGTTATTGTACGAATACTGGAAATGAGTGAATGCCAGATATTTCCAGAAAATGTAAGTTCGATGATTTTACAGAATACCTTGCAGTGGTTGAGATCCTCTCAAGTGGAAATCAGGTGGAAAGCTACAATAATCTTGTTCAAATTGCTTTGCTACCCAGAGTATGAAAGCATTATCAATAATCAACTTATTACTCTTATCGACAATGATAATGTTTATATCAAGAACTTGATTCTAAGACAGATTTGCAAGGTAGATGGAATTGATGTGTCAACAAAAGAATACATCGTTGAAAAGTGCAAGATGGACCCGAACTTTGCAGTCAGGCATGTGTGTAACGAAGTAACCTGATTTTACCAAGTAAAGGTTTTATGTGTTTTGCTGGAGCACAACTTATTTGCATTCCTTCTTGGACTTGATTTTCTATGCACGTGTACATTTGCAAAAAGGGTTAGGGCATGACACTTATGAATGCGTTTGTATGGTGGGGACAGAGGGTGATGGCACATTTGCCTCCTTGCTTTGCTACGGATTAATTGGACTGGGAATTTGAGAATGCTGTGGTGAATATGACAATATCTGCATTTGCACTCAACTAGCATGAAATTATGAACAACTCCTTGTGCATCACCCGTGCTGCAAGGAGTTGTTTTGTTATCTGGTTCCCTGTCGGTTGCTTGAGGTCAGGCTAGTCAGGTGCTCTCCCGTTGGATGAGCTTGAATGGCAATTCGACTTTCATTGTTATGGAGTGACCACCTTGTATCCTGTCCAGGAGGACCTTGGCTGCGATTTGACCCAGCTCAGCCATTGGAGTGTGTATGGTTGTCAGCTTTGGTGTCGTATAGCCCCCTGCCTCAGTGTTGTCGACACCAATTATCGCAATATCTTCACATACACGGAGGCTCATGTCATGAGCCGCCTTCATTGCGCCAATCGCGGCGTAGTCATTCATGCAGAAGACCGCTGAAGGATGCTTGGGAAGGCGGAGGATTCTTTTCATTCCCTCGTACCCATTTTCCATGGATGATGGCAGGTCGGCAATCCATTCCTGCTTGGGTGAGATGCCATGTTCTGCCAGGGTGTCAATGTAACCTGTGTACCTGATCTCATTATCCACATCACCGATATAACCAATATCCCTATGGCCTTTGGAAAGCAGGTATGAAGTGGCGGTTTTCCCAATCCTGTAAGCGTCACAGACTACGCAGTCATACAAGTCGCTGGCTGGTGGCATCAGTCCAGTATAGACAATATTGGGTACGATTGAGTGTATCTTTGGGATTATCTCAGAGCGATGGCGTCCAATCACCACAATCCCGGAGATCCTTTCGCTTGCAAGCCTCTCAAGGTTTTCCTCTTCGATGGTCTCTGTAGCGAAAAAGTGTTTTGTCGAATAACCCGCTTCCATGACCAGCTGCTCGAAATTCTGGGCGATCCCATAGAAAAAGGGGTTCTCCGTCATTGTCTTGGTCCCCCTGGCGAAAAAGCAGGCTATGACAGGATTGCTCGCCACCAGGCGCTGGGTTTTCTGCGAGGGCGTCGCGTAGTTCGATTCCCTGACTATCTCAAGTATCTTGCTTTTCACTTCAGGTGATGCGGCAGATGTGTTCGTGTTGTTAAGGACTCTGGATACTGTCGAAATTGATACTCCGGCTTTTGCTGCGATTTCTTTGAGTGTCATCTTTGTTACCCTTGTTTTTAATTGTACGCAAAATTTTGACTAAAAATCAAGTGAAAAAATTCTTGCTTTTACGCAAAAACGGTACATAGAATGAGCTGAAAGGAACGAGTAACTCGGTTGGTCCGACAACACTAAGTACAAGAGGAGTATGAAATGTTGAAAAAGATTGCTTTGATTTTGATTAGCCTTTGTGTTATTTTGCCTTCAGCCTTTGCTAATGGCTCGACGGAAGGATCATCAGATGATGTTTTCACCTGGTGGGACCATTACGAGACCTTCACGGATATCGTGAACAGCATGCTTGATGAGTATTCCGCGGAATCTGGTCGCGAAGTGGAGTATACGCTGTCGTCTCCTGACAAGATGAGTGATTCCCTCCTCGTGGCATTCAGGACGGATCAGATGCCTGATGTGATGAGCCTGCCGTTCTCTGATATGACAAGTGTCTGCACCATGTTCGCAGAGGGGTGGTTCCAGCCTCTGGCGGTTGAGTTCGAGGATTTGCCTCAGGTTGCCAAGGATGCGATGTTCGAGGGCATCACCATGTATGATGGTGAAGTCTATTCCGTTCCAATTTTCTCCCAGAGCCATACGGCACTGTTCTTCTATCATCCAAGCATGGTTTCTGAGGCTCCGACTTCCTGGGAAGAGCTCTACAACTCCTGCAAGCAGGTCTATGAGGAGTCGAATGGTGAGACCTATGGCTTGGTCCTTCCGATGACATTCACCAAGCGCATGAAGGAGACGATCGAACAGCTGATGGATGCGGCTGGAGAGCCTGTGATCGACTATTCGACAGGTGAGTATAATTATGACTCTGATGCGATGATGGAGTTCTTCTACTGGATGACCAGGATGTGGGATGAAGGCCTTATCCATCCATCCTCCGTGAATTTCAACATGAAACAAGCTAGGGAGCGCTGGGCTGTTGGTGAGGCGGCTTACCTGATTGATGGAATCTACAATGTCGGTATCACGAAGAAGAATTTCGACCCAGAGCTTTCTGATATCGCTGTCTGCGAACCTGTATCTGCTAATGGCCAGCCATACATGATTTACAAGTGGCCGATGGTTGGTGGCTATTACATCTCCAAGAACTGCGACAATGTCGAGGTGGCGACAGACATGATCCTTTCGATGATTGAGGACGATATCATGCTCGAGATGGCCAATGTCCAAGACAATCCTCCCGTGAACACCTCTGTCATTGCTGATGCGGATGTACATGAGACATATTTGCAGTCCTGCGACATCTTCAACAGGACAATTGGTCTCAAGCCGTTCCCTGTCGCAAAGAATCCTGATACGGAGAAGGTCTATGCTGAGATGAAGACCATCTCGCCCAGCCCGATCGAGATCCTGAATGGTTATTTCTCAGGTGCGATCACTGATTGGGAGGCTGCACTCCATGAGTACAATGACAAGATGATCGCTGAACGTGACAGGGCTATTGAGAAGGTCAGGAGCAATGGCTACAACGTGTCACTGGATGACTGGGTGTTCCCTAACTTCGCCTATGGTGAGAGCTACACAGCTGACAAGTACCAAGAGCTTTGATTGAAGCCGTAGCGGAGGAACGATGAAATCTAGCGTTTCCAAGAACAGGAACTTGGCCTGGGTGGTCATCTTCCTGTTGCCGAACACCATCTTGTACTTCATGTACACGATACTGCCTGCAATACTGACGGCGGTTTACTCCCTGCTGGATTGGAATGGGTTCCAATCCGCAGGAGAGTTCTGTGGCATCCAGAATTATGTCGAGTTGTTTAATGATGACATATTCCTGACAAGCTTGAAGGTGACGTTCAAGTTCATGCTGTTCGCCGTGCCTGTGCGTTTCCTGGTATCCATGCTGTTTGGATTGCTGCTTAATTCCAGGAAATGCTTGTTCAAGTCGTTCTTCAGGACATTGCTGTTCCTTCCTGTCGTAACGACCGGGGCCATCATTGGAACAATCATGATAATGATCTTCGATCCGAGCCATGGCCCTGTGAACATCGTCCTTGAGGGGCTTGGCTTGATCGACAAGGGGAAGAGCCTGCTTGGGTCATATGATACTGCCCTGTATACATCAGCCATCATCTGGATCTGGAAATGGATGGGCATGTCCCTCATCTACTGGATTGCCAGCCTGCAAAGCATTCCAGATGAGCTTTATGAGGCGGCTAAGATTGACGGTGCTTCTGGTTTCCAATCATTCATGGCGATCACGGCTCCTCTATTAAAGCCTTTTGCCGTCATCATACTGCTCTTGACAATCGGGGATAGCCTTAGGGTATTCGACATCTTGTTGACGCTGACGAATGGTGGACCTTTCTATAGTACTGAGACCATAGAATTGTTCATCTACCATACAGCATTCACGGATAGGATTCCACGACTTGGTTATGCCTCTGCGGCAGCTACCATCTTCGCATTGTTCTTCTGCGTGGTGGCCATAGTCCAGTCTGCATTCAAGAAGAGGGGCGGGGAATGAAAAAGATGGATTTCAAAACCAGGTGCCAGGGATGGGCATTCAAGATCAGGAGGACACCTGTCAGGTACTGCGTCCTGGCACTTGCCTTGCTGTTGGTCACGCTTATATGGATCTACCCATTTTTCTGGATGGTCAGCGCATCCATGAAGACAACCACCGAGCTGTTTTCCAAGGGGTTGGATCTCATTCCAGACCAGTTCTCCTTGGATTCATATTACGATGCTTGGATAAAAGGTGGCTTCAGCGACTACTTCATGAACAGTGTGGTCACGACGATTGGTGCGATAGCGGTCGTGCTCCTGCGTTGTTCCTCCTGTGGCTACATACTCTCCCAGGCGTCGTTCAAAGGCAAGGGATTGTACATCACCATCTTGGTTGCGACTTTCTTCATCCCCCATGGGACCACAATCATCCCTGTCAGCCAGATAAGCACCAGCCTTGGTCTGATGGGTACAAGGATTGGTGTCATACTGGCCCTTGCTGGTGGTGGTCAGGTGATGGCGGTCATGTTGTACAAGAGTTTCTTCGACAAGACCCCAAGGTCATTGTATGAAGCGGGTGTCATTGATGGAGCGTCCTTTCCAAGGATCTTCTTCTCGATAATGTTGCCCATGTCAGGGCCTGTGACAGCCACTGTCACAATCCTGACATTCATGAACTCTTGGAACAACCTGCTTGTCCCACTGGTTTTCATGATGGGCAATCCTGAGATCAAGACGTTGCCTGTCGGCATGATGGCCTTCTCCGGTGCGTATGCGACGGATTGGGCAGGAATGGCGGCTGCTTCGACAATCACACTGATACCTGTGATCGTGTGCTACATCTGCCTGCAGAAATACTTCATATCCGGAGTCGCAGGCGCCGTCAAAGAATAAGAAACATGTATTGGAGGTTGTAAGTCATGCTGGATAAGTCATATTTCAATAATATCAATGGAGCTGTTTATATTCCGACTAAAGCATATAATGCTTATCAGATGTGGAGGGACTATTCTTCTGAGGTTTCCAAGAGGGACATGTCTTATGCCCGTATCCTGCATATCAATTCGCTCAGGCTTTGGATCAGCTATGAATACTGGTTGGTTGACAAGGATGGCTTCAAAGCCAAGTTCGATGACTTCCTTGATATCGCAGCTTCCTATGGAATCAGGACCATGCCTTCGTTGTTCGAGTGTTGTGGGAGGATTCCGACGAAGGAGAATATCGAGGATACTGACCAATTCTCAGGAACAGCCGTCATGAGTCCAGGAACCATGATTGTACGTGACAAGTCGCTTTGGGGAGGTCCCAGGAGTTTTGTAGAGTGGTTCATGGACAACTACCGGGATGATGAGAGGCTGCTCGCAATAGAGCTGGTCAATGAGCCGAAGACTGCTGAGGATGAACTGTTCACAATCGATATGCTCAAGACCGCCTGTTCACTCAAGGGCTCCAGGCCAATAACCAATGGTTCAAATGAATTGGGTGCTATCTTGATGTATTCCCAGTACCTCGATATCTACCAGACTCATGAGAACTTCTCATTATCTGAATCAAGCCTGCGTTTCCATCTGGATATCATTTCCCATATCCAGATTGTTGCAGGTAAGCCTGTCTGGATCACCGAATGGCAGAGGTTGCGAAAAAGTGGGATTGGTTTCAGGTCTGAATATGTAGCCAAGGAAGACCTTGTCCCTTGTCACAAATCCATGGCCCCGATCTGGAGGGAATATGGAGTCGGAAATTTCGTCTGGAGTTTGATGTTGAAGCCCGCATATCTGTCAGGGCAGAGGAAGGTCGGGACCTTCAGTGGCATCTTCCATGAGGATGGCTCTGTGTATAATCTTGCGGATGCCAGGGCTGTAGCGGATGATGATTCCTTGGTCCTTGAAGAGAGACATGAATTCCCTGCGATGTTTGATGAGGTCGCCAAGCTGAGCAGGTGAGGGGGACGTATGGATTTCTCAAGACTCAAGGAAGATGTGGTTGCTGCGAACAAGGAGTTGCCAGCCAGGAACCTGGTCAAGTACAGCTGGGGCAATGTTGGTGCCATAGACCGTGAAAGGGGTGTGATCATCATCAAGCCTGTTGGCATGCCATATGAAGAACTGACCACAGACAACATCTCTGTCGTCGATGTGGCAGGTGATGTCATTGAAGGCTCTCCGACGCCATCGGTTGACCTGCCGATACATGCAACCCTGTTTGAAGGATTCCCCGACATTGGCGCTGTAGTACATACCCATTCAACCTATGCCACCATGTGGGCACAGGCTGGAATGTCGATTCCTTGTTATGGAACGACACATGCGGACTATTTCTATGATTCCATTCCTGTCACGCGTAATCTGGCTCCTGACGAAGTCGCAGGAGACTTCGAAAGGAATACAGGTGCTGTGATACTTGAATCGTTCAAGGGCAAGGACTATCTGGCGACACCTGGTATATTGGTCGCCTCCCATGGGGTCTTCACCTGGGGAGAGGATGTCTGGGAAGCTGTACACAATGCCGTGGTCCTTGAGGAAATTGCGAAGATGGCATTGGGTACATTGATGCTCAATCCATCTGCCAGGGAACTTGACCGCTGTGTCATGGATAAGCATTACCAGCGCAAGCATGGTCCTGGCGCCTATTTCGTCAATGATGATTTTGGGCACGGCATTGTCGATGTGAAGAATGGAGGGGGATTGAGATGAGGATTGTTGTCGGTTGTGACCTGGCTGCTTATGATTTCAAGATCAGATTGGTCGATAGCCTGCGTAAGGAAGGTTACGATATAACGGATATCGGATGTGAATCATCCCAGTCAGGTGATTATCCTGTTTATGGCAGGCTTGTTGGAGAAAAAGTAGCTTCTGGTGAATTCGACCGTGGAATCGTGATTTGTGGTACTGGCAATGGAATAACGATTGCCGCGAACAAGGTGGACGGTATCCGCGCCGCACTTTGCTACAATGTGTTCACAGCCTTGATGTCCCGTGAGCACAACGATGCGAACGTACTTGGCCTTGGGGCGTGGATACTGAGTGACGAGGAAGCCTTGAAAATCGTCAAGACCTGGCTTTTTGGAAAGTTCAGTGGTGGCCGGCATGTCCAACGGATCGAGATGCTCCACCAGATCGAACAGGCTCAAAGGGCGTGATAGGAATGCGTGACCAACCAAATATTGTCTTCTATTTCTCAGATCAGCAAAGATCCGATACCCTTGGTTGCTATGGACAGGCGCTTCCTGTCAGTCCGAATATCGACAGCCTGGCAGCTGATGGCGTTGTTTTCGAGAATGCCTTCACCTGTCAACCCGTTTGCGGGCCGGCAAGGGCTTGCATACAGACAGGGCAGTATGCGACAAGCAACGGATGCATCACAAATGGTGTCATGTTGCGGCCTGATTGCAAAGGCATAGCCCATTATTTCAATGAGAATGGCTATGACACCGCATATATCGGGAAGTGGCATCTTGCGAGTGACCGCCAACGTGGCGTCGACAATAAGTGTAAGCCGATACCTGTTGAAAACCGTGCAGGTTACAAGCACTGGGTTGCTGCGGATGTCCTTGAATTCACCAGCCACGGCTATAATGGCCATGTTTTTGGTGATGAAGGTGAACAGCTTGATTTTGTCGGTTACCGCGCTGATGCGATCAACAATTATGCAGTCGACTATGTCCATCATGCTCCTGATGACAAGCCATTCTTCCTCTTTGTTTCCCAATTGGAGCCTCATCACCAGAATGACACAGATAGTTTTGAGTGTCCCGACAACACGGCAGGCAGGTTCTCTGACTACATCCCACCAGGGGACTTGCTTCCTGGCAAGGGTGTTTGGGAGTCCCAATATGCTTCCTATCTGGCATGTTGCAACCGTCTGGATGATAATGTCGGAAGGCTTGTGGATGCATTGAAGGCCAAAGGCGTCTGGGACGATACCATCTTCATTTATTGTTCAGACCATGGATGCCACTTCAAGACGAGGAACATCGAGTATAAGCGTAGTTGTCATGATGCTTCGACCCATATCCCTCTTATAATCCATGGCCCTGGTATCGCCAAAGGAACTCGGGTATCCAACATCGTGAGTTTGATAGACATCCCATCAACATTGCTTGATTTCGCAGGAATCTCCATTCCATGCCAGTTCCAAGGAATCTCGCTGAAAGACCTGGCTGGAGGTAGGGATGGAAAGGCTCAGGATGATGGAGCCCTCATCCAGATAAGTGAGAGCCAAATTGGAAGGGCTGTGCGTACCAAGGATTTCCTGTATTCTTGCAGGGCATGTGGAGATGCCTGGCGCCAGAAGGGTGCTGACGTCTATTATGATGACTGTCTTTACGATTTGCGCTCAGATCCGTATGAATTGACTAACTTGGTGGATGAGCCAGCCTTCGAGGATGTCCGGTATAAGATGCGGGACCTGCTATCACGCATGATGGTTGAACGCGCTGGAGAGAAGAAGCCTGAAATCAGGCCATATTCAGAACGCCCACCAGAAATCCGTGATGACGGGTACTATTATAGGCATCTATGATTGCATGTGCCTGGTATTGTCATTCTCCTTCAGTGTTGGATTTTGATGCTGAAGGAGATTCCGGATGTTCTCAATACTCCTCTCATGTGCTCCTTTGCAGAATGAGTATGGTGTCATCCCGATCATGAAGGCGCTTGTGTGTAGTGTCTTGAAGGTGAGGGTGCCTTGCTCTTTGTGGCGGTTGGCGTACAGGGGTGTCTCTGGTGCATTGAGCCTCATGTCTTTTGCGAGGATCAATGCTACTGTGAGTTTGGGTGGGGTGATGTAATAGATGTATCTGAGAAGGTCTGCTTTTGTAATGGGGTTGCTTATGAAGCTTCGCTCTTCTTGCGGGGTGAGGTCTTGTCCTTCAATCCTTGCCAGGAGGGCGGGTAGGGATGATCCAGCTTCCAAGGCTATCAACTCCAGTGTTGATAACTTAGGATTCCATTTCCTTTCATGTGACATGGCACGGTGCATGTAGTTTGCATCGAAACCGTTCTTCATAGAGAAGGCCCTGTACATCACATTGCCTCCGATGATGGCATCTGTGGCAATCCTGAGCTCATTGATGTAAGCGAGGTAGTCACTTTCCATCGAATATTTGTTATAGTCAAACACGTGCCAGTGTCTCCTTTGTGTGTTGCTGGGCTTTTAAACAGCCAGATGGTCTTATGGTCATCTGGCTGCTTTTGTTAATTACACCTGTCTTGGTGTGAAGAGGAGGCGTTCCTCCTCTCCACGCAGTGTCACAGTTGGGTGCTCCCCCTCGACGGTCTCCGTATACCAGAGCTGGAGTACAGCTCCATCGACTGTGCAGATGAGGCTTTCAGGACCCATGCTGACATGACCTGTGTAGGTGAAAGCATCTTCCGTGGTTATCAGGCATGGCATGTTCCCTCCAGCTTCATCATAGGAACCGAACTCCAGTGCTGAGACCGGGCAGTTGAAGAACTCAATCAATCCGACATCCTTGGACCCCTTGTCTATGACGAAGTCCTGGTTCTCGAGCACCTCATACCATTCAAGCCTCTCCTCCTCACTTGTCGATGGAGGGTTGGGATCTGCGACTTCATAAGCGGATCTTATGAAGACGACGATGACTATCGTGATGGTGACAAGTACTACCATCCCTAAGACCTTTGCAAGCCGTTTCTCCTCAGCCTTTCCCATAAACCAGGTCCTCTCGCCCATTCGAGAATATGAGCTTGCTGCCATCTTCGTTGATTGTTACGGTACGTCCATCCAAGGTCCAATCACCATCCTCAGTTTCAGAGAAGGGAAGTGGTGCTTCCTGTGCACCTTCTTCCGTCATGCTCTGGAAACGGAAGCCATTGACCTCGTCCCAGATGACAGATGCCTTGTCGTAGAGTCCTTCCTGACCTGAGATTGGATCCATGACGGCTTCCGTTTCCAAACTGAGGACCTCTCCGATGAAAGGTTTCAAGATGCAATCAGGAGCTTCTGTGATGCTTGTCGTCGGATCATCAACTGGTATCTCTGGGAAGAGCATCCCCATGTCACAGGACGGGAAGGTGAGGGCGATGAGCAGGATGAACAACCTGCATACGGTAGTTGTGGCATGTCTCTTCATGACCGGCCTCCTTTGTGTTGGATGCTTACAGCGTCAATGTCATAGGAAGTCTGGTCTAGGATTATTGGCTCCAGTAAACAGGTCACAGCACGATCATGCCTTCCTTGAGCATGTGGATCCTCTCCTCAATCCCCTCCCAGGAGGAGGGCAGGTGCTTGTTCACCTTGTAGTCGGCGACGAGGAACAGGAAGACCGCAGGGCTGAAACCAAGACAGTGTGCGCTCGCTTCCACGACTTCAAGGCTGACTGCGGAACCAGGGCTCCTGCTCTTGTTGTTCATCAACGGGCACCAGTACTTGGACTCCCCGTCCCGGCCTGCGGCAAGTTTCAACCTCCTGTCGAAGATCCGCACCGTGTCGTAGGGTTTTGACTCCAGCCTGCCTGCTTCTCCCAAGAACACTTGGAAGTCCTCATGCTTGAGGGCTTCAACCACCATGCCTGTTGGACATCCAATCCCTGCAAGCTGGAAGTCATCGCAGAGTTGTCCAGCCAGGTCAAGCGGATGCATCCCCACCCTGGCGGCTTCTATGGCGATGTCATCGAGCCTGTACCTCGATGCAGGCATGTGCTGGAAGCGTAGGTGGCTTGTGGTGAATGATTCATGGAAGTGGTGGAAGTTGTCGTCTATGGCTGATCCTAGCAGCAGGTAGCTGTAAGCACGCAGTGCCTTGTCTTTATCGTGACATCTTCCTTCTGGGACTGTGATCACACGACCGTTCTTGAGGATTATCACGGGGGAGCATTCAACATACATGTCGACAAGCTGGTCCAATCGCACGGCGTTGAATCGTTCATTGAACATCGTTTGAGTCGTTTCGTTCCAATGACGCTCCAAACAGATCACAGTCACGGCTTTGTGATCTACATTGGTGGCAACCGTCATGATCATGCTTGTATTCCTGGTCATGAAACCTCCTGCCTTGGGGCTGTTTGTCCTAATCGAAGTGGAGGTTGCTTTCTTCCAGGACTTCCTGGAAAGCAGATTATCCTACACACAATCACCCTATCTACTGGTGATTATATCTTAGGTTTTGGTAACTAGATAGATGTAGACGATTTGACTACGAAACTATTCAAAATTACATGAAACTGTGGATTTTCAAATATATTTCAATGAAATGCCGATTTTTGTTCAAATATGGTATGTCTTACATACCAGGCTGGATATCAATCCGCGAACGCTGATGCCTCTTTTGCCATACAGGCAGCATCCATGGATGCAGATGCCAACAGGGTGTCTGTCTTGCGGACGAGAGCCCTCGCCCGGAATTGGAGTGGCAGAGCCATCTCCAATTAAGAAAAACGCCAATCCTTTTCTGTTCATTCATCCAACATTCATAAATCATGAGGATACTGAAAGTGCGTGGAATACCAATCATGGTCAGATACATCCAACATGTATATACCACCCTGAACTCTAATGAAATCAACCATGGAAAAAACGAGAAGTCATATTATTCATTTGACATTAAAGAAATCGAAGCAGGGTTTACCTGGGACAACAGTGATGATGAAAATTGTCTGAAACTGGTATCGAGGTATTCGAGTTATCATGATAAAAGGAATTAGAAAGAAATCTGCTAGTTCTTGAAATAGAATTCAGAATACCGTCAGAATGGCATGTCATCTATGTCATGGGAAGGGATTTTGTACGAAATCATGTCTTCGGTGATAGCTTGTACTAATTCCTCTATAGCACAGTCATATCTGGTGTTATTTCCTGTTTTATCGACACTGAACGGCTTCAGTGTTTTCCCATTGAACCTTAAATGGTAGTTTTCAAAGTGTTGCTTGGTTGTATCTGGAATCCAGTATTCGCGTTTGAATTGGTTCACTGCCAACACCATGCATATGACATTATCTGCACCGCTTTTCATCAATGTTGATGCACACTCAACCAAGGTCGCACCTGTGGTGATTATGTCGTCATACAGCAAGATGTTCCGCCCTTTGAGTCCTCCCGTATACTTGAATGCTCCACCTACATTACTCTGACGGTCAAACTGAGACATGGTGGATTTCTGGTCTCCATAGTCACGTGTGCATTTGAAGTTTGGGAGTATGTTGACCAAGCTCGTAGATAAGGACACCTGTTCCAGTATCTCTGCATTCCTTTCGTCTTTGTTGGGCCTGCAAGGAGTAGCGCAAATTGAATCTATGTTGATTCCTGCGTTTCCCAGAGCTGTGATTCCTGCGGATAGGATTCTTTCAACAAGTGGATCGAATTTGTGGTACAGTTTGCTGTTTATTCTTTTGTTTGCTGTTATGGCATTTGAATATGAGTCAAATGGATGAACGAAATCTTTTGCTCCGAAATATCTGCCACCTATCATGATAGGATATCTTGTCATACCATGTTCAGCTTCTATCGTACTTGTGATGAAGGACGGAGTTGAAAGTCCTGAACCGTACATCAATTCGTTACCTGCATATTGAATCTGGCTTCGCTCAATACGGGTAAGAGTTTCAACAAATGAGGTGGTTGTCATATCAGGTGCATTTCCCAGAACTGATTTATGCAATGACTTTTTCTTTCGGAGATTGATGAATATCGAAAAAGCCAGGGACTTCTCCGCTTCAAGGATGAAATCAAAATCATCTGAAACATAAGCAAGCTCATCGATTCTTTTGCACTTGCCTTCTTGAAATAAGCTTGCTTGGAAGTTCAAGGACGGGATTGTGATTTTGTTGTAGTTGAGGGTAACAGTTTTTTGTGATTTGAAAGCATTCCAGCACCAAGGGAAGCGACTCACAATCATACATGAGAACTTGTCTTGGAATGAGAGGAAGCGCTTGCATAATGATGAATCGCCTTTCAGTGATTCAAGCACATCATCAATGAACATGACAAAGACGGTTGGAGTTTTGCCGTAATACATTCCCTTCCCACTATTCTTCTGTTGTTACTTCATCCAAACCAAGTGAAAGCTGTTCTGAATGATCATCGATTTCACTTTTGTACACCTCATGAGATGAAAGCACATCGATGATTTCCTTTGGACTACGCACCTTGATTGCACCTTTTTTTTCAAGTTTCGCCGGCCAAGTGATTGTCCGTATTTCAAAGGCGCTCTGTGGAATGAGTACTAAGCGTCCTTGTTTAAGAGCGAATGAAGCTTGTTTGAGTGCTCCGGAAGTTTCACCTGCCTCCATTATCACGCTAGCAAGGGAAAGTCCGCTCATCACACCATCCCTGAGGGGAAAGAACCAACGCTCTGTTTTCACTGATGGTGGGAATTGCGAGAGGATCAATCCTTTCTCTTCTATTTCCTCTTGGACTTCCTTGTTCTCTGCAGGGTAGTACTGGTTCAGGTTTGTACCAATCACAGCAATTGTTTTGAATCCATTCTCCAGCGCTGTCCTATGCGCTGTGACATCGATTCCCTTGGCAAGTCCAGATACGATGGTTATCCCATTGGCACCCAGTGCCATGGCAACACGCATTGTGTCACTTCTCCCTTTATCTGAAGCATTGCGGCTACCAACTAGTGCAACCGTTCTCTTGTTGTTCAGGAGTGTCACATCACCACGCAAGTAGATGAAGCGAGGGGCTTCGTCAGTATGGGCGAGAAGCTCTGGATACAACAAATCCCCACGACGGATGATCATGTCGTCATGGCGGAGGGTGGAAAATGCCTTGCAAGCTTTGTCGTATTCTCTTTCAAGCTTTTCTGAATCAACGGATAGCAGTTCAGCCCAACCTGTGAAATCATCATGCATTGGTGATGAGGTGAATGTTGAATCCAAGGAAGTGAAAATCCTGTCTACCTTCTTTTCAGTCATTGAACATGCATTCATCGCAGTTGCAGAATTCAAAGCTTCATATCTTGTGGCTGTGTTGATTTCGAATTGCTGGTTTGTCTTCTTTGGCATAACGATATTGGGGCTATTAAATATGGCAAGTTCTGCTTTCCTCTTTTCGAGTTCTTCTTTCAAATAGACTGTTCCAGATGCAGTCTTTTTCAATGGCGTCACTTTGCCCTCTGCTGTCAGCTTGGCCAAGCGTTGGACACTTATCCCAAGATAATTAGCAGCTTCTTTAGAGAAGTATAATGATGATGCAAGTTCTGAGGAGGTCATGCTTAATTGTCAGTTCATGGGTTGATGATTGTCAATACTTGAATAAGCATGGTTGTTCAATCTTGTCGGATTGTTTTGCTTCCTGCAGACATTGATTTTGAGTAAGGATGCTGAGCTTGTCCATGGATATCTTCTTCTGGTTTTGGGAGGCATACATACAAGAACTATTTCTGTCCGCTGTATGCAATATGGCAAGGCATTGATAAAAAAAACGTGTAAATACACTTTTTTTCAGCACTATCTATCCGTTTCTGTTACGCATTGTCTAAATAGACTATCTGTTAAATAATATTTTTACATGAAAGAAAATACGATTGGTCATCCCGTGCTAGGCCTGGTCGTGCTGGAACGTGAAGCATGGAGTATTCACCGAAAAAAACTGTGTAAATACACAGGAGAGTGTTCATCCCGCGTTTCCCAATCCGTGTTTCGACACCTAGGGCGCGATATCCAAGGTGGGGTGCAAGGATTGTCCTGACGGACTTCTCTTCGGTCGCGCCCTCGACAATGGCCAGAACCTCAATATATTCACTCATTGACAGGCCCTCCAGCGATGACGTTCTTCGCCCAGAGCTCTCCAATTGAGTAGTTCTCAAGCCAGATTGAGAAGTCTTCTGGATCAAGTCTTTCCATCGTGGATGCCCCATCCTTCCTGCTCATGACTATCATGTCATCCACAGAGAAGTTGTCTATGAGGAGTGGTGACTGGGTCGCCACTATGACCTGGGTCTGCCTTGATGCCACCTGGAGCAGCTCGGCAAGCAACGATACCGCAGCAGGATGGAGCCCGAGTTCCGGTTCATCTATTATCATCGTCGATGGAAAGCCTCGGCTGCAGCCAGGCAGATGAAGCGGATTGAGCCATCAGAGAAATGGTAAGGTTGCATGGGATAATCAGAGCCCTTCTGCTTCCAGGAAAGCTGTACCTTGTCAGCAGTATTTGACATCGCTCCAAGAAGTCAAAAGTTTACAAGATAGAGTTTAGATGCGCTCCTGTCCACCTTCAAGAAACAATGGCTTTTGTCTGCTTTATCATTCTAGGGGTATCAACTCATTGTATAGCAATTATTTGATATAATGGCTGTACACTTTTCTAGGCGAAAAACAACAGGAGGTTTACATTTTTCTAGGGGAAAATGATCAGGACTTTTACATTTTCCCATGGCAATGCTGCGTTTTGCATTTTCTTGTTGACAGCTCTTCAAAACCGATGTTAACGTTAACATATGGTAACGATAAAGGACGTTGCCCTTAGGGCGGGAGTTTCATTGATAACAGTATCCAGGGTGGTCAACACCCCGGACAAGGTTGCCAAGGAGACCCGGGGGAAAGTCGAGGCAGCGATGAAGGAGCTTGGCTATGTCAGGAACGTGGCCGCAGGGAACCTCGTGTACAAGCGCAGTGGGATCATCTGCGTGTATGCCTCAAGGAACTTCTCCCGCCTCGATCCCTTCCTGTCACACTTCCTGCTTGGCGTGAGCGAGGCCTTGGGGGAGCGCAGCTATTCCCTGTCCCTGGTGCACGAGGTCAACGAATCCCAGTTCTGTGATGGTTACATCTTCTCTGGTTACAACGAGGCTGAGGAAGCCTTTGGTCAGTGCCTGTCGCTTGGCAAGCCTGTGGCGCTCTTTGGTCAGTATGATGATGCGGGGGTCGACTGTATTGATACCGACAATGTGCTTTCTGCCAGGAAGGCGGTCCGCTACCTCGTTGAAAATGGTCATAGGAGGATAGCGGTGGTCCTCAACACCACAGGTGCCGACTATGTGAAGCAGAGGTTTGAAGGTTACCGCATGGCCTTGCAGGAAGGTGGGATCGAGTACGACAGCAGCCTGGTTGTCGAGGTGGACAACAGCACAGAGGGTGGGCGCGAGGCAAGTGAGGTCCTGCTTGGAAGGGGGCGTTTCACAGCCTGTTTCCTCATTACCGACACCATGGCGGTAGGCTTCGTACTGGGCCTCCAGGCCAAGGGTTTGAGCGTGCCTGATGATATCTCGGTCGTCGGTTTCGACGGACTTGGTCATCAGAACCTCACAATTCCAAAGATCACAACGGTCGTGCAGCCTGTCTATGAGATTTCCAAGGCCTTGGCGGAGTCGATGCTCGGAAGGGTCGTGGATGGTCGCAAGGACAGGGTTTCAAAACTGGTCGAGGCTGAGCTGAGCGTGGCTGGCTCTGTCAGGAACATGAATACAGAAAAGGAGGATATCTCATGATGAGACGTATCGGTTTGTTCTTGCTTGTTATGTTAACGTTAACATCACCTGCGTTCTCCGCAGGCGCAAGCGAGGAGGGTGGCGTCGTGACACTCGAAGTCTGGTCAAGAGGCGAGGAGATCAAGTCCTTCGTCCCTGGTTTCGAGGCGAGCCATCCTGGGATCAAGGTCAATGTGACCGTCATCCCTGATGCTGAGATGACTGCGAAGTTGATGACTGTCATCGCAAGTGGAAGTGGTGTGCCTGACCTCTTCATGCAGGAAGCCAACTATATCACCTATCTGGTTGAGGCAGGTGTCTATGCGGACCTCAGGGAGGAGCCATACAACATCGGGCAGTACCTCGATGATGTCTGGCAGCCTGTCGTAGACATGGGTACTGACTCCACTGGTGCCGTGCGTGTCCTCTCCTGGCAGGCGAGCCCGGGCTCTGTGATCTACAGGCGTGACATCGCAACAGCCGTCCTGGGAACTGATGATCCTGCAAAAATCGCCACCATGCTGGACACTCCTGAGGAGTTCCTTGATGTGGCTGCGGAGATGAAGGCGCAGGGCATCACGATGATCTCCTCCATCAAGGACCTCTTCGACATGATGGTGGCAGCAAGGACAGAACCCTGGGTGGTTGATGGCAAGCTGGTCATCGATCCTGTGATGATTGAGTTCATGGACCTGGCGAAGACGGTCCACGAGAATGGTTATGATCTTGGTGTCGACCAGTGGGCGCCAGAGTGGAATGCTGGTGTCGAGTCAGACTCACTCTTCTGCTACATCCTGCCTTCCTGGGGCTACCAGTTCGTCGTCAAGCCTGCAGCTGTGAAGACAATGGGCCAGTGGGCTATTGCAGAGCCTCCTGTTCCTTATATCAATGGTGGAAGCTATCTTGGCATCTGGCGTGAGACGGAGCATCCCCAGGAAGCCTGGGAGTTCTTCTCTTATGTCTGTCTCAATGAGGACGCCCAGTATGAGTATGCGAAGCAGACTGGTGACTATGTCTCCTTGAAGGCTGTCGATGAGCGTCTTGCCGGAGAGGATGGCGAGGCTGTCCTCGCAGGTCAGAATCCTTATGTCACGTACAACGATGAGATGTCAGGTGACTTCAACAAGCTCAACACCATCTATGATTCCAGCTTGAACACGTTCTTCTTGAATGCGGTCAAGGCTTACTATGATGGTGCAGGCAAGGATGCTGCCATAGCCCAGTTCGAGGCTGATGTCAGGAACGCTTATCCGGAGATTGTCATCGAGTAAGGAGGAGTGGCGATGAAGGGCAAGAAGTCCCAGGCTGTCTGGGGTTACATTTTCATACTGCCGTTTTTCATCGTATTCCTCATCTTCGGTATCTATCCCATTATCTACACGGTAATGTTGAGCTTCAAGTCATGGGACGGTTTCCGTCCCATGACTGATGCAGGGCTTGCGAACTGGTACCGCCTGCTGGAAGACGATGTTTTCATCCATACCCTTGGCAATACCTTGTTGATCTGGATCGTGGACTTCATCCCCCAGGTCCTGACCGCCTTGGTGCTGGCGATGATCTTCTCACAGATGAAGATCAAGGGGATGTCTGCATTCAGGATGACCTACTATCTTCCGAACCTGATTACAGCGGCATCAATGGGCCTCCTGTTCAACCTGCTTTTCAACGGGAGCGGCAGCACGGCGAACCAGCTCCTGTGCGCCCTTGGTGTGGACAGCGCACCCTTTGACTTCTTCAACAGTCCTGCTTTCACGCGCTTCCTTTCCTCCTACATCCTCTGGTGGATGTGGTTTGGGTATACGACAGTGATAATCATGGCAGGGATCACTTCGATCGACCCCTCGTTGTATGAGGCCGCGTACATTGACGGGGCGGGGAAGATGCAGGTGTTTGTGAAGATCACCATGCCCCTTATCAGGGAGACACTGATTTATGTGACGATCACATCGATCATTGGTGGCATGCAGATCTTCGATGTCCCTGCCAACCTGACCAATGTGAACGGCGATCCACAGAGGGCGATCATGACAAGCTCGATGTATATCTACGTGCAAGGTTTCAACAACTATTCATTCGGCTATGCCTCCACGGTCTCCCTTGTGCTCTTCCTGGTCATAGCGGTATTGAGCTTCCTTTCGTTCAAGCTGATGAGGAGGAATGAGGCATGATGCGGCTTGGAAGAATTTTGGTCTATGTTTTCCTCATTATCCTGGCACTGGTTGCTATAGTCCCCTTCTACCTTGTCATGGTGAATGCGTCCTGGCCTGCCTTCGACATCGTGTCGAGCCTGAAACTGTTCCCAGGTGCCGCCTTCGCTGACAACTACAGGGCGCTTATGGCACATACGGATATCTGGAGGGGGTTCGCCAACAGCCTCCTGATATCAGTCTCATACGTGGTCCTGACTGGATACTTCGGATCCATGACGGCCTTCGGTTTCGCAAAGTACCGGTTGAAGGGAGGGCGCATCCTCTTTTCAATCGTCCTCATGTCGATGATGCTGCCAAGCCAGCTCAGCATCATAGGATTCTACTTCCTGAACCTGAGGCTTGGCTTGCTGAACACTTACTGGCCTTTGATCCTTCCTGCGATAGCGAATGCCAGTGCCGTCTTCTTCCTCACAGGGATGATAAAGACGACAGTACCTGATGCCCTGATAGAGTGTGCGAGGCTTGAGGGTGCAGGTGAACTGAGGATATTCCACAAGATCGTCATCCCCCTGGTCTCACCTGGGATAGCCACGATCTGCATACTGAACTTCGTGACCAGTTGGAACAACTACATGACCCCGCTGATCATCATCAGCGACAGCAGGAAGTACACGATGCCGATCCTGATCTCGGTCATCAAGGGTGTATATCTTTCAAACTATGGAGCGATGTACATGGCGATCCTGATCTCGGTCGTCCCGATAATCATCGTTTATTGCTTCCTTTCAAAATACATCATCAATGGTCTTACGTTAGGAGGTGTGAAGTGAGAGCCATACAGTATTCAAGAGATGGACAGGTGGAGAAGCTGGAGGTGGGCCTGGAACCTGTCGAGATCCAGGAGGACATCGTCAATGTCTTCCTTTCCCATCCACTCCACAGTTTCCTGGGTTTTGGATGTGCCCTGACTCCTGCCTCGGCGGAAGTCCTAAAATGCCTTGACCCTGTGCAAAGGAGCGCCGTGCTGCGTACGATGTTCTCCAAGGAGGGCCTCGATGAGAGGCATCTGAGGCTCTGCATCGACAGTTGTGACTTCTCCAGTTGCATGTACAGCGCCTTCATCTCATTCGAGGCCCTCAAGAAGGGGCATCTCGATTTCTCCAATGACGAGGTGCTCATCTTCCCGATACTCGATGAGATTATGGAGATCCGTGAAGGCGACCTGGAGATCATGATGTCGCCCTGGTCCCCTCCGAAGGAGATGAAGACCAATGGCAGGAGGTACAAGGGTGGCAGGTTGAAGGATGCCTGCTATGAAGACTATGCCAGGTACCTCTCATTGTACGTCAAGCATTACAAGGAGAAGGGTTATCCTGTCAGCTTCGTCAGTGTCCAGAACGAGCCTGAAGCCTGCCAGACCTGGGACAGCTGTATTTACACATCTCCTGATGAGCACAGGCTCGCCACCTTGCTGAAGGAAGAGCTTGGAGAGGGAGTCTGCATACTGGCCTTCGACCACAACAAGCAGGATCTTGTGCAAAGGCTGGAGGCCTATCCAGGCTTGGATGTCTTCAGTGGTGTGGCCTTCCATGATTACATGGGTGACCATTTCGAAGCCTTGCAGCTTGCAAGGCAGATGAAGCCTGCTTCCAGGCTGGTCATGAGCGAATACTGCATAGAGAAGAGTGGCAAGCCAAAGGATGGTTTCCATCTTTACCTGCACAACTTCATCAATGACATAAGCCATGGTGCGGATACGGTGATCGACTGGAACCTGGTCCTTGGCAAGGATGGAGGTCCTAATCATGTCGGCAACTATTGCCAGGCACCTCTGATGACTGAAAATGGTCTCGTCGTGAAGAAGCCGATGTTCCATGCCCTGGAGGCTCTTTCAAAGGATGTGGCCTTGCCCTGCAAGGTCCTGCCGACATCAAGTTTCAATCCAGGTCTTGATGTGCTTGCCATGGAGGGTGCTGACAATTCTGTGTCTGTCATCATCTATCCATATGGGCGTGACAGGCATGTCAACCTGAGGGTTGGACATCATGTCTACAGTTTCGACATCACTCCAGGGGCTGCCTGCAACGTCAGGATCGAGGGGTATGAGCTATGAGCATGTTCCGTGGTGTGAATCTTGGAGAGTGGCTGGTCCTGGAGAAATGGATGGATCCTTCCATCTTCGCAGGGACAGGGGCCAGGGATGAGGACAACCTGTGCAGGGTGCTGGACGATGAGTCCCGGAAGCTGCGTTATGAGAAGCACAGGTCCACTTTCATAACAGAGGAGGACATCGCCTTCATCAAGGCTTGTTCGTTGGATTCGATCCGGCTTCCCGTCCCTCATTTCCTCTTTGGTGATGATGAGGCTTTCTGCCAGCCCTATGTCCCCTGCGTCTCATATGTTGACAAGCTCTTTGATTGGGCGGAGAAGCATGGGCTGCGCGTGATCCTTGACCTCCATACGGCACCGGATAGCCAGAATGGTTATGACAATGGCGGGATTGGCGCTGTGTGCAAATGGGCATCAAGGAAGGAGAACATCAGCAGGACCTTGGATGTCTTGGAAGAGCTGGCGCATATGTATGGCAAGCGAGATGCCTTCCTAGGCCTGGAGCTGCTCAATGAGCCTGCTACGGATTCCGTCCTGGTACGCAACCAGTGGACTTACCAGGCCCATGACGCCAGACGGGCGGCTGGGTCCAGGGCGGTCGACAGTGATGTCCTGTTCGCATTTTGTGAAGAAGGTTATGACAGGTTGAGACCCTTGATCCGGAAGGATTCATACATCATATTCCACGATGGCTTCCGTCCTGAGGTCTGGAAGTATTTCTTCCGTTCCAACAAGGCCATGGAGAATGTCATGCTGGACACGCACCTATACCTTGATATGGAGGAGAAGCGGCCGGAGCACACAAACCTGTACTGTGCCAACCGTATCCTTTTCACCTGGCGCAACCTGATCGATCAGTTGCAGGAATTCGTCCCGGTGATGGTTGGTGAGTGGTCCTTGCCCCATAACATGGAGGATGGCCTCAACGCTGTGCAGCGAAACTATTCATACAGGATGCTCGCTTCCGCCATGTTGTTCACCTTCGAGCGTGCTTCCGCCCACTACTTCTGGAGTTACAGGGTGAGGTGTGAGGACAAGGCGGGATGGGACTTCACAGATGCGGTGGAGAGGGAATGGCTGCCGCGTGATTTCCTGCGTACGCTGGAGTGAAGACCTGAGGTCCAAACAAGGCCAGCCCATGTTCCCAAGGCTGGCTTTTATCCAATACATGTAAGATATGATGCAGATATTACGACCTATATAGGTATGAATAAAGTGATTTTGTTGGTTCAGATGATATGACTTGGAATGGCCCTCAGCTGATGATTGTCCTCCAACGTACTGTATCCAGAGGCACGCCATCAGCCTGCCATCAGGTCATGATCCCGTTTTTTCCTGAGTCGTCCTGATGGACCGTATGCGCTATCATGGACACCATATGAGGATTGCTTGCCAAAGGAGGATCGCCCATGGATTATTCTTGCGACTGCCCACGCCCTGATTTCAAAAGGCAGGAGGTCTCCCTCCTTTGCGGCCAATGGGATTTCGGTTACGGGGAAAAGGAAAACTATAGCACGGTGATCAATGTGCCTTACCCTGTAGGCAGTGAAGCCTCGGGTGTGAAGGTTGAGCCAGGTGCATCTGTTTTCTGGTATTCAAGGCGGCTTGGTTTTGAGAAGAAGCGCGGGGCGCGGACCTTTGCCTGCTTCGCCGCTGTGGATTGGAAGGCTGATGTCTTTATTGATGGCAGACCGGTCTTTCACCATGAGGGCGCTTACACTTTTTTCGATGTTGATATCACGGACTACTGGAAAGCTGATGGAGTGGTGATGTCGTTGCGGGTCGAAGATCCTGCGGACTGCTCTATATCGAGAGGCAAGCAGTATTGGAAGGTGGATGCGGACAGGTGCTGGTATCCAGCGACGAGTGGAATCTGGGGGCCGGTATGGCTGGAGGAAAGAGGGGCTGTCTTCTTCATGGATGTAAAGGTCACTGGAGATGTTGACACGTCCTGTGCATCATTCTCAATCCAGCTTTCTGATGAGGTCAAGGCAGGTGAGGTGAGGATCACGATCAGCAAGGATGGAGAGGAGAGGGCTGATGTCTCCTATAAGGTGAATGGGAGACTATCTGGTATCACTATCCCAATTCCTCCTGATGACTCAATTGATGATACCCATTATTGGAGTCCTGATAACCCTCAGCTCTACAGTGCCAGATGCATCTACACCTCTGATTCATGTTGCGATGAGGTGCTTGTCAGCTTTGGCCTGAGGAAAATTGCTGTCGAGGGGGACCGCATACTCCTGAACAACAGGCCTTTCTTCCAGCGTCTTGTCTTGGACCAGGGCTACTTCCCTACATCGGTTTATACAGCGACATGTGATGACGACTTCATCCGTGACATCACCTTGATCAAGGCTATGGGTTTCAATGGTGTGAGGATGCACCAGAAGATTGAGGACCAGAGGTTCTATCATTATTGCGATGTGCTCGGTCTTGCTGTCTGGCTTGAGGCTCCTAGCATGTATTCATACAACGATGAGTCGGCAATGCGCTTTGTAAATGAATGGCAGGAGATTGTAAGGCAGCATTACAATCATCCTTCAATCATCATATATGTGCCGTTGAATGAAAGCTGGGGTGTCAGGAACATCTTCACTGATAAGAAGATGCAGGCTTTCTCGAAAGCGCTCTATCATATCACCCACGCCTTGGATGATACGAGGCTTGTCAGTACTAATGATGGCTGGGAGCAGACAGAGTCAGACCTCTGTGCCATCCATGATTACTGTACAGATGGCGGTGAGATGAGTAGTAAGCTGGATCAACTCGGCAGGACCCTCTCCACCGCTGCCGCATCAAGATATGTCTATGCCAAGGGACACGCCTATGGTGGGCAGCCTGTGGTGATAAGTGAATTCGGTGGTATCGCATTCACAAGTGATGCCGGTGGAGACAACTGGGGCTACGGGAAGAGTGAGGAAAGCCAGGCTTCTTTCCTGGAAAGGCTCTCATCCCTTGTCAGTGCGATTGTCGATTCGGGACTGTGTGCTGGTTTCTGTTACACCCAGCTGACTGATGTGTTCCAAGAAGTCAATGGACTGCTGACGATAGACCGTGAATGCAAGGTTGATATCGACCTGTTGAAGCTGATCTTCTGCAAGTGAGTGTAGAGGCAGCCCTCGATATCATCTGCTTCCTAGTTGATTCATTGCCAGAGGGCTTGTCCATTTGCCAATCATGATATCTTTGAGTCATCAACGATATCAGATTGCTTTGAGATTGCAGCAAAGCAAAGGAAACAGTATCTGTTTGGTTCCTCAATCAATAGCAACTATTCAAGGACCTTTCATACATCATCAAAGGAGACAAGGCGACCTGTACAACAGTTATGTGTTATGATATCAATCGAATTTGTCTCTTGTTGTTAAAATCTTCAAGTCGAATTCATCATTGTGATGTCATATGAAGAAAGCTGATTGCATGATTGAAAAGTTTTTTAAGACTCCATTGTCGCTTATGATGTTGTTCTCCATCCTGTTCTTGCTGGTGCCGTTGCAGGACATGCATGCAAATCAACGGACCTATGACCATGATGACTGGGAATATGTCGCTGTTGACATGATTACACAGGTTGCGGGGATGACTGGTCCTCATGACAGGACACCTGTCACAGCAGAAATGCTGTCCCAGAGCCTCTCGCGTGTTGACCCAAAGACTCTTCCTGGAAAACTCCAGAAGCTTTATGCGGAGCTGATGTCGGAATTTGAGGAACCAACAGCAGTCTATTCGTCACCGACAATGTTCTTTGACGTCTCGACCATGATCAGTCCAGAGGTAAACCTGAAGATTGGGGATGATGCCACCCGGAGTGACTGGTATCATGGATATCAAGAACGTTTGCCATTGATAGACCTCTCTTTTGACTTTGGCTGGTCCGAGTACGTTTACGGTAGGATCTCCCTACCATACAAACTCAGGATCCGGGAATCTGATTTCAATGAGTTCTTCTTCCAGAACATCTTCATGGCAGGTACAAGCGAAGGTTACCAGCGTGTAATGCCATTCGATGCAGGAGTATCACTTGGCAGTTCATTCATGAACTTCTACCTCGGCCGTGGTCAACTGGACATGGGGCGTGGTGAGACAGGGAACCTCTTCGTCGCTGACAACTTCCAGTATCAGGATTTCGCCAAGCTGACTTTCTTTAACGACTTCTTCTCTTATGATTTGACATACACCCATTTTGACCAAGAGAATCCTGTTGAGGCGGGGCAGGCGAATTCGATATCCGATAAGACAAGCTTTGATGGACCACACCAGTCCCGTATAACCCATTCATATACTTTTGACATTGCTGACAAGGTCGCATTGACCATCAGTGAAGGTGCTGTGCTCCAGACACAGGACGCATTGGATATCAGGATGTTCAATCCCTTCATGTTCATTCATAACTGGCAGGGTTTTGAGAAGGATAACGGGTATTGGGCGAACAACTATGCTGGCCTCGATTTGTCCGCAGTCCTGTCAAATGGCTTCAGGTTGAATTTCCAGTTCGTCCTCGACCAGTTCCAGTTGCCGAATGAGAAGTCTAGTGGGGCCAACCTTTTCCCCAATGCTTTTGGAGCATTGGTCAATGTCACACATGTCCATGCTTCTTCGACTGCCTTCTGGAAGAACTGGTTCGAGGTCGCATACACAAGCCCCTACCTCTATTTGAATGATATTGGGGAGGGCAATGAGAACATGGATATGATCCTGGGATATTACCTGACTTACGGCAGTGACATATCATACACAGGTTACAAACATGGTCCTGATTCAATTGTCCTGGCATATGGTGGAAACTATGACGCTTATGACCAACGTCTGAGTTTCGCCTATACATTGATGTATCGTCTGCATGGGGAACGTGGAATCAGGTACGATGCTGATGATAACCAGACTCCCACCTCAATAAGTGGCAGTGAGCATATCTTTGACTTCTGGCCAACGGGTACGCTTGAACACAGTTTCATCATCGACCTTGGAATACGTTACAGTTTCCATCCTTCGTTCAGTGTCGCAACTGGTATCACCTACCAATATGATGTGAATCACAATAATGAAGATGGTGACAGTTGGCAGAATCTGCAGCTTACAGTCTCGTGCAGTTTTGATCCGATGGAGTTTGTGAAGTAAGGTGCTGGAAACAAGGCTTTAGTGACATCAACAGGCAAAGTGGGATACAGTGGCGTTGTTGCCCGAATGGAGGGGTGTGAGTATGAGGAAAATAATTGGCTGCCTGCTTTGCCTGCTTCTGTCCATGGCTTGCCTTATGGCTGGTAACCTGCAGACTCTCTATACGACACGCGATTCAGTATATCAACGTGTCGACCAGCTCTGCCGCAGGGCTGGTGTCACAGGACCCACATCTTTCTCTCCGATGCCCGCACGGGCCCTTGTGATTGCTTTGGAACGCATCGACACCACATCGCTGAATGGGGCAGACCTGGCAGAATATGGCGAATTGATGGAGACTCTCACAGGTGAAGGGCAATATATATACGAAGAGGATTTCTTTGCATTCGACCTCGACCTGCTTGTCAATCTTGGTGTGAACATCGCTGATTATGATGAATGGGAGTTCCGTAACAGGGGTGAGGACCTGGCAACGGCCTGGGACCGCAGGAACGACACCTTGGTGCCATATCGTTACGAAGATCCCTCGCTTGCGGCTGGCATCAAGATGGACTTTGGGGAACATGTCGCACTGGAAGCCCAGTTCGATGTTCGGAACAGGCCTGACTATCTTTATGAGACTACATTTGGTTGGCTGTTCACAGGTCGTACAGGAGGAAAAGGCATCTTCATTGGCATGTCTCCTGAGCTTCCAACCCGGGCAGGAGCCAGCATTGGTAATGAGTATTTCAA
Organism: uncultured Spirochaetales bacterium; assembly: GCA_944392695.1. Lineage (GTDB taxonomy): Bacteria > Spirochaetota > Spirochaetia > Sphaerochaetales > Sphaerochaetaceae > Bullifex. Next base: position 190,516 of record CALXXN010000002.1, on the reverse strand, counting down.
TCTCACACTAGGTCGTTTCCCGCACGGGATTGGCAGTGGTATGACAGGCAACTTGGCTGTTGGAGACAATTTCTCTTACCAGGAGCTGTTGGCACTCTCGTTCATGAGTGACTTTTTCAACTACAACATCTCAATCACCAGGTTCGACCAACAGGTATCAATCAATGAAGATGGAAGTGGATATATCACGACTTTCAACCGCAGTGAGTTCAGTGGTGACCAGCAATACAGGGTTGTCCATCGTTTTGACTTCAATCTCTTTGATAGGGTGCGTTTCGCAGTAAACCTGTCCACGTTGTACAATAGCTCATACGGTTTTGACTTTCGTTATTTGTTCCCATTTGTCATTGCCCACAACTATTACAATTATGCCAATGAGGTTGGCAAAACCTACTACGATGAAGCGAACAACATCATGAGTTTCGACCTCGAGCTTGCAATAGTTGATGGCTTGTCTTTCTCCGCCCAGGCTGTGATTGACCAGTTCCAGATGTATTTCGAGGATCAAGGTGCGGTTCCTCCAGCTTATGGCTTCCTTGGGAACCTCAAGTATTCGACGACCCTCGCTGATAAAGGCATGTTCAATATCTGGCTCGAGGGTGTTTACACCAATCCTTATCTTTATCTCAACGGAAAACGTGAGGCATGTACAGGTGAAGACACCGATGTGACAGACAACAATATCGATTACAACCTTGATTATGTTGTTGGATATCATCGTCAGTACCTGGATGATTATGGTTACTCTGGTTACATCTATGGCCCAGATTCCATGGTGTTCTCGCTCGGTGTGGACTATAGGGCGGCAGATGGTTCATTCCAAGTTGGCGGGAATGCCCTTTACAGGGTACGGGGGGAGAATGGAATCCGGCATGCTACTGTGTCACATCAGCAGACGGACATAGATATGTCGGATTCGATTTTCAATCTTGGAGACGTTGATGCAGGTGTTCCTTCAGGAGGCTGGCACAATGCTGAACATCTGTTGAAGTTCGCAGTCTATGGGATTTATGACTTCGACCGCGAAGTCTGGGGACAGGTATCTCTTTATGCTGCTGGTAGTGTCAACAGTTACTTCAACTATGGTCGGGAGCATGGTGTGGTGAAATGCCTGCCACAATTGCTGATTGGTGCCAAATGGCTGTTCTGAGTTGAAGCATCATCAAATCGAATCCCCTGGCGGTTAACCTTCCAGGGGATTTCCCTTATACTCCTGACATGGAGAAATTCTTCGATTTCATCGAGCGGCATGCTGTTGCTGTGATCGTGGTCATCGCCTTGGTCACAGCTTTCTTCCTTGTCAACGCCCTTGGAATTGGCTTGAATGCTGATTATGGCGCATTCATGCCATATGGAGAAGCGCATCGCGTTTACCAAGGTGGGGTCTCTGGCCAGTTTCCAGACTTGGGTATCGCGGATAGGGCCGTCCCTGCCAATGTTGAGAAGGCTTTCCGTGTTGCTGAAGAGGCTGGGGTTGTAGCGCCATCTGACAATGAATACAGGGATCTTGACCCTTCTGTCCTGGAAGCGTTTGACTTCTCAACCATGACGGAACCAACAAATGAGGACGATGAGCGTCATGGAGCAGGTGACCTCTTGATTTTCATCCAGGGGAATGACTTGTACAGTGCGGATTCGCTCAACTTGATCCAGTATTGCATGAATGAGTTGGTTGCCCGTCCTGATGTAGGACAGCCATATTCAGTCCTTGATTTTGTCACACTTGAAGCCGCTGGACGGCGCCTTGTCGTCACGCCAATGGCTTCCAATGATGATGGTGTCTGGGACGAAGATGAGGCTGCTGAACTGGAGGACCATATCGCCAGTGACCCAATAGTCAGGTACTTCCTGGTTGGTGGAGATGGCAACTCAATCATGATCCAGGTGCCTATCTCAAGGTACAACGCTGATATCGAAGCCCAGTTCGATGCAATCTTCCAGCCCCTTGAGGACTATGGCCTTGATGTCTATTTCAATGGTGGACCTGTAATCAACTACAAGGTCATGCAATACTTGCTCAAGGACCTCTCCACCTTGATGATCCTCTGCATCCTTGCAATCCTGATCACTTATTACCTCAGCTTCCATTCCAAGCGCAGCGTCTTGATTCCCGGCTCACTTTCCATCATCGCCTTGATCTGGACTTTCGGGACGATGAAGTTGATGGGGATTGATATCACGATACTCAACATCGTGACACCATGCATGGTCATAACATTAGGATCCGCATATGCAATCCATGTCTTGAATGAGTACTACGCCCACTTCCGTGAGGATGGTACTGCTGACATGTCACCTGCGCGTAGTGTCAGCAAGATAACAGGCACCATCGCACTTGCTTGTATCACGACAGTTGTTGGCTTCCTCTGCCTCTGTGTCTCCCAGACAGAGGGCTTGAGGGAGTTCGGCATCTCTGTTGGAATCGGCATCCTGTACTGTGCGATACTTGCATGTGTTTACCTTCCCGCTGTCCTTTCATTGACGCCTGTTCCTAAGAGAAAGCAAATCGCGAAGTTCGAACACGGATTCATGACAAGGCTTGTTGGTTGGATTTCCCGTGTTGTCACAAAGTACTGGATTGTCTTGATTGTCCTGTTCTTCGTGCTGGTCGTCTGTTTCTTCCTTGTGAAAGACGATATAGCTATCGACTCAAACTACATGTCCTACTTCCCAGAGTCGGACCAGTTTGGACATGAGTCCAGGGCTTTTGCAAAGGCCATGGGTGGAACCAATCCATTTGAGATCACGATCAGGGCTCCAGAGGGGTCGGTAAACTACTTCCTGCAAGCTGATAACCTCAAGCAGGTCAGGGAGTACGAAGAAGCCATACTTGAGTGCCCAGACCTCCTGCAAAGCATCTCTTTCTCGAATTATGTCGCATACGCAAACTACCTCGTCGATGGAGAGTATGCGATACCAGACAGCAATGGCTTGATCAACATGATGTCCAGACTGGTCCTGATGATGGCCAACCAGGGCATATCTGAAATCTCCAGGATAATCAGTAGTGACTTCAATTCTGTCACACTGGTCATACAGAACTGGGACTCTGTTGAACAGGACCTGATGACTACATCGAGCATCACCAGGGCTTATTCAACCATGGTCGACAACCTGGACCTCCTCCCCGTTGGGACGACAGTGACAATAGGTGGGGATCCAGTTGTCAATGTGAAGTTCTCAAGCCGGCTCTTGTCAGACCAGAACCTCAGTACGATTCTTTCTGTCTCGATTGTCTTCATCATCGCATCAATTGTCTTCTTGTCTCTTGTCCGTGGCTTCACAACCATCATTCCTGTCTTGTCTGGAATAATGATCAACTATGTTTTCATGTATCTGACAGGCATTCCTTTCGATATGGTGACCGTCAGTTTCTCTTCAATCGCAATAGGTTGTGGTGTAGATGATGCGCTTCACTTCATGTTGAGATATAGCAGGAAACGGAAGAGTGGTGATGGCAGCATCACCGCGATACGAGACACGTTGGTCGAGACAGGTCGTCCGATAATCCTGACAACAGTGTCCATCGTCTTTGGAATGATGATGCTTTCATTCGGGTCATACACCCCAATCAGGTATTTCGGACTGTTGATGAGTGTGACACTCTTTGGATGTATGGTCTCAACGCTGATCTTCCTGCCTCCGTTCGCCATCCTTTTCAGCAAAATCGGATCAGCCGTCAAGAAACTCTGGGTGAAGCGCTGATTACTTGCGCTTCATCCTGCTTGCCAAGAGGTTTACATAGCTCTTGATGTTTGTCATGACGTTCTGGAACTCGCTCTTCTTCCTGTAAATCAGATAATAGAGAGGGAGAGGAACAAGTACTGAGATGAGGATGTTGACCAGAAGTCTGCCCAGTATATGTCCTATCGGGAACGCCTTGCATATTGCATATGTCAGGAACATCATGACTATCGTCACAAGACATTCTTTCAGATAGGTGAACACATACACTCTTGCTGGGCGGAAGAACACGTACTTGTACACAACACGGCCTTCAATCCAGAAGCCTAAGAGGTTGCTTGCAACTGTGCCAATCAGTATGCCATCGATGCCATATGGAATGGCCAGGATGATTGAGAGGATGAGATTGAGCACAGCCTCATACACCCTCTTGTACTTGTCCGCCCAGAACAGCCCACAGGCGTCATGGTAGTTCAACAACATCCTCCGTATTCCTGGAAGGAAAAATGTCATGCAGATCAAGAATTCTGTGAACGGCCCAAAGGTGTATGCGGCTCCAAGCCACAGTGTAAGCACACTGTTGAGCAGGTTGAACATCAACACTGTGATGTATGAGAAGATCAGGTAATTCGCGAAGTTCAGGGATTTGAAGCTATAGTAGATGTCATCCCGTTCCTCTGTTGCACAGAGGTTCCCTATGCTTGCCAGTATGGAAGTATAGAAGACCCTCATCGCACTACGGAGCGTGTTGACTATCATGAGATAGTTTGAATAGATGCCCAGTGTTGCAAGTGAGGTGAAGTAGGACATCAGGATGCTGTCAGAGCTGCTGACGGCGGTCTCTCCGAACTTGTGGAAACACATCGCCTTGATATTGGTTGTTATGCTCTTGCGGTCTTCCTCTGGAAGCCGCTGTATGTGTTTTGCCTTCCTCTTCAGGATGGGGTATTTGCGCTCGGCAATCCGATTGAGCACCAGGGATTTTGAGACATTCACAACTAGTAGGACGAACACATATAGGACATAGTCCCTTGTCGAGATGAGGAAGATGACCTGCAGGATGTACTGTACAATCGAACCAAGGCAGGTGACACTGTAGTTGAGGTATTTCTTCTGGTCGGCTTCAAGGATGATGTGTTTGTGGGAAAAGAAATAAGTGAGACCAGTTGAGAGCAGGTAGATTACAAAGCAGAGTTCTGAGTTCCTTATCCCTTCCCCTGCATTTGAGAAATAGCTGAGGAATGGCGTAATCGCCAGGCCTAGTACGATGATGATTGAACCAATGATGTAGTACGCCCGTTTATAGAAGAGCATCAATGATGCGATTTTCTCTGTGTCGTTTTCAGCTAATGGCTTGTACAGTGCGTATGCTATCGTCCCTCCGATGCCAAGCTCGGCTATTGTAAGTACGGAAAGGATGTTGGCGAAGAGGGTATTGAGGCCAAGGTAATCATTACCTAGGTAATGTACGAAGACTGTCCTCTCAATAAAAGCGAAGACTCCAAGAAGCGTCTGGAAGAAGGCTGAAGACGCCATGTTCCTGGCCGCGTTTATGACCCTCGTTTCCTGTCGTTCATTCTTCTCTGCCATGAGAAGCTTATAATAATCCCATCTGTATGATTCGTCGATATACCCAGAGATAGAAAGACAGGCGCGTGTATGAATGACTCTTCAATGCATGTAGGAAGCGTTGGAATCCCCAGTTGACTGCTTTGACAGCATCTTTGTCTTCCAATGCCTTCCTGACTTCTGGATTGTCTGATATTTCCTTGATCCGTGCCCACATGGCTTCTTTGTCGGAGTTGCCACATTCATTGCATAGCGCTGCAGCTGTGATATGGCATATGTTCTGGTTTATTGCGCTGGTGAAGATGTATGGATTGGATGTCTGCATGGATTGGTCGCGTAGCCGCACATAGATGCCAAGAGCATTCTCAAAATATTCCCTATGATAGTTCTTGGTCATCTGTGTTGGATGCTGTACATAGTGGTATCCTGTATGCTGTGTAACAAGCAGGGATGTTATCTTAAGCATTATCTGGTAGCTGCGTGCGGCATCCTCACCAATTTTCAAGTCATATGGAATCGTCCCGACAGTTTCGTCAAGCAATTCTTTTCTTATTACTTTTGCCCAAAGGTTAGGTGAGATGTTGCGTGATGTACCATGCTGATTGAAGGCAAAAAGCTTACCCCTTTTTTCTTCAAGCGTCTTGCCTTCGTAAAGACCTTCTGTCATTGATTCAAGGATGGGTTTCTTTATTCCATCTTTCTCATCACGAACCCAGCCCGTACATAGCATGTCGACTTTGTGTTTTGACAGTTCTGTTTGGAAGAACTCCAGATGATTACTATCTATGTAATCATCGCCATCAACCCATACAATGTATTTGCCACTAGCTGCCATAATGCCCACGTCCCTTGTATGAAGCAAGCCTAGGTTTTGTTTGTTTTGTATGACTTTGATCCTGCTATCCCGTTTCAAATATGCCTTGGCGATATCAGGTACGGAGTCTGGTGATTTGTCATCTACGACAATCAGCTCAAAATCCTCGTATGTCTGATTCAGTATGCTATCAAGGCATTGTGGGAGGAATCTTCCTACTTTGTATGCAGGAACAATAACAGAGAAGAAGGGCTGATGCTCATTCATGCCTCGAGTATAACGTGGTGATACTTTTACCACCATATGTTTGAGAGTCATATGAAGCTGTGTTATCCTTATCTGGCTATGACGGAAAAGGGCAGAGAGTTGTCAGATCAAGAGCTCAAGGAAGAGGGCGTCAGGATTCTTGAGGAAGTGCTCAGGGTTTCAAAAGAACTTGGTATCCAGCCTTATATGGCTTATGGAAGTCTCCTGGGAACAATAAGGCATAAAGGTTTCATACCTTGGGATGATGATATTGACATCTGGATGTTTCGTAAGGATTTCGAGCTTTTCAAACTGAGGTTTGATGAAATCTGTTCAACTGATTTCAAATTAATTGGTCCTGAAACTGATTCTTCATATACTTTCCTCATGCCCAAGGTGGTTTCACTTCGGACCGAGGCTAGGGAAAAGAATCTCAAACCAATCAAGGATTATGGTGTTTTCCTTGATGTCTTTGTCTTGGATTATGTAGATGTCAACAACCCTCGGCTTGAGGAGTTGAGGACATTGGAACACCGCCGCAGGGTCTCGACATTCAGGAATTCCCTTATATTGCAACGTTTATTCTTCATTTATTATGCCCTGAAGCATAAGGAAACACGACTTAAGGATTTATGGGCTGATACTGCTGATATCCTGCATCAAATAGATAGTATCTGTTCTTCTTACCCACAAGGTCCTGTATTGAGGAACGATGGTTCATTGCAATCTTTCCACCAGTATTTCATGGCAGAGGATTTCGCTTCTGTCATTGAAATGCCGTTCGAGGGCCTCATGGTGCCAGTGCCTTGCGGATATGACAGGCTCCTGAGGGATCATTATGGTGATTACATGACGCCTCCTCCCGAAAAAGACCGTAAGCAGGCCAGGCATCTGACCTATTGCAGGTGGAGGTGACATGGCATTGCCTCTTAGTGTCATTGTCCCAGTCTATAATAGTGGTGCCTATCTCGTACAATGCGTGGATAGTATCTTGGATTCCGATTTCAAGGACCTTGAGCTGATACTCGTTGACGATGGATCAACGGATTCGTCTCCGGGCATCATCGATGGATATGCTTCACGTGATAGCCGTGTCCGGGTGATACATCAGGAGAACAAGGGCCAGATGAAGGCGACGCTTGCAGGTCTCGAAAAAGCATGTGGCTGTTTCATCAGCATGGTCGACAGTGATGATTTCATCTCTTCTGGTATGTACACAAAGATGATTGATGCCATGCAGGAACATGGTGCGGATCTTGTCACGATGCCAGGACTTTCTTTTTCGGGAAAACGGAAGAAGGCGTTTTGTGATGCTTTGCTTCCTGGATCATATGACAGGTCGGCGATAGAGTCATACATACTCCCCAATCTGTTTTCAAATCATAGTCTCTATGGAAACAGGGGGATGCAGTCCCAGAAGGGGTTGAAGCTTTTCAAACGCGAATTGCTCTTGTCTGTTTATGAGTCAGTTCCAACTGACATAGAGATGGGTGAGGACATGTTGCTTTCGTACACATATATAGCCCGATGTTCCAAGATTGTCATACTTGATAAATCTGAATATGGGTACATGTATAGGAACAACACCCAATCAATTAGTTGGCGTTACCGCAAGGACTTGTTCAACAAGTCAATGAAGCTGTGTGATTATCTCAGGAAGCTTCCTGGACTGGAATGCGATGTCCATCATCAGGGAGAAGTCGATTATGAGGTCTGCTTCTTTGCCATCAACTCCTTCTTGAATGAGTTCTTGATGAAGAGTGATAGGACGAACAAGCAACGGATTGATGAATGCATCAGGATTTCGGAGGATGCTGCTTTCCGCTCTGCGTTGAGCAGGATAAACAGGAATGAGGTCAAGCAACCGAACAGGATTCTTCTTGCGACCCTAGGTTCTTCAAATAGGACTATGTTTTGGGTTATCGGCTCTGCCATACGTCTGTTCCGACCCCTGATAATCAAGATTTTCCTTGCACTGTGAGGTGGATATGGAGAAGAAAACTCTTACTTTGGAAGATAGGAAGCGCATTGCCCTTGATTGCCTTGATGAAATCCAAAGGGTATGCGGTTTGATTGATACAGGTTTTTACCTGGCATACGGGACTTTGCTTGGAGCTATCCGTCACAAGGGTTTCATCCCTTGGGATGATGATGTTGATATCTGGATGTTCCGTGATGATTTCCAGGTCTTCCTTTCAAATTTCAACAAGCTCTGCAAGCCGGGGTTCAAACTTCTCTGGCATGATAGTTCCGCTGATTATCCATATCTGATGCCAAAGGTTGTTGCGACAAACACTCATGTCAGGGAGAAGTGTTACAAGTGGCGTGATGACCTAGGCGTGTTCATTGATGTTTTTGTCTTGGACGGTGTTCCAGATGTGGATGCATTTCCCGTGAGGAGCCTTGAGGCGTTGGAACATCGGCGCTGGATGAGCTTGTATAAGCAATCAGTGCCATCGACAAAACTGAAACTGCTCCTATTCAATTTGATTTGCCAGGATACTAAGTTGAGCGACATCAATATCAAACCAGAACGCTTCACAAAACAGATTTTTGATATCTGCAATTGTCCTGACCGTACTGATTTCCTGATGAGCCCGACTTCCTCGAACAGTTTTCATCTTTTCTATCCATCCGCTTGCTGGGATGAAGTCCTGATGCTTCCTTATGAGGATAGGCTGTATCCCGTGCCTGCAGGTTATGATGAAATACTCAAGAAAGTGTACGGGGATTACATGACCCCGCCTCCTGAGAGGAAACGGAAGGCTGCAAAACATATCAGATGCGCATACATCCAGTAGGTATATCATCCTTGTTCATTTTATATCCTGATTGGTGTTATACTTCATTGAAGTCCTCAATCCTGGATTCTGCTTTAGGAGGAGCGATGTCCCCTTTCACTGACATATGGAGGTGCCTGTGATACATACCTCCAATCAGGAGAAAAGTATTAGTGTCTATATTGTCACACACAAGGATTCTCCGAAGCTGATTGATGATGCCTGCTATAAGCAGGTTTTCGTTGGGCCATATGGCCGTAAGGCATATGAAGAAGGGCACCTTGCTGCTGATGCCGTATATGATGGATGTGGCGAGAACATCGCTTTCAAGAACAGTTCATATTGCGAACTCACAGCTCTTTACTGGTTGTGGAAGAATGACAAGTCTGATTATCAAGGACTTTGTCATTATCGACGTTATTTTGGAACTGGACTTGGGCATTTGCTCAAAGTCTTGACTGGTGCCAACTGTCTTTTCCTCCATGGTGACCAGATGTGTGGCATTTTTGACAAAGGCTATGACGCAATAGTCGTACGTCGCAAGAAACATCCACGTGGGATGACGGTCAGGGAAAGCTATGCTTCAAAACACCATGTCGAGGATTTGGACGCATGTCGTGATTACATAGCCCGTGCATGTCCAGAATGGCTTGTTCCGTTTGATACAGCAATGGATCGTCATTGGACATATGCGTTCAACATGATTGTCTCAAGACGCGAATTGATGGATGAATGTTGTTCGTTCATGTTCAATGTGCTGGATGGTGTTGAAGATGAGATTGATGCGAGGCTGCCCTGTTATGATGAATATAACAAGCGTGTTTATGGATTCCTTGGGGAGCGGCTGATGCATGCTTTCATCGAGAGCCTTCTGGCGCATGGTGGAAAAATCAAGGAGCAACCAGTGATTTGCACAGAAGATCCGGATGCGATACGCTGGGCCTTGCAAAATCTCTCAAGGGGTGGGGTATAAAAAAGGTTTCATTGACATAGTTGTGAATCTCGTGGAGAGTATCTCCGCTGCCAATACAAACAAAGCTGCCTGAGATTCGCACGATGAGAGGTTTGTGAGATGACGATACAACCATTGATTGACAAGGTGGAAGCAAATAAGACCATGAGGATGCTCTTGGGACTGTGTCCGATATATATCTTTTTTGCCCTCACCACAGTTTTCTATAGTAATTACTGGTTCATAGATAATCTTGGTTGGATTGTCATGCCTGTTTTGACGGCTTATACAGTTGTATTGATGGTGTATAACCTATTTGCAGGCAACTTGAAGTGCGATAAGTTGCTTGGAATTTCGGCATTGGCCTTTTTCGCCTTCGAGCTGATTTCGTACTTGGTGGTTCAGGATCCAACAGGAAGGGCAAGGGATTATGCCCTGATGATTCCGATAAACGGTCTTGTCCTTGGAGCTGCCTGGTTGCGTCTGGATGAACGCAAGCGGCTCGCGCCTGTTGAAGCTTGTTTTGCAGTTTTCGCAACTGTTGTGACACTGTGGAATTTGATAAACATGGTTTTCCATGTGGAAAGTCTTGGAAGTGGTCGTTTGACTGGATTCACTGCAAATCCTGTCAGGCTCTCAGAAATGACAAGTATCGCAATGATCATGATTTGCATGTTCTTTTCCACCCGCAAAGTGACATGGGAAAGGATAGCTTGTGTAGTAGCCTTCATAATTAATGGGTTGCCAATGTATTTCGCCAATGGACGAGGACCATTGATGGGATTGATGGCTGGCCTTGTTGTGTTTGCCCTCTTCATTTCCTCCAAAGTATTGAAAAAGAAGACATTCATCATAGTTCTTTGCTTAGTAGTCATGCTGTGTCTGGTTGTAGGCCTTTCTATTGTGTTCTCAAGGATGGATATCAGCGACTTCTCTTTTGATATTGCGACTATAGATACGTTGATTACCAAGAGGACGCAGATATACCTTGATGGAATCCATATGATCACGGAAGATCCTTTCAGAGGGCATTCAATTCCAGAATTCAGGGAATTACCCTCTTATGGAGGTACGGACCGATATCACTTCCATAATATCTTCCTTGATTTAGGTGCCCGTTATGGTATCTTGGCTGCAGCTGCATTCATGATCTTTGTTGTTGGTATCATCGTGTATTCAATCAAAGGCCTGTGTAAGATGGACAGGAAGAGCCTGTTCTCAACATCTGGCCTTACATATCTTGCATCATTCAGTATCTTCATCTGCATACTCGTGCAGAATCAGACAGATGTATACATTTTCTTCAACGGTTATAGTGCCTGTAACTGTTTCTTCTATATCACAGCTGGTGTCCTGACATACTGGGCAGGCAAGAGGCATATGGAAACGAAGGCCTGATAAAGGAGGAGTAATGAGGATCCTGATAACCACAGAGTTCTATCTTCCATTCCAATGTGGTGTGACAACTGCGGTATTGAACGAGAGGAAGTGCCTGGAGGCGGAAGGCCATGAGGTCAGGATCCTCACGATATATGAAGGCAAGGTTTCCAAGTACAAGGATGGTGTCTACTACATCAAGAGCACCATCCCTCAGTTGTACAAGGATTCATATGCCACATTGAATTTCCATGACCCGCTCTTGAAAGATATCTATGAATGGCATCCTGATGTAGTACATTCCCAGTGTGAGTTCTTCACGATGGCTTATGCCAAGAAGGTCGTACGCAAGCTCCACATACCATTGGTTCATACTTGTCATACTGATTTCTCTTCCTATGGTGTCCATTTCACGAAGAGCGATAGGTTATGGCAGTGGGCTACTTCCACATTTGTACCGAAGTTCATGAAGGCTGCTGACTTCGTCATTTGCCCAACCAATAAGATTTATGATCTTCTTAAGAGCTACGAAGTCAAGAATCCGATGGAGATAATACCATGTGGGCTCGACCTTTCCCATCTTGATGGGAAGCTTCCTGATGATGAACGGGATGAACTTAGAGCTTCATTCGGTTTTTCCAAATCAGATGTTGTCCTTGTGTCAGTATGTCGTTTAAGTGAAGAGAAAAATGTATCGGAGACGGTTGAGCATTTCCACGCTCTTTCCAAGTTCCGGGATGATGCCAGGCTGCTGATAGTCGGTGACGGTACAGAACGTGAGACTCTGGAAAAGCAGGTGAAAGACCTGGATTTGGAAGATATCGTGCGTTTTGCAGGCAACATCGCGATGGATGATGTCTGGAAATATTACAAGTGTGGTGATTTTTTCGTAAGCAGCAGTAAGAGCGAGATCCAAGGGCTGACTTATATCGAGGCCCTGGCCTGTGGTCTTCCAATCCTCTGCCGACAGGATCCTGCCTTGGACATGTCACTGATCAAAGGTGTCAATGGATTTGATTTCATTGATGAGGACAGTTTCCATGAATCCGCGATACGCCTCATTGACGATAAGGAATTACGTATACAGATGGGGGTTGCGGCGAAGGAAAGTGTCGATAAGTTCTCGCTCCCTAACTTCGCATCAAATCTTGAAAGTGTCTTTGGGCAGGTCATTGCAGATAATAAGTACAGCGCGAGTATGTGACATTGTAGCGTGTTTTGTCGACATTGGCAGGTGCGGTGTGTAACGAAAACAACTACCACTTGTTATACAGTTGTCACTTCTGTATCATAGTCGAGGTTCACAACTGAAGAGAGGAAGAAAATGCGTGGTGCGATGTTATATGTCAACGCAGGCAAGGGACACTACATCCCGGCAAAGGCGTTGGCTGAGAGCTTCAACAATGCAGGACACAATGCAATAGTCGAGGATCTCTTCGTCGTCATGGGCACGCCTTTCTGGGAGTGGTTCTGCAAGTATGATTGGCGTTTCCTCCTGCATCATCCGACACTTGAAGGTGTGGCGCACCGTTGTACAGATACCAGGCTTAGCTCGACTTTGATCAAAATGGTGGGGCAAACCAAAGGGCACCTATCGAGCCTTGAGCATTGGTATAGGAAATTCAAACCAGATTTCATCCTTTCCACAAACTTCATTGGTGGCATCATCCTTCCTGCCGCACTCAAAAAACTTGGTATCAACATACCTGTTTATCAATATGCTGCTGATGTCTTTGATACCCCGGTTTCTGGTGTCAACAAGGATCTGACAAAGATGTATCTGCCGACTGAGCTTGGCTGTCGGAATGCAATCCGCAAAGGTCAGCCAGAAGAGACTGTCTCGCTTTGTCCCTTCCCCCTACAGTCATATATCAAGAATTACAAGCCTATCACAAAGGAGGAGGCTCGCAGGAAACTCGGTCTCAAGGATAAGTTCACTGTCCTCTTCGCACTTGGAGGAGAGGGTATCGGCAAGCCCAATTTCCTGTATAAGATGGTTGATCAAGGTTACAACTGGCAGATTGTCGCCATTGGAGGCATGAGCCGTTCTACAAACGAGGCATTCGACCGTTTCTGCCAAGCTTATCCGTACATTGATTTCCATCGTCCTGGCTTCGTCAGCAATGTTAACGAGTACCTTATTGCCAGCGATATCCAGATTGGCAAGGCTGGCGCTAATGCCTTGATGGAGTCCATCTACCTCCATCGCCCTTGTATCATATCTGACCTGCTTTACGCTGCCCACGCTACAAGACTTTTCTTTGCGGAAAACGAGGTTGGCTGGTGCGAAGGCAAGGTCTCCAAGCAGGTAAGCATTGTAGAATCCTGCTACAATAATGCAGCAGTCCTCGGCGACATGGCGGCCCGTTACTCATCGCTCCCAATAGAATTCGATTCTGACAAGTTCATGGAGCAGATCATAGCGGACACGAATGCGTTTTACGCAAAGGCCTGATCAGACAGCTCCAAACACAGATCCTCCAAGGAACTCCCTCGTGATTGAGTCTCGGGGGATGTCATCTGCGGGGATGGTGTAGATGAGTTCAAGGAACTTCAGGAGACGGCGTGCGGTCGCATAGGCCATGCCAGCGTTTGGCTTGACTGAACGCAAGAGGTTGAGGGCATAGGGCGTCAGGGCTGCCAGCTCGTATGGCATGGAGCTGTTGATTATCGCATCAGCGTTGTTCTGATAGGGGAAGATGTGGTTCTTCTCGCCGCGCTCGATTGATGGCCACATCGACAGGGTCTCCTCAGTCTTGACACCACGTGTACGGAAGTCTCTTACCGTACGTCTTATGATCCTGTTGTCCGTAGTGCTGATCCTGTTGTGGTCATCGATGATGATGCTTGTCAGTGCGGAGATGTAGATCTTGTAGCATAGTCCTGGATCAAGGTCAGGGGCCAAGGTTGGATTGAGACCGTGTATGCCTTCGATGATCAAGACAGAAGACTTGTCCATCACCGTAGCCTGCTCTGCCATGTGCCTTGCGTTCTCCTTGAAAGAGAAGTGTGGCAACAGGGTCTCTCCATTGTAGATGAGCTCTGAGAGGTTCCCTCTGAAGAAATCCAGGTCGAGTGCTTCAAGGACCTCGTAGTCCTTGTTGCCATCTTCATCGACAGGCACAAGGTCTCGGGTGAAGTAATAGTCATCAAGTGAGATCTTGATTGGATCGAGTCCGCGGATCTTCAGCTGTTGTGAGAGTTTCAATGAGAACGTCGTCTTGCCAGAGGATGAAGGGCCTGCGATGAATATGGCCTTGATGCTTCCACGGGAAGCGATGTCGTTGGCAATCTCCTGTACACGCGCGTTGAACATCGCTTCTGACAGTTGGATCAGCTCAGAGGTCTTTCCTGAGAGTATCGTGCTGTTCAACTGTCCAAGGGATCCGACTTTGAGTACGTGGTTCTCAACAGCGCTGCGCTTGAAGACAGAGAAGAGCAGGGGATTGTCCTGGAACTTGTTCAGCTGCTTGAAGTCCCTCGACTGAGGATAGCGCAGCAACATCCCTTCTTCGTACTTCTGTAGTTTCCAGAGTGAGAGTACGGATGTATTGGTGACAAGTGGTTCGTAAGAGATGTCGATGAACCCATCAAGGCTGTATGCCGTGATATCCCCGTCATTACGAGTCGCAAGCAGCTCTGCTGTATGTTTGAATGTACGCCCTGTGAATGTCTCGACAGCTTCCGGGTAGGGGAGTTTTTCCTTGTGGATTGGCAGCTTCTTGGAGACAGCTTCCTCCATTATCGCTGTCAGCTTGGAGATGTCTTCGTCAGCGACAGCCTTGTCTGTGAAGCGGAAATAGAAGCCATCTCCAAGGCTGTGTCCTATTTCGAGATGAGATTCTGGATAGAGCTTCGATGCGGCATAGGACAGGAGGAAGCAGATCGAGTGGCGGTAGACCCTCTTGCCAAGAGGGGAGAACAGCTTTATGGGTTCAAGCGTGGTCTTCCTATGTACAAGGCTGTAATGGAGGTTCTTGAACTCTCCATTCACCAGGACTGCCACTACTGGATCTTCCTCATAAACAGGTGCTGAAGGAAGGCCGAGGGCCTCCCTTGCTGAAGTTCCTCTTGTAACCATGTGCTCCTTGCCGGAGCAGATCATGCAGACTTTCTCCATATGGAAGAATATAAGGGAGGCTTTGCTGTAAATCAAACGCAAATCATGACCAACCTGCTGCCATCATCCTGAGATACATGTCTTTGAGTCTTATGCTTGGCTTCCAGCCGAGTGATTGGAGTTTTGAGCAGTCCAGGTTCATGCAGAGGTCGGGGAGGTAGGCCTTGGCGGCGGTTGCATCCTCTCTTATCAACACGGAAATCTTGTCATCCGCGATCTCCTTGGCAACCATGTTGGCCATATCGAGTATCGAACAATAAGCATCTTCGTTCGCTATGTTATAGGCTTCACCTCTCGTTCCTTTTGTCATGATGGTCAGTACAGCCGCCACTGCATCCATTGTGTATACATAGCTGCGCTTAGTACCGCCCTTGGTCTTCAATACTATGTCCTCTTTGTTTGCGGCACAACGTGCGAACTGGGCGAAGACCCGTTTGTCATCAGATGCGATTCCTGGTCCTATTGTCTGAGTCAGGCGCAGTACATTGATAGGGGTGTCATGCTCTTCAAAATAAGCCCTGCATAGCGTCTCGCATAGTCTTTTCCCTTCGCTGTAACTTGAACGTGCACTCATCGTAAGTGGTGCGCTTCCTATGAAGTCTTCATGGATCCTGCTGTCATCATGAGGTGTTCCATATACCTCCATTGATGAGAAGTAGTGGAAGGCTGCACCTGTATCACGCGTTGCTTCAAGCATGTTGCTGGTCGCATTGAAAACCAACTGGATAAGTTCGACAGCATGATTCAGGAAATATGATGAGTCAGTAGGGCTTGCCAGATGGAGGATATGGTCATAATGAGTCCCTTTGATTGGTTTCCATGTTGTCATATCCGCTTCGATGAAATTGATGCAATCAAAGGCAAGGTGCTCAGAATCCAAAATCTTTTCAGCTTTTCCTTTATTACGAACCAAGCAATCAATATGGATGTTGAGTCCTCTTTCTTCAGACAGGTAGGTAAGTGCGCTTACGAGGTTTGAACCAATAAGACCAGTGGCTCCAGTGATGAGGAGCTTGGTGTTCCTGAGTTTGTCGAAATCAATGAAGTCGCTTGCAAGGAGCCTTTCCAGGTCCTCTTGTAATACCTTGTTACGCATGCTATCTCCCTGTGTGTCCTTTTCAGCCACACAGCGCTATTGTATACTGCCTCTGCTGAAACTTCAGCAAGGACAAGGCAAGATGGTTCATGTCGTCATTTTCGCGGGTGGTGTAGGGTCAAGGATGGGCAATCAGTCCTGCCCCAAGCAGTTCTTGAAAATCGAAGGTAAGGAAATCATCGTACATACCATCGAACACTTCCAGAAGCATCCTGAAGTTGATGATATCTTCATCGCCTGTCATCCTGATTGGATTGGCTATATGGAAGATCTTGTAGCACGATATTCCCTTACGAAGGTCAGATCTGTCGTCGAGGGTGGGGCTACTGGTCAGCTCTCCATAAGACAGGGGCTTTTGGCTGCATCCCGTTTCAAGTCTGATGCTGAAGATATCGTGTTGATTCATGATGGGGTGCGTCCTCTTATCGATCAGGATTTGATTAGCAGTAACATATGCTCTGTAAGGGAACATGGTTCTGCGATATCAAGTACACCTGCTGTTGAGACGATACTTCATATGGATGGTGACCGGGTGAGGGAAGTGGAGGACAGGGCTTCAAGGTTCTATGCCAAAGCCCCCCAGAGTTTCCGACTTGATGATATCCTTTCATGCCATGAGAAGGCGCTTTCCGAAGGGCGTACTGATTTCATAGATTCATGTACCATGATGGAGCATTATGGCTATAGCCTTCACTTGGTTCCGTGCTCCTATGACAACATCAAAGTCACTACACCTGCTGATTATTATCTTGCAAAAGCCTTGTTGACCCATCAGGGGCGGAGTGTCGATGAGGGCTAATTACCGAAATCCAAGCTTGGATTTGACATCTTCCTCTATCTTGAATGTCCTACGTCTTCTGTAGTTAAGCGTCCCATGGTCTATGTCGCGGACTGACTCTACAATGAAATCCCATATGAGGGGATACTTTGCAGCTTCTAGACCAAGTGATTTGTAATTGCCGTAAATCCAGTTGAGATAGAAAGCATTTTGGGCTTGGAAGTCTGCATGAGCTGTGCCACCCCCATCGCATATCTGGCGCACAAGCGAAAGCAGTTTCCTAGCTCCCTCCACCATCCGCTCTGTCTGTGTGCCGGGATCCTGTTTTGTGTGGCTTGCTGTGTTGAAGTTATAACGGTACAGGCGTTTGTTGATGACCTTGCAAAGTCTGAGTTGCTTTGTCAGCTTGATAAGCCAGTATTTATCTTCAAATACCATCATATCATCAGGGAAATCTGGCAATGTTTCCTTGTCAAGTGTCCGAAGGTTCAATGCTTTCCGCCATAAAAAACCATCATAACGATATGTGCTGTAGATGATGGAATGCAATGCTTCTTCACCAGTCATGTCATAACTGATTGGAATATGACCTCCTGATTGCCAGAACGAGATGTGGCCATCAGCTTGTTGCCTCTCTGCCTTGAATATAAGCATGTCGTAGTCTGGATGCTTTGAGAAGAATCGGGCCATGTATGAAAATGCCCCAGGCAGCACAAGATCATCTGAGTCTACAAACCAAAGAATGTCTCCACTTGCTTGGCGCATGCCAGCAGTCCTGGCTTTTGAGATTCCTCCATGTATCTGTCGGATTAACCTGTACCTTGGGTCTTCTAGCGCTTTATCCAAGGCTTCAAGAGATTGAGCCTCTGTGCTTCCATCATCGATGATAATGACCTCGAAATTTTGATGACTTTGATTCGCAATACTCTCAATGAGCGGAGTGAAGAGCGAGGGATTTGTATTGTAAAAAGGCATCACGATACTGATTTTCAGTCCATCAACCATGCCAAGGCTCTTCACATTGCTTTTCATGTTTTTATTGCTCCATCCTGGCAGAATAGCTTGTGGATCCTGTGCAGAGGATGCTGTCCACCACATCCCTGATGACACCTTCTCCTCCCTTGCGGGGTGAGATGTAGTCTACAGCTTCGCGGACCTGTCTTACGGCGTCATCTGGACAGCAGGAGATGCCCACTGCCTTGAGGAGTTCAAGGTCGTTGATGTCGTCTCCGATATAGAGGACTTCGTCTAGGGAGAATCCTTGCTCCTCGCAGAGGGCTTTGACAGCGGCCAGCTTGTCCTTGCAACCAGGGATGTAGAAGTGCATCTTGAGTTTCTCAGCACGCCTCTTGTTCAGCTCGATGTCCTCTCCTGTGACCATGCCGGTCATGAGGCCATGGTGGCGGGCGATGGAGAAGCCCATGCCATCTTTGGAGTTGAACTTCTTCATCTCATCGCCCTTGGCGGAGTAATACATGCCACCATCTGTCAGGCAGCCATCGCAGTCTGTAAGGAGTAACTTGATGCTGGAGGCTTCTCTCATCAGTGCTTCCTGTATTTCAGCTTGTCGCGCTGCACCTGCTCAATGGGGAGGATCTCCTCGCTCTTCCAGTTGAGTGCCTTGTGGACATCGTTCAGGTCCTTCACGAGCTTCTTGAGGTCGTAAGGTTCAAGTGATGCCGCATGGTCAGTACCCTTCCATGTCCTGTCGAGTGTGTAGTGGCGCTCTATGATCGGGGCTCCAAGCGTGTAGGCGGCGACATCGACAGCTGTACCGATGTGGTGGCCTGAGAAGCCTATCGCCTTGACGCGTTCCCCGAAGCTCTCCTGGAGGCGGCGGATCTCCATCAGGCAGATGTCCTCATAAGGTACTGGATACCCTGAGGTGCAATCGAAGACGACGAGGTCTCCCGCACGTCCATGCGACTCGAAGAGGCGCACGATCTCCTCTTCCTCATCATGGGTCGTCATGCCGAAGGAGAGCTGGATCTCCCCCTTGTAGTTCTCACAGAGCCACTCGAGCATCTCGAAGTGGGTGTTGCAGGCTGATGGTATCTTGATGAACTCTGGTTCGAGTGGTGCGATCTCTTTCGCACTCGTGAGGTCCCAAACAGAGGTGGAGTAGGTGACTCCGACTTCCTCACACCAGGCCTTGAGCTGCCTGTGCTGCTCCGCTGTGAACTCCAGGAATTCCCTGTGCTCACCATAGGTCTTGCCATAGGAGTTCTCTGGATGCGGGTGGGGTGCGTTGTACTGCTCCTCTGTCAGGAGCTCCCGTGGACAGCGCTTCTGGAATTTCACAGCATCCACCTTGCAGTAGATCGCTGCCGTCTGGATCAGTTCGTGGGCTATTTCCATTTCGCCTTTGTGGTTGCATCCAACCTCAGCGATCACATAGGGTTTTTCGTATGTCATGGCTGGATTATCTTAATGAGGGACTTTCCCTGTCAACCTTGCCTTTAGCCTGTCAGGATGGCTATCATCTGATTTCATGGAAGGCAGGATCATTGAGTTGGCGCTGGATGAGGACCGGGTGGATGTAAGGGAGGCGGAAGCTGGTTCCACCCTGTCTTCACTGTATGATGTTGTGGCTGATGATGCCTTCGCCCTGGCTTTTCCTTCAAGTGGTGGTATGAGCGCTGTTGTCGCAATCTACCAGGACCGACGTGATGGCCGGATCTGCCGTGATGTGGCCCATCCCGGCCTTGCCCGGGCCATGGCTTCTTTGGGCTATGTGGCCATCATCGCCCATGGCTGTGCCCATAAGCTCTCTTATCTGAAGGTCACTGCGGAATCAGTGGAGGTCCAGCACTGTGAGAACATACGTTTCTGTCCTCCAGAGCACTTCGCCAATGTCTTGTGCACCTCCCCCTCCGATGGCTGGCTTGCCATAGGTGAAGCGGGTGAGAGGCAGAGCCCCCTCGCCGGCAGTGTGACGGACGGTCTCCTGTCCATCGGCCGTGGCGGGCTTGCCGCCACGATGGGTTCGATGAACCTGAAGGGCATCATCTGCACAGCCGTTGCTGAGGCCCCAGGGCCATCAATTCTTGGACGGCGTCAGCTGCGTGGCGCCTTGATGAAGGACTTGAATGTCCATGGATCCGCTTCCCTTGTCGACATCGGGATGGAGAAGGGCTGGTTCGCCCATTCTTATTACGCTCCTTACTTCGATCCACGTTGCCGTGGTCTTGATGGACGCTCACAATGCAGGGATTTTGCTGTGGAGCACTCCGCCTGTCCTGGCTGTCCTGTCGCATGCAGGACGGCTGACCAGGATTCCACGAGTCCGCTTCCAGATTGGCAGGAGGCGATGGCGCTTGGAAGCAACCTGGGCATCTTCTCCACAATGAAGGTGGCACGTCTTTTGTCGCAGTGCCTGCATCTTGGACTCGACCCTGTCGAGACAGGTGAGGTCCTTTCTTATCTTAACAACCAGGAGTGTGTGCCTTACACGCTCCCTGCTGTCCGCGGGGCTTCAATAAGTGAACTGGAGCGCTGCCTGTCGTCAATCGCCGCAAGGAAGGGTAATGGAGAGCTTGTGTCAGCAGGACTTGCCGCCCTGCCTGATGCCGTGTCAATGAATGGACGGGCACCAGTCTACGACTTCCGCGGAGCCCACGCGCAGGCGCTCTTCAGCATGATGGGGGAGCTGACCCCCTGTCATGTCGACCTGGTGCTTGGACTGAAGGATCTTGCTGACAGTGTCACAGTTGGTCGTATCGCCGCTTGGTTGAGGATATACACCCACGCTCTTGAGAACAGGGGTCTGCCTGCCTTCTACATGGTTCCAATGCTTTTCCTGCGGCTTTCCAAGTGGCTATTCAAGAACCTTGTCCTGATGAGGTGTTTGCTCAAGTCATTCAAGCTTGATGGTTCCAAGGCAAGGAGCCTGGCCAGGGAAGGTCTTGAGTCTGTGGATGCCTTCTCAAGCCAATTTGGTCCCATGCTGGAACTGCCCTCGCTCTTCCTTTATCCGGGGCGTCCTGGATACACGGACGAGGTGAATGTGGTCAAGCTCACTGAAGGTTATGAGGATGAGCTTGCATATATCAGGCATTGGGTGGAAAAGGGCAGGTGATGACGAGGGGCTGCTTTGGTGCCCCTTGTGTTTCATCGCAAGAAGCCTTCTATGATCTTCGCTTCCGCTTCCTCTTCGGTGAGGCCGAAGGTGCGTAGTTTCATGATAATCGGGTTGAATATCCTCTCTTGTTCCTTGATCCCGATGACAGGTGCTTCCTTTGTATTCATATGGCTCGTGCTTCGTTATCTATAGCCATTACAATCTTTTCCACATCGATGATATATTTTTCCACAGTTTCTTTTGATATCCTGTTTATTGATGCATCGGAGTGCATCCTGTCTGTTTGATGCGCAATGATATTCCTGCGATAGAACAACTCGGTAAGCCTGCGCTTGAGTTTGTCCGTGGTTTTCTCTGTATCCCCTCTTTGATGAAATGCGGCATCAGCAACATTCCTGCCATCCATGCCTAATAGATTCAGTTGGGCTTTCGTGGATTCATATGAGATCATTGTGACAGTCTGGTAATAACCATTGATATACTCAAGGAACCAGTCGGCATTCCCACCATCTTGTAGCACTTCCTCCAAGACAGACAAAGGCAATTCAATGTTATTGTACTTGTCTGTCTTAGGCCATCTGCCATCATGGATCTCACAAAGGCCGAATTTCGTCAGCTCGTGCATATAGAAGTCGAATGCTCCTGCAACAAAGACAATCTGTGCCCTCCATATATATTCAGCCTCAGCACGTTTTCCAGAAGCAATCAATTGTCCGGCTGTGTTGAAATGAGCTTTGATGGATTCGATTGTTTCCTTGAAATGCGCCAGTATCTGGTCAAGATTGAATTTGACAACACGGGATACCGTCTTATCCCGTGTGCCTTCCAATCTTTTGTTCAACGTCAGATTCCGTCTTTCCATATCCCTCACCTATGCATCAATGACCAAGATTGTCGAAGAAAGCCTTGTTAAGCATTGGTATGGCACCATACTTGCCAGAAATATACCCTTTGGCGATATTCTCCGTTTTACGGACATTCCTTATTTCTGTAAGCGAATACAAATCGGTCGACCTGTCCTCTTTGAGCTGGGTGAACCATATCTGATCCCTCCGGAACAAATCGGAGTCCAACAAGCTTGTATCATGGGTGGAGAAGACCAGCTGTGCGAAAGCATCTTTCTTGTAGTTCATGAAAAGCTGTATTATTTGGAAGACTACAGATTCATGCAGGCTGGACTCTATTTCATCGCAGATAAGGATCTTGCCGGAATCAAGTATATCGATTATCGGGCAAATCAACTGGAACAGCTTCTTGATGCCCTCAGATTCTTCACTGACCAGGTCTACTTCGAAATCATCATATATGACCTTGGCGTCGACCTTGTTCACATCATTGTTGCCTATAAGACTTCTTATCGCCTCAGGTAGCATGGTTTCCTGTGGAAGTTCCGACAGGTCCACTTTTTCCATTCTCACCTTCACGTCCTTTATTCCAGTTCCCAATGACTGGAGTATTTTGACAAAAAGGTCTTTCACCTGTGCGTTTTCCTGCATCAGGGACACAGAATACTCAGTCCAGTTGTTGATTGTTGGGTTGTAAACCACGATTTCCCTTGTAAAGAAAATGAATGCATCTTCTATTTCTTTCACATTGCTGTAATTCGCAGCACAGGAAAGGAACAACCTGTTGTCCTTCAATATCGTAGTGCTGATGTCGAATGCTGATTTATACCTATCCCCTGGTTTCACGGTGATTCCATCGCGCTCGAATATCTTCACCTGTCTTCCTTTTGGGAAATAATACAGGTATTCATTGTCTATCTTGTTCTGTACGACAGAAAAACCATAGGCATAGCGTATTTCATCATGCATGAATTGCACTGCGAATTCACTGGGGGAACCAGGCTCGCTTAGCTTGTGCCTGGCTTGGAAGACACCCTGTCCTGGTTGGTTGTTGATACTTGTTGCGACAAGGCTGCTGACAAAGGCGATGGCACTGAGGAAATTGCTTTTCCCTGATCCGTTTGGCCCATAAATCACAGCTGTGCGTAAGACCCTGAAAGAATCATGGACTTTCAGATGCTCTTCAAAAGTGTTGTCACTTCCTGCAAGCAAGGAGAAGGTGACTTTGTCCTTGATGGATTTATGGTTAGAACATGAAAACTCCAAAAGCATGGTTTCCTCCGATATCCCTTGAGGTCATGTTAGTGCTCAGATTTTGTTTTTGTCAACAATTTTGCACATTTCATGCAAATTTAGGAGCTTAAACCTGTTTTCAAAGTCTTTTGACGGTGGAATCCGCTAGATAGGAATACTGTCCTGGAGTCTTGCTGCCTTGATGAAAATGGAGGCCTGCCACTGGCAAGCCTCCATGTACATGCTGTTCAGCGCAGGAAGCCTTCTATGATCTTCGCTTCCGCTTCCTCTTCGGTGAGGCCGAAGGTGCGTAGCTTCATGATCTGTTCTCCCGCGATCTTCCCAATCGCCGCCTCGTGGACGAGGGAGGCGTCCTCGCACAGCGCATCAAGGGCAGGGGAGGCGAGCACGCAACCCTGACCTGTCAGGATGGCATCACATTCGCTGTGCCCTGTGCAGGGGGCTTCTCCCCGTATCCTTGACCGGTATTCCTGATGGGAGTGGTCCCGTGCGACTGAACGTGACACCAGGTCGACCGCCGACCCCGCGCCTTCCATCACGACATCGAAGTCCGTCGTCACACGTTCATCACCCTCGGTCAGCAGGTGTTCCTTGACGACAAGCTTCGCAGCAGGTCCCAGCGTGGCCACTGTCTTGCGCGTCGAGAGGTCGACTCCTCCTATCTGGCTGGTGTCCATTTCAAGGAAGCTGCCCTCATCGAGGTGGACTTCCGTCACAGGGTCTATCGAGCGTTTCGTGCCCCTGTCTCCACCACGCCCGACATGCTTCTCCTCATAGAGGACATGGGAGCGGGGTGCGAGGAAGAAGCGGTGTATGCCGCTGTGGCGTGCCTCCTCCCCGTTTTTGACATGGACGCCACAACCAGCGATGATGGTGACATCGGCACCCTCTCCTATGTGGAAGTCGTTGTAGACCAGGTCGTTCACGCCAGCGTGTGTCACACAGGCGGGGATGGCGGCCTTGGCGCCTTTGGCACCTGGACGCACGTAGATGTCGAGCCCGCTTCCATCAGCCTTCGGCTCGATCCTGACATCATCGCTCGACATGCGTTCAATGCCCTTCCCATCTTCCCTGATGCTGTAGGCGCAACCTGATTCCCTTATGCCCTTCCAGTCAGCCACAAGTTCGAGGAGGGCCTCGCTTTCCTTCTTCATAGCCTCACCTCCACACTGGCGTCCATCGGACAGTGCCTGAACGAGAAGAGGGTGGGTAGGACCTCCTCCCTTGTGCCCTCACGTGCGACGCGTCCATCTTCGACCACGATGATATGGTCGGCGATCTGGAACATGCGCTCCTGGTGGCTTATGATCACCTGGGTCCCACCTTCCTTCTTCATCTCCTCGAAGGCCTCGATGAGGCCATTGAAGGACCACAGGTCTATGCCAGCCTCAGGTTCATCGAAGATCGAGATCCTGCTGTGGCGGGCGAGCACTGAGGCGATCTCTATGCGCTTGGCTTCTCCTCCAGAGAGCGTGGCATCGACCTCCCTGTCCTTGTAATCCTTGGGGCAGAGGCCGACCTTTGAGAGGGTGGAGCAGAGCTCCTCCTCCCCCAGCGCATGTCCCGCCCCGAGCTCAATGAGGTCACGGACCCTGATTCCCTTGAATCGCACAGGGATCTGGAACGAATAGCTTATGCCCTTCCTGGCGCGTCCTGTGACATCCAGGTCCGTCACATCCACGCCATCGAGCATGATGGTGCCGGACGTAGGGGCCACGATACCAGCGATGACCTTGGCCGTCGTCGTCTTGCCACCGCCATTAGGACCTGTGACCACGGTGAGCGCACCATCAGGTACGTCTAATGAGAGACCCTTCAGGATGGGTACGCCATCCGGGGTCGACCAATATATGTCATGTAGTGAGAGCATGTACTCCCTCCTCCTTGCAGCTGAAATATAGCGAAGGGGAGGGAGTGGGTGAAGATGCACTCTTGTCAGGATCCGCTTGCCCCGTAGTTCGCCAGCACCCTGGCCGAAGGGTCGTCGACGTCACAGCCCTCCCAGGACCTGTTCGGCATCCAGAAGCCTGGTATCATGCCAGCCTGCCCAGGATAGTGGCGTTCGAAGATCGTCCTGTAGAGCAGGGACTCTGGAGTATAGGGACGTCCTTGCACAGGGTACTTCAGGCATTCCTCCTGCCAGGCGGTGCCCTCATAGAGTTTCGCCGCATGGGCCTTGATGTTGTCCACCATGCTGTGACCCACCGCATCGCTGAATGCCGCCTTCTCCCTCATCAGGATGGACTCCGGCAGCCAGCCACCGTCCTTGAAGGCCTGGCGGAGGAGCCACTTGCCCTTGCCATGGCGGTTCATCTTGATTGAAGGGTCAAGGGAGAGCACATAGGAGGCGAAGTCCAGGTCTCCGAAGGGCACGCGGGCCTCGATCGAGTTGTCCGCTATGCAGCGGTCGGCCCGGAGCACGTCGTAGCAGTGCAGCTCCCTGACGCGTTTCATGCTTTCCTCCTGGAAGGCCTCCGGGCTTGGTGCGTAGTCTGTGTACTTGTAGCCGAAGAGCTCGTCAGACACCTCGCCAGTGAGGAGGACACGCACATCCGTCTCACGGCTGATGTAGCGGCACAGCAGGTACATCCCTAGGCTTGCCCTGATCGTCGTGATGTCATAGCTTGCAAGGCAGCAGATGACCTCATCGAGTGCTGAGAGGACTTCGTCCATCGTCATCAGCACCTCGGTATGCTCGCTGTGTATGTAGGAGGCGACCTGCCTGGCATAGCGTGCATCGATCGCATCCTCCTCCATGCCGATGGCGAAGGTCCTGATTGGTTTCGACAGCCGTTTCGCGGCGATCGCACAGACCAGTGAGCTGTCCAGGCCTCCTGAGAGCAGGAAGCCCAGTGGCGCATCTGAGTCAAGGCGTTTCTCCACCGCCTTGACCAGCCGTGTCCTGATACCCCTTGCCGCTTCTTCCTCGCTGACCTGGCGTACCTCCTGCTTGGTGAGGTCGCAGTAGGTTGTGAACACGCCATCACGGTAGTAGGTGCCAGGAGGGAAGGGCTTGATGTCATCGCACAGTCCTATCAGCAGCCTTGCCTCGCTTGCGAAGGCGGGCGCCCCATCAGCATCATGTCCGTAGAAGAGTGGTCTTATACCAATGGGGTCGCGGGCGGCGATGAAGCCTGCGCTGGGATCCCAGATCACGCTGGCGAACTCCGCGTCGAGGACTTTGAACATGTCCACACCTTCTTCCTCGTAGAGGTGGAGCACAAGCTCGCAGTCGCTGCCTGAATGGAAGACATGACCTCTTCTCATCAAGTCCTCCTTCGTGCGCCTGAAACCGTAAAGCTCACCATTGGTCACGCTGTACCAGTCTTTGTAGCAAAAGGGCTGCATGCCACTTTCATCAAGGCCCATGATCGAGAGCCGCTGGAAGGCCATGAGTCCCCCATCTGGCATCCTGGTCACGCATTGCCCATCAGGTCCACGCCTGTGCGTGAGCTCAAGGCGTGAGAGCACGCCAGCCTCATCCAGCCTCCTTCCTCCATATGCGAACACTGTGCACATCCCCGTCCTCCTTGCCTGGATAAAAGGGAAGGCGCCCGGAGGGCTGCCTCATGTGCAACCCTGCCGGACGCCTTCGTCCTTGTGTCCATTGTGATGGCTAGATGATAGTCTGAAGTCCTGAGATTGACAACGCCCCGCCATCTGTCCTATACATCCCGCATGGACAAGGACGTCCACCGTATCAGGTGGGCGTCCTTTCCTTTTTTCGGAGGAAGGACATGATGAGGAAGCATATCTTCGTGACAGGAGGAGTCGTATCAGGACTGGGCAAGGGGGTGACCGCAGCCTCCCTTGGCCGGCTGTTGAAGGAACGGGGCTTGAAGGTCGCAGCCCAGAAGCTCGACCCTTATATGAATGTCGATCCTGGGACGATGAGCCCTTACCAGCATGGAGAGGTCTTCGTCACAGAGGATGGGGCTGAGACCGACCTCGACCTTGGTCATTACGAGAGGTTCATGGATGAGGACCTGAACCGCAAGTCGAACCTGACAAGCGGCAGGGTTTATTGGAATGTCCTCCATCGTGAGA
Organism: uncultured Spirochaetales bacterium; assembly: GCA_944392695.1. GTDB lineage: Bacteria > Spirochaetota > Spirochaetia > Sphaerochaetales > Sphaerochaetaceae > Bullifex. The sequence goes on along the minus strand of CALXXN010000002.1, from coordinate 162,873 downwards.
GGGAGGGTGGCTACCTGGGCAGCACCGTGCAGATCATCCCCCACGTCACTGATGAGATCAAGAAGTCCATAAGCGATTTAGGAGCCTATACGGACTGCGATGTCCTGATCACTGAGATTGGAGGCACGATCGGCGACATGGAAAGCCAGCCTTTCCTGGAGGCAGCACGCCAGCTCAGGAGCGAGCTGGGTCCTATGCGTTGCATGTTCATCCATGTCGTCCTGGTCCCCTGGCTCGCCTGCAGTGGCGAGTACAAGACCAAGCCCGCCCAGCACTCCGTTCATGAGCTGCAGGGCATGGGCATCATGCCTGACTGCATCATCGCCCGTAGTGACAAGAGGCTCTCGCGTGAGGTCCTGGACAAGATCGCCCTCTTCTGCAATGTGCCTCCTGAGGCGGTGATCGGCAACGAGGACCTGCCTTCGCTCTATTCAGTCCCCCTAGTCCTGCATGAGCGTGGCTTTGATGATTATGTCGTCTCCCGTCTCGCCTTGGAATGCCACGATGCCGACCTTGGGCAGTGGAGGGAGGCCGCCCTCAGGCTCGCTGCGCCTGGCAGGCATCATGTCAAGATCGCCCTGTGTGGCAAGTATGTGCGCCTCCACGATGCCTATCTTTCAATCAACGAGGCGCTTGGCCATGCGGCTGGCGCCAATGACATCCAGCTTGAACTTGTCTTCATCGACAGCAGCGTGGTGGAAGAGGAAGGTGCAGGGCCTTCCCTGGCTGGTGTCGATGGCCTCCTGGTCCCAGGAGGTTTCGGATCGCGTGGAATCGAGGGCATGATCCAAGCGGTCACATACGCACGTCAGGAGGGCATCCCATTCTTCGGGATCTGCCTTGGTATGCAGGTCGCTGTCATCGAGGCAGCCCGCAATCTCGCAGGTCTTGCCAAGGCCAACTCACGTGAGTTCGACCCGGAGGGGGAGGAGTGCGTGATCGACTTGATGGAGGACCAGGCGGATGTCACTGAGAAAGGTGGCACGATGCGCCTTGGCAGCTGGCCCTGCCTTGTCAAGGAGGACAGCCTCCTGTGGAAGGCTTATGGCCAGTCCATGGTCAGTGAGCGCCACCGCCACCGTTATGAGGTGTCGCCTGTCTTCAGGGACAGGCTTGAGGAGGCCGGCCTTGTCTTCTCAGGCACCAGCCCTGATGGCCACCTGGTGGAGGCGATGGAGCTGCCAGGCCATCCATTCTTCCTGGCGGTACAGTCCCATCCTGAGTTCAAGAGCCGTCCAAACAAGGTCCATCCCATCTTTGATGCCTTCATGAAGGCGGCCCTTGCCCATCATGAGGAGATTGCCAAGCTGTCAACCATGGGGTAATCTCCTGCCTTAGAGGTTAGCAATGGCACTTAACTGCGGCATCGTCGGCCTGCCCAACGTTGGCAAGTCGACCATATTCTCGGCTGTGACCTCCGCCCCTGCGGAGGCCGCCAATTATCCTTTCTGCACAATCGACCCCAACATCGGGATAGTCAGCGTACCAGACAAGAGGCTGGACAGGATCGTGGAGCTGATCCCACCAGCCAAGGTCATCCCTGCCACTGTCGAATTCGTCGACATCGCAGGACTCGTCAAGGGCGCGAGCCAGGGCGAGGGCCTTGGCAACCGCTTCCTTGCCTCGATCCGCGAAGTAGGTGTCATCGCCCATGTCGTACGCTGTTTCGACGACCCTGACATCATACATGTCTCCAACCGCATCGACCCCGCAGGCGACATCGAGACGATCGACATAGAGCTGGCCCTTGCGGACCTTGAGACGGTCACGAAGCGCTATGACAAGGCCTCGCGCATGGGACGTGTCGACAAGGAGGTCCAGAAGGAGAACGCCCTCCTGCTGCCCATACTCGAACGTCTCAAGGAAGCCTTGGAAGATGGACGGAGCGCACGTTCCGTCGTCACAGACGAGGATGAGGCCAAGCTGATCAGCGACCTGCACCTGATCACGATGAAGCCTGTGATCTATGTCTGCAATGTCGATGAAGGCGCGATTGGGGAAGACAACGCCTATGTCCAGACCGTCAGGGAGATCGCTGCACGCGATGGCTCCCAGGTCGTCGTGATCTGTGGCAAGCTTGAAAGCGAGATCGCCGCCCTCGATACAGCTGAGGAGAAGCGTGAGTTCCTTGAAGCCGCGGGACTTGAGGAGAGCGGGCTCGACAACCTCATCCGCTCCGCTTACTCGACACTGGGGCTGAGGACCTTCTTCACCGCAGGTAGTGATGAGGACCGCGCCTGGACCTTCCACGCAGGGGACAAGGCCCCTCGTTGCGCAGGGGTGATCCATACGGACTTCGAGAAGGGCTTCATCCGCGCCGAGGTCTACAACTGCGAGGACCTCTTCCACTACGGCAGCGAGCAGAAGGTCAAGGAGGCGGGCCGCCTCCGCCTGGAAGGCAAGGACTATGTCGTCCAGGATGGTGACATCATGCACTTCCGCTTCAATGTCTGAGTGGTGATGCAGACCACATAAATTGGTTAATAAAGCCTTGATAGGCTTGCAAGCTATTTGAAACATATGCTTGGCATGCTTCCTGCATGGATGGGGCAGGAGGCATGCGATGCAGACAAAGACATGTGCACTTGCAAGGGGACGGACGCTTTACCTGGTCCTCGCACTCTCATTCATCATTGGTGGTTCCGTAGGCGGTGCCTGGGAGACGGCCTGGGCCTTCATCAGGGGACGTGGGCTTGTGTGGACAAGCGGCCTGGTCCTCTTCCCACTGTGCAATCCGATCTACGGGCTTGGTGCCATGCTGAGTGCCTTCCACGCACTGCGTGAGGAGGGGAGGCTGAGACGCTTCGCCTTCTCATTCATCTCGCTTTCCTTGCTTGAGTATGTGATGAGTGTCCTGGAGGAGGCCTTCCTTGGGACCCGCAGCTGGGACTATTCGGCTATGCCCTTCAACCTCAATGGCAGGGTGAACCTGCTTTACTGCCTCTTTTTCGCCTTCCTGGGGCTCTTCTTCAGCGAAGCCATCCTTCCCAGGATAAGACGCACCGTGGACAGGCATGGTGATGACTTGATAGCACCCTGCCTGCTCTTCGCCCTGGTCTATGCGCTTTGTGCCATGCTGAGCCTGACATTGCTCTCCAGTGGCCAGGCGGGCCAGGTCGTGAAATTCTTCTATCCGATGATGAAGCCATTGTGAAGAACACCTGGCCGCCATGTTGTACCGCCTCGCTTGACGATCAAGACAGGATGTCCTTTCTTTGGAGGAAGACTGGTTTCATCAGGAGGACCCTGATATATGGATGTGTATGAAGCGATGAGGGAGCGTCACAGCGTGAGGCGCTATAAGCAGGATCCGGTCCCTGCGGACGTGGTCAAGGCGCTGCAGGACGGGATCGGGGAGTGCAACAAGGAGTCAGGACTCAATTTCCAGCTCGTGCTCAATGAACCAAGGGCCTTCGGTGGCATGATGGCCCGTTATGGCAAGTTCAGCGGGGTGTCGGACTACATCGCCCTGGTCGGACGCAAAGGGGAGCTCCTTGATGAGCTTTGTGGCTATTACGGTGAGCGCCTGGTTCTCAAGGCCCAGATGCTTGGCTTGAACAGCTGCTGGGTCGGCTTGACTTACAAGAAGGTCCCCTCCGCCTTCTCCGTGGGCAGGGGTGAGAAGCTTGCCGCCGTGATCGCGCTGGGCTATGGCGTCGACAATGGCGTGGCCCACAAGAGCAGGCCCATGGATGAGTTGATGAGCGTCAAGGGACCTGCTCCTGAGTGGTTCCTCCGTGGCATGGAGGCGGCGATGCTCGCACCCACCGCGATGAACCAGCAGAAGTTCAGGATCTCTTACGAAGATGGACGCGTCAAGGCTGTGGCGGGACGTGGCTTCTACACCAAGATGGACCTTGGCATCGTGAAATACCACTTCGAGGTCGGCAGCCGGGACAGCAGCTGGACCTGGGCTTGACATGGGCTTGAGGACTTTGATCCGGAAGTATTCAGACTTCTTCACCTACTGTGTCTTCGGCTTCCTGGCGACAGTGGTCAACATGGGCTCCTATGCCATCCTGTACGGCTGGCTTGGGATGGCGAATGTGCCGTCGACGGTCATCGCCTGGTCCCTGGCGGTCAGCTTCGCCTTCGTGACGAACCGACAGATCGTCTTCCGTAAGAAGGAGGGCGTTGTGCGTCACGGCATTTTCATGGAGCTTGGCCTATTCTTCTCCGCCCGGGCGGCGAGCGGGGTCTTGGATGTCGTGATCATGTACCTGGCTGTGGATGTCATGGACTGGAACCCAGGGCTTTGGAAGTTCATCTCCAACCTCGCCATGGGGCTTTGCAATTACATCGCGGGCAAGTTCCTGATATTCCCGGCCTGAACATGCTATAGTCATGCCATGGATGAGATGAAACGCACCATGGCCATGGAGGAGGATTGCTTCCTCCGCGACGAGGAAGAGGATGTGGTCTACTGCCCTCAGGGCTTTGTCCTGTACCGCAAGAGCACGAAGAAGGACGGCCGCGCCCGCTATATTTCCAAGCACAGCTGCAGGGTATGCACGAAGCACTGCTTCCCTGACACCAACAGCCAGCCTTGGAAGGAGATCGACTTCCGTCCAGGCGTGACGCGCAAGGACAGGGGAGGGCGTTCATGAGGCTCCTCGTCACAGGGGCTGCAGGCTTCATAGGCTCAGCCTTCACGCGCATGGTGGCCAGGGAGCACCCTGGCTGGCAGGTCCTCGCCTATGACAAGCTGAGCTACGCTGGCAACCTCAAGGGGATCGGGCCCTTGGTGGACAGTGGCGCCATCAGCTTCATCAAGGGCGACATCGCAGACAGTGCGGCTGTCGCTTCCGTCTTCGACTCCTTCCATCCTGATGCCGTGGTCAACTTCGCGGCCGAAAGCCATGTCGACCGCTCGATTGACGATTCAATGGCCTTCATGCACAGCAATGTGCTTGGTGTCAGCATCATGCTGGATGTGCTCAGGAGGACCTGTCCAAGCTGCCGCTTCCTCCAGGTCTCGACTGACGAGGTCTATGGGGACCTGCCTCTTGACGAAGGGGAGCCCTTCACAGAAGAGGCCCCCTTGCATCCCTCATCCCCTTACAGCGCTTCAAAGGCGGCAGCCGACCTCATCACGCTGAGCCATGCCAGGACTTATGGGACTGATGTGGTGGTCTCCCGTTGTACAAACAACTATGGCCCTGGGCAGCACCCTGAGAAACTAATCCCCAAGACGGTGATGAACGCACTTTCAGACCGGCCTGTGCCGCTTTATGGCGATGGCTTGAATGTCCGTGACTGGATCCATGTCGATGACCATTGCAGGGCCTTGCTTGCGATACTCCAGCATGGCTTGACAGGTGAGGTCTACAACGTCAGTGCCGACTGCCCCCTGTCTAACAGGGACCTGGTGTACAGGATCATCGCATCCCTTGGCTGTGAGCCCAGCCTGGTCCAGCCAGTCAGGGACCGTCCTGGACATGACAGGCGTTATGCGATTGATTCCTCCAAGCTCAGGTCTGGGCTCAAGTGGGAACCCCAGGTGCCTTTCGACATCGGGCTTGCGGATACGCTCAGATGGTACAGGGACAATCCGGACTACTGGCCACAGGAGGCCAGGTAGTCCCTGGCCCTGTCAAGGAGGATGCCCTCCTCATTGAGTGAGGAATCTTCGAGCACGAGGTCGAGCAGGTGGGAGAGCACCTTGCCCATGATGGGGCCCTTGGGCACGCCTATGGCGGCAAGCGAGGCGCCATTGACCGCCAGGTCCTTCAGGCTCAACGCGCTCTTCTTCTGGATCTCGGCGTCTATCCTCGCCTGGAAGGCTTCGAGGCTATCCTCCGGGCTGTGGCTGACATCGATCGATGCCTCATCTGCCTTCCTCAGTTGGAAGAGCAGGGGGATGTTGGGGACTCCGACCTTGGCGATGAAACGCCTCACGGCACCATCACTCCACTCATGGCTGTAGTTGAACATGTGCTCCTTGACGAGCAGGACGCAGAGTCTGCGCTCCTCATTCGAGCAGCGCAGCCGCTGCATGACTTCATCAACAATGCGTGCCGAGGCATCAGCATGGCCATGGAAGCTGTAACGGTCATCCCCGGCAGGACGGCGGCAGCCAGGCTTGCCTGCATCATGCATCAGCGCGGCGAACCTGACTTCGAGACGGCAGCCCATGTCTGCGGCCGCATCCAAGGCCGCAAGGCTGTGCTGGTAGACATCCAGCCTGTGCCTCCCTCCTTGTCCAACACCTATGCACGGCATGAGCTCCGGCAGGATGTGCTCCAGGAGCCCTCCCTGCCTCATCAGTTCGACACCACGTGAGGGGCTTGGACCCATCAATGTCTTGAAAAGCTCCTCGCGTATCCTCTCCGCTGAAATCTTCGTAATGTTGCCTGAGAGGGCCTTCATGGCCTCGAAGGTCCCTTCCTCAAGCGTGAAACCAAGCCTTGAGGCGAAACGGCAGGCCCTGAGCATCCTCAAGGCATCTTCCGTAAAGCGCTCAGTTGGCTTGCCAATAGCCCTGACCAAGCCATTGGAGAGGTCTTCGAAACCACCATGGAGGTCGGTGATCAAGCCTGTGGTGCAGTCTGCGGCGAAGGCGTTGATCGTGAAGTCCCTGCGTCCAAGGTCCCCTGCCAGGTCGCGTACGAAGACGACCTTGTCAGGGTGGCGGGAGTCTGAATAACCTTCCTCCGCACGGAAGGTGGTCACCTCGTAGCCCTGCTTCCTGAAACGGACCGTCACAGTGCCATGTTGCAAGCCTGTGGGGATCACATGATGGGGGAAGAGGGCCATGACCTCCTCGGGACGGGCGTCTGTCGTGAAGTCATAGTCATCGTTCTGCCTGCCAAGCAGGTAGTCCCTGACAGCCCCTCCTACAAGGTAGAGCTTGTAACCATGCTTGGCGAAAATCCTTCCAAGCGCCTTGATGTCCTCATTCAGAGGGTAGGTCCTTTCTTCCATGCCTGACTGAGTCTGCCTCAAAACAGCGAGCAAGACAAGCCGTGCGGTCTTGTGTCTTACAGCAGGTCCTCAAGCTCCTTCTTTGCCTCAGCCAGGTTCTCCTCATACTGGGCTGCCAGCTTGTCGAGCTGCTGCTGTGCGAGCTTGATGAACTCAGGATCACGCTCTGCGGAGAGGGCCACATCCTGGCCATAGCGCTGCCTCATCTCCTCGCTCTTCTGCTGCATGGCAGGTGCGAAGCGCTGCTTCAGCTGCTCGAAGAGCTGCTTGCGGTGCTCAGGATACTGCTTGAGGAAGGCTGTGACCTGGTCGAAGAGCGCAAGGGCTTCCTGGCTGCCCTTGGATGCGAGGGAAGCCAGCGTGCGCAGCTTGGCGTAACGCTCATCACTGACAGGGTCGATGTTGAGCACCAGGTTCTGCATCACGCTCATCACGACACCCTCATGCGCCTCCTTGGCGGGAAGGGCCTTGTAGCCTTCCTCCAGCTCTGCTGTGCTTATTGGTTCATCGTCGCTCAGGAAGCGTCCCACAAGCTCACGTGCCTTCCTGAGGTCCTCTTCGTGGCGGATCCTGTCCTTGTCCACCTCTATGCCCTCGGTCTTCTCAAGGGCGATCTCCCATGCGGATCTTATCTTTGACATCTTTTCCTGCCTCCAAAGGAGAAAAATGACAACTCTCTTGCCTAATGGCAAGATGCTGACAGGGCTTTCATGCCCGGGATTCTTGCTTATTCTCTGACTTATCCTGCTTGGTAGGATTGGCTTGTCGCGTTTTCCCGCATGGTTGTCCGGCGGGGGACATGTTGTAAATGTAGTGAACCACTCCATCTTAGCTGACGCTTGAGGATGGAGCTTCCGGGCTCTTTCCCTTTCCAGGGCGTCTCGCAGACTGCTTCCATATCTCATACGAGGTATGGAAGCCTGACGTCCGCTCCTCCGGAGGATCCGTGTGTTCCGCACGGATGCAGGACATTTCATGCTCTCCTGCAAGAAGCAGTGTCTTCGCAGCCTTGACATCACGGTCCTCAGCGTACCCGCACCCGCATGCGAACACCCTGTCTGAGAGCGTGATGCCTTCATTGATGGCTCCACAGCTCGGGCACATCTTCGTCGACGGGAAGATCCTGTCTACGACAAGCACATTCGGATTGGACATCAGCTTGCCCTTCAGCGTTCCAAGCGCGCTGTTCTGCACCTGCCTGCCGAAGAGCCCCTTGTGCCATCCTGCGATGCTCTCATCCTGGATGACGATGAGCTTCCTCCCTTTTGTGATGTCATGGTATGCCTGGTTGGCCTTTGCCCGCCGCCTGTTGGCGAGCCTCTCGTACTCCCTCCTGATGAGATGCCTCGTGTCATGCCAGCCCCTGGAGCCCTTCATCTGGCGGGCGAGCTTCTTCTGCAGGCCCTTGAGGCGTCCCGGTTCTCGGACTGTTATGTCGTACTTCTCCCCTTCGGAGGTCGTTATCGTGGTCTTGATGCCGAAGTCGAGGCCGACTGGGGGCTTATGCTCCTGGATGGCATTGTCTCCACCTTTCGGAACATAGCAAGTGAGCATGAGATATATCCCTGACGGCCTCTTGATGAGTTTTGCATTGGCAAACTCCGCATTGTCAGGAACCTGCTCCATTCCGAACACCCTTATTGGCCGATTTATTCCCGAGATGTGGACCGTGTTCCTATATTTCCCGTTCCTGTCACCCTCGTCGCCATGGCAGATCCAGTGCGTATCCCTGTACTGGTTGAGTTCTATCGCATTGTATCCACTTCTGAACTTCAGCTTGCCGTTCTTCTTTCCTGTCTTCCTACGTTTCGCGGCAAGGGAGGCCATGTCACGCTTGAGGGATGAATACACCGACTGTATGAACTTGGCTGGCATGGTGAGCTGGCGCTCGACAGGATTGCCGTCCTTGTCGAGGGATGTGATTGTCCTGGTCTTGGTATCAAAGGATTTGAAATCGGACTCTGGAAGTGAGATGAGGTGGTTGCACAGCCAGCGGCACTGTGTGAAGTAGTGCCATAGCTTCTCCTGCTCACTCCTGTTCAGGCACTTGAGATCGAGTTTCAGATCCACACAGAGCGGACGCATCGACGCATGACGGATACGGGTCTCCTTGCCGTGCTCCTTGATGGCGTTGTTCTTCACGATGCGTGCCGATTCATCCATAATTCATTATACCACAGCTGATTAGATTATCCAATATGAATCTGCGGCAATTCATCTCCACCCTGAAGAGGATGGAGTCCTCTTGCCGATTCTCTGATAGAAATCAGTTCATGACTCACATTCCAGCTTCGGGACGATGGTTCCACCGCCATATTTCGGAAGTGACTGTTTTTTCCAAAGGGTATCAGAAAAGGATGGACGGGGCGTTTCGATGGGCAATGTCGCACGGGTGTCCACTATGAATCAGATGCTAGGGGAATACAAGTGAAGTCCTCATGTTTTTGTGCCTCATGATCCTGCATGGGACTGTAAACAAGCACCTTCTTCTGCTAGTATGCATCTGCCATGCAGGAGAGCATCATACACATACTGGACCTCTTCGGTACGATGGTCTTCGCCATCACGGGAGGAGTGAAGGGGGTCAGGCAGCGCCTTGACTTCCTTGGTGTCACTGTCTTCGCGATCACAGTCGGTTGCGCAGGAGGAATGGTACGCGACTGCCTGCTTGGCGCCGTGCCAGTGGCCTCCTTCCAGGACGGCTCCTATGTGCTGATCTCCGCCATCACAGGCATGGTCGTCTTCTTCATCGCCCCCTGGGTCGTCGGGCGCTGGCGGATCATACTCTACTGCGATGCGATCGGTCTTGGTGTCTTCACGGCCATTGGTGTGCAGAAGGCCGCTGGAATGGGCATAGGCGTCATCGGACAGCTCCTTTGCGGTGTGATCGGTGCGGTTGGAGGAGGTGTCCTGCGTGATGTCTTCTCCAAGGAAGTCCCAAGCGTCCTGAAGTCTGATTTCTACGCGACAGCCTCGATCCTCGGAGCCCTGGCCTATATTGCGCTTGAGCACTTCGCCCTTGGCGGGCTCTACATGCGTTTCTTCATCTCAATGGCCCTGACCATCTTGTTGCGTGTCTATGCGATAAGGCACAACCTCCGCCTTCCAGTCGCACGCATGGTCGGTGAGGAGAAACGCTAGGCCGTTGCCATGTGCACTCCTGAATTGTTATTTTACACTTCGATAGCACATGAGTACGTATACTTATCTTGCACAGCCCTACAGGAGGGAGCTCGACAGCATCATCAAGGCTGTCCGCCCAGACGGGCTCGTCCTTGAGGACACGGTCTTCCACCCAGAGGGCGGTGGCCAGCCTGGAGACAGGGGCTGGATCAATGGCCAGCCTGTCTCCGACACCAGGATGACCGATGTCGGCCCTGTCCACATCATGGCGGATGTGTCAGGTTTTTCTGTTGGAGACGCTGTCTCCATGTCGATCGACTGGCAGTGGCGCCACCACTTCATGAAGGCCCATACTGCAGAGCACATGATCGCAGGCTGCCTGTACAGCCTCGCTGGCATTGGCGTGCTCTCGATCCACCTCGGGGAAGATGTCCTGACGATAGAGACCGACCAGGCCTCGATCCCACTTGAGGTGCTCCACCGTGTCGAGGACGCGGTCAACAAGGCCATACATGAGGACCATGTGGTCCGCGCTTACGAACTGTCCCACGAGGATGCCCTGGCCCTTGGCCTCAGGCGTCCTCCCAAGGTCGATGGCCTCACACGCATAGTCGAAGTCGAGGGGGTGGACAGGATCGCCTGTGGTGGTGTCCATGTGGCATCGACGGCCGAGGTCGGCGAGGTCGGCTTCCTCTCTTCAGAGAAGATCCGCTCTCATGTCAGGACGATCTGGCTTTACGGTGAGGCTGCAACCAGGCGGCGTCATGAGGAACGCCAGCTCGCTTCAGACATCGGCGCTCTGTTGTCAGCTCCCTTCGAGGGTGTCTATGGAGCTGTTGAATGCCTTGTGGAGGAGTCCAAGGCGCAGAAGGCGGCCTTGCGGGCCAAGGATGAGCTCATCGCCCAGCTTGCGCTCTCTCTTCAAGGGCCTGTCTTCGAGTCCGCAGTACCTGTGGATGCCTATGTGAAGCTTGCGGGAAGCCGCTTCTTCACAGTCCATGTGGAAGAAGGACGCCTGCGCTGGCTCCTCAGCGGCAGTGAAGATGATTTCAAACGTCTGAAGGACTTGTATGGACACTTCGGCATGAAGGGTGGTGGAAGGACCCCGCTATGGCAGGGGAGCGCCAACTGTGATGCCGATGCCTTGCTTGGTGCTGTGAGGGTTCTTTGGGAGGAAGTGGAATGATGGCGGATGACGTGATCCACACCGATGGGCCAGGTAAGAAGGATGATGTCAGGATCAACTGGGGCAAGGTCCTAGGCATAGGACTGATTCCCATAGTACTGATCTTTGTCGTCTTCTTCCTTGTCGTCAAGAACATAGGGACGGACAGCTACCAGCAGGTCGTCAACTTCGTCGATGAGCGTTTCGGCATGGTGGGGATCTTCCTCTACGTGCTCATCGTCGATACCCTGATCCTGCCCCTCTCTCCTGATTTCGTCTTCCCAATAGTCGCAGGCATGCCATGGTATGAGGTCATCCCAGTCGTCGGTCTTGCCAGCGCCCTTGGAGGTGCTCTCAGCTACTTCATCGGACGCCTGCTGATCCATGTGCCCTTCATAGACCGCTGGGTTGGAAAGGCGAAGGACAGATGGGGCCGCTATATTGAGAAATATGGTGTGCTCTTTGTCATACTCTCGACGCTCACACCCATCCCGTTCTCCACGGTCTGCATGGCGGCTGGAGCGGTGAAGCTCAGCAGCAGGAAGGTCCTTCCCTGCTGCCTCTTCCGCATCCTGCGCATGGGGATCTACTTCTTCCTCTTCAAAGCAGGCCTAGTGCTTGTCTGATCCTGGCGGCGACAAGGCGGCTGCGCTGGGGCGCATCGCCTACATAGCCGCTGGCATCGAGCAGGGCTTCGATTCCGTCAGCATCCAGGTACTTCCTTATTTCAACATCAGCAGTGAGCACGGCCTTGAGCGGGTTGGGCCTGCCTTCCTGGACCTCGGCCCAGGCCGCCAGGCTGGCTTCGCGTATGCGCTCATGCATCTCCTGGCGGTCGGCGCCCCTGCGTCCCAGCTCCATCAACAGCTTCTCTGTCGCACTGAAAAGGCCATAGGAATCCATAAGCCTTTTGATTCCTGCCTCATGGATGTCCATGCCCTTGACGACGCGTGTCAGCGTGACCAGGGCCTCTTCTGTCGCGAGGAAGGCCTCTGGCAACATGATGCGCCTGTTGGCGCTGTCATCCAGCGTGCGCTCGAGGAAGGTCGTGGCGCCGTTCTGCCAGGCTGTCATGTAGAGCGAGGAGACGAAGCGGGTGAGGGAGTCGACCTTCTCACAGTTGATCGGGTTCCTCTTGAATGGCATGGCGGACGACCCGACCTGCTTCTTGGCGAAGGGCTCGGACCACTCACCGATGGGAGGTGATTGCATGATGCGGAAGTCGGCGGCGAACTTGTACATCGTGCAGCACAGTGATGAGAGTGCTGCGATGACGGACAGGTCCTGCTTGCGCGTATAGATCTGCGTCGCGGCATCGAAGCATTCAAGCCCAAGCTCGTCCATGACAAGCTTCTCAAGTTCCATCGAGTTGATGGTGCTTCCTTCCACAAGTTCCTTGTAGCTTGCACCTGTGCCGACCGCACCCTTCATACCCTTGCCCTTGATGGAGGCAAGGACGTTCTTGAGCCCGGCGAGGTCGTCCAAGAGGTCCTGGGCGCTCTGTGATAGGCGGTAGCCGACGGTCGTGACTTCTGCAGGCTGGAGGTGGGTGAAGGCCATGCATGGCACATCGGCATAGGCCTCGATCTTCTCAAGGAAGGCTGAAAGGAGATCCTCTGTCTTCAAGCAGATGATCACAAGCGCTTCCTTGAGCCTGATGGCATCCATGTTGTCAAGGATGTCCATGCTCGTTGCACCCAGGTGGATGATAGGCGCGGCCTTTGGACATTGCTCCGCATAGGTCCGGATCTCAGCCATCAGGTCATGGTGGATCTCAGCCTCGATCTGGGAGGCGCGTTCGATGTCTATGTCGTAGGCATGTTCCTCAAGCTCCTCGACCTGCTCATCAGTCACAAGACCCGCCTTGGCTTCAGCCTTGGCCAGGGCGATCCAGACGCGGCGCAGCAGCTCCCTCTTGTGGCGCTCGCTGAAGATGGTCCTCATCTCCTGGCTTCCGTAGCGCCAGGTGAAGGGGGAGATGAAAGTGTCGTGGGTGAAGTTGGTCATGAGGTCCTCCTGGGGAAGAAAGGGCCAGGGCTCAGCCCTGGCCTTGTTTTCAGCGGACGATCAGCTGGTCGCGTTCAGGTCCGACCGAGATATAGGTGATGTGGGTGCCCAGGCGTTCCTCGATGTTGAGGATGTAGGCCTTGGCCTTCTCAGGAAGTTCATCCCATGTCTTGCATGACGAGGTCTGGCTCATCCAGCCATCCCACTCCTCGTAGATGGGCTTGGCCCTCTCCTGGAGGTTCGTGTCAGGCAGGTGGCTGTAGTACTCCCCATCAATCATGTAACCCGTGCAGACCTTGATCTTCTCGAAGCTGTCGAGGACATCAAGCTTGGTCAGGGCAAGGTCGGTGACACCATTCATCCAGCAGGCGTAGTCGGCGGCGACGAGGTCGAGCCAGCCGCAGCGGCGTGGCCGTCCTGTCGTGGCGCCGAACTCCCCACCGATCTCACGGAGCCTGGCACCGTCTTCATCGAAGAGTTCTGTCATGTATGGGCCGCCACCGACGGAGGTGGAGTAGGCCTTGATGACGCCGACGACACGGGAGATGTGGCGTGGTGCGATGCCAGCACCATTGCAGGCCCCGGCGACAGTCGGATTGGAGCTGGTCGTGTAGGGGTAGATGCCCCAGTCGTTGTCCCTCATGATGCCAAGCTGGCCTTCGAGGAGGATCTTCCTACCGCTCTCGACCGCATCGCGGACGACAGGTGTGCTGTCGATGATGTACTGTCCAAAGCGCTCCTTCCAGCTCTTGCACAAGTCCATGAGCTCATCGACCGTGAAGGTCTTGAGGCCATAGTACTCGAGGTCGCGGTTCTTCTTGGGCAGGAGGAGCTCGATGCGGCTCCGGAGCCAGTCCTCGTCCAGGATGTCTCCAGCACGCAGGCCCATGCGTGAGGCCTTGTCGCTGTAGCAGGGGCCTATGCCACGCTTGGTCGTACCAATCTTCTGCCCCTCTGAGCGCTTGGACTCCTCAGCGCCGTCAAGGAGGCAGTGGTAGGGCATGATCAGGTGGGCGCGGCGGTCGATGAAGAGGTTCTCGACCTTGCGTCCTGAGACCTCCTCTATATGGCTGATTTCCCCGGCCATGGTCGTGAAGTTGACGACCGTACCTGCGCTGACGATGTTCATCGTGTCTGGGTTGAAGATCCCTGAAGGGACGATGTGCAAGGCGAAACGGCCCAGCTCGTTGATGACTGTGTGACCTGCGTTGTCACCACCCTGGAAGCGGATGACCATCTCGGCATCCTTGGCCAGGTAGTCCACGATGCGGCCCTTGCCCTCATCACCCCACTGTACTCCGACAACGGCTTCAACACTCATCTGGCCGCCTCCTTGTTGTTCTCTGCGAGCATCTCCTGTTCGAGCCTGCAGTGCTCATCGATATCCTCGGCATCCCAAGGATACTTGATCCACTGGTCCCCGATCTCCATCGCGGGATAATAGCGGAGGATCTCTGGTGGGAACTCGACATCCTTCTTCTTGAGCTTGTTATGGAGGACCAGGACGGCGATCTCCTCAGGGGCGTAGCTGAGCAGCTCGCCGACACAGTAGGCGAGGGTGGCCCTGGTGTCATCGACCTCGTCGATCAGCAGGACCTTCTTGCCCTTGAGCTGGTCCGCGACCTCATCGATCCACTGGATCTTCGTCGGATGGGTCCTGTGCTTGTTGTCCAGGCCGTAGTAGGAGATGCCGACCGCGTAGATCGGACGGTTGATGAAGGTCTTTATGATACGTGCGGGTATGAAGCCGCCCGATCCGATGGCCACGATCACATCAGGGTCGAAGCCACTTGCCAGGATCTTCTCCGCAAGACCCTTGACGAGCTTGTGGACCGTGTTGTAGCTGACATAGAACTTGTCACTCATGTATCTCTCTCTCCTAACTAGTGCACTGGGTACATCTCGGCGATGTAGGGCAGGGTCCTGTATTTCTCCTTGTAGTCCAGGCCGTAGCCGACCACCCAGACATCAGGAATCGTGAAGCCCATGTAGTCGAGCTTGATGTCGACCTTGTGGCGCTCCGGCTTGTCAAGGAAGGATGCGATGCGCACGCTCTTGGCCCCGCGGGTCTGGAAGTTGCGCTGCAGGTAGGCCAGGGTGTGTCCGCTGTCGAGTATGTCCTCGACGATCAGGACATCACGTCCGGTCATGTCCTCCCTGATGTCCATCAACAGGCGCACATTGCCCTGGGTGGCACCACCACTTCCATAGGATGAGATGGCGATGAAGTCGACGACATGCGGGATTGTCAGGCGGCGGCAGAGGTCCGCAAGGAAAATGAAGGAACCCTTGAGCACGCCTATGAGCAGCAAGGGTTCCTCTATGTCCCGGTAGTCTCTGTTGATCTCAGCTGCGATCTCGTTGACACGACGGTCTATCGTCGCGGCATCGACGAGCACCTGTGCCAGGTCCTCCGTAAGTGGAGGTAGTGTCAGGGTCTTTGACATTGGCTTCTCCGTGTTTTGTGGCTTTGACGGGGCAATTGTATGCGAAAGCCGGGCTTTCGGGAAGCACCTCCCGCCTCACCCTTGATTACCCGTCCGGCTGTGCTAGAATTTCTCCAGAAGGAACATAAGGAGGTGGCTCGTGAAGACGGAAGTGATGCTGAACCAACTAGAATTCAATCCATTCTCGATGATCCAGGACGAGGGTTTCCTCATCTCCGTGTCCCAAGGAGGGCGGGATGCGCTGATGACCGCGGGCTGGGGGGCCATGGGCTTCCTGTGGAACCGGCCGATCGTGACTGTCTATGTCAGGCCGAGCCGCTACACCTTCGACTTCCTGAAGTCGTCCTCCTTCTTCACAGTATCGTTCTTCCCTCCGAAGATGGCATCCACGCTTGCCTGGTGTGGTTCCCATTCAGGAAGGGACACTGACAAGCTTGCTGGCAGCGGTCTGACCGCCTGCAGGATCGGGGACTACCTGACCTACGAGGAAGCCGGCCTGACCTTCGCCTGCCGCAAGATCTACATGAGGGAGATGGACGAGCGTCTTGTCCTAGACAAGGAGATGACGCACGAATATTATGGCGAGAAGGACGTCCACTGGTCCTTCACGGGACAGATAGAGCATGTCTACATCTGAATAATGATGCAAGAGTGTGTTGGGGATAAGGGCTTTCCATGGACTGCACATCCAGGAGGAGAAGCTGATGAATGACGAAGACGTGTGCCGTCTGATGATGCGTTCACGCCTTTTCGAGGAGAAGCTGCAGGGCCTCTTCGATGAGGGTGTGTTATACGGCACGACACATCTGAACATTGGACAGGAGGCGAGCCATACAGGGCTCTGCCTGGCGCTTGAGGACGATGACTGGATCGTCCCGACCCATCGTTGCCATGGTTTCAACATAGCAAGTGGGTCTGACCTCGCTGCGATGTTCAGCGAGCTGCTTGGTTCATCACGTGGCCTTTGCAAGGGCCTGGGTGGTTCGATGCACATGACCGATGTGGAACACCACAACTTCGGCTCATCTGCCATCGTGGGCTCCTCGGTCGCCTTGGCCATGGGGATCGCCTTCGCCCTTTCCCGCCAGGGCAGGCCTGGGATCGCCGTTGCGATAATGGGCGACGGGGCTACGAGCCGTGGGGTCGTGCACGAGTGCATGAACCTCGCCTCGGTCTGGTCACTTCCATTGATGTTCTACTGTGAGAACAACCACTACGGCATGTCGGCTTCGGCGGCCAGGATGATCTCGACACCCGACATCTCCTCACGTGCCGCAGGCTACTCGATGAAGTCCTTCAAGGCCGATGGCAACGACTACCAGGCAGTGCATGACACCGTGCGCCGTGCCCGTTCCTGGATAGTGGAACATGACGAGCCTGTCTTCGTCGAGGTCGACACCTACAGGCTGTGTGGCCACAGCAAGTCGGACCGGCTGGCCTACAGGGGGCAGGAAGAGGAGGCCGCCTGGAAGGCGAAGGACCCTGTATCCCGCCTGTGCTCAAAGCTGTCGTACTCCAAGACAGAGGTCAGGAGGCTGCGCCAGGAGGAGGAAGCCAAGGTCGACGAGGCCTGGAAGCAGGCCTGGGAACATAGGGATGAGATCCTCCCCCCAGAGGCCTTGGACGCCTATGTATACGCACCAAGCCCCGCTGTTCCAGTGCGTCGGAGCGGCCTGCATCCTGCCAGCTACCGTGATGCCATCAGGGAGGCTCTTGCAGACATACTCGCATCGGACCCCCGAGCCACCTTGATAGGTGAGGATGTGGGGCTCTATGGTGGCTGCTTCTCTGTCACCAAGGGGCTGTGGGAGCATTTCCCCGGCCAGGTGCTGGAGACGCCCGTGAGCGAGGAGGGCTTCATCGGCATGGCCGTAGGCGCCGCCGCCATGGGTGAGCACCCGGTTGTGGAGATCATGTATGGTGACTTCGCGACCCTTGCCTCTGATCCGCTGGTGAACCATGCGGCCAAGCTGCGCTACATGAGCGCGGGCCAGCTGGACTGTCCCATGGTCCTGCGTGCCCCGATGGGTTCTGGCACCGGGCATGGGAGCCAGCACACCCAGAGTCTTGAGACCATGTTCCTCGGCATACCTGGCTTGAAGATCGTCTGCCCCTCGGACCCCTTCACAGCGAAGGCCCTGCTGAAAGCCGCCGCTGCGGACCCCGGTCCAGTGCTCTTCTGTGAACACAAGGCCCTTTATTCCACGATGGGGGAGTGTGGTGACGCCCTCTCGTCCTTCCCGATTGGCAAGGCCCAGCTGCTGTGCGAAGGTGATGAGGTGACCTTGGTCTCCTATTCCAGGGCCACTCTCACCTGCCGCCGTGCCTTGGCTGATGTGAAGCGGCCTGTCGAGCACATCGACCTGTGCACGATCCAGCCCCTGGACTGGCAGGCGGTCAGGACCTCGGTCCTGAAGACAGGCCGCCTGGTCATTGTCCAGGACACGCCTCTTGCAGGATCGGTAGGGGCCTCTATCGCAGCCCTTGCCGCTTCTGATGAGGCCATCATGTCCTCCCTCAAGGCGCCTGTGCGGATCGTCTCGGGCAAGGACTGGCCGACTCCATTCTCAAGGGACCTCGAGGAAATCCTCTGCCCCCAGGTCGACGAAGTCGCATCCCTGGTCTCATCAATCTAGGACCAGGGTGATGGCAAAGACCTTCCATGTATGGCAAAAGCCTGCCATGGAAGGAAGAGTGGGTGGTCTGCTGAATCCATTATGTGACAAGTGTTTGTAGTTGGGATGCTGCTAATTTGCCAGCATCCCTGTTGATTTAGCATATGCTCTGGAGTAGCATCTAGACAGCTTTGAGGAGGATTCATGAGAGTCATAATCCTTGGTGCTGGACGACGTGGCTTGAGGCTTGCAAAGCACCTGATCGACGAGAAGAAATCTGTTGTCTTCATTGACAGCAGCAGCGACCGGTGTGCTGCCGCGAATTCCAAGCTGGACTGTCTTACCGTATGTGGTTCTGCGACTGATATCGACACATTGAGGGACGCCGGCGTGGAAGGGGCTGAGGCGGTCATCGCCGTCACTGACAGTGATGAGACCAACCTTGTCGCCTGCGGCATAGTCGCATCAGCCTTCAAGGATGTCGGCATGACAGTGGCCGCGATCCGCAGCATAAGCTACCTTGGTGGTGACCTGAGGGGTGACATCCTGGGCATAAGCCATATCGTCAACCCGGAGCAGGAGACCGCGGAAAGGATTGTCGGCATCATCGAGACGGGCATCTTCCGTGACTTCGAATACTTCCCATATGCGCAGTTCCTGATGTTCACACGGCATATCGAAAAGGGTGGCATATTCGACGGCAAGTCACTCGCCCAGGTCCGCAAGGACATCCCAGGGCGCTTCGTCGTCACCGGTGTGCGCCGCCGCGGCAAGGCCTTCACCCCCTTTGGTGACACCATACTCAGGGAAGGCGATGAGATCGCGCTCATCGTCGATGATGACGAATCGAGTGAGATCTATTCCAAGCTCTCGAACCTCAAGGACTCCAAGATCCGGAAGATCGTCCTCGTCGGCGGGACGAGGATCACACGTTTCATCCTGGCCTCTATGGAAGCCGACATGAGGCGCAATGTGACGCTGGTCGAAAAGGACCTGTCCACTTGTGAGCGCTTCGCCAGGGACTATGCCGACATCATGGTGCTCAATGGCGCGATCACCGATGAGGGTTTCTGGGAGGAGGAGAGGATTTACCAGAGCGATGTCCTTGTCTCAGTGACTGACAACGATGAGCTCAACATCATCGCGGCGAGTTACGCCAAGCGCCTGGGCACCAAGAGGGCGGTGGCCTTGATCAAGACCAACAACAGCTACATAGCCCTTGCTGAAGCCATGGACATCGATGGTGTCGTATCGACAACGAACGTGACGGTCGATGCGATCGTCCGTTACCTGCGTGGTGGCAGGATCCAGAGCCTGCACTCGCTCTTCGATGGCCAGATCGAGGTCTATGAGTACGAGGTCCCACCTGATTTCAAGTACGTCGGCAGGAAACTGAAGGACATCGATTTCAGGGGCAAGCTGACCATAGCTGGTGTCAAGAAGGTTGGTGGTGATGACAACATCATTCCCGATGGCAACTACCAGATCGAGGCAGGGGACACGCTGCTGATCAGTGCGGCCCATTCGAACTACGCCTATGTCGAGGACCTCCTGACATGAGCTTCACATCAGTATTCCGCTTTCTTGCGTATATCATGGTCTTCATCGCCATGATCCTCCTCATACCTGCTGTGATCGCTGTATGCAATGGGGAGTACAGGGCGCTCGGGGCCTTCGCCTTGACCATAGCCTTGATACTCGCCTTCAGCCTTGCTGTCATAGTCATGACACGCAAGCACAAGGATATGAGCATAGGTACGAAGGAGTCGATGCTCATCGTCACCCTCACCTGGGTCTTGATGACGTTCTTCGGTGCGTTGCCACTTTATTTCTCCCATAGCATGGGCTCCTTCGCCCAGTGTTATTTCGAGATCATGTCAGGTTTCACGACGACAGGTGCCACGGCGATGCCGGACATCGAGATCATCGAACAGTCGATCATCTTCTGGCGTGGCATGACGAACTGGCTTGGAGGCATGGGTGTCGTCGTCCTCTTCGTCGCCGTCCTGCCCATCTTCGGTTTCAAGGGCAATGCCCTTGTAGGCGCTGAGAGCGTCGGGCCGACGAAGTCGAAGCTGACACCGACGATCCGCCGTACCGCCATGTCGCTGTGGGGCATCTATATAGGAATCTCCCTGGTGCAGGTCGTCCTCCTGATGCTTGGCGGCCTCAACTGGTATCATGCCTTCACTGTCATGTTCGGCACCATGGGCGCGGCAGGCTTCGCACCCATGAATGTATCGATCGGAGCCTACAACAGCCCTTATATCGAGTGGGTCTGTATCATCTTCATGTTCCTCGCCGGTGCGAACTTCTCACTTTACTTCTTCATCCTGAAGGGGCAGGTGAAGAAGATGGCCAAGGATGGGGAATTCAGGGTCTACGCCTGGCTGGTCGTGATCTTCTCGCTCCTGATCGCCTTGCAACTCTTCGCACGGGGGATCTACACCGGTTTCGGTGATGCCTTGAGGGAGGCTGCGTTCCACGTCGTCTCCATGATGACGACCACTGGCTTCAGTGCCACTGATTACAATGTCTGGCCGCTTTTTTCCCAGATGATCCTCTTCATCACGCTTTTCATCGGAGGCTGTGCCGGATCGGCTGGTGGCGGTCCAAAGGTCGTGCGTATCGCCCTGGGTGCGAAGATGGGCCTCAATGCGATCCGCCGCCGCATCCACCCGAACATCATCCAGCCCCTCACGCTTGGTGAGGACCAGTACGACAATGAGGCCGCGCAGGGGATTGGTGGCTTCCTTGCCTGCTACATGATGACCTTCTTCATCGGGTGCGGGATCATAGCGCTGTGCGACCAGGATTTCATCACGACTGTGACCTCTGTCATCCTCTGCCTTGGCAATATAGGCATAGGCCTTGGAGGCATAGGCATCAACTTCACCTTCGCCGTCTACCCAGACTGGGCGCTATGGGTCTTCTCCTTCCTGATGCTGGTTGGCCGTCTGGAGCTCTTCACGGTCTACGCCCTTTTCACCAAGAGTTTCTGGAAGCGCTGATTCCAAGGACGTTCCTGACGTTTGACCATCTCCTGCATTGGATGAAGATCCCCCCAGGCCGGAGCCCGGGGAGCATAGGTGGGTCTTTCAGGAGCGCCTGTCATTCAGATACGCGGATCCTCATGATGGCGATTTCGGGCTGCTCATCTGTTGTGACGACCATGTACTCTCCGTTCCTGGAGATCCTGGCGTCACTGGCCGCCCAGTCGAGCTGGGTCCTGTCGACGTAGCTCAGACGTCCATCTTCCGTGACCTCATAGGTCGAGATGCTTGAGTCCCCGCTGTTGAAGGCGTAGAGGAAGCGCAGGTCGCGGCTGAGCACCATGAAAGCCGTATCGAGGTCAGAGCCATCCAGGCTTGAGCGGTCGACCGCTTCTGATGTGACTTCATGGAAGGCGGTGTCGTTCATCCTGTCATCCCTGTCGGCTTCGAAGAAGCGGAAGCTGTCACCAATGGCCATTACGACCCTGCAGACACCTGTATCCACGGAAGGCAGCGAGCAGATCGCACTTGGCTTGAGCCCGGGAAGGTCGCCTTTGATGTACATCGCACCGCCTCCAGTCCCATTGTCATAGTAGTACCAGGCGTTGAGCTGGGAGGTCTCGTTGTCCCAGAGTATGACTTCATCGTCGAGCGGGGAGGTCGTGACGAGTTCGAACTCATTGTCCTCCATGCTGTAGTCGAGGTACTGTCCATGCCCGTTCTTGATGTCGCCCAGGTAGTCGACATAGCCGATCGCATTCGAATGGTTGCTGTCCGCCTTGTTCGAGTTGTAGACCATGCCGACCATGACCATGTGGTCTTCATACCTTGACCATTCCGCATGATCCATCAAGGCGTAGACCTTGGACCACTTCATGCCTGTATCCTGCATGAGGAAGGATTCGTTCGACTTGTCAGCGACAAGGGTGGGCGTGTTGGCATTGTAGGTGAAGGTCCTCAG
Source organism: uncultured Spirochaetales bacterium (assembly GCA_944392695.1). Taxonomy (GTDB): domain Bacteria; phylum Spirochaetota; class Spirochaetia; order Sphaerochaetales; family Sphaerochaetaceae; genus Bullifex. The sequence goes on along the minus strand of CALXXN010000002.1, from coordinate 140,638 downwards.
CTGCATCGTCGTGCGGTCTGCGATGGCGACCTTGTAATCATTAGGCAGGGCGCTCATGTGCGAAACATCGTAGGTCAGGTCGGTTGTGAACTCGACATCCAGGCTGTTCTTGACAATCGAGCAGATGTACAGCTTGTTGGCCCCATTGTCGGCGATTGCCACACGTCCATCATGCAGGAAGGTCACGATGTTGTCCTTGGAGAGCGTGATCCCCTGGTCGCCGGTTGTCACAATGCTCCCAAGCACAGGCTGTCCGACACTCTTGAGCAGGGCGGCTTCGAATTTGACACTGGTGGAACCTGTAGAGCCGAGCTTGTCTGTAGATGCGACGACATCGAGGCGGTGCTGGCCTGGCTCTGCTGAGAACGTCACCTGGGTCGAAGTGCCGATCTTCTCCCCATCGAGATACCATTCGACCTTGATTGATTCCTCTTCAAGCGAGCCTGTTTCGAGGCTGACTGTCACATCTTCCTGGGCGGCGACAGTCCAGTTCGATGGAAAACCATCTATCGTGCAGCTGACGGGAACGCCAGCGTTGTTCTTCAGTGTGATCTGCCCATAGGAGTCTGGAAGCTCATCCAGGTTGAAGCTGATCACCTCGCTTACCGTCGCCTTGTCGCTGATCCTCACGGCCTCGACAAAACCTGCGACCTTGACGCTTCCATCGAAGAGCTCCGCCTTGAGCGTGTAGGAGCCAGAAGGCAGGTCGTTCTGGGTGAAGACCGCAGTCCCGTCAGTGGCTGTGAGCTCCATCACGATCTCGTCAGTGCTCTTGCTGTCACGTGGGCTGAGTGTGACCAAGACGCTTGGATCCATTGTCAGGGATGCATCCCACTCGAAGGTCAGGTCGATATGGCCTTCCCCGATCATCTCGGAAAGGGCGATCGTGGCACTGGTGTTCGTCCTGCTGAGGTTGAACTCCGTCGAGCCTTTGACAATGTCCTCACCCTGGGCATTACGACCATAGGCTGTCAATGTGTAGCCACCTATGGGCAGGCCCTGGATCACGAAGCTGGTACGGTAGCTGGTCACCTGTGCCTTGCTTTCCCCGTTCGTGTCCGTGCAGGTGACGAAGTAGGATGAGATTTCGAAGTCGGGATCCTTGGGGCTGAGCGTGCGGCTCGTGTCATCAAGTGTGACACGCAGGTCGGCCGTGTCGGCACTGTCCTGGCAGCTGATGCATAAGAGGCAGGCCAGGATGGCCAGGGCTGCAAAAAGTGCGAGAGTGCTTTTCCTCATGTACTTGTCTCGGGTGCCGGTCGGCACCACCTCCTTTCGTATCTGGATGCGCCAAGCTTCACACCGCCATTGAGGGGAGGGCAAATTCTGTGCTAAGTTTTTTCCCAAGTGATACAGGAGGTCGGCTTTTGAAGAAGGCTGTGCTTTATGCGATGCCTGTCGTGCTCGCGGTGATACTCTTCGTTCCTGTAGGGGGCAGGGCCTTTGACCTCGCCCTCTTCGCGCTCCTCTTCGTCCTTGCCTATGTCTTCCATGTCATGAACGACGTGGTCCCTGTCAAGGATGTGGAAGCGGCGCTGGGCACCAAGGATTTCTTCAGTATAAAATGTGGCATGGTGAAGGTTAACGGAGACAAGGCGGAGCTTGTGAAAGGGCTTCTTGTCATCTTCAGCCAGACCGTGCTCTTCTATACGCGCGCGAAGGCGTCAGGAGGGGCGTCGCTCATGCATACCTTCAGCGCGGACCAGGTCGACACCTATACCTTGCACAAGGTCGATGACTTCCACCAGGGGGTCACCTTCACACTCCAAGGTGGTGATGAGGTGAAGTTCACATCCAAGCGTTTCCAGGACCGTGAAGAGGAGATGCGGACCGCCCTTGGCTGGCCTGGAAAGGCGGAAAACGAACCGGATACGGCCAATTAGTGGACACTGTCCTCCAAGCTGGGCCCTGCATGAGCTGATGCAGGGCTTTTTTCATGCCATCTGGATGTTCCAGACAGGCTTTCCGCCCTGTCTTGAACCACCTGGCCCCGGAAGTGGACAAAAACGCCGATCACCAGTGGCAGTGCTGTCCTAGCATTCTGAACATGAGGAAACTCCTGGCCACCAGCATTCTCTCATTCTGCCTTGCAGGGGTCCTTCATGGGCTCTCCCTTTCCGTGGGTGTGGACATGGCCTCACTGCTTTCACTTGTCCATGACACGACAGGGGTGGGCGGGGAGGCTTCACTGAGGCTCGGTGATGAGCTGAGGCTCTCACTTGGACTTGGCTGGTACTCGACACGCGATATTGCTGATGACAGGGCCTTCCTCAACACAGCGGTATCTGCTGATTGGTACATCATGCCGGATTGGGGTGTTTATATCGGACTCTCACTTGCTGATATCTTCTTCCCCTTTGGTTTGGATAGTGATGGAGACATACGCTTCTCAAACCATCTCAGGCTTGGATTCGAATGGCGCCTGCCTTGGTCGTCCATTGAGCTCCGGCTCAATGCAAGGGACCTTGTATCTGCAGGAGCCAGTGATGCATACACCCTCTCAGAAGCCATAGGGCAGCTTGGCAGGTTCTCCTTCACCTTCCTCCTGTCCTTCCGCTACGACTGGGGGGAAGGAGGTAAAGAATGAACAGTATCTTGTCACGTACACTGAACCTGATTGTCTTCACCCTTGTGCTCTTGTCATCACTCTATGGCTGTACGCTTGATGCCGCGGCTGTGAGGAACCAGGGCGTGGATGAGCGTTTCAGCCGGGTCGCCCGCATGATCGACCAGCAGAAGGAGCTGTTGATGAGCGAGAGCGTGGCCAAGGAGCTGAGTGAAGAGGAGCTTGCGGTGCTGGTATCGAATGACGGCGAGGCTGTCGCCCGGGGCATGCTTGGCGAGGAGGATGGCAGGGCTGTCATGGACTATGCCTACACAGCATCCACAAGCCAGGATGCCTATGAGGTCCTTGACAGTGCCAAGGGCTTGATGAGCAGCGAGGACTACGAGCAGGTCAAGAGCCAGATCGCATCGATCGAGGATGATGCCCGCCACCTGTATGCCATGAACTCACGTGCGATGACCACAGCCCAGATGAAGAAGTTCTATAGTGAGTTGAAGTCGTTGGTCGTGAAGGCGACGGTCCTTTTGACCGCAGCCATCGTGTACGCCTTCATCCCCAAGGTCATGGTCTGGGGCAAGGTGTCCGCAGCCTGTGTCGCCGCTGTAGCCGCCGGCATACTGGCCAGTGGGATCATGACAGTGATCGAGTACAAGAACTATGGAGGGGAGAAGGTGGAGTTCACCGAATGGATCAGCAGCATCTATGAGGATGCCTTCGCCGAGTGGGCCATTGCCAGCTCCATCATCACGACAGGGGCGGCCGCTGGCTACAGCCCTGTCATCACAGCCTTGATCATCGCGGCCTTCGCCTTATACGATGTGCTCGATGAGGCTGATGGGATGTACAAGTTGGTGAACAAGGGCTGAAGCGCTTGGATGGAAAGGGAACAGCGGGGTGTGCGCCCCGCTGTTCCTATGTCTTTCACTTGCGATTCAAATCAAAAGCTCCGGAAGGCTTGAGATGATGGTGTGTGAGGGATATTTGAATAAAGTTTCTGTCCGCCATCCGGAGCTGGCCTAATTTATGCATAAAAAGCGTAGAGTGTCGATGGCTTGAATGAGGAGATTGTGTGAAGATTGATCGGGAACAAATGTATTTAGTTTAACAACTGTTTGTCATTTGCCCCTACCACTTGCATCTCAAAGCGTCCTGATGCTAATACATCGCTTCGTGAAATACGATATTTCCATGCTCATAGGCTCACTTTTACACGATGAGCTTGTACAGGTCTTGGACTTCTATGATTCGATAGCCGGTGACTTCTCGGCCTTTGAGGATGAGTTCGGCCTCCACTGTCCACCACGTTGTGGCAACTGCTGCGCCTGTTTCGTCCCAGAGCTCTGCCATGGCGAGGCCCTGGCCATCGCCTGGACCCTGCTCGAAAACGGTGTTGATGTTGACTGGCATGCAGGCGATGGGGCCTGTCCCTTGTTCGATGGTGTGCACAGGCGTTGCAGGGCCTATGGTGTGCGTCCAGTCATCTGCCGCTGCTTCTTCTCCTCTGCGGTCCGTGGTAAGGACGGGCTGGCCTTCAATGGCTGCCGCCTGTCAAACCAGCCAGGGGCGATGATCCATTCACTAGGGAAGGAGGCGCTTGAGTCTGCCTCATCCCCTGTGCCTGTGATGTCTGATTACGGAGAGAGGGTGCGCAGCCTCTCCGGTTACGAGTGGGAGAGCCTGCCAATGGATGAGTACGTGCCACGCCTGATGGAGCAGCTGCGCTACACTGTCTCTCTGCTCAGCGGCCCTGTGGCAGGATGAGGAAGGGGGCTTTGCCAGCCCCCTCCTTGATCACTCCTTCTTTGATGCTCCAGCCTCGATCTGCTTGATGCGCTCATCGTAGGTCAGGCCATTGCGTCCTGAGATCTTCACCAGGTGCCTCAGCCTGCTGATGCGGTAGTCGTCAAAGGCCGCGACATCGACCTTCCACGACCAGTTGAGCTCGTTGCATGTGCTTGGCGTGTTCATTCTGGCGCTGTTGTCGAGTCCCAGTACGTCCTGAAGCGGGACGATCGCGTACTGCGCATGTGAGAGCATCATTGCACGGATCATCGCCCAGGGCAGCTCCTCGTCCCCACAGCCCAGGTATTCCCTGACGAAGTGGCGCATTCCATCGTCCAAGCCCTTGTACCAGCCCATGATGGTCTCGTTGTCATGGGTGCCAGGGTAGGCGACGAAGTCCTCCTCCCAGTTGTGAGGGAGGAAGGTGTCATAAGGATCCCAGGACCCATCTGGCAGCCGGGTGAAGCCGAACTGGAAGATCTTCATGCCTGGAAGCTTGTTGTCCTTGCGCAGCTTGTTCACGGAGTCTGTCATGAATCCAAGGTCCTCTGCGATGATGGGCAGCTCGCCGAAGCGTTCCCTGAGCGCCTTGAAGAAGGCCTTGCCAGGTGCCTTGGTCCAGCGTCCGAATTCCGCAGTCGGATCGGATGCCTTGACCTCCCAGTAGGCATCGAAGCCACGGAAATGGTCTATGCGCAGGATGTCGCACAGCTCAAGCTGGCGCCCGATGCGCTCAAGCCACCACTCGAAGCCGCTTTCCTGGTGCCTGCCCCAGTCGTAGACAGGGTTGCCCCAGCGCTGGCCGGTGGCGGAGAAGTTGTCTGGTGGTACGCCTGAGACGGCGCTGTAGGCACCGCTCTCATCCGTCTTGAAGAGCTCTATATGGCTCCAGGTGTCGGCACTGTCGGCACCGACGAAAATCGGGATGTCACCGATGATCCGGATTCCAAGCGAGTTGACGTAGTCCTTCAGCGCCTTCCACTGCTTCTGGAAGAAGAACTGCAGCACCTTGTAGACCTCTGCCCTTGCTTCCCAGCGCTTGATCGTGGTGCTGTCATGTTTCTCATCCCAGAGCATCCACCTGGCATCCTGGTACTTCTCATCGTAGAGCGTCATGAAGACCGCGTAGTCATCCAACCAGAAGGCGTTGGCCTTCTTGAAGGACCTGTAGGCCTTGTCAGCCTTGCGTGAGAGCAGGAAGTTGGCTGCCGCTTTCTTCAACAGGGGCAGCTTGTACTCCCTCACCCGGTCGAATTCCACATGGTCTGGATCGAAGACGGGAGGGAAGGCTATGTCGTTGGCTCCGAGCAGCTTTTCCGACACCAGTGCCTCCAGGTCGATCAACAGCTCGTTGCCCGCGAATGTCGAACGTGCGGCGTAAGGGCTGTTGCCATAGCCTGTCGGGCCAAGTGGCAGGACCTGCCATAGTGTCACTCCGCTTTCCTTGAGCTTGTCGGCAAACCGGTAGGCCTCCCGTCCGAGGTCACCTATGCCATATCTTGTCCTGAAGCTTGTCACATGCATCAGGATGCCGCTGTAGCGGGCTCTTGTAGTATCCATGGAAAACTCCTCCAGCCTATATGCTGTCGCTTATGTCCTTCAATGTGCCTCCTTCAACGAAGGAATGCCGCACCAGTGGTGGTCCTGCCGGTTCCTGACCGTGCAGGATATCGAAGAGCAGCCGTGCCGCCATGACTCCTTTTTCCCTGGCAGGTTGCCTGATTGTCGACAGCCTGCCATAGGCTCCATTGCCCTTGACATCGTCAAAGCCGACTACTGATATCGAATCAGGGATCCTGATGCCATGGGCCTGGCACCAGTCGAGGAAGCCGAAGGCCTGGATGTCACTCATTGTCACCAGGCAGGTGACCCCTGAGAGGCTTATCGCAGGAGCCGCATCCCAGCCAGCCTGCCAGGTGGCCTCCCCTTGGAAGAGCCGCAGGGCGTCAAGTCCAAGCCCTGCCTCCTCAAGCGCCCTCTTGTAACCTGCCATCCTCCGTCCGACTATGCCCTTGTCATTGGCCTTCGGTGTCAGGCTGGGGGCGGGTAGGGAGAGGACGGCTATGCGCCTATGGCCCCTCTTGAGGACCTGGCTGAGCTGGAGGTGGGCCGCCGCCTCGTCATCTATGTTGACTGAGATGTGCTGACCGTCGTTGCCACCATCGATCATCACGAGGGGCATGGCACGCACATCGACTATGCCAGAGACTCCATCTGCGACCAGGTAGCCCATTGTCACAAGGCCATCGACGGTCGCGTTCTTCACCGCCTCCCCGATCGAGTCGTTCAAGGGTGGGATCACGGTGAGCATGTAGCCATGCTCCTGGACGACCGCGCCCAGGCCGCGCATGACTTCAATGATGTAGGGGTTTGCGAAACAGACGTCCAGGGCCTGCGGAAGCAGGAAGCCCAGCGTCATCTGGACCCCACGCGAGAACTTGCGTGCGGTGGGGTCTGGTATGTAGTTGAGCTTCTCGGCGACGAGGAGGATCTTCCTCCTTGTCTCGTCACCGATACGCCCTGGGGCATTGAAGGCGAAGGACACAGCTGTCTTCGACACACCGGCCTCCCTTGCGATGTCGGCTATCGTGACCCTCTTGCGTATTGTCGTGTTCGTCATCAACACCCCCTTTCAAAGTTCAGCCCTTGACCGCACCAGCAAGTACACCACGGATGATGTGCTTCTGGCAGGCGAGGAAGAAGACAATAACAGGAATCATCGCCAGGACAAGCATGGCCATCATGGCTCCCATGTCGACGGATCCGTAGCCACCACGCAGGTACTGTATCGCGACAGGAATGGTCCTGTACTCCGTACCGATGACCAGGTAAGGCATCAGGTAGTCGTTCCAGACCCACATCGTCTCAAGGATCGCGATCGTGATGGCCGTGCTCTTCAGCATGGGCATGACGACTGAGAAGAAGGTCCTCACAGGATTGGCACCATCGATCATGGCCGCCTCCTCAAGTGCGACCGGGATGCTCTTGATGAAGCCGGAGAACATGAAGGTGCTCATGCCGCAGCCGAAGCCGACATAGAGTACGATGATCCCCACTGGGTTGTCGAGGTGGATCATGTTGGCGAACTTGCTCATCGTGAACATGACCATCTGGAAGGGGACGATCATCGAGAAGACCAGGAGATAGTAGATGATCGAGGTCACACGGCCCTTCACGCGGGTGATGTACCAGGCGAGCATGCTCGTCAAAAGGAGGATGAAGACGACGGAGGCGATCGTAATCCACAGCGAATAGCCGAAGGCGCTGAAGAAGTTGATGCGTGCGACGCCGTTCACGTAGTTCGCCATTTTGACGAAGCTCTGTTCATTTGGAAGCTGGAAGGCTCCTGTAGAAGAGATGAAGAGGTTGCCCTTGAAGGAGTTCATCACGACCACGAGGATGGGGAAGATGATGAAGGCGGCAACGATGATGAGGATCGCGAAGAGGATCCATTTGGTGTATTTCCTACCTACGGCTGCCATCAGGATTCGACCTCCTTGCTCCTTGTCGCCACGAGCTGCACGAGGGCGATCGCCGCGACTATGATTGTGAACATGACGGCCTTGGCCTGACCGACACCTTCGAACCCTGTTCTTGAATAGAAGGTGTTGAAGATGTTGAGGGCCAGCATTTCCGTCTGATGGTTCGGGGCTCCATTGGTGAGTGCGAGGTTCTGGTCGTAGAGCTTGAAACCATTTGTCAATGTGAGGAAGAGGCAGATCGTGATGGACGGCATGACAGAAGGTATCGTGATACGGAAGAGCGTGGTCCTTCCATTGGCTCCGTCGATCTGGGCCGCCTCGAGCATGTCTGTCGGGATGTTCTGGATAGCGGCGATGTATATGACCATCATGTAGCCTACGTTCTGCCAGTTCATCAGGATGACAAGACCCCAGAAGCCATACTTGGAGTCAGACAGCAAGGTCTGCTGGAAGTTCGCAAGCACGCCATTGAGTACGACCTGCCAGATCCAGCCAAGGACAATGCCTCCGATAAGGTTCGGCATGAAGAAGATCGTCCTGAAGGCATTTGTCCCAGGTACGTTCTTCGTCAGGACGAGGGCTAGTGCGAAGGCGAGTATGTTGATCGTGATCACTGTCACGACCGTGAAGGCGAGGGTGAACCAGAAGGCCTGGGTGAAGTAGTTGTCAACCGTGAAGGCCCTGATGTAGTTCCTGAAACCCACGAAGTGCGCATCCGTGATGTTCGTGAACTCGCAGAAGGAGAGCACGAAACCCCATACCATCGGAATGAGGAATGCGATGGTGAAGCAGATCAGCGCGGGGAGGGCGAAGAGTGGGAAGTATCTGCGTAGTGACTTTTCCATTGTTTTGTTCCCGTTGTTTGGAAAAAGGCCGCCATTCCAAGATCCTTGAGATGGCGGCCCCGTTCTCAGCCAGGCTCAGGCCGGGCTATGTCCTCACCTGCCGGTGAGTGAGGCCTCGCGGGCCCATGCGTCCTGTGCGGTAGCTGTCACCTGGTCCCAGGTGTAGCGGCCGTTGATGTACTCGAGCATGGCCTGGGCGAAGTCAGCCTTCCACTGCTCGGATGGGATGCCGTTGAAGACCCATGGGATGGATGTTACGCCTTCCTTGTTCATCCAGATGTTGACCTGGCGGGCCAGTGGGTCATCTGGGACCTCGTCGCTGGAGAAGCTGGCGAAGGGGGTGATGAACATGAGGTCGTTGGTGACGATCTGCTTGCCTTCATCGCTGCTGTAGAGCCAGGTCAGGAAGACATCGGCACCTTCAATGGCCTCTGGAGATGCGTTCTTGTTGAATGCGAGGTAGTTCTCAGTACCAATGTTGATACCCTTTGATTCCTCACCTTCGATGTCCATGTACAGGGGCAGGAACTTGATGTCGTCATCAGCAACGGTGTTGCCAGCGGTGCCAAGGATCTGGGCGGCTGCCCAGTTGCCGTTCTGGACCATGGCGACCTGTCCAAGGGCGAACTGTGACATGCTGTCACCATCACCGTAGGAACCAACCATGCCGCGTGGGGCGATTGAGTTGTCGAGGTAGAGGTCGAAGAGCTTCTGGAAGTTCTCACTGTAGGTGAAGTCGAATGTGGCTGCCGCCTGTGTGGTGGCGAGGTCGGTGAACTCAGCCTGGAGGGCGGGGTTCACAAGGTGTGTCGTCCACCTCCACTCGCTGCCTGGCATGAAGCTGGTGGCGGCGAAGACGCCCTGGATGCCAAGCTCGTCGAGGTGTGCCGTCATGTCTTCGACAACGGCCTTGAGGGTCTCGAAGTTGTTGATCTCCTCAGCGCTGTTGATGTCGACCGCCTTGTCAGGAAGGGCGAAGTACTTGCGCATGATGGCGTCGTTGTAGATGATGCCATAACCTTCAACCGCATATGGGACTGCGACGACATTGCCATCGAGGGAGAGGGCCATGCCCTTGTCAGCCAGCAGGTTGTAGAAGTCGGTGTCCTGGAGTGGGGCGACCGTGGTGGCGTTCTCTGCGATGCCGACAGGTCCGTTGACCTGGAAGATCACAGGTGGCTCGCTCTTTGCCAGCTCGCTGCGCAGGGTGCTCTGGTACTGGTTGGAAGCCGCTGTGACGACCTTCAGCTCGTACTGGGGATAGGCAGCCTCGAATGCAGGTTTGACGACATTGGTGTAGACGTCTGCGATCTCTGGCTTGAAGTTCAGGAAGTAGATCTCAGTGCGACCGCTGCTTTCGCTGGCGCCATTGGCGAAGACGCTTGAAATGGCCACGAGTGCGATGAGCAGGACTGTCAATGCTTTTCTCATGTTATTTCTCCTTTTGTTGGAAGCATTGGAAAGGAGCAAGTCTCCTTACTCCCTGTGAATATGCTAAATCGGTTTTCTAAACCGGTCAACAAAAAGTTTTAGAAATTTTGAAATCGAATAAGTCGTTAAATTGTAATAGAATACTTGATGACATGAACTATTTTTGTATGTCTTGATTGATTTTGAACCAGTGTTCCATTCACCCTGCCATGTCATGGTGAGGCAGCCTGACGGCAGGTCGTTTACTATGTTGAAAAAGACAGGACCGGCATCTTGTGCCGGTCCTGTGTTGGATGGCTGGGCTGCTTCACTCACGTGTCATGAGGCAGCCCCTGTCTTTTGACGGCTCAGGCCTCTTCCGTCCATGGGCGGCCATAGAAGGAATCGAGGTAGAGCTGCTTGATCTGGCTGATCAGCGGATAGCGTGGGTTGGAACCCGTGCACTGGTCATCGAAGGCCTTGACTGAAAGCTCATCGACAACAGCCAGGAAGTCAGCCTCGCTGACACCCCACTCCTGGATGGAGGAGGGCACTCCGAGTTCCTTCTTCAGCTTCTCGACACCATCGATCAGGGCGTCGACCTTCTGCTCCATCGTCATGCCAGGCTTGATGACAATGTAGTTGCCATTAGGCGTGTCGTTGCAGTTCATGGCCACGTAGTCGGCAGCACGTGCATAGCGGCTGGTGACAGAGGGGTACTCGTACTGCGGGAAGGCAGCCTGCTTGGTCGGGTTGTCATTGCGGTTGAAGCGGATGACGTTGGTCAGCAGCAGGGCGTTGGCCATGCCATGTGGGACATGGAACTGAGCGCCGAGCTTGTGGGCCATGGAGTGGCACACGCCGAGGAAGGCGTTGGAGAAGGCCATGCCAGCCATTGTGGAGGCGTTGTGGACTTTCTCACGGGCCTTGACGTTCGTGCCATCAGCATAGGCCTGGGGCAGGTACTTGAAGATCAGCCTCGTGGCCTCGAGGGCGAGTCCGTTCGTGTAGTCGGTCGACATCGAGGAGACCAGGGCCTCGAGGGCGTGGGTCAGGACGTCGATACCACAGCTGGCTGTCAGGCCCTTGGGCTGGCCGATGGCGAGTTCGCTGTCGACGATGGCCATGCTCGGGGTCAGTGCGTAGTCCGCGATCGCCCACTTCATGCCGGTCTTCTCATCTGTGATGATGGCGAAGGGAGTGACCTCACTACCAGTACCAGAGGTGGTCGGGATGCAGACGAGCTCTGCCTTCTTGCCCATGTTGGGGAAGTTGTAGATCCTCTTGCGGATATCCATGAAGCGGAGGGCCAGGCCTTCGAAGGAGACTTCCGGGTGCTCATAGAGCAGCCAGATGATCTTCGCGGCATCCATCGGGCTGCCACCACCGACTGCGATGATGACATCAGGATTGTAGGCGTTGACCAGCTGCATGGCGGTGTTGATCGTGCCAAGGGTCGGATCCGGCTTGACCTGGTGGAAGACCTCGGTCTCGACACCCATGCTGTCAAGCTGGTCTGTGATGCGGTCGATCATGCCGCTGTTGAAGAGGAAGCTGTCTGTGACGATGAAGGCCCTCTTCTTGTTCTCGAGCTCCTGCAGTGCGACAGGCAGGCAGCCGTACTTGAAATACACCTTGGGCGGCAGACGGAACCACAGCATGTTATCCCTCCTCTTGGCCAGCGTCTTGATGTTCAACAGGTGCTTGGGGCCGACGTTCTCGGAAATGGAGTTGTTGCCCCAGCTACCGCAACCGAGCGTCAGGCTGGGCTCGAGGCGGAAGTTGTAGATGTCACCGATGGCGCCCTGGCTGGCTGGCATGTTGATCAGGATCCTGCTTGTCTTGACAGCGCGGCCATAGGCATCGACCTTGTCCTTCTCCTTCTCGTCGATGTAGAGGACGGAGGTGTGGCCGAAACCACCGAGGGCGATCAGGCGGGCCGCCATGTCAGCACCCTCTCCGAAGTTGCCACACTTGTACATGGCCAGGACAGGGGAGAGCTTCTCATGGGCGAAGGCCTCCTCGGCAGCGACCTTGGTGACCTCTCCGATAAGGACCTTGGTGGTCTTGGGGACTTCGAATCCAGCGATCTCGGCAATCTTCCAAGCGGGCTGGCCGACGATCTTCGGGCTGGCCGTGCCACGGGCTGGATCGAGGATGACAGGCTCCATCTTGGCCATCTCATCCTTGGTCAGGAAGTGGGCGCCACGGGCCTTGAACTCTTTCTTGACAGCATCGTAGATGTCCTTGTGGACAATGACGGCCTGCTCGGAGGCACATACGACACCATTGTCGAAGGTCTTGGACATGAGGATCGAGGAGACGGCCATCTTGATGTCTGCGCTCTTGTCGATCAGGGCAGGTGTGTTGCCGGCTCCGACACCGATGGCGGGCTTGCCAGAGGAGTAGGCGCTCTTGACCATGCCAGGACCGCCGGTGGCCAGGATCAGGTTGACCAGTGGGTGCTTCATCAAGAAGTCCGTCTTCTCCATCGTCGGCTCATCGATCCAGGCGATGATGTCCTCAGGGGCGCCTGCCTTGATGGCGGCGTCACGGACGATGCGTGCGGCGTCACAGGTGCACTTCTTTGCCCTCGGGTGGGGGCTGAAGATGATCGCATTGCGTGTCTTGAGGGCGATCAGGCTCTTGAAGATGGCTGTTGATGTCGGGTTGGTGGTGGGGATGATGCCGCAGATGACGCCCTTGGGCTCTGCAATCTTCTCAATGCCAAAACCATCATCGGACTCGATGACACCACAGGTCTTGTCATCCTTGTACTTATGGAAGATGTACTCAGCTGCGAAATGGTTCTTGATGACCTTGTCCTCAACAATGCCCATTCCTGTCTCCTGGACAGCGTCCTGGGCAAGGCTGATACGTGCGTTGTTCGCAGCGATGGCCGCCTCGCGGAAAATCGCATCCACCTGCTCCTGGCTGAAGGAGGAGTAGATGACCTGGGCGCGCTTGACGCGTTCGATGAGTTCCTGGAGCTCTTTCTGCCCGGGGAACGAATCGATGTTCACACTTGCACTTGCCATTGTCTTTCTCCTTATTGGAAGTTTTTTTCTTCTACTTGCATTGAGGATTATCGTAAGTGGAAGTGAAAAGCGTCAAGTGGCAGGTTGTAAGATCCGGAAATGGAAGAAATAAGAGAGCTTTTGAAGTGAATGTCGGCGTGTTGAATCGATTCATTTGTGTTTGATGTGAACATTGGAACATCAATACAAGGAATCAGGGTATATGATGTCTTGGATTCACACATGTTGACGCTATAATCTTCTGCCTGTTCTCCTTCACGTGAAATTCACCCGTTTGCTGGAACATCATGCGATGAGGGCGATGAGGGCAGCCACAGTCAGGACCAGGACCCTCGGCATGGTCCGCACCGGCCTGTCCCCGCCTCCTTTGTCCTGCCCCTGTCCAGACATCAGGCGCCTGAGGCGTTCCTTGAAGCTGCCTTCCTCCTGGAAGAGTGCGGCGTTGAGCCGTCCATAGGCGGTGAGCACCTGTCCTGGCAGTCCTCCTGCACGTAGCCCGCTCGCGGCGAAGCTCTGGGACAGTGCTGTCAGTGACAGCAGCACCAGCCCCTTCCTGATGCCATCCATCAAGGCCCCTTCTGTAATGAAGGAGGCGATGATCCTGCCTGAGGGGGAGAGCAGGTTGAATAAGACCACGCTGATGAATGACACAGCATAGAGCCCTGGCCTTATGCGCCGTCCTGCGAGGTGGCATGACATGAGCGCTGCCAGGAAGAGGAGCAGGAGGACCCAGGGCTTGTCCGCCAGGGCCGTGATTATGATCAGTGGTATGTGGAGGAGGGCGAGGCCTGTCCACCTGCCTCCTTCTTCCGTACTGGCATCTCCTGCGTCAAGCACGAGATGGGCTTCCGCCTTGGCGGCTATGATTCCTGTCACGAGTCCACTTGCAAGGTTGAAGGTGAGCATCAGTGGCAGCAGCCCCATCACGCTTGTCGAGAGCACAAGGCTTGAGACCAGGAGCTGGGCCGCTCCTGAGGCCATGCTGCCAAGCGGGGAGAGCGAGTAGTAGGAAAGCCGCTTGCCTGCAAGGCGGTGGAAAAGGAGCATGGCAAGGCAGCTGGCGGCGCTTCCTGCGAGTCCTGCGAGCCCGTAGGGTGACAAGAGGGTGCCTGCCATGAAGGCCGACAAGAGCCAGCGCAGGGCGCAAAGCAGGATGAAGAGCGCCCCTGGCAAGCGTCCAAGACCCCACAGCAGGGCGATGTTCCCAAGTCCAAGCCGCAGGAAGGGTATGACATGTGGCAGTCCTGACTCCAGCACTGACAGCGACAGCGAGAGCGATGCCAGCCGTATGATGATGCCCCTCTCCTCAGTAGACAATGACATCAACGTCCTCCGGGCCGCCTGTGATGCTGACGCTCACCCTGTTCGGAAGGCATACAAGACTCTCCGGGCTCATCGAGGCTTCCATCCTCATGCACGATCGTGTGGGGCAGGGCGATGAGATGATACGTGCCGATCCATCCTCGATCTGGATCGTCGTCACCCCAAGCGGACCTTCGACTTCGACTGTCCTGTCCTGGTCCAGTGGGTAGAGCCACTGACCTCCATCCGCATGGATGCTGACCATGCTGCCACCGCCCACATCAAGCGAGGCCCACAGTGGTACGAGGAGCATGGCAAGTAGGATCAGGATGATGATGTCCAGGTGGCTCGGCTTGCCCATGTCATCAATGATAACCACTTGTTGATGGGCTTGGGCAAGCAGGTGGTGGCAGACAAAAACCCCCGCCACTTGCATGACGGGGATATGCGCTTAAAACCGGGCTCCTACATATCAACCGGAACCCTGGACGGTGCTGGATAAGTGTTTCCAACAACATCCTTAGGATACGCATCTTCACAAATCTCTGCAAGCCCTGCACAGCTTCCATGCCTGGCCGCTTCCTGCTAAGCTTCATGCATGATTTATAATGATATAACACAGCTCATAGGACGGACGCCTGTGATCAGGCTGTCCCATATCGCCACCAATGGTGCCGAGGTCTTCGTCAAGGCCGAGCGCTTAAATCCGCTTGGATCCGCGAAGGACCGTGCGGCCCTCTTCATGATCAAGGGGGCTGAGGAGAAGGGCCTCCTCAGCGCTGGTGGCACAATAGTAGAACCTACCAGTGGCAACACAGGGATCGCCCTCGCGGCCATGGCCGCCGTGAGGGGTTACCGCTGTGTGCTCGTCATGCCTGAAAGCATGAGTCTTGAAAGGCGCAAGCTCATGGGCATACTTGGAGCGGAGCTGGTGCTCACACCTGCGGGTGAGGGCATGAAGGGCGCTGTGGCGAAGGCCAGGGAGCTTGTTGCAAGCACTCCCGGGGCCTGGATGCCTGACCAGTTCTCCAACCCTGACAACGCCAGGGCCCATGAGATGACGACCGCCCAGGAGGTCCTTGATGATTTCGCTTCCACGCTCACCCATGTCGTCGCCTCCGTCGGCTCCGCTGGTACGATCATGGGGCTTTCAAGGCGGCTCAGGGTGGAAAGCCCTGCCACGCGCATCGTGGCAGTCGAGCCCGCCGCCTCCCCGATGCTTTCTGAGGGACGTGCTGGCCGCCACCGCATACAGGGCATAGGAGCTGGCTTCGTGCCAGGGCTCTACGACCCGGCACTTGTCGACCAGGTTGTCACGGTCACAGAGGACGAGGCCATCGACATGACACGCCAGCTGGCACGCAAGGAGGCCCTGCTTGTGGGGATCTCGTCTGGTGCGGCGCTTTCTGGTGCTCTGAAGCTCGCTGGGGAAGGTGCCAGGATCCTGGTGATGCTGCCTGATACAGGAGAGCGTTACCTTTCACAGGAGTGGTGGTAGCAGGACGTTGTCATCCACCAGGTCCTCGACCTTGTCGTAGACGACGTCCGCCCATTGGGAGAGGACTTCTCCATTGCCATAGCCGGTCAGGACGGCCACTGTATAGCCGACCTTGCCGGCTTTGGCGTATTCCATGTCGACGACAGAGTCACCCACTACGGCGACCTCTTCGCTCTTGAGACCGAAAAGCGTGCAGAACTGCTTGATTGATTCATTGGATGGCTTGCGCCTGCAGTTTGATTCCTTGGTGCGCAGGAAGCGGACATGACGGGAAATGCCCATGCCATCTAGTATGGCCTTCGTGTTGGCTGTGATGTCATTGGTCACGACACCAATCACCATCCCACGGGAGTCGAGCTCCTCGAAGAGGTCCTGGAGGCGGCTGAAGTCCATGCTGTGGATCTTGCGCACCACCTTCAGGTTCTGGCTGTTGAGCATGCGTGTGATCGTCCTGTACATGGCGACAGGGCTGATCCTGTTCACTATACAGAAGCGGAAGATCCTCAGGACGATTCTGACCAGCTTGTCATGGTTGAAGAGGAATCCGTCCTGATAGACCCTTCCTTCGTCATCCACGCCGATTATCTGGTAGATCTCCCGCCGGATCCTGTCCTTGTTCCTCAGGTCGAAGGTCATGAGGATCGTGTCGACACAGTCCTTGACCACAGGTCCCCAGACCTCTCCGTAATCGAAGAGGGTCCCGTCCTTGTCGAAGATCACACCTTTTATCAGCACATCCTTCATGGCTTGGTCAGAGTACCCTTTTCTCCCTCTTTTATGCTATAGTACCTACATGTGTTCTGCCTTGGACAGGCTTGTGTGCTCCCTGAATGCCGGGCTTTCCGACCTGGGAAGTCCTGAAGGCCTCTTCACTTACAACCCCTTGGTCCATGCCCGTGCCGTGTTCGATGAATTCGAGGAACGCTGCTTCTCTGGAAGCGGGGAGGTCATGTTCCTTGGCATGAACCCCGGTCCCTTTGGCATGATGCAGCTGGGAGTCCCCTTTGGAGCCAGGAGCCTGGCCAGGGACTACCTAGGCCTCAGCGCCCCTGTCCAGCACCCTGCGATCGAGCATCCCAAGCGTCCCATCCTGGGCTGGGACATCAAACGCGACGAGGTGTCAGGAAAACGTTTCTGGTCGATGATAAGGGCCCAGCATCCCTGTGCCAGTGACTTCTTCGCCTACGCCTCCGTGCAGAACTTCTGCCCGCTCGCCTTCCTTGACAGCGAGGGGCGCAACGTGACACCTGAGGCCTTGGAGAAGTCCTATCGCAAGCGGCTTGAGGAAATCTGCCTTGACCACCTGGACCAGCTGATACGCTTGCTTGGTGCCAGGCGTTTCGTCGCTGTTGGCGGCTATGCTGACAAGATGCTCGCCAAGCTGGGGCACGCTGACATGAAGATCCCTCATCCATCTCCATTGAACAGGTCTGCAGCCGTCCAGTGGGCTGATGATGGGGCCATGGTCAGGACCTATCTGATAAAAGAAGGAGGTCTCAGATGACAAGACTGCTCGTCAAGGCCTATGCCAAGGTCAACATAGGCCTCAGTGTCCTTGCCAGGAGGCCTGATGGCTACCATGGGATAGACAGTTACTTCCACCTGGTCGACCTTCATGATGAGCTTCGCCTCTCATTGGAAGCGGCCACAGCCACTTCTGTCCTTGTGCATAGGGATGTCGATTACCTTGAGGAGGGAGTGGTGGACCTTGTCGAGAGGGCGGCACGCCTGTACAGCCAGGAAAGCGGCTGGACCTTCTCTCTCTCGGTTGATGTCTCAAAGCGCATACCAAGCCAGGCAGGGCTTGGAGGTGGTTCCTCAGATGCGGCAGGCATGTTGCAGGCCTTGGAGGAGGCATCACCGGTGAAGCTTGGCCAGGAGCGCCTGATGGAGCTTTCGCTGCGCCTGGGCTCTGATGTGCCCTTCTTCAGCTCAGGCCTTGCCGCCGCGCATGTCTGGGGCAGGGGGGAGTGCTTCGAAGCCATATCCCCAGTTGGTTTCCCCGTATTGATCGTCCGCCGTCCGGAGGAGAAGGTCCAGACCAAGGAGGCCTACCGCCTGCTTGATGGCCGGTCCTCCATCCCAGGTCCGCTTCCTGCCTGGACCCTGGATGCAGGCCAGTGGGGGAGGCTCTACCATAATGATTTCGACTTCCTGCAAGGCATGAGGAGGGATGAGGCTTTCAAGGCCCTCGCCTCCCAGGGCGTGGCAGATATGACGACAGGATCCGGCAGCTGCCAGCTCATTGTCTTCCAGGATGTAAAGGTGAGGGACAGGGCTGCGGCGTCGGCGCCATCCTCATTTGAGATCATCCCCTCGTTTCTGCTCTCGTCAAGACCTGAAAATGTGCTCTCTTTCTGTTGAGAATATTGGCTGAGAGTAGTAGTATTTCTCCCAGAGTCTAATTCTGGGAGGAAGAGGAATGGATATCACTGACATCAAGATCCGCCTTGTCCCTGGCGAGGACCAGCTAAGGGCCTTCGCCACGGTCGTCTTCGATTCAGTCCTCGTCGTCCATAACATCAAGGTCATATACAATGGGGAACGTCTCATCGTGGCCATGCCCTCGCGCGTTGTCGCCAATGGAGGCTACAAGGATGTCGTCCACCCGATAAACAGCAGCTTCCGTGAGCTGCTGAGCCGCAAGGTCCTTGCGGCTTACCAGGAGAAGGTCGCACAGGAAGGCCACTGACATGGCATTGCCAAGAAGGCTCCTATGCAATAGAATCACCATCGCCCAGGGAAGTCGCCAAGTGGTCAAGGCTCTGGTTTTTGGTGCCGGCATCGTAGGTTCGAATCCTGCCTTCCCTGTCAGACAATGATCCAGTTGGACTGGATGGATATCAGGAACCCCGTTGGACGCATCCCACGGGGTTTCTTCCATCTTCCATGGATTTCATGATACGTGGCAAGGGAATGCTTGAAGCCCTGCCTCCTTTTCTGCTAAGCTCGTTGACTGTGCCCTGAGGCACCATATCCCATGGTAATTGGCCAAGAGCCAATGAGAGTAGAAGGAGAAAGAACATGAGCGAAAGAGTCAAGCTCAGCGCAAAGCTCAGGACAAGTGATTTCGGTTCAGCCGGAAGCCGCCGCCTGGTCCGCGCCGGTTACATCCCTGCAGTCATCTATGGTGGTAAGAGCGAGCCCATCCACGTCGCAGTCGTCGCCAAGGAATTCCTGATGAAGATGCACACCTTCACAGGCACGACGATCATCGAGCTGGATGTCGATGGCACTGTCCACCATGTCTTCGTCAAGACCTTCCAGGAGAACCTCCTGAAGGGCATCGTCCAGCACATCGACTTCTTCCAGGTCACTGCCGGTGAGAAGCTCCGCGCCAACGTCCTCGTCGAACTCGAAGGGACCCCGGTCGGCTGCCGCAATGGTGGTGTGCTTGAGCAGGTCATCGCAGAGCTCGACATCGAGTGTCTGCCCAAGGACCTCCCAGAAGCCATCAAGGTCGATGTCAGCAAGCTTGACATTGGTGACGTCCTGCGTGTCGGCCAGATCGCCGTACCCGCTGGTGTCAAGGTCCACACTCCTGAGGATGCCACTGTCGCAACCCTCAAGCTCGTCAAGGAAGAAGCTCCTGCTGAGGCGGCTCCTGCTGCTGACGAGGCCGCTCCTGCTGCTGAGAGCACAGAGACAAAGTAACGGAGAAGCCATGCGGATCATCTTCGGCCTGGGCAACCCCGGGCCGGAATATGAGGCGACACGCCACAATGCTGGTGTCGACAGCCTCACAAGGCTTGCGGCGTCTTACCAGAAGCACCTGGTGAGACGCCCCTTTTCAAATTACCGTTCCTGCCTGGTCACTCCGGCAGATGGGCATCCCGTACGCCTGGTCTTCCCCCTGACTTTCATGAACTCATCCGGGGAAGCGGCGAAGAGGGTGGTGAAGGAAGGCGACGAGGTCCTGGTCATCTGCGACCAGATGGACCTGCCTGTCGGCCGCATGAGGTTGCGCCGTGGTGGTTCCTCCGCAGGACACAACGGGCTCAAGTCCATGATGGCGGCCCTTCCAGATGGTTTCGCCCGCTTGTATATCGGTGTCGGACGCCCTGCGGAGGGTGTGAGTGTCATCGATCATGTCCTCACACATTTCAGCGATGAGGAAGCCAGGTTGCTATCAGCTGTCGAGGACGAGGCTGTCAGCTGCCTGCGCCTGCTGCTTGATGGCATGCCCTTCGAGCAGGTCGCACAACGTGCGAACTCCTTCCATGCCTCTTGAAGAGGCTGTCAAGGCGGCACTGGCCCGTCATGGCCTGGAGGGTTCGGCTTTGAGCGTGGCTTTCTCCGGGGGCTATGACTCGCTCTGCCTCCTGGCTGTCTTATCACGTGTCCACAAAGGGCCATTGAAGGCCATCTATGTCAACCACAACATCAGGAGCCAGGAAGAGCTTTCCGCAGAGCTCGTCCTCAACAGGGCCAACTGCCAGCGTCTCGGCGTCCCCTTGGAGGTCGTCACACTTGAGCGTGGTGCTGTGAGCCGGCGTGCCCAGGAAGACAGGGTGACGACAGAAGCGGCTGCCAGGGCCTTGCGTTATGAGGTGCTTGGCCAGCACCTGCCTGTTGCCACCGCCCATAACAGGGATGACCAGGTCGAGAGCCTGCTGATGAAGCTTGTCCAAGGAGGTACGCTTGCATCCCTTTCTGGAATCCGACGCTATCGTGATGGCATAGTGCGCCCCCTCCTTGATGTGCATCGCAGTGAGATAGAGTCCTATGTCGACTCGCTTGGCCTCGTGGCAAGTCATGACAGCACCAACGATGAGGACTTCTGCCTGCGCAACCGCGTCAGGTCATCCCTCAAAGGCCTCTTGAGCGTGGAGGAGGAAGCCGTGCTTGTCCGGATAGCTGACAACATGCAGGCAGTACTAGACCGTTTCCCCCCACTTGAGGCCGAGGACCTTGGAGGTGCCTTGAGGCTCGACCGCCAGGCCTTCCTCAAAGCACATCCGGTCTCCCGTGATGGCTTCCTCTACGAGGTCTGGGGTCGTTATGGGAGGGGGAGGCTTCCTGATGGAATGAGGACCAGGATCGAGGAGCTTGCTTTGAAAGGTGGGCGCCTATCCACAGGGCGCATCATATTCACAGCCAGGAAGGATGTCATCCTGGTCCATCAAGGTCCATGCTGTTTCGCAAAGCCCTTCAGTCCCTCACTTTCCATACCAGGTGGATTGGGGCTTGCCCCTTCATCATCGTATCAAGCCCTGCGCTTCGACCCTGGAGACCTGGGGGAAGGGGCCTTCGTGCGTTTCTCAGAGCCTGGTGACGTGTTGGAAGGTGTCGGACCTGTCTCCGGCCTGTTGTCATCATGGGGCTGTCCGTACGGTCTTGTCGTCCAGACCAGGGAAGGGGTCAAGGCCGTCTTCGCCTCTGCCTATGGAGGACGCAACAGGCTCAGCCCATCACTCCACAAGGACGGCTGGGAGACCTTGCCTGGGTATGACATCATGATGTGATGGCGGCTGTTCCTTTCCTGGAATCTTGTGCTTGGACCAGGTTCGAATACCACCTATGCTTTTGGCATCTTCTCAAAGTCTATGAAGATCATTGTATCGAAGGCCATCTCTCCAAAACCCTTGATGACATAGGTCTTGCCAACCTGCCTGGCATCTTTGATCAGCAGTGGCTTCCTTGCGCTTTCAGCTTTCCATGCTTCCAGGGTCTTGCTTATTTTCCTGTACATGCCCAGGGCTTAGGGTGAAATGACTTATAAGTCCAGAAAAATCACTTGATAAGTGACAAATCGGAAGTTGAAAGTCATTTTGTCTTGTTTTCCGCCATCCGTGCGGACTTCTTGACCTGTGAGTGGCAGAAGAAGTTGACAAGCCTTGGAGGCTTTGCAGGCGGGGTGGGGCTGTCACTGGCCCTGACGTATTCCAGACCCTCATTTCCTGCGTAGGTTGCGACAGTGGCATCAAGCTCCTTCCAGTAAGTCCTGTCCTTCTTGTTGTAAATCTCCTGGTAGAGGGGTACGAGCCCTGGATGCCTGTTGCTGATATAGTCCATGACGGTGGCCCTGTAGCTTCCACGCAGGTTCAGGTCCTCAAGCCATACAAGGTCCGCGATACCATTCACGCGTTCAATGATGGCGGTGACATCCGTGATTCCTGGGAAGATGGGGGAGATGAAGCAGGTCGTGTGCACTCCTTCTTCGTGGAAGATCCTCATCGCATTGAGCCGGGCTGCTATGCTTGATGCCCTGTCCATGTCAGCCCTGAAAGTTTCATCGAGTGTGTTGACCGACCATGCGACCCGGGCCCCAGGGAAGGTCTTTATGAGGTCGAGGTCCCGTAGGACCAGGTCGCTCTTTGTTGAGATGCTGAGCCTTGCTCCGCTTCCCTTGAGCTGTTCAAGCAAGGTCCGGGTCCGCTTGTATATGCCCTCAGCTGGCTGGTAGGGGTCGGTGACTGAGGAAAGGAAGATCTCCTTGCCATCATACCTTGCCGCGTCCTTGATAGCAGGCCAGGTCTTCACATCCACGAACGAACCCCATTGGTCATCATGTCCTGTGAAACGCTTCATGAAGGAGGCGTAGCAGTACATGCAGCCATGGGCGCAACCCACATAGGGATTGGCTGAGTAGTCGCACACTGGCAGGTCTGACTTGGTGATGATGTTCTTCGAGTTGGTAAGGCGTATCTTGGTGTCCATGTTCACAGCCTATCATGATCCAGGGTGCGCCTTCTGCTTCCTGTAGGTTTTGGGATTTAGTACTTTCAAAATAGATGAAATACCATATATCGGTGTTCCCGTATGACATTGGCTGCTGGGTGGTCAGGTGGCATTGTGTTGCTTTTTGCGGTGATTGTTGCTAACATCTGTCCGTCCTGCGTCCTTAGCTCATCTGGATAGAGCAGCTGCCTTCTAAGCAGCAGGTGGTTGGTTCGAGCCCAACAGGACGTAAGCAATTGGGAAGGCTTGGTGTTGGTTCATCAAGCCTTTTCCTGTCTCATTGCCTCCCAAGCTATTCACATAGTGGGAAATCTGTGTAAAATCGATATGAAGTATTTGTGAAAACGGGAGACCAATGGACGTATCATTCTCATATTTCCTCTCGGCAGCGATGAGTTCACCACTTTTGGCGGTGTCCGTCCTGCTGACACTGGCGGTCATCTTCGTCAACGGATGGACCGACGCGCCCAATGCAATCGCCACCTGTATCACCACACGCTGCCTTTCGACGCGCAAGGCCATAATCATGAGCGCCATCTTCAACTTCCTCGGCGTCTTCATCATGACACATATCAATGCCTCGGTCGCTTCGACGATAAGCAACATGGTTGATTTCGGAGGTGACACCCACACCGCCCTTGTCGCCCTCGCATCAGCGCTTTTCTCCATAGTAGTCTATTCGACAGGGGCAAGCTGGTTGGGCATACCGACAAGCGAATCACACTCACTCATCGCAGGACTCACCGGCGCCGCCATAGCCACACAGAATGGTCTGGGCGGCGTCAATTTTGATGAGTGGGTCAAGGTCATTTACGGCCTATTCGCCTCCCTGGTCCTGGGCTTCATCTCCGGCTATGTCATCTGCCGCCTGATCGGGGCCGTCTTCAGCTGGCTCGACCGTAGGAAGGCCAACAAGCTCTTCACCTACACCCAGATCGGAGGTGCTGCGGCGATGAGTTTCATGCATGGCGCACAGGATGGTCAGAAGTTCATCGGTGTCCTCTTCCTTGCGGTCGCCTTCTCCAATGGCCAGTCCTCAGTCGTAGGCATGCTCATCCCTGTCTGGCTGATGCTGCTGTGTTCCATCGTCATGGGTGTCGGGACCAGTGTAGGGGGCGAGAAGATCATCAAGAGCGTCGGCATGGACATGGTCAAGCTTGAGAAGTACCAAGGCACCAGTGCCGACATCGCGGCTTCGCTCTGCCTGCTGCTGTCCTCGCTCTTCGGCATCCCTGTCTCCACGACACACACCAAGACCAGTGCGATCATGGGAGTAGGGGCCTCCAAACGTTTCAGTGCGATCAATTTCTCCGTCGTAAAGGACATGGTCCTGACCTGGATCTTCACCTTCCCCGGCTGTGGGCTGATCAGCTTCATCATGGCCAAGATCTTCATGTTCATCTTCTAAGGAGCCTTATTATGCCAATATTCAACTCAAGTAAGAACAAGGATGATTTCTACTTCGACAACTTCGTCGAATGCACGCGCTGCTCGCTCCGAGCCGCCCTCCTGCTGGAGGAGACGATGAAGGACTTCTCTCCAGCCAAGCTGGAGGAGAACGTCGACCGCATGCATGAGATCGAGCATGAGGCTGATACCAAGAAGCATGAGGTCCTCGCCGTCCTGATGAAGGCCTTCATGACACCAATCGACAGGGAGGACATCTCCCTCCTGTCAAGCTGTCTTGATGAGGTCTCTGACAAGATCGAGGATGTCATCCAGCGAATGTACTGCAATTACATCCACGACATACTCCCCTCATCGCTTGAGATCGTGGCTGTCGTCGTCGAGAGCTGCCGTGAGATGGTGACGCTCCTCGAAGAGTTCAAGAATTTCAAACGCAGCAAGACGATCCATGAGCACATCATCCGCATCAACACCCTCGAGGAAGATGCCGACCGCCTCTTCATCAAGGCCATGAGGAACCTGCACGAGGATGAGGATGACCCTGTCAACATGCTCAAATGGAGGGAGATCCTGATGTACCTGGAGAAGTGTACGGATGCCACGGAGCATGTCGCTGATGTCGTCGAACGGGTCATCATGACCAATACGTGATCCACCCTGGTCCAAGACATGAGGCCACCTCGCCGAGGTGGTCTCTTTTTGCTTACCCTCAGATCCGTCTCTTTCCTCCATCCTCCATACTGCCCACAGTTGTAAACACGTGCATGACAGCGTGAAGCGCACCATCTGGGTCATTTGATGCCCATCATGGCCCCTATGTGTGGGTTGTGTGTGCTCCCGGGCGGGTGAATACATATTTCTTTACCAAGATACAATGAAGCTCCTCACATGTTTGGCCTCCCGGACATATTGCTTTGGCATCTTATGTCTACAAAGACAAGACCGATTACGAGGAGGACATCTTGTATCACAAAGCCCTTTACGCTGTCCTTCTCCTTCTCCTCGTCCTCTCCCCATTGGCCGCAGCTGAAGGGGAGGCTGTAAGGACAGTGTCCTTGGACGAGGCCTTGGAGAGCGCGGCGGCGAAGAACATCGACCTTCAGAGCGCGTCACTCACCTTGCAGCAGACGCTGCGGAGCAATGACAGCGCCACGGACTTCATCCCGGACCTATACCTCACTGGCAGCGTTGGTGGCACCGGCAGCGTTGGTGGCACCGGCAGCCTTGTCGACATGTCAGGCTCCTGGTCTGGAAGTGCCAGCCTGGGTATCAACTGGGAGATGGCATCCACTGATTTCACCTCGCTGCATGTCAAGGAAGCTGCCCGCTCATTGGCCTATCTCGCAGCTGAATCAAGCACGAAGAGCGTGGAGGACAGTGTCATCGACGCTTATTTCAACCTTGGTGCCATGTACGAGGCCGTGCGTGTGAGCGAGGAGAACGTGAGGCTCTCCCAGGAGGAACTGGATTCGGTCCAGGCGGCATACGATGCAGGCCAGGCCACAAGCCTCGCCCTGAGCCAGGCCAAGTACAACCTCCTCTCCGCCCAAGGCTCGCTTTCAAGCCAGCAGGGCAGCCTGCGTCTTGCAGAAATCACACTACGCTCCCTGACAGGACTCGAAGGTGATTTCGTCGTCGAGGAAGTGGGGGATGTGACCTACATGGACCTCCCTGATGCCCAGACGCTCTACGATGATCACGCCGCAGGTACGCTTGCCTTGAGGACAGCTGAGGCAGGGGTGGCATCTGCCAGTGCTGGACTCAGCTCCACCAAGGCCTCCTCTTATTGGCCGACACTCTCGGTGTCCGCGGGGTACAGCTTCGGTGTCAACAAGGATGCTGTCTCCTACAATGGCCGCAATTACGGGGACAACGCATCTGTCACGGTGTCGATGTCCATCCCCATCTCATCCTGGATACCCAGTTCCTCAGGAGATGTCGCTGTCAAGAACGCCCAGGACTCCCTCACCCAGGCCAAGCTCAGCCTCCAGGATGCCAAGGACAGCCTCATGACAGGAATCGAGTCCTCCCTCCAGCAGCTATCAGCTGCAGAGGATGATGCGAAGCTCGCCCAGGCCAGCCTCGACGTGGCCCAGGAAAGCTACGACCTTTCCAAAGCGGCCTATGATGCGGGCCAGCTCTCCCTGTCCGACCTCAACAGTGCCAGGACCTCCCTTTACACCTCGCAGCTTTCACTCGTGAACGCCAAATACAGCTATATAAGTACGGCTTATGACCTCGCATCCCTCCTGGACGTGGACCTGGATGCGCTTGAATCACAATACAAGGAGAACAGTTGACCATGTCAGACAAGGAAAACAAGCTCCGTGAGGGCATTGTCTCGAAGATTTCCACAATCATATTGACGCTGATCTGTGTCGCCCTAGCCGTGGTGGTGGGCTATCGCCTGCTTTCCCCGGAGGAAGCGGTCAGCTATGCACCAAGCACCCAGGAAAACACTTCCGTCAATGTCTCTGTTACTACCGCCACATCGGGAAGCTATGACCAGCTCACCCGTGTCTATGGCCAGGTTGTCGCAGACCGTGGGGACCTTTCTGTCATGAGCGAGGTCTCAGGCACCCTGACAGAGGTCCTGGTGAAGCGTGGTGACCGTGTCGAGGCCGGTCAGGTCGTCGCCTATGTCAACGCATCCCGCCCAGGCCAGGTCTATGAGGCCAGTCCTGTCACCGCCGCCCAGGGTGGCATCGTGACCAGCATCGACAGCCTCGTCGGTACGACTGTCTCAACAGCGACACCCATCATGACCATCTACACTGACCGCCAGCTCTCCGTCGATGCCTCGATTGGATCGAACAGGGCAGGCCAGCTTGCACTTGGTGGACGTGCTTCGTTCACAAGCGCCTCCAACGGCCAGTCTTATGAGGCGGTCCTGAGTTATATAGCACTCCAGATCAACTAGGCCACACGCACTGTCGACCTTGAGTTCGAAGTCGTAGGTGGGACTGAAGGCCTCAAGGAAGGCGACTTCGTGACCATGGATGTCGTCAGCGCGACCTATGATGACGTGATCGTCATCCCCGCATCAGCGGTCAACCGCAGTGGAGGGGAGGCTTATGTCTATGTCGTCAAGGATGGTGTCGCCACACAAACAGCTGTCACCGTACTCGCCTCTGACAGCCAGGAGGCCGCGGTCAGTGAAGGCCTCTCGGAAGGTGACCAGGTCATCACCTCTGGCACAGTCGTTGATGGAACTTCTGTCAGCATCGTCGGGTAGGGGAGGTCTAGATGACATTATCTGAACTGTCTGTAAGACGGCCAGTGCTGATGACGATGGTCTATGTACTGATCTGCGTCATCGCCATCGTCTTCATACCCCAGCTCGATATCGAGCTGATCCCTGATGTCGAGATGCCAGTCGTCACCGTCATGGTCGACTGCGGTTCGGCAAGCCCCGATGAAATCGAGACAAGCGTCGCTGAGACCCTTGAGACCGTGCTCTCCTCGATGGAGAACCTGAACACGATGACGACACAGTGCTCAGAAGGCAGCTGCCTTGTCGTCCTTCAGTTCGACTATGGTACTGACATCGACAGCGCCGCTGATGATGTCCATGCCGCGGTCAGCCGCATCACAAGGATGCTGCCTGACTTCGTCGAGGACACCCAGGTGTTGAACCTGAACAGCATCATGTCATCCTCCTCACAGGTCATGAGCTTCATGGTCACAGGCGATGGCTATACCCTCAACGAGCTCCAGGACATCGCTGAGAACACGATCGCGCCCCTCTTCGAGCGTGTCGAAGGTGTTGGCAATGTCGATGTCTTCGGTGGTTCCTCGATGACCTATGTCATCTCGGTCGACCCTGCGAAGCTCTACTCCTACGGCCTGCCACTCTCCACAGTCACTGCAGCTGTCACGGGAAGCGAGGTCCAGGAGACCATGGGCGACCTTGAGACGGGTACGATGAACTACACCATGGTCCTCGATGGCCGCTATACCTCGCTTGAGGATATCGAGGACACTGTCATCTACACAGATGGCAGCCGTACCGTCCGCCTTGGTGATGTCGCCACGATCGCCCTCGAGGACGACAGCTCCTCAAGGCGTTCCTATTACAATGGCGAGCGTGTCATCTCCTTGATGATCTCAGCCGAGTCCGATTACAGCGAGACCCGTGTCGCAAGCAATGTCTACGATGAGCTCGATGGCATCATCGAACAGCTGCCTGTCGGTGTCACGTTGACACTGCAGAACGACTCGACACAGATGATCTCCGATACGATGGACGAGGTCTACAACAGCGCCTACCAAGGTGTCTTGCTGGCGGCCTTGATTATCTTCCTCTTCCTGCGTGGCATCAAGACGACGCTGATCATCTCACTCTCGATGCCGATCTGCATCCTGATCACACTGATGCTCATGGCCATCTTCGACCTCTCGATCAACATGATGACCATGGCAGGGCTGATCCTTGGAATCGGCATGATCGTCGATGCCTCGATCTGTATCCTGGAGAACACCTACACGATCCGCCAAAGTGGTGAGAAGAGCGCTATAGCCGCCATACTCGGCAGCAAGAACATGTTCGCCGCCATCACGGCGTCGACCTTGACCACGGTCTGTGTCTTCCTTCCCATGCTGATCTACAAGAACGACCTTGAGATGTTCGGCATCATGTTCCAGGACATGATCATCACGGTCTGTATCTCCTTGATCAGCTCACTCTTCGTCGCCGTGACCCTGGTCCCGGCACTCTGTGGCAGCATACTTAAGATCAACACACGTACGCAGAAGCCACTGAAGAACCGCCTCCTGAAGGGGATTGACGACTTCTGCGCCAGGGCGGAGGAGAGGCTGAAGAACGGCTATGTCCGCGTCCTCGACTACTGTCTCTCGCATAAGATGCTCCTCATTGTCTTCCTGGTGCTCCTCCTGCTGCTGTCGATCACCCAGTTCAGCCGCATGGGCTTCAGCCTCTACCCTCCGATGACGACAGACGACCAGGTCAGCATCAGCCTGACATTGCCTGCTGGTACTGACAACTCCGTCACCGCCGAATACCTCTTCAACATGCAGGACCGCATCCTGGCGACATTGCCAGAGGACAGTTATGAGAACATATCGCTCTCTGTCGGTTCCTCCAACACAGGCAGCATCACGATAGAACTGCCTGAGATCACAGAGCAGACCTACTCGGCAAGCGAAGTCACCTCGATGATCCGTCCCCTCGCCGCAGAGGATGTGGGTGCGACCTGGATCTTCAACTATGGTAACAGCATGGGTGGTGCTAACGCGATCGACATCGAGATCCACTCCGACTCCTCTGAGCTTGCCATGCAGGTCAGCAATGACATCCAGGCGATCCTGGCCGAGTACGTACCACAGGTCATCGATGTCGACAGCGACCTTGATGATGGCGCGCCACGCCTCAGCCTCAAGGTCGACAAGGAACTCGCCCAGTCGCTTGGCATCTCCAACAGCGAGATTGCCACGACAATCGCCGGTGCCTTCAGCCAGAACCAGATCAGTGAGTTGACAGCTGTCCACTCCGGTGACACCTACGACCTCGACATCAAGTTCGAGACAGGTGCGATCAGGACTCCTGATGATGTCCTCTCCTTGATGGTCCA
Organism: uncultured Spirochaetales bacterium; assembly: GCA_944392695.1. Taxonomy (GTDB): domain Bacteria; phylum Spirochaetota; class Spirochaetia; order Sphaerochaetales; family Sphaerochaetaceae; genus Bullifex. The sequence goes on along the minus strand of CALXXN010000002.1, from coordinate 111,036 downwards.
GGGCAATGGTGGCCTCGTGCCGCTCTATACGATTGCGGACTTCGAGTACACCTCCAGCCCGAGGACGATCCTCCGTGAGGATGGAAGGCGAGTCAACAACATCACAGGTGGACTTGCCGAAGGCCACAGTGCAAGCGAGGTCCAGGTTCTGGTAGACCAGGCGCTTGCCGACCACCTCGTCATCCCAGATGGCGTCACCCTGGTCCAGTCTGGTGAGATGAGCATGTTCGCCGACTACATTCCGACCCTGGTCATGGTCGTCCTCCTGGCGCTCTTCCTCGTCTACGCTGTCATGGCCGCCCAGTTCGAGTCGTTGTTGAACCCGCTGATCGTCTTCATCACGATCCCGCTGCTCCTGATTGGCGTCGTCGCCATACACGTGATCTATGGACAGGACTTCTCGATCATGAGCATCGTAGGCATCATCTCCTTGATTGGTGTCGTCGTTAACAACGGCATCGTCCTGGTCGACTGCATCAACCGCCTTGTCAGGAACAAGGTCCCTGTACGCGAGGCCTGTCTCTCAGCGGCCCGCTCAAGGCTGAGGCCCATCCTGATGACGACCTTGACGACAATCCTCGGCCTGATTCCGATGGCCTTCTTCCCAGGGGATGGTGCAGAGATGATGCAGCCAATCGCATTGACCTTCGTTGGTGGTATCACGACAGGCGCCTTCCTGACGCTCCTGCTCTCCCCGGTCCTCTACTACATCTTCAACAAGAGGAGGGAGGCCAGATTCGACGATCCAGACACCTTGGAGAACCAGCTGCGTGAGTATGACATGAGGAAGATGGACCTGATCGACGATTACCTTTGATCCTCCATCGCCTCAGATGATGGCGAAGGGCCAGTCCAAAGCGGGCTGGCCCTCACTATTCCCCAAGCCATCAACCAAGAGGACCTGGTGAGTGGATGATATAAGAAAGGCCGCATTCCTGCGGCCTCGGTGACCATCTTTCAGATTGTCGTGCCCTTGTTGTCCCAGGCGAGGTTGCCATCCTTGTCGGTGTAGGTGTAGGCAATCGCATGATAGACGACAGGGTCCTTGTCCTTCCAACGGCGGTAGGCGGCGCTTACACCAGATGCCATGCCCCGGTTGTTGTTGTAGTCCTTGCCCCTGTCTGCGAGTATGGAGCGCAGTGATTCCAGTGAGATCTGGATCTTCTTCGAATAAAGAGCTATCGCAAGCTCGCCGATGAAGTCATAGACTTCCTCATTGGTTGTGAGTGTTGTGGCCATGAAGCTCCTCCTGATGTTTTCTCTTTGCATTTATAAAGATAGGGCGTCGTGGAGCTTTTTCCAAGACAGTTGGCTCAGATTTCCACAAGAGTGCCCTGTCCAAGCACAGGGGAGGTTGTCTCATAGCGGTAGTAGACAGGCCTCATGGCGCTTGAGAATGTCTTGCCCAGTGATATGTAGCCCACCGCTTCAAGAGGACTGCGGCTGTTGCCGCTTGCGATTATGTTCAAGTGTACGTTGTCTGTATCACTCTGTATATCGCCATTGATTGATGTCGTGCTGTAAGTGTAGCTCATCAACTCGAATGTGCCATAGATGCCGATCCTGCAGGAGGTGTTCTGCTCCAGGTTGAACTTGAACCCGATATCGAAATCGAGGGCCAGGTAGGTCGAGTAGCTGTTGTTGCTCCAGCCTCCACGTCCGCTTGCGAGCATGCTGATGTCTTCTTCGAGTTTCAAGCCAATGCCTGCGTAGGCATCGAAGGAAGCCGACCAGACATAGCGGAGCGCGGGACCAAGCAGGACGGTGAACCGGTATTCGTTCTCAAACACGTCCGCATCCTGGCCTGTCGTCAGCGTGAAGTCGTCATCATCAAGCGTGGCGTCTTCTCCGTACAGGACGTTCTCCAATGTAGAGTAGGGGACTTGGAAGCCAAGCCTGACGAAAAGGCCGTTGGTCCTGCTTTCTCCGATGAAGCCGAAGCCTGTGTAGTCGAGCCCTATGCTCGAGCTGTCCTGGATTGCAAGTGACTCGCTCACGGTCTTGTAGAAGGTGAAGTCGTAGTTGGAGAAGAGCCCCTCGGCATGCAAGGCCGTAAGGATGACGGCTAGTAGGAAGACTGTCACAGGTGCTCTCTTCATGGTCATCTGGGATTATATTCCAGTGCTTCATGATGGGCAACGAGGACGTTTGGAACACTTTTGCGGCCTATGGGGTAATAGATAAGCAAGGACTGGTCAGGAGCGGGCCGCAGACTCCAATACACACACCCTTTTCCTACACTGGCCTGCCTCAGTCCTTTCCCTACCTCCCCCTGGTGGCGTCCATCCCTGAGGACGCCACCTTTCATTCCCGTGGTGCTCATCGCATGAGGACTTTGCAGGATTCCAGGAAGAGACTTGCGCACATGCTTTTGTCCTTTTGGACAAAGAAGTGTGTTGCGAATTTGTAATTTATGCCAATGAAAAGACTTTCATCATGAATCTATACTCAACCCAAACCAGATGGAGGTGTCATCATGGAAGACAGGTATGAAATCAAGGAAAGTGAAAGGCAAAGCTGGCTATCACTTGCTTTCGTGTGGACTGGGAGCATGATCTGCATCCCCTGCCTGATGATAGGGGGCGTGATTGGGACAGGCCTGAGCCTGGGGAATGTGGTGCTGGCCGTCCTGGTCGGCTATGGGATTGTCTGTGCCTACATGTGCCTCATTGGCATGGAAAGCTGTGACACAGGGCTTCCTACAGTGTCCATGGCTGCTTCAGTGCTTGGAAGAAAGGGGGCCCAGTTCATAATCAGCCTCATGCTCGCCATAGCCTGTGTCGGCTGGTTCGGAATCCAGAGTGCTGTCTGTGGGGAGTCTTTCTCATCAATGATCGCCAGTTTCACAGGCTTTGAGATCCCCGTATGGCTTTCGAGCGTGTTCTGGGGGATTGTCATGTTGCTGACAGCTGTATATGGCTACAATGGGCTGAAAATACTCAACTATATCGCTGTGCCGGCACTTGTGGTCGTACTTGTATACAGCATGATACTCGCATTCTCAGGTGATGGCCTGGCTGTGATGAAGGCCTTCACGCCACAGTCCCGGCTTCCGTTCATATCAGCAGTGAGCATGGTCGTCGCATCCTTCGCCCTTGGTGGCGTCATCAGTGGTGACTATTCCCGCTATGCGGCAAGTCGGAAAGATGTGGTCAAAAGCACTATCCTAGGGGTCTTCCCTTCTGGCATGGTCATGATGCTTGTAGGCGCGGTCCTTTCGATTGTGACTGGCCAGTATGACATCTCCCTTGTGCTGGCCGCTGTCGGCGTGCCAGCGCTCGGTCTCGTCGCCCTGGTCCTTGCCACCTGGACAACGAATGTCACTAATGCCTACAGCGGGGGCCTGGCAGTATCGAACCTGTTTGGTTTTGGTGAGGACAGGTTCAGGGTCTCATGTGCCGTTGCTGGTGTGCTTGGGACGGTGCTCGCCGCCGCAGGTCTGCTTTCCCGCTTCGAGTTCTTCCTCAATGTCCTCAGCGCGCTCATCCCACCAATCGCGGGAGTGATGATCGCATCGTATTGGGTGCTGGGAAAGGGGAGGAAGGAAAACCTTGTCCAGAAAGAAGGATGGTATCTTCCAGGGATCATCGCCTTCGTCGTAGGTGCTGTCGTGGCTTATGTGACGGGGAATGTCGTAGTTTTCTTCATCGGCCCTGTGAACGGAATCGCCGTCTCAATGCTGTGCTATGTCATTCTTGAGAAACTGATGAACAAAGGAGGAATGTGATACATGAGGAAAATCGGCAAGAAGGAAATCAACGACATCGCAACCGGGGCCTCACTGCTCGGTGCTGGTGGAGGAGGGGATCCCTACATCGGCCGTCTGATCGCCCTCAATGCTGTTGAGGAGTGTGGCGAGGTCACCTTGCTCAGTCCTGATGAGGTCCCTGATGATGCGTTCATCGTCCCTATTGCGATGATGGGGGCTCCGACAGTTTTGTGCGAGAAGGCCATCAATGGAGGAGAGTACAAGGTCCTTGCCCAGATGGTTGAATCCTATTTCGGCAGGAAGATTTACGCATTCATGCCGATTGAGGCGGGTGGGGTCAACAGCATGCTGCCTTTTGCCGCAGCAGCCAGGCTTGGCCTCCCGCTTGTCGATTGTGATGGAATGGGCAGGGCCTTCCCGGAGCTCCAGATGGTGACATTCACCCTAGGTGGGATGAGTGCGACCCCGATGGCACTGACTGATGAGAAGGGCAACAGCTGCATCTTCAACACCATAACCAACAAGTGGACTGAGGAACTTGCCCGGAGCGTGACGATGTCTTGTGGCGGCTCGGTCTCCGTCTGCCTTTATACGATGACTGGTGCCGAAATGAAGAAATACGCTGTACGGGACATCATCACGAGGAGCGAGCGTCTTGGTTCTGCGATGCGTGTCATCAAGGAATCCAGCCGTGAGGATACTGAGGCGGAGTTCCTTGAAATCACGGGAGGATACAAGCTCTTCAAAGGGAAGATCGTTGATGTGAAGAGGGAGGTGAGGGGGGCCTTTAATTTCGGCAAGGTCGTCCTTGAAGGTATCGGGGAATACAAAAACCATTCCTCCTACGTGGAATTCCAGAATGAGAACCTGGCCGCCGTTGTCGATGGCAGGATCGTGGCGACTGTTCCTGACCTGATTTGCCTTGTCGACTGCAACACCTATACGCCTGTGCCAACAGATGCGTTGAAGTATGGCAAGAGGGTGTTGGTCGTAGGACTTGAATGCTATGAGCGTTGGAGGACGGAGGCTGGTCTTGGACTTGTCGGGCCGCGCTACTTCGGCATCGATACTGATTACATTCCAGTTGAAGAGAGGGCAAAGGTATGAATTACAGACTAGGGATAGATGTTGGCGGTACCAACACGGATGCGGTCATCATAGATGAGGGCCTGGATGTTGTTTCGCAGGTCAAGGTACCGACCACATCGGATGTCTACACTGGTATCATGAACGCAGTACGTGCCGTTCTTGCCTCAGGTTGTATCAACAAGAGGGACATCACAATGGCGATGCTTGGCACGACACAGTGTACGAATGCGATTGTGGAAAGGAAGAACCTTGTCCCTGTCGGAGTCCTGCGTATCGGCGCTCCTGCGACTGCGGGCATCCAGCCGATGACAGACTGGCCTGAGGACCTGCGGAAGGTTGTTTACAAGAGCGCCATCATCCGAGGCGGGTATGAGTACGATGGAAAGGAGTTGAACCCTCTCGATGAAGAGGCTGTGGTGGCTTTCTTCTCAGACATCAAAGGCCATGTCGACTCTGTTGCCATTTCAGGAGTGTTCTCAACACTGAGGAATGAGCAGGAGGCCAGGGCCGGTGAGCTCGCGCGCCAGGTGCTTGGGCCTGATGTCCACATCTCACTTTCCTCGGAAATCGGTTCCATGGGCCTGATTGAGCGTGAGAATGCCACAATACTCAACGCCGCGTTGAACAAGGTCGCAAAGACCTTCACACAGGGCTTTGAGAAAAGCCTGAGGGAAGAGGGCCTGGATAATGTATCACTGTATCTGTCCCAGAATGATGGAACCTTGATGAGCATCGAAGAGGCGCGCCGCTATCCTGTGCTCACAATTGCCTGTGGCCCTACGAACAGCATCAGGGGGGCGGGTTATCTGTCACGCCTCTCCAATGCGATTGTTGTCGATGTAGGTGGTACTACGACGGATGTCGGCGCCTTGCAGAATGGTTTCCCAAGGGAGAGCGGGGTTGCTGTGACAATCGGAGGAGTGAGGACCAATTTCAGGATGCCTGATGTGATCTCAATCGGCTTGGGCGGTGGAAGCATCGTGCGTGTCCATGATGACGGATCCGTCACAGTAGGTCCTGACAGTGTAGGCTACAAGATAACGAGCGAGGCTCTTGTCTTTGGCGGCAGCACCATCACAGCGACAGATGTGGCAGTCCGTCTAGGCCTTGCCGATATCGGTGACAGTTCAAAGGCGGCCTCCATTGATGAGGCTGTCGCCCGCAAGGCCATGGACGTAATCAGGGGCAAGGTCGAGGAGGCCATTGACTCCATGAAGCTTTCAGGTGCTGACGTCACCGTGGTGCTGGCTGGTGGTGGTTCCGTGATAGTACCTGCGGATCTCAAGGGGGCGTCAGAAGTCATAGTACCGCCGCATTCCGGCTGTGCGAATGCAATCGGAAGTGCGATAAGCAAGGTCAGCGGATATTATGAGAAGCTGGTCTCATATGATGAGATAGAACGGGAACAGGCGATCAAGCTCGCGACCAATGAGGCAGTCCTTGCAGCCCTCGATGCTGGTGCCAAGATGGACAGCGTGGAGGTGGTGGAGCTTGAGGATGTCCCACTCCAGTATTATCCAGGGAACATGGTCAGGATCAGGATAAAGGTGGCGGGCGACTTAGCCTGAGGCCTGCTCATCCAGGATCCGCCTCATCATCAAGGCCCTGTAGAGCATCACGTTCTGCGGGGCCTTTGTGATATCCGCATGCATGAGTGAGGATATCCTCCTTATCCTGTACTTGATCGTGTTGTTGTGCACGTTCATTTTCCTTGATGTCTGTAGCGTGCTCAGGTCAGCATCAAGGATGAACGTGTCCAGCGTGTCCATGAGCGAGCTGGCATCCTCTGTCTCCTCCAGTGCCTTGAGAGGATAGAGGACTTTTGCTATCTCATCCTCACCCTTGGCCAGGACGGATAGGAAGTAATTGACAAGTTGTACATCGACAAGGTTCAGGATATTCCTCTTGTATACCCTGCAGGCGAGCTCGATTGAAGGCTGTATCTCAAGAAAGGCCTTCCTGACTTCGCCGGTGTCATTGAGGTTGAAGGCCCTGATCATCAGGCAGTCCTTGTCTGCGAGTACTGAACAGACCGTGTCGATGACATCATCCCCCATGCAGGAGGCCAGGAAGAGGACGATGCTGCCTTGGTAAAGATCCACGACAGGACGTTGGAGGAAGGGCGAAAGGTTTTCCTTCACCTCCTCAAGCATCCTGTCCGCGTCATTGCGGTATTTGATGACAAGCATCGTGTCCAGACTCTTGACATCAATGTTGAACAGTGCGGCAAGACGCCTCATTTTCAGGCTCTCATCCTGTAATATTGCCCTGACCAGTTCTGCAATGACCGCCTCGCCGTGATTGGGCGACCAGATGACAAGGAAAAGGTGCAGTGTCTCCACTGTCATGGCGATCTGGTGGTTGAGCAGTGCGCTGCCATTCTCCCTTATCATCGTGAGCCTGAGGCTCTTCATCCCCCTGCCGCTGATATTGGCAGAGTAGACATACCATCCCGGATCCATGGACCTGGATTCGAAGCGTTCCCTCAACTCATTTTCCCTACCATGTGGGAAGGTCGCGATATTTATGATCCTGTTGTCAAGATCCGAGAGGATGAGGCTGGCCCTCAACCTGTCACGGAGTATCCTCAGCACGGTGGAGACGCTCCTTAGTTCTGTGGGCAGCAGGCTCACATCCTCAAGGACCTCAGCGACAAAATTCGTATCTTCGCTTTCTTCCTTGAAAATGGCCTCGCTGATTTCACTTATGGCATCGCTGTAGCGAAGCGAATTGCTGTGTGGCATCTCAATCAAGGCGAAGTTCAGACTGTCAGCACAGGCAATGACATCAGGATTGATGGAGGGGACGAAGGTGCCTACATAGTAAAGCAGTATGCCGATTTCCCCTGCTTCCGCAAGACGCCTGATCACCGCCTTCTGTGCTTCCGTGTCATTGCAGATGTTTGCGAAGGCTGTGATCACAAGTTCGTTGCCCTCGAAGTTTATCGCATTGAAAAGCTGATGCTGGGTCTCATTAGGCGTGGAGTACTCTAATACAGAGACCGAAGAGACGGTACGCTCAGCAGCAGCTTCCCCTGCGACAAGTCTTGCTCCCCGCATGGAGGGCAGCCCAAGGATTTTCCTGACAGTAAGGCTCATGGTGATACAGTATCAGCAAAGGCGTGGTGATGTAATAGGACCACCATGGGCCGGAGTGTTGATTGTTGTGGATTGTCCCATCTGCCAATCCTGACAGGGGGCCGGATACCATGCGGCTTGTGCTTGAATGATGTGTAAGAGATGTAAGAAGAGAGAACCCCCACCTGGTCTTTCCAAGCGGGGGTCTTGTTGTCGGGATGACTGGACTCGAACCAGCGATATCCTGCTCCCAAAGCAGGCGCCATAGCCGCTAGGCGACATCCCGGAGCACGATGGCCATTATTACCTGTGTGGGGGCACTTCGTCAACGGCCTTTGCGTGTTTTGTTGATTGGATTTTCATGGCCATGCAGGCGCTGTGCACGATGACGAGGAAAAGCAGGTACCAAGGCAGTAGCCACTGGCCCAGGACTGATGCGAGCAGTCCATAGAGTGGGGGAAGCACCAGGCTTCCGAAATAGCCGAAGCTGAACTGCAGCCCAATGATTCCAACCGACCTGTCCGCAGGAAAGCATGAGACCGTCTGGCGCACCATCGCAGGATAGATTGGACCGAAGCAGAAGCCCATGGCGAAGATGATCACATGCAAGGCCACCGCGCTGTCTGTGAACAGCATGGCCAGTATTGCTAGGAGGATCAGCGCCTGGCTGGAACGGATCAGCGTCTCCGGCCTCACCCTGTCAGCGATGAAGGAGGTGCAGATCCTGCCTGCTGTGATCCCGATGTATGTCATGGAACTGATGGATGCGGCTGTTGATGCGTCCATGCCCCGTCCATAGACCAGGTGGCTGGCCAGCCAGAGCATCGTCGTGCCCTCGAAGGTGTAGAAAGTGAATGCAAGACAGGAGGGGAGCACACCCGGTGTCTTGAACAGTTCCCTCATGCTGTAGACCTTGGAGGCCTTGCCATCTTCATCCGCCTCATCCGCATGTATGCGCCACAATGGCCTTGAGAGGACGAATATGACGAAGATGATGCTTTGCAAGGTGCCTAGTATGACATAGCCCTCCCTCCAGCTCCTGCCACTGTCGAAGAAGCGCGAGAGCATGATGGGTGCGATGATCGTGCCTATGCCCCAGAAGGCATGCAGGAGGTTCATCTGCATGGCGCTGTAGTGTTTCGCCACATAGTTGTTCAGTGCCGTGTCAATCGCACCGGCCCCGAAGCCCAGTGGGATCGCCGCGATCAGGACGGCGGCCAGGTGATGGCTTGCTGAGAAGGCGAAGAGGGCGCATAGGGTCAGGAGGATTGAGAATGCGGACACCGCATGGGTCCCGAACCGTTTGATCACCCGCTGTGACGAGGTGGAAGCCAGCATCGTGCCAATCGATACGACCATGTTGATCAGCCCTGCCGATCCGATTGAAGCTCCAAGGTCCTGGTGCATCAAGGGCCAGGCCGTGCCAAGGACGGAGTCGGGCAGTCCAAGCGAGATGAAGGCTACGTAGATCACGATCAGGAGTGCGGTGCTCATGAATCAAACACTATCCTGATCGGCTTGTTTGTTTCCATTCCCATTCACGCCATCCATTTCAACACACTTGCCAAGACAGGCATGTGACAATGGACAGCCTGTGCAATCCTGTACCGCCCTGCAATGTGTCTTCCCCTGTTCGAGGATGAGCCAGTGCATGCGTCCGAAGAGTTCCACGTCATGCCCAAGGCCTTCCTCGAAGAAGGTCCGGAGTTCTTCATCACCATGTGGTCTTCCATCAAGCCTCTCCATCAGGCGTCTTGTGTAGGCGTCGATTGCAAAAGAGGGCAGGTGGAAGGCGTAGGTGAGTATGACATCAGCGCTCTCTTCCCCAATGCCCTTGAGTGAGAGCAGCCCATTCCTCATCTCCTCCAAATCGAATGGCTTGTCCCAATCCAAGGAGGAATAGAAGCTTGCAAGTGCCTTGATCGTCCTTGTCTTCGCCTTGGCGAAACCACAGCTGCGTATCCTTGTGGCAAGTTCCTCATCACTTGCATCAAGCACATCATCAACACCAAGCAGGTTGCCATAGGTCTCCCAGGTCTTCAGCACATTCGACCAGGCGGTATGTTGCACGAGGACAGCCTGCACACAGACCGTCCATGGGTCGTCAGACCACCATGGTGGTTTTCCATAGGCTGACAATAGGGCATCCAGGATTTCCTTTGCTGTCATGGTGGAGAATATGAAGCAGCATGTGGCGTGTGAGTCAATATGCTCAACACTTGAATGCATCTCCTGACATCAGAACGAGCTTCCGTACTTTGAAAATTAACGGAAAAATCAAAGTCAGATAAGCATGATAATATTTTTGATATCAATGCAAATCTTGACGGCAAAAAAAAAATAGCTTACTTTCTTGGTCGGTGGTGTGTTTGATCCAGGACCTATCTCATTCCTCCATTAGGCATATCACCCCGGAAGCTTATGCCTCCGTATCACAGCAAAAGGAAGGAAAACATGAGGAAACTAACTGTCCTGCTTCTCGCCCTGATGATGGTCTTTGGCTTCACAGCCTGTGACAACGGCACACCATCTACGCCCTCCGGTGGAATCAACGAAGACGGCACAATCACTGTCCCTGATCCTACAAAGGAAGTTGACGAGGCCACTGGAACCTACATTTCAGAGCAGATGACTAAGCTGATGCCTGTTATCGCGGGAGCTGACATGACCATGGTGGCTGGAGAGAACTATGTCTACGACCGCGATGGTGATCTGATCGTATCTGGATGGACCAATGATGGAATCGAGACATCATACGAGATTCATCAGGATCTTCCAGGCATGGTATGGCTCACTGCTGGTACGACATTGACCACGGTCGGTGATGGCGGTGCACAGACCATTGAAATCACAAGCCTGAACGGAAAACCATTTGGTTCTTACACTGAAACAGAGCAAGCCCAGGTCCAGGATGAGTTTGACAGAATTGGTGATGGTGTTCTGGGTTCAGTTGCTGGTCGTGAGACATACAGCACAACGAATACTGCTGTCATCTCTGTCGATGAGGTTGATTATTCTTTGACACTTGAGGCCTCGAGTTCTGGTAGCCCGAATGAATCTGTCGAGGTGTATGGAATCAAATTCAGCCCAGCCTTTGATGGAATCACAGAGTTCACGAGCTACACTGTTGAAAGTGGTGAGACAACAAAGACTGTCATTGAGATTGTTGGTGGCGCATACGCTGGTATCTATGATATGACAGGTTTTAATCCTTCCCAGCCTTGACGGGTCAGCTGATTCAAGCACTCACGCCCTCTGGAGCCCTCTTCTCCGGAGGGCTTCTTCATGTTCTGGGCTTGTGTGCACAGTTGACCGTGGTTGGGCTTTCAGCCATGCTGATGGCATGAAGGAAACGCTCTTGTATTACTCATCACTCTTTCCCGTGTCTGTGAGACGGGTGTCGGTTGAGAAGGGGAAACGTCCTGCTTTCCCAGCCTCTGATGAGTTGACACTTGTCTTGATGGAGGAGGGGGATGTGACACTCTTCTTCAAGGAGACGAACGTCCCCCTGGTCATGCCGGCAGCGCTCTTCATCAACCGCCTCGCTGATAGGAGGTTGCTTGCCAATACTGATGCGACCTTCACATTGATACGCTTGGGCAAGGGCTTCTTCACCCAGGACTTCACGAAGGATAAGTTCATAATCCCACTGGTCCATGGGGGTGTGGAGTTCCTGACGTTGCCCTCCCGTGCCCGGGCCAGGCTCGAGGAGTCCATTGACGCCTTGGAGGAAGGGCGTTTCGCCTTCGAGCTCGCCTTTGAAGCCGGCATCCTCGACATCTTCGCCATGCTCTGCTATGAGCAGGCAGAGCGTATTGGGCATGGTGGCCCTGTGCAGGATGTACGTCTCACACGGATGCTTGATTTCATGGAAGCCAACAAGGAGCGCCGATTGAGCCTTGAGGAGATCGCCAAGGCTGGCTTTGTCTCGCAGCGTGAGGCATCCAGGCTTTTTGAGCGGCTGTTGTCCAGTTCTCCGATGAAGCACTTCTTGTCGATGAGGCTGGCTGAGGCCGCACGCCTGCTTGAGTCTTCTGATGAGCCTGTCGCCAGGATTGCTGAGAAGACAGGCTTCGAGTCGCTCAGCCATTTTTCGACTTGTTTCAGGAAGTCTTATTCAATGAGCCCTACAGCCTACCGCGCTAGGAGAGGAAGGCAAGGGGGTTGTCACTGACCAAGGCCTTTATGAAGTCATCATCGAAGAGGCTGTCTTCGACTCTTGACAGGTAGTCTGGATAGGAGTCGACCTTCAGCAGGTTGATTGCGAAGTCAGTGCCCATCATCAAGCGGCTCCGCACCTTCTCCTGGGCTTCGCCGTCCATGTTGGAGAGCTGGTTCAGGAAGTCCTTGTAGAAAGACGCGTCAGCTCCTGTGAACGAGATGTCAGACCAGACATCATCGGCTTCCCTCATCAGCTTGATCAGCGTGCTTGTCCAAGATCCCTGGCGTCCTGCCAGCAGTCCCTGTCCTCGGTTCAGCAGGCCGTACTGGCGTCCCACATGGGCGAAGTCGATCCTGAGGGCGGGGTGGGCATCAAGGACAGGGATCCAGGATGCCGGATCTGTCGCATTCCAGGCTTCCCGTGGGCTTGTCGTCCTGAAGCCTTGGTCGTCGCAGTGTGTGATGATGGGTATCTTGTGCGTCTCGCAGAAAGCGTAGACCAGCTCGAGTTTCAAGCGTTCCATCTGGTCCTTCGGCCAGGGATGCATCCCCAGGGGAGGGTAGAGCTTGACCCCCCAGAAGGCCCTGTCACCAGAAGGCCCCCTGCTCCTGTCGGTGATCAGCCAGCGCTCAAGGAAACGCTCGATGTAACCAGCATCATGTGCTGACGGATTGATTCCCGCAAAGGGACGGAAAGTGAGTATGGAAGAGGGCCTGAGCTCCTTGAAGACCTGGACCGCTTCGATTGTGCGGGCTAGGTAGTCATCAAGGGCCTTGTCACCAGGCAGTGGGTAGTGGATCTTGCGCCTCAGGTTGAACGGTCGTGTGAAGTCGATCGCCAGAGGGCAGACCACGACCTCGTCATAGACCTGGCCACGGAAGTGCATGAGGCCGTCATCTATGTAGGTCTTTGGGACATCGCCTAGACGGCCTTGCAAGTCATCATCGACCAGGCAGAGGCAGCTTTGTATGCTGCGGTTGAAGGCTGAGAGCGTGTTGTCAATGGCACCTGGCGCATCACCCCAGCCTCCACCGAAGACATAGCCCTTGGTCAGGGAGCCTCCGATGGAAGCGGCAGGATCTTTCATGAGCTGGCTCACAAAGGCTCCGAAATCGGGCTCTGAGAGGCTCATGGCATGCATGTGCACATCGACGAAGGATGCCATCAGATCCCCATCTTCGCCTTCTGACGTGCCCAGGAGTCCTTCAGTGTCACTGTGCGGTTGAAGACGAGGTGCTCCGGCTTGCTGTCGCGGCTGTCAAGGCAGTAGTAGCCATTGCGCACGAACTGCAGGTAGTCTCCGACCTTGGCGCTGGCGGCCTCCTTCTCCACATAGGCCTTCTCAATCACGACAAGGGAGTCCGGGTTGAGGTCATCAAGGTAGTTGCCAGTCTCAGCCCCGGGGTCAGGTGACTTGAAGAGCTTGTCATACTGCCTGACCTCGACCTCGAGCGCATCAGATGCGTCGACCCAGTGGCTGGTGCCCTTGACCTTGCGTCCATCTGGGCTTTCCCCTCCACGGGAGAGTGGGTCATAGGTCGCATGGACACGGATGATGTTCCCCTCCTCATCCTTCTCGCAGCTCGTGGCTGTGATGAAGTAGGCGCCCTTCAAGCGGACCTCTCCTCCAATGGAGAGCCGGTGGTAGCCCTTGACAGGGACCTCCATGAAGTCCTCACGCTCGATGTAGACACGCCTTGTGAAGCTCATCTTGTGGCGTCCTGAGGCCGGGTCTTCTGGATTGTCTTCCATCTCGAAGTACTCGACCTGGTCGGCAGGGTAGTTGTCGATCACGACCTCAAGCGGGTCGAGGACGGCCATGAGGCGCTTGGCACGCTTGTTAAGGTCTTCACGGACGCAGAACTCCATCAGGGAGTAGTCGACGACACCCTCGACCTTGGCGACACCGACACGGGCGACGAAGTCCCTCATGGACTCTGGTGAATAACCACGCCTCCTGACACCGGAGACGGTCGGCATCCTTGGGTCGTCCCAGCCGGAGACGAGCTTGTTGTTGACAAGGTAGAGGAGCTTGCGCTTGCTCATCAGGCAGTAGCTGATGTTCAGCCTGGCGAACTCGTACTGGTGCGGTGTGTGCTCGATGCCGTCTATCGAAGTGGCCCAGTCATAGGCGGGACGGTGGTCCTCGAACTCAAGGGTGCAGATCGAGTGGGTGATGCCTTCGATCGCATCGCTGATCGGATGTGTGAAGTCATACATGGGGTATACGCACCACTTGTCACCTGTGCGGGGATGGGTGGCGTACTTGATCCTGTAAAGGGCGGGGTCGCGGAGGTTCATGTTGGGACTTGCCATGTCGATTTTGGCACGCAGGGTGTAGGAACCCTCAGGGTGCTTGCCCTGCCTCATCTCCTCGAAGAGGCGTAGGTTCTCCTCTATGCTGCGGTTCCTGTCAGGACTCTCCTTGCCTGGTGTGGTGAGGGTGCCGCGGTACTCCTTCATCTGCTCTGCGGAAAGCGAGTCGACATAGGCCTTGCCTTCCTTGATCAGGCGTACGGCGATCTCATAGAGCTGGTCGTAATAATCAGAGGCGTAGTACTCGTGCTCCCCCCAGTCGAAACCCAGCCAGCGGATGTCGTCCTTGATCGCATCGATGTACTCGTTCTCCTCCTTCGCGGGATTCGTGTCATCAAGCCTGAGATGGCAGCGGCCTCCATACTTCTGTGCGAGTCCGAAGTTCAGGCAGATGCTCTTTATGTGCCCAATGTGGAGGTAGCCGTTGGGTTCTGGTGGGAAACGTGTGACTATCTCGTTATTTGGTACGCGCCCTTCCCTCAGGTCGTCTTCGATGATCTTCTCGATGAAGTTCAATGGCTTGGTGCTGCTCTCGCTCATGCGTCCTCCTCATGCCGTTCCAACGCGGCAGTGTAATGGATGGGGCCATATTAGCACCATGCGGCCAAGCTGTGCCATAGGCGTCAGGGCGCTTCGTTGTGGAAATGGAAGGCCACATCACCCTGGCCACGGGCATGGAATGAGATCGACACACTGGCCGCGATGGAGGGGAAGCTCATGCTGTGGAGGGTGCGTCCGTCAGAAATGAAACTGACAGTATCCCCCTTCTTCTCAACGGTCAGCACCTTGTCAGCACCACAGTCCCATGAGCTGGTGGTCCGGATGCCGAGGAAGTCCATCTCCAGCACGGTGTGCCCATCAGCCTCCTTGTGGATCGAGAGGCCCTGGTCGAGGGAGAAGATGATGGCGATGCCGCACTCGGCATCCCCCTGCCAGTTGAAGCTGATCCTCTCGTCCTCATCTGTCGTCCAGACAAGGTGGTGCTCTCCAGAGCATTCGAAACAGAGGTCGGTTGAAGAGCTGGTCCTCAGCTTACGGGGCTTGGCTATCCACTGGCATTTGCGTATCTTGAGCATTGTCCCTTGATAATCGCATAAGAGGGGCCTTTTTTGAAGAGGAGGAGGGATTGAGATGATCTACTTCGCAGGTGTCGTCAACGCTGTGGCTGACATGGATGGCAGGCAGGCTTCGTTCAAGGCAGGTGGTTTCCTTTTCGATACGGCTGCAAGGGTGCGCAGGGAGGTCGACCCCAGGGTCAGTGTGCTGGCCAAGCTCTCGAATGACGGACCGGGCCGTGTCGTGCTCGAGGACTTGGTGAAGGAGAAGCTGATGTTCGACCCCGCCTTGGTCAGTCCTTACCTGCCAAGCCGAATCATCATACGCGATGGTGCATCCAGGGATGTCGAGCTCTCAAGCGGAAGCGCCGCCGTCAGTGCGACGAGCGAGGAGCTCATGCTCTCACTGGGGGAGAACAGCGATGTCGACTTCCTCGTGGTCACCGCTGAAGGCCTGTACCTCCAGCCCCTCTTCTCCTCGATCCTGGATGCTGCGACCTTCGTCACGCCACGACCACGCCTGGTCCTGGATGTTGGGAGCGCCTATTACCGGCATGATGACGATGCGAGGCTGCGCCGCCAGGTCTTGCAGGCAGCCGCCCATGCTGATGCCATCATACTCGAGGATGAGGACATCGCCCTCCTTGGCGGGGATTGCGATTGGAAACAGCTCTGTCCGCATGTGGCGTGCTGTCATGGTGATGTGCTGGAGCTCTGGGATGCTGATGGTCACAAGAGCCTTGAAGGGGGACGCCTCAGGGCCTATTCACTGATGGGTTCCCTCTTTTGAGCGCCGCCTCATCTTCTCGTAGTACATCCGGGTGTCAGCTTCCCTCAGCTTCACCTCAAGGTCCTCCCTTGTTGCCGCGTCAAGGCGTGAGTAGCCTGCTGAGAAGCCTGACTTCCCTGTCGGGGTGAGCTGGGCGAAACAGTCCCTGACGGAGGCTATGACCTTGTCGCTGTCGAATGGGCCGTTCTCGTAGACGATCATCAGGAACTCATCACCACCATAACGGAAGATGTACTTGTCAAGGTCGGAAGAGGCCTGTTTGAGACTCTCCGCGAAGCTTTGGATCAGCTTGTCGCCCATCACATGGCCGAAGCGGTCATTACAATCCTTCATGCCATCGATGTCGAACATGATGATATGAAGGTCCCCATCCATGCCAGCCTTGCCTATATGGCTGAGCCTGTTGGCAAGGGCCCTGCGGTTGAGGAGCCCTGTCATCGGGTCGGTGAAGACCAGGTGCATCGCCCGCCGCCTCTCATCATTCGTCCTTGAGGATGACATGCTCTCCTTGACCGCCCTCAGTAGGAAGACCATGAGGCCTATGTAGAGTGGCAGGTAGAGCATGACCTGTATGTTGCTGATCGTGTCCGGGGAGGAGAGGAAGACCCCCTCCATGCTGATTGACAGGAGGTACAGGAGGAGGCCCATGGTGGCGGCAAGCCCACCTTCGAAGTGGCTCCTCATCCAGCTTATGGCCATGGCGGCGCTGAGTGCGATGAAGAAGACGATCATCAAGGCGGTCATCAGGTTCAGCAGCGGGTCTATGCACTGGTGGAAGAAGACATAGGCCGTGCACATGATGACTTCGAGTATGACCATGAGCGTCGCCGTCCAATCGAAGAGCCTCGCCAGGGGCAGCTCCATATGGTAGTTCCGCCTGAGATAGTTGAGCATCACAGAAGGTATGACGGCCATGACGAACCAGGACAGGTCCAGTGCCATGGTCACGTTACCCACGATGAACTGCTTGCTCCTGTTCTGTGTGATGATCCAGAGTCCTGTTGCAAGGTACAACAGGAGGATCGAGAGCATGTTGCCCTTGGCCGTCCTGTTCTCGAAAAGCAGGCAGCCGATCAGCAATAGGAAGGCTATGAAGAGGATGGAGCATGCGACCAGCAGGGAGGGCAGGTTGGTTCCGACCTGGTGGATCATCAAGGACAGGCGCTCACCGACCAGGATGGGGTGGAAGCTATGTGGGTCATGTGCATAGGTCGTCACCATCACGATGCGGTAGTCCGCATCCTTCCAGCCGTTCCCCAGATGGATCAGGGCATAGCGTCCTCCATCGAAAGATGGTGGCCTGTAACCCTTTTCAGAGGCTGTGTAGGCCCATACAAGGGCATCGTCCTTGTACAGGAGGACCGAGGAACCGTAGCTCCTGAAACAGAGGGCGGGGTCCCTGTAGTCCCCGTCCACATCCTTGAGGTCGAAGCGGATCTCCCAGGTGCTTGAGAAGTCGACATCACCATCCTCTGTCCAGAGTCCTGACACGTCCTGTGCGACCAGGACGCCATTGCGGCTTATGTCCCAGGACCCTACAGTCTCGTAATCCTTTTCCATATGCCGTATGGTGAGTGAGGACAGCGTCGATGCCAGCATCAAGGCCAAGGCGCAGGTCCCCAGGACGAGCAGGGCTGTGAAGATCCATCTTGCGCGCATCCTAGCCATCATCGGACTCCTCCCAGCTTGCGAGCCTGTCCCCGAAGACCTTCTTGCGGCTGCGCTTCACTTCATACATCATCTGGTCTGCTTCATGCATCACGGCTTCCATTTCCTTGGCACCGTTTCCCTGGTACAACGCCCAGCCTGTGGATATTGTCGCAGAGTAGGGCGCGTTGCTGGCGAAGCTTTCCTCGAGATGGGTCCGGAAGGCGTGTGGGTCGGGGATCTTCTGCGAGGGGACGAGGCAGACGAACTCATCTCCTCCAATCCTGAAACTCTGCGAGCCTTCTGGCAATGTGGTTTCAAGGCAGCGGCCGAAGGCGCTGATGATCTTGTCGCCCTCGCTGTGCCCGAAGCTGTCGTTGATCTTCTTCGTTCCATCGACATCGCAGACGATGACAAGCAGCTTGCGGCCGATGAGCTTGTCATCATCCTTCATGAGCTTGTCGAAGTTGCGCCTGTTCATGCAGCTGGACAGGCTGTCCCTGTACAGGAGGCGTCCAAGCTCGACCTCGCCTATGATGATGCGTTCGCGGTTCAGGTAGTCGCCCGCCGCTGAGACGATCAGGCAGCACACCGCAAGGAGCCTCAGCCCATTGGACGAAGCCCTCAGCGCGTTCAGCGTGGACAGGTCATCTGATGGCAGCATGTCCAGTATGAATGAGATGACCAGCATCAGGCAGAAGGCCGTGTTGAAGGCATAGTGGCTTGTTCCAATCACATTCTTGCGGCCAAGTGGCAGGGCCATGCACAGGAGGCTGACCAAGACAGCCGCCAGAGGCTTCATCAGGAATATGATCTCATGAGCCACGACCAGGGCGGACGCGCTCAGGAGCTGGGCGATGATTGCAAGGAGGGGCGGCAGGAGGCTCAGTGCCCAGGTCCAGGGCCTGTCCGGCCACTGGCCTTTGTGTCCTGCGCTGACCAATGCGAGTACCACCACTGGTATGAGGGCGTAGGAGGCTTCATCAAGGAACTGCCAGAAGGCATCCCCAGGGATGAAGAAGGAGACGACGGGCTGGCTTGAGAGCGCCAATGCCGTGATCAGCAACTCGAATGCGCACAGTGGAAGGAGGAACCTTGAGGCACCCCGCTTGCGCAGGATCAGCAGTGTCCCGAGCATCAGGACCAGCAGTGTCAGGTGGGCGATCAGGTAACCTATGGTCAGCATGACCGCGTATCTCAGGTGGCTGAATATCTGCGCCGGTGTCCCTATGACCAGTGGATTGACTGTCACGTCCATACCATATGGTGAGGTGTTGCGTATGATAAGGCACAGCTCATCGGCCTCGAGGTCTGCAGGGAAGCTGCCTGGGATCAGGCAGGTCCTGCCGGAATGGACATCCAGGAAGCCGTCCTCCCTGCGTTCGACCAACGTCCTGTCATCAGCCGAAAGAGTGAAGCTTGACGCGTCCAACATCAGCAGGAAGTCAAGTCCAGCCAAGGCCTCCCCATTGATGGGTGTGCTGATTGATGCAAGACCTCCTGGAGCGAGGCTGAGTGTCAATGGGAGCTGGGCAGGGCCATGAGGTATTCCATCCACCATGATGCTGACAGCCTCTGGCAGCTCTGTCACAGAGTCGTCATAGATTGATGGTATGATCAGCTGGCTGTGGCTGATCATGGCGGCCACGAGCACGACGCAGGAAAGCGCGATGGCGATCCATCGTACGGTCTTGTTGGTGATCATCCTGCCGCCACCTGCTTTCACGTCTTCCACAGGAGGAGGATAAACCTCCCTCAAGCGCCATTGCAAGCCGCACAGCCCTGTTCTAATATGTCTTTCATGCTCCGTGCTTGCATACTGATGTTCATCTGTCTGTTGTTCCTGCCTTCATGTCATGAAGGGGAACCCTATACCGTGTATGAGTTCATGATGGACACCCAGTGTTCAATCACTGTCTACAGCAGGGCTGACAGGGAGGCGGTGGCCCCTGTGTTCTCCACGCTCAGGAGCTTTGCCTCATCGATTGACAGGCATGAAGAGGGAAGTGATGTCTGGCGGATCAATGAGAATGCTGGAATCCGGCCAGTCGAGGTCTCCGAGCCTGTTTTTGACCTGATCGCAAGGGCGAAGGAACTAAGCCTCTCGGTAGGCGGTGCCTTCAACCCATTGATGGGTGCCTTGTCCGATCTCTGGGACTTCCAATCACCAGATCCACGCATACCCACTGAGGAGGAGGTCTCGGACCTGCTTGAGCCTGTCGACATCAATGCCTTGGTGTTGGATGAGGATGCCCATACTGTCTACCTGGCGGACAGCCGCCTGGTCCTGGATCTTGGAGGCATAGGCAAAGGCGCGGCAGGCATGCTCGCTTCGCAGGAGCTCTCAAAGCTTGGTGTCGAGAGGGCCATCATCAATCTCGGAGGCAATGTCTGCTGCCTTGGAAGCCGTCCTGACGGCAGTCCTTGGCGGGTCGGCTTGCAGACCCCCCAGACTGGCAGCAGTGGGTATTTCACGACCGTGTCATGCCAGGACGCCTCCGTCGTGACCTCGGGTTCCTACCAGCGTTACTTCGAGATCGATGGGGTCCGCTACCACCATATCCTGGATCCCTCCACTGGCTGGCCTGCCCGGAGCGGCCTGGTCAGCGTGAGCGTCATCAGCCCCGATGGGGCCTTGGCAGACGCCTATGCGACGGCCTTCTTCGTACTTGGCCTTGATGCGTCGATGGAGATCTGCCGGCGCGATGGACTCCAGGCCATCTTCATGACAGGGGAAGGGGAGGTCGTCAGTTCTTACTGAGCTTGCGGGCCATTAGTGCGAGGTAGCACTCACCAATGAAACTGT
Organism: uncultured Spirochaetales bacterium; assembly: GCA_944392695.1. GTDB lineage: Bacteria > Spirochaetota > Spirochaetia > Sphaerochaetales > Sphaerochaetaceae > Bullifex. The sequence continues at coordinate 90,385 of CALXXN010000002.1, read as the reverse complement.
CGACCGGTTCGAAGCCGCTTTCATCCGCATAGAGGTCTTCTATGACAAAGCCCTGCCTGCACAGGGATCCGATAAGCGACTCGAGGCTGTGGCTGTATTCCAGCGTGCCTCCTCTGGCGGTCAACCTGTCCCTCTGCTTCTGTGACAGTGACTTGTCTGCATCGAAGGGCATTGTATGCCGGATGCGCATCCTGCCACGGGAAAGCGCCTCAACATCGAAGAGGTACATCAATGGGTTTGCGACGCCATAGAACAGGCGTCCTCCATCGCGGAGTATCCTGGTGGTTTCGCTGAAGATGTGTCCGAGCTGGCTTGTGAAATTCAACGACTGTGGTGCCATGACCGTGTCGAAGGACGAGTCCTCGAAGCCGGACAGCATGGCCATGTCGCCATGTATGCTCTCAAGATGGAGGTTTTCGTGCTTCGCGACCTCCCTGTCAGCCATGCACTGCCGGATCGAGGCGTCGATGACGGTCACCTCATGTCCGAGGGCGGCGAGCAGGGGGCCTTGCTGGCCACCACCTCCTCCAAGGATGAGCACGCGCTTGCCAAGCCTGTCCATCCAGCTGGCTGGCATGGCCTTGGATGGTGTCAGCCAAGGCCTCAGGCCTCCACGCCTTGCCTCTTCGATCTCTTCATGACTCAGTGGGCGCGTCCAGGCGTTGCCCCTTCCTGCCTCTCCATCCCATGCCTTCCCATTGACCAGGGCTGTTGTTGACCACCGCATGGCCTAATGGTAGTTTAGGTGCGATGGAAAAGAAAGCACCCCTGTCCAAGATCCTGCTGTGCATCGCCGCTGCCGTGGTGGCCGTGGCCCTTTTCACGGCCCTGGTCCTCTGGACCCTGGCGGTTGCCGGGTCACGGCGCATGGAGGATCTTAGGAACCAGGTCGCCAGGATAGGAGAGGAGGGCGGCCCTGCCGCCGTGCTCGCGCTGGGCGGCTATGATGTTGAGAACATCTTCCAAGGAGAGGAGGGGCTTGTCCTCTTCCAGGATGGCGGAGGTGCTTCCTGGCGCTACTCCGCTGATGAGCTTCAGGACATCAGCGCATACAGCAAGGCCTCGGTGAGCGTGGTCGAAATCTATCTGCCTGAGAGGCTTTCCTCCGCAGCCGGCTGTGGTGTCGTGATCTCAAGCGATGGTTACATCGTCACAGCAAGGCATGTGATAGAGGGAGGGTCTTCCTTCCGTATACGCTTCCTCGATGGGCGTCAGGCTGATGCGCGCCTTGTCGGTTCCGATAGTGTGACTGACATCGCCGTGATCCAGGTCGAGGGCGATGTGAGCTGTGAACCAATCAGCTTCCAATCCGCTGAAGACCTTGTGATCGGGCAGAAGGTCCTTGCGATAGGAAGCCCCTATGGTTATTCCTGGAGCCTGAGCAGTGGGCTGGTCTCTGGACTTGACCGTACGGTCACCTCCTCGTCCGGCGTATCCCTGTCAGGCCTGATTCAAAGTGATGCCGCGGTCAACCCTGGCAACAGCGGTGGCCCGCTCATTGACAGCCATGGTGCCATGGTAGGCCTTGTGACTGCGATTTATTCGACCACAGGCAGCGCCCAGGGTGTCAGCTTCGCCATTCCTGTAGACCTTGTCATCGATGTCGCCAGTGACATCATACGTGATGGGGAGGTCTCCCGTGGCACCCTGGACATCAGCGCATTGGAACTCAATGTGACAATCGCTGACTACCTTGGCCTGCCTGTCTCCCAGGGCATGGTCGTCTCACAAGTCATTCCTGGAGGGGAATGCGAGAGGGCCGGGATGCGGGGTGGCAACCAGCTTGTGCAGTATGGGTCTTCCGTCGTCTATCTTGGTGGTGATGTGATCACTGTGATCGATGGTGTGGCCATCAATGGCTATGATGACTACTATGCCTTCATGGCATCGACCAACCCTGGCCAGCGTGTTGATGTCACGGTGCTCAGGGCTGGGGAGGAAACCACCCTCAGGGGGGTTCCATTGGTGAAGCAGACAGCAGAGAACATGAGGCTTGTTGGAAGATGAGTGAGAACAGGGGCTCCGCCGCATGGGCGGGTGCGGATGTCGTCAATGTCCATGAGGGCGCCATAGCCCGTTCAGGGCGCTTCAAGCTCGTCGCCCCCTTTGATGTCTCAGGGGACCAGGGTGCGGCTGTCGATGCCCTGTCCAAGGGTATTGAAGCAGGGGACAGGGCCCAGACGCTCAAGGGTGTGACTGGATCGGGAAAGACCTTCACCATGGCGAAGATCATAGAGAGGGTCAACCGCCCGACACTGGTCCTCTCCCACAACAAGACGCTTGCGGCCCAGCTTTACAGGGAGTTCAAGTCATTCTTCCCTGACAACGCGGTCGAGTACTTCGTCTCGACTTACGACTACTACCAGCCTGAGGCCTATGTCCCTGGAAAGGACCTCTACATAGAGAAGGAAGCCGACATCAATGATGAGATCGACCGCCTCCGCCTCTCAGCATCCTTCTCTTTGATGGAGAGGAGGGATGTCGTCGTCATCTCGACGGTCAGCTGCATCTATGGCCTTGGCAACCCTGTGTCGATCAAGGACATGGTCCACTCCTACCATGTGGGTGGTGTCTTCGACCACAAGGCCGAGCTGGACCAGCTGGTGCGCATGCTCTACACCCGTAATGACATCGCCTTGGAACGTGGCACCTTCAGGGTTCGTGGTGATGTGATCGAGATCCATCCAGCCTATCTGGAGAGCGCGCTGAGGATCACACTTGACTGGGATGAGATCGTCTCCATCACCGTGTTCGACCCTGTGACGCTTGAGAAGCTTGATGAGCTGAAGGACTTCACACTCTATCCGGCCAAGCAGTTCGTCATGCCACGCGAGGCCCTTGATGCCGCGATCGTGCGTATCGAAGCCGAGCTTGCTGATAGGCTTGAGTATTTCGAAGCCCAGGGCAAGCTGCTGGAGAAGGAGAGGCTGAAGAGCCGGGTCGAGTATGATATCGAGATGCTGCGTGAGGTCGGCTACTGCTCAGGTATCGAGAACTACTCACGTCAGCTTGCAGGCCGCGCCCCAGGAGAGCGTCCTGCCGTCCTCCTGGACTACTTCCCTGATGATTTCATCGTCTTCATCGACGAATCCCATGTGACGCTGCCCCAGATCGGGGCGATGTACGAGGGTGACCGCTCTCGCAAGATCAACCTTGTCGAGTATGGCTTCCGCCTCCCTTCCGCCCTCGACAACAGGCCCCTGCGCTATGAGGAGTTCGACCAGAAGGTCGGCCAGAGGATCTATGTCAGCGCAACCCCTGGCAAGACGGAGCTGAAGGAGAGCACCAGGGTCGTCGAGCAGCTGATCCGCCCGACAGGCCTCCTCGACCCGGAGATCGAGGTCAGGGCGACCGAGGGCCAGATGGAGGACCTCTATGGTGAGATCCGCCGGGTCACGGCCCGAGGGGAACGTGTCCTGGTCACGACACTTACCAAGAAGATGGCTGAGGAGCTCTCCTCCTACCTGGCCTCCCTTGGCCTCAGGGTGCGCTATCTGCATAGCGAGATCGAGACGATAGAGCGTGTGGAGATCCTGACCGCGCTGCGCAAGGGCGAGTTCGATGTCCTGGTCGGTATCAACCTCCTGCGTGAGGGCCTGGACCTGCCAGAGGTCTCACTTGTCGCCATCCTCGATGCTGACAAGATCGGCTTCCTCCGCTCTGCGACCAGCCTCATCCAGACGATAGGACGTGCCGCACGTAATGCCAATGGCCATGTGATCATGTACGCTGACCAGATGAGCGATGCGATGAAGGAGGCGATCGAGGAGACAGAGCACAGGCGTGCTGTCCAGATGGCTTACAACGAGGAGCATGGAATCACACCGACGACAATCCACAAGGCGGTTGAGGACATACTCGAACGCCAGATGAAGGACGCCGAGGAGGTCCAGGGCGAGGAGCTCAGGATCCAACGCAGTGGTTACAACCTCCTCCTCGAGAAGGACCGGAGGAAATACCTGAAGTTACTCGAGAAGGAGATGAGGGAATGCGCCGAGCGTCTTGAGTTCGAGAAGGCCGCAACCATCCGAGACGAGATCGCACGGGTCAAGGCCGGGGACTATTCAGCGTCCTGACAGGTCGAAGAGCACAAGGTCGACAAGGTTCTGGGATGCGACAGGGTGCTGCCACTGCTCAAGCCCCGCGCCCTTCACCGCTTCGCAAAGTGAACTGAATGTGACCAGTGGGCGGCTGGGCAGTCCAACGCCTTCGACGCCGTCAGCCATGAAGACATAACCCAGGGCTTCAAGCAGGGCGGCGCTGAACTTGCCATGGGTCCTGCCCTGGGCACCATCCTCGTAGCTGAGCTCGTCTTCACGGGCTGCGCAGAGGAAGTAGAAGCCCCCCGTCCCCCTGTCAGGCTGTGAGAAGAGGCCTCTGATGGCTTCCAAGACCTCTCCAGACCGGCTATGGCTGTCATCAGGTAGGATGGAACCTGAATAGCAGGAGTCGAGTATGACAAGCTTGCGTCCCTTGACCGCTGAGATGGCTTCCTTCAGCTCACCCACGCCCAGTAGGTTCCTGAGGTTGCCTGGCTGCTCCCTCCAGTCTCCGAGCGCAGGGAAGTCGATATCCCCAAGGACCAGGGCTCCGTTGAGCGAGGTCTTGCCTTCCTCGGTGCTGTCCGCCCCATGCCCCGCGTAGTAGAAGATGAAGAGGTCGTCCTCAGCCACACTCGTCGAAGAGGCGGCGATTTCTGCCAGCAGGGTCGACTTCACACTATCGCGTCCAATGGACCGTGAATCGATGTTCTTGACACCACGTCCGGCATCCCAGTCCTCACGCCTGACGAAGTACTCCCCATCCTGCCCTGTGATCGAAGTCGACCAGAAGTCGAGTCCCTCGCTTGCAGCGAGGTGCATCAACTGCATCCTCATGGCCTGCTGGTCGGCAAGTGTTCCTTCCAAGGTGTTGACACTGGTGCCTTCGTAATCCAGGGCGGTTGAAATGAAATGGATGCTCCTCCCACCGCCAGGAGCGGGTGAGGCGAGTTCGCAGGATGCCAGCAGCAGGGCGGCGGATAGGAGTATGAACAGTTTCCTCATGCTCCACCTCCAACTATTCCTTCGGGCAGCATGACACGTATCGAGGCGGAGATGATGTTGTCGAAGTATTCACGCCTCCACAGTCCCTCGTACCCAAGACCGAAGGCCATCCATTCCGTCATCCTGTACCAGAAACCCGCTCCAGCCTCAAGGTAGGCGAAGGAGATGTCCTGACCGTTGACCTGGCCATAGCCTGCGCCAAGGTCGGCGTAGACCTCCCAATCGGCAAGGCGGATGGAGTAGGAGGCCAGCAGGGCCGCCCTTGTGCTGCCAAGGAGGTAGCGTTGCCGCCATTTGATGGAATCCGACACCAGCATCCCCCGGATTCCAAGGGAGAGCCTGTGCCGTCCAATCGTCATCGACAGGGGCATGGCGTCCATTGAGAGCGCGAAGGATGTACGTGCTGGGACATCCTCGTCTTCCAGCGACAGGTTGGTGCTTAAGAGTGCCGCACCGCCGATTCTCGCATATGGTGTCCATGACAAGGCCCATGCCTGACAGGCGGCCAGGGCCAGGAGGACAAGCAGAAGTGTTTTCTTCCTCATCTTCTTTCTTTCACCTCTGCCTATCTATTACCCCCGGAGCACCTGGATTGTACCAAGACCTGGTTGACAGCCTGGCCATCCTTGAAGAACATCAACGCCGATTTGAGTATAGAGGCTGTCACTGTGCGTGTGGAAGGCCTTGTTGGTGATTCCGCGATCAAAGGCAGCCCCTTCCAGCTCAGACCCAGGAGGTAGCGGCTTCCAAGGAACTCCGCACTGACCACCTCGGCGCCTTCAAGCAACAACCAGGCACTGCTGTCATTAGACCAGGCGTGCTCCCTCAACCTGACTGATTCAGGGCGGAAGAAGACCTGGTCGGCATCAATCGACAAGTCGAAAAGCGAGGCTGACAACAAGGTCCCCTCTCCAGTGAAGAGGGCTGTCGCAAGACTGTCGGGCTTCCTGTAGACCTCTTCAGGTGTACCAACCATGCGTATATGACCATCCATCATGATGGCTATGCGGTCGCTTATCGAGAATGCCTCCTCCCTGTCATGTGTGACATAGATTGTCGTAAGGCCTGGCTGGGCGTCATGGATCCGGCGGATCTCATCCTTCATCTGGCGGCGCAGTGCCGCATCCAGTGCGGAAAGCGGTTCGTCCAAAAGCAGGATCGAAGGCCTTGATGACAGCGCACGGGCCAGGGCCACACGTTGGGCCTCTCCTCCTGAGAGCGTGTTGACCTTCCTCTTGCCGTAGCCTGGCAGGTGGACGAAGTCCAGCAGCGCCTTGGCCTCCTCCTGCCTCTGCTGTCGTTTCACATGGCGTAGCTTCATGGCGTAGCCGATATTCCCTTCGACATTCATCGAAGGGAAGAGGGCGTAGTCCTGGAAGACCAGGCTGACGCCACGCTTCTGGGCGGGTAGGTTTGTCACGTCCTTGCCATCAATCAGCATGCTGCCCGATGAGGGTTCCCTCAAGCCTGCGATCAGTGAGAGCACTGTGCTCTTCCCGGATCCTGATGGTCCTATGATAGTCAGGAACTCACCCTCGTTGACGCTGAGGTCCACAGAGAGCGAAAAGCCCTGGTAGGCGAGGGAGAGCCCGTTCAGCTCAAGGTGGCTCATGGCGTCCTCCTGTCCTCACTGAGGACTTGTGATGTTATGAAGATGGCCAGGGTGGCCAGGATCAACAGGGTGCCTACGGCGCAGGCCCCCTGGTAATTGTATGAATTGATCAGGCGGTAGAGGAGTATTGGCAGGGTGACCACGCGTCCCTCCGCCAGCGTCATTGTCGCATTGACCTCTCCCATCGAGAGCGCGAAGGAGAAGATGAAGGCCTTTGCCATGCTGCTATGCAGGGCAGGGACCTCCACGCCAAGGCAGGCCCTGCCTGTCGATGCGCCCATGGTGTAAGCCGCCTGCAGCGTGCGTCCATCAAGGGACTTGGCTGCTGGCAGCAGGCTGCGCAGTGCGAATGGCAGGGCGACGACCAGGTGGGCGAGGATCACGAAGAGATAGGACAGGAAGAGCGATGATGAGTCGACCGAGCTCCGGATGATCGACCAGCCAAGGCCCAATGTGACAGAGCTCACGGCAAGTGGCATCATCGCTATGACTTCGAGTGTCTTGGACTTCCTATGTGATATATGCAAGGCGAGCAGCAGGGCGAGCGTGGTGGACAGAAGCGCTGTCACAAGGGCTGTGATCAGGCTGTTCACAAGACCTTCAAGCGCGCTTGACATCGCACCTGTCGTGCTGACGACAGAGAAGATCTCCTGGTAGGAACGCAGGCTGAAACCTTCCCCGTAGCGCTTTGATGTCGAGTGGAAGGAACGTAGGACTATCGACACAAGCGGTCCCAGGATGAAGAACAGCAGGATGATGTTGTGGACGAGGAGGATGATCCTTGTGCGTGTCTTCTCCACCTTGCGTTTGCGGCTTGTCCTGTCATCTCCCTGCGTCTTGGCCCTCTGTGATGCCAAGCTGCTGAGGAGGATCAGGACGAGGTTGATGAGTGTGCTGAAGACTGCAAGGGCTGATGCCTTCGAACTGTCAAGCAGTATGTTGTTCGTCCTGTAGATCTCGACCTCGAGTGTCGTGTATTCAGGGCCTCCTCCCAGGACGAGTATGATTGAGAAGCTTGTGAAGCAGAAGAGGAAGACCAGCATCGCTGCCGAGAGCATCGATGGAAGCAGGTGGGGCAGGGTGATGTTGAAGAAGACCCTGGAGGGACGCGCCCCAAGCGTCCTGGCCGCATTTTCCGTATTCCGTGGCCAGTGCTCCCAGCTGTCACTCAGCAATGAGAGGGCCACGGGCATGTTCAGGAAGGCGTGGGCAAGTATGATGGCCTTGAATGAGTAGAGTATCCTCAATGGGCTTTCGCGTCCTGTGATGGCTTCGAGGACCTGGTTGATGACGCCTGAGTTGCCATAGAAGATGACGAAGCCAAGTACGACGAGTATGGATGGTAGCACGAAGCAGAGGCTCGATAACGACAAGATCAGCTTGCGCCCTTTGAAGTCGTAGTTGGCGAAGAGGTAGGCACCTGGGAGCGCCAGCAGCAGTGACACCACTGCTGATACCATTGATTCAAGCAATGTGAAGCGCAGCAGGTGCCAGGTGTATGGGTCGCTCACGACATCCTTCATCAACTCAAGGCTGAACGCACCATCGCTGATGAAGGCACGTGAGAACGTGGATGCGAGGGGGAGGAGGAAGACGGCGAGGAGCACTGCCATGGGCAGCAGTGCGCTCATGCTGTAGAAATGGTCCTTCCCCCTCATCAAAACCTCCTTGTCAACGGCCGATCATGGCCTGGGTCCATTCATCAGTCCAACGGTCGATGTTGGCTGCGACGTACTCAGGATCCATGCTGAATGTCGTATCCGGCTTTGGCGCCCAGTCATAGGCATCAGGCAGCTCTGTCCCGGAGTTGACAGGATACATCGAATTGGCGATCGCTGTCTCCGCCTGGCCTTCGCTCAGGATGAAGTCGACAAAGGCCTGTGCGGCCTCCTTGTTGTCGCTGGAGGCGAGGATACCGATCGACTCGATCGTCTGGTGGTGGCCTTCATCGAAAATCAGGGCCTGGTAACGGGTGGAATCCTCCCAAAGGACGTGGTAGACAGGACTTGTCGTGTAGCTGATGACGATGGGGGCCTCCCCCTCTGTGAAGAGCCCATAGGCCGATGACCAGCCATCAGCTATGGTCAGGGCGTTCTCGCCAACGGCACGCCACCAATCGAGATAGCCATCTTCCCCATAGACATCAATGGTCCAAAGGAGGAGCCCCAGTCCGACAGATGAGGTGCGTGGGTCGATCAGGATGATCTTGTCCTTGTAGACCGGATCCTTCAGGTCCTCAAGGGAGGTCGGTGCGGGCACATCACTCTCACTATCCCAGACGAAGGCGAAGACACCATAGTCGAAGGGGATCAGGCGGTGCTCAGGATCGAACTCGAGGCTGTCGTCGATGTACTCGAGCATCGGGCTTTCATAGCTGGTGAAGAGGCCGGACTCGTAGGCCTTGCCAGCCTGGTCGTCGCTGATACCCATGATCAGGTCGGCCTCGCAATCATCTCCCTCCATGATGGCACGTGAGAGCATCTCGACGGCATCCCCGGTTGAAACGACATTGACATGGATGCCTGTCTCTTCCTCGAAGAGGGGGATCAGTGTAGGGCCGCTGCCCCATTCCGATGAGAACGTGTCGTAGCAGTAAAGTGTGATTGACTCCTTGGCCGTGGTCTCCTCTCCAGCAGCCTGGGCCATCAGGGCCATGCTGCACAGGAGTGCCAGGAGAATTGTCAGCAATGTGCGTTTCTTCAATTGCGCACCTCCTTGTGTGACTTGTCGTGGAGGTGGAATTAGGAAAAGGATCGGTTGCGCTCCCTACGCTGGTATTACCCAGATCAGGTTACGGGTATGATCTCAGGCCTGTGGCCACCCCGGACAGCGTGAGGATATTGTCCATGGGCGTTCTTGGTCAACCAGGGTGGGTATATGAAGAAAGAGGGCCGCCGTAGCAGCCCTCTTCACTGATGTAGGATTCCTACTCCTTAGCGGAGGTAGATGTCCTTGACCGGATGGTAGTTCATTGTGTTTGGATACCAGCCGCCCCACTTGTCGAGGTCGATCAGGTTCTGAGAGACGTAGACATAGAGTGGGATGATGGCCTGGTCCTGGTTGATGAGGATGTCCTCAGCCTGCTTCAGGACATTGAAGCGCTCCTCACCAGCGGGCATCCTGGCAGCCTGGTTGATCAGGGCGTCATACTCAGCGTTGGAGTACTTACCACCGTTCATGCCGGCACCTGTGATGAACATGTCGAGGAAGGTGTTGGGATCCTGGTAGTCACCGACCCAGCCAGCGCGGGCGATCTGGAAGTTGCCAGAGTTCCTGTTGGCGAGGTAGGTCGCCCACTCCTGGTTCTCAAGGGAGACGTTGATGTTCAGGTTCTGCTTCAGCTGCTGCTGGATGAACTCTGCGATGGAGCGGTGTGCGTCATCCGTGTTGTACAGGACGGAGATGGTCGGGAAACCGACACCATTGGGGTAGCCAGCCTCGGCGAGGAGCTGCTGGGCATATTCTGGATCGTAGAGGACACCACCGCGCTCTTCTTCCTGGAGGCCTTCGTAGCCGGCCATGTCAGGAACGATGCCCCAGCAGGGGATCTGTCCAGCACGGGTGACTTCCTCGACCAGCGTCTCGCGGTCGATGGCGTAGCTGATGGCCTTGCGGACACGGACATCGTCAAGAGGTGGCTCTGTGACATTGATCGTGTAGTAGTAGGTGGACAGCTGCGGGGAGACCTGGTAGTCGAGCCTCATCTGGATCTCGTCGAACCTGTTGAGGTCGATACCCGTGTTCCAGTCGACCTGGCCAGAGATGTACATGTTGTAGTTCGTGGCGACATCGTCGGAGGCGAGGAAGATGACCTCGTCAAGCTCGACGTTGTCCTTGTCCCAGTAAGTCTCGTTCTTTGTGCAGACGATGCGGTCCTGTGGGACGTGCTCTGTCAGGACGAAGGGGCCGTTGCCAACGAAGTTCTCTGGCTTGGTCCAGTCCGTTCCATACTGCTCGATGGCGTGCTGAGGCACGATGCCGAAGGAGTAGTGGCACAGGGCGCCGATGACATAGGGGAGTGGTCCGATCAGTGTCATCTCGAAGGTGTGGTCGTCAACTGCCCTGATCTGGAGGGCGGAAGCATCAGCCTCACCACTGTTGAACTCGGTGGCACCAGCGATGAACATCGCAGGGAACCATGCATAGGGGCTGCCTGTGGCAGGATCCAGCTCACGTGTCCAGGAATAGACAACGTCCTGGGCTGTGATTGGAACGCCGTCAGACCAGACCGCGTCCTCCCTGAGATGGAAGGTGTAGGTCAGGCCATCTTCAGAGATGTCCCAGCTCTCCGCGACACCGGGGACGCCATCAGCGGTCTCTGGATCGACAGCGACAAGGCCTTCGAAGAGAGCCTCGAAGATCCTTTGCTCAGGAACACCCTGGATCTGGCTTGGGTCGAGGGATTCAGGCTCTGCGCCATTGGCTATGACGAATGAGACCTTTTCAGGAGCAGCAGTTGTGGTCGTGGTTGTGCTCGTCGTCGTGGTGGTGCTTGTGCTTGTGGACGGTGTTGTCGTCGTCTCGCCGCTTCCACCCGCGAAGGCGCTGAAAGACACAAGGGCTATAAGTGCGATTGCAAGTGCTTTCTTCATCAATTCAACCTCCGTTTGGAATTACTTTGTGAGCGCATCTTACTTCATAATGTGACAGTGAGTCGAGAGCCTTTATTCATTTTTTCAAATTTTCATGCAGATTGTATGCAAATTAGTAGGAGGTATACAGTGACAAGGTCCTTGCTTGCTTGCCGCATGAGCGGGCAGGAGGTTATCATGTGGACATGTTCTCTTATGAGTTGAGGAAGAAGGGTGATGGGGTCATCACATATACTCTTGGGTTTGGAGTGAGGATCATCTGCGCCATATTCGCCCTGGTGCTGCTGCTTGGAATCGTAGGCGCCTTCAGGGCTGAAGGCTTCGCGCCAAGTGCGCTCTTGCCCATCCTCTTGTGCATCATGCTCTTCCTGGTGCCTTTCTACAGGGATGAATGGCGTTTCGACAACAATAAGAGGGAGGCGCTTTGCGTCTATGGTCTTGGCCCGCTCTCATCTAAACGTATCTTCGCTTACGATGACATTGATGCGATAGAAATCCATCACTTCCACAAGGGCATTGCTGATGGATCCAGCTCGATAAAGCCCAGCTGGCGTCATAAGGAGATGGCTGCGCTCAGGATACGCCTTTCTGGCGATGTCCTTGAAACTGTGAACATCGAAGTCGTCCCAGCCAGGCGCCAAGGCTTGAAGCTTGAGCGCACAGCCAACATGCTCGCCTCAGCTACTGGCCTGGCCCTTGAGATTGACAAGGAAGCACTTGCACCTGGTTTCAGACGCTAGGGCTTGCCAATGACCATGCCTGATGACTAGTGATGGAAAAACTGTCGTCTGGTCATTCAAGGTCTTCAGTCCTCAGGCCCAATGATGTCCTCCTTGTCCAACTTCATTACATTGAGCAACATGTCCGGATCAACACCAAGGGGGATGAGCTGTCTTGCAGTTTCAAGTTTTTTCAGCTTGTCGTTCAGCTTTGATTACTGCTAATTGATTAGCGTACATCGCCCTTCCAGCCTTCTGGACCTTCCTCTTGTAACGTTCCAGATACTCACTCCTCTTGACCTCCTCTTGCTTGCACGTATGCAGGCCCTCACGTACGTATCAACAAGATCTGGCATGGAAAGGAGCATGATCAGCCCTTCCATCACCTCGCATACTCATCAGATTTTCAAAGTGCTGACAGTATTTGCGTCCAAACCTGTGGAATCAGCAATGATGTCGACAGGTACACCATGAGAGACAAGCTTTCTTGCTGTTTCAAGTTTCTCAGCTTGGCGTTTAGCATCGAGTGCTGCTAATTGATTAGCGTATATCGCCCTTTCAGCCCTCTGGATCTTCCTCTTGTAGCGTTCCAGATACTCACTCATCTTGACCTCCTTGTAGCCATTTGAGATACGGTTCATAGCCTTGCCAAGGGCAGGGAAGTGGAAGACTCCTCCTGCACGCTGCTTCATGTCGCCATTTGAGTATGTCGATGATGCCCTTGCCCTTGTAGGTTCCGTTCACGATGATGATGCGCATACCGTAGTCGACTACATCCTGCCCATCATCCCTCATCACCTTGTAAGTATACAACGGCCTGCCTTCTTTTGCGAAGTCGTAACCACAGTAGAATATGATGGTCTTCTTCCTCAGCTTCCTGTATGGGGAACCCTTGACCAGGTCTGTCGCATCGCTTGTAGCGATGTAGTAGCGCACACGTTCCCAGAAGTCATTACGTCGTTTGAGCTGGATCTCTATGATGAAGTCATCATCCACTGTGGAGACGAAGGCGTCATAGACGACCCTGTGCGCAGGAGGGATGGGCTGCAGGCTCTTCTGGACTTCAATTGCGAGGATGTCCCCGCTCTTGATGCCGCGGCCTGTCACAGTGCTGAGTAGACAGGCGAAGGCATCCCTGTCGTCATCCATCGCGAAATGGAAGGCGATGTCATCTCGAAGACATAGCGAGGAGGCCTCATCGCCAAGCTCCATATCTTCTTCCGGCGGGACGTAGTCCCTCTCGTCTTCCAGGACCTCATCTTTGTAGAGGGGCTCCGGGCTGGGGGCTAAGATGAACCCATCAATCCTGATCGGTTTCATACCTCCTTGATTACCCCGGAAAGCCCAGAAATGTGCCAAAAGGCAAAAAGAGAGGGTTGCCGGTCATTCCAGCAACCCTCCATTGGTCTTAGACGGCCTGAGAGGCCCCTTTCCTCTTTTCCTTCTTCTCCATCTTCGCCTTGAGCTTCAGCTCACCTTCGGTGGGCTTGTCATTGGCTGGCTCTGCGATGGGCTTGTCATCGTAGAGGAAGCAGGCGACATGGTGGCCACCTCCACAATCGAAGAGTGGTGGGACGGCGGCTGCGCACTTGTCCATCCTCTTCGAGCAGCGGTCATAGAAGTAGCAGCAGTGCCTCTCCTTGTCAGGGGAGGGGACATCGCCTTCGAGGACGATGCGCTGCCTGCTGCGCTCGACCTTCGGATCTGGGATCGGGGCGGCGGAAAGCAGGGCCTCCGTGTAAGGATGCTTCGGGTCGGCATAAAGGTCGTCCGAGGGGGAGATCTCCATGATCTTGCCGAGATACATGACGATGACACGGTGTGAGATGTGCTGGATGACACCAAGGTCATGGGCGATGAAGATGAAGGTGACCCCCATCTCCTTCTGGATGTCGCTGATCAGGTTCAGGATCTGGGCCTGGATCGAGACATCGAGTGCCGACACAGGTTCGTCAGCCAGGATGATCTCAGGGTTGAGGGCGAGGGCGCGGGCGATTCCGATCCTCTGGCGCTGTCCACCCGAGAACTCATGTGGATAGCGGTTGACGAAGGCCTTGTTGATTCCAACCTTCTCCATGAGGTCCTTGACACGTTCCTCAAGCTCCTCTTCCGTGTACTTCTTCTCCAGCAGGCCGCGCTTGTTGTAGATCCTCAGCGGCTCGAGGATGATGTTGCGCACAGTCATCCTCGGGTCAAGGGAGGCATAGGGGTCCTGGAAGATCATCTGGATGTTGCGCCTCTCCTTCAGCAATGTGTCCTTGTCCGCAGTGCAGAGGTCGACACCATTGAAGAGGATCTGGCCTGTCGTGGGCTTGTAGAGCTGGGCGATCGAGCGCACCGTCGTGCTCTTGCCACAGCCTGACTCACCTACGATGCCGACAGTCTCGCCCTTGTACACATCGAAGCTGATACCATCGACAGCGCGGATGTAACCGACAGTCTTCTTGAAAAGGCCACCACCATCGATGGGAAAGTGCTGGCGAAGGTCCTTGACGGACAGAATGACTTCCTTTTTGTTTTCCATCAGTTGCTTCCTCCATTGAGGGCGGCCTGCCTCTCCTCCTCGCTGCAGTTCAGCCAGCATGCGACAAAGTGGTCCTTGCCGACTTCCTTCACTGGTGGATAGGCATGGCGGCAGACCTCACAGGTCTTGTCACAGCGCGGGTGGAAGGGGCAGCAGGGCGGCAGGTCGATGACGTTTGGTGGCTGTCCTTCGATTGAGAAGAGCTTCTCTTCCTTCTTGCCATCCATCTTGGGGACGGATGCGATCAGCCCACGTGTGTAAGGATGGCTTGGCTTCTCATAGAGCTCATCAGTAGGTGCGCTCTCGACGATACGCCCAGCGTACATGACACAGACCTTGTCGCACATGCCTGCGACGACGCCGAGGTCATGCGTGATCAGGATGACAGCGGTCTTGAAACGCTCGCAGATGCTCTTGATCAGCTCAAGGATCTGGGCCTGGATCGTGACGTCCAAGGCCGTGGTCGGCTCGTCTGCGATCAGGAGTTCGGCATTGCAGCTCAGGGCCATGGCGATCATGACACGCTGCCTCATGCCACCAGAGAACTGGTGTGGATAGCAGTCGATCCTGGTCTCTGCAGAGGGGATGCCTACGAGCTTGAGCATCGTGACAGCCCTCTCACGGGCTTCCTGCTTCGTCATGTCCTGGTGCAGGCGGATCGTCTCGATCATCTGTGTGGAAATCCTGAGATAGGGGTTGAGGCTGGTCATCGGATCTTGGAAGATCATGGAGATCTTGTTTCCCCTGATCGACCTCAGCTCCTTCTCGGAAAGCTTCATGATGTCACTGCCGCGGTAGATGACCTCGCCTCCGACGATCTTGCCAGGAGGGGAGGGCACGAGGCGCATGATTGAAAGGTTCGTGACGGACTTTCCACAACCGGACTCTCCAACGAGTCCGACTGTCTCACCCTCATGGACGGTGAAGGAGACACCATCGACCGCCTTGAGGATGCCGTTGTCTGTCTTGAAGTAGGTCTTGAGGTCCTTGACCTCGAGAAGCACATTGGCATTAGAGAAATCGTTCACCTTGCAAACCTCCTCACAACTGGTTCTTGCTCTGTGGGTCGAAGGCATCCCTGAGTCCGTCTCCAAGGAAGTTCATCGAGAAGAGGAAGACGACCATGACGATGGATGGGATGAGCAGCTTGTAGGGATAGAGCGACATCGAGCTTACCGCATCCCCGATCAAGGAACCCCATGAGGCGTAAGGCGCCTGGACACCAAGACCGAGGAAGGAGAGGAAGGACTCCTGCATGATGAAGGCCGGTATGCGGATCGTCGAATAGACGATGATGACAGACAGGCTGTTGGGGATCATGTGGCGGAAGATGATGTGCATCGTCCCTGCACCCATGCTACGTGCGGCTTCGACGTACTCCTGGTTCTTCAAGCTCATGATCTGGCCACGCACCATGCGGGCGATGGTCAGCCAGCTGACGAGGGCCAGCGCGAAGAAGAGGTTGACGATGTTGCGTCCGAAGATCGCCATGCAGATGATGACGAGGAGCATGTAGGGCAGGCCATACATGATGTCGACAAAACGCATCAGGTAGTAGTCGACCTTGCCACCGAGGTAACCAGCAAGGGCACCGACGAGGATGCCGATGAAGATGCTGGTGACAGTTCCGACGATACCAATCGCGATGGAAATCTGGCTGCCATAGATGATGCGGCTGAGCAGGTCACGTCCAAGGTAGTCAGTGCCACAGTAGTAGTGCCTGTCGTGCATCCTGGAGACCTCGAGCTCGACATGGAGCCCGCTTGAGAGGTCGAAGACTCCCTTGTATGGAAGGACCGCATCCCCACTTGAGATCAAGGCGTTCACATCACTGCTGGCGCCACGCTGTGCGAGCTGCTCGATATAGGCGACCAGGTTCTGGCTGGCGCGGTTCTCGAAGCCATCACGGCCCATGGCATCCATCTCCATCTCTATGGAGGCGGTCAGGTCCTCACCACTGAGTGTGGAGTCGTTAGCCCTCAGCTCGTTGCTTACAGTGGCGCTGACTTCATTGTAAAGGGATGACTCGACAGTGGCCACGTCCGTACCAAGCAGGCCTGCATAGAGTGAGACGAGCTCGTCATAGGACATGTCATCAATCCGCTTCATTCCATCGCCCAGGTCGGCACTGACGGAGTCAATCGTGATCAATGTCTCGGTCTCGATATCCTCGAGTACGTTGTCGATACGCCTCTGCTCACTGCTGGACCAGGTGAACGATCCGTCCTCGAGGGCTGCCATGCCACGTTCATACAGCAGGTCCCAGACCTTGTTGGTCTTGCTTTCGCGGACCCACTGCTCGATCAAGGCATCTTCTTCATCTGGCACTTCGAGGCGTCCACCCCTCCAGGCCTGGAAGAAGAGGTTCTTCATCTCCTGCTCGAGCATCAGCTCACCTGCGGTCTTCGTCAGGGAAGGACGGAGGTTGCGGTGGCTCGTGATCGCCTGGTCATAGGGGTAGAGCGGAAGCAGGTCCGCACAGATGGCGACCAACGCATAAATGATGACGATGATGCCACCGACCACGGCGAGCTTGTTCTTCTGGAGCCTCTTCCAAGCCTCCTTGGTCAGGCTGGTGCCGACGATGACCTGGTCGAACTCGTTGGTGGCGCTTTCATTCTTCTTGTTTTTCTTCAATAGGGCCATGCGCCACCTCCTTACTTGTAGCTGATCCTGGGATCGAGATAGGCATAGACGATGTCGACTATGAAGTTCATCACGATCAGGATGACGGAGTAGACGATGACGACACCGACGATCAAGGTGTAGTCACGGTTGAAGGAGGACTGCACGAAGAACTTGCCCAGTCCAGGCACGAGGAAGACCTGCTCGACGACAATCGAACCTGTCAGGATGCCTGCGAAGGCAGGACCCAGGTAGGAGACGACAGGGAGCATGGCACCCTTCATCGCGTGCTTCCAGATGATTGTGCTGTTCTTCATGCCCTTGGCACGGGCGGTGCGGATGTAGTCACTCCTAAGTGTCTCGACCATGCTGGAACGGGTCAGACGGGCGATGTCGGCGTAGTATGCGAAGGACAGCGCCACGGTCGGCAGCAAAGCCGTCCTGAGCGGCGCATCGCTGGACATGAACCAGCCAGTCGTCGGGAACCAGCCCAGCGTCATCGCGAAGACCTGTTGTAACAAGGGCGCGAACACGAAGAGCGGAATAGAGAGTCCGAATGCGGCAAGACACATTGGTATGTAGTCTAACAAGGTGTTTTGTTTGACAGCGGCCAGGACTCCTAATGATATTCCGAACACAAGAGCGACGGCCATGGCCATGCTTCCCAGGACGATTGAGTTTGGCAGGGAACCCGCGATCAGGGTGTTCACGTCATAGTCCTTGTACTTGTAGCTCGGACCGAGGTCTCCACGGATGACATCGAACATATAGCGTCCGTATTGCATCAGCAGTGGCTCGTCCATGTGGTATTTCGCCTCGATGTTCCTCTTGACGGCTTCTGGAAGGGCCCTCTCACCATCGAAAGGACCACCTGGCGCTATGCGCACGATGAAGAAGCTCAGCGTCACAATGATGAACAACGTGGGAATCATGCCAATGAGGCGTTTGATGATGTACTTTGTCATTTACTGTGTTTCCATCCTCGCAATGGGACATTTATAGTGGATTCCTTTCAGTTGTGCAAGAGTAGCTTTGCAAAAGAGTTGCATAAACATGCTGAAAAATGCATGACGGGGTGCTGGACGATGTGGAAGGGGAAATTGTAGATTGACCATATGAGATCCCTGATCAGCGCCGGAGAGGCCCTAAGTGCGGACAGGACAAGCCAGAATGCGTATCAAGTGCCATCGCTCAGCCTGATGGAGGCTGCGGCCGTGATGGCCTATTGTGTAGTTTCAATGGAGTTTCCGCAGGAAGCCTCGATCGAGGTCCTCGCAGGGGCTGGCAATAATGGCGGGGACGCCCTCGCGCTTGCCCGCCACCTGTGGGTCAATGGATGGAGGCGTCTCCGTATTGTCCTCCATGGACGGCATGAGACTCCCGAGTGTATGGCGCAGCGTAGGAGCTGCACACTCCTTGGCATCCCTGTCGCTGAAGGGCCTTCGAAAGCGGACCTCCTGATCGATGGTCTTGCCGGAGTTGGCTTGAAAGGCGCCTTGAGGGAGGAAGAGGCCGCCTTGGTCCGTGCCGTCAATGGCATGGGTTATGGCCAGATATGGTCGCTTGATGTCCCCTCGGGTATTGGTGATGAGGCCTATGGCGAGGTGGTCATGGCTGACCGCGTCCTCTCATTCGGAGCCGGCAAGAGGGCATTGTGGGCCCTTGGCAACCATCAGTTCTTCAAATCAGAGGTGGTCCTGAACCCGGGCTTCCCACAAGAAGCCTTGCCTGAGGCGCCTCTTGTCAGGCTTCACGAAGCCTCATCCTACCTGCCTTATCCCTTGGAACGTGATGATTACAAGGTCTCAAGGGGCAGGGTGGCTGTGATTGCCGGATCGGGTGAGTACATCGGAGCTGCAAGGCTTGCTGCAAAGGCGGCCCAGGCCTGCGGGGCAGGCATGCTCACCGTCTACACCGCGTCGCGGATAGTCAATCTCGTCAGCATGGACCTCGGTGCCTCTGTCATGGTCAGGCCCTTTGGCTCGCTCAAGTCCCTGGATCCGTATGATGCTGTCCTGCTTGGACCTGGGCTTGGCCGTGGTGCTGATGCGGGCAGCCTTGTCGCCAAGGTCTGCCAGATGGGTGCCAGGCGTCTTGTCATCGATGCTGATGCGATCCACCTCCTGCCACAGCTGATCAGGGCCGATGGAATCTACCTGACTCCACATGTGGGTGAGTGGAGGGCGCTCTGTGGCAAGGCAGGACATGCCAGCCCAGATGATTTCTACGCGGCGCTGACCGAGGAGGCCAGGCGGATTGGAGCCACGATCATCCTCAAGGCGGCTGACACTTACATCTGTGATGGTGGCCATGTGGATATCGTGGAAGGTGGCTTCCCTCCTGCGGGGACCGCGGGAAGCGGGGATGTGCTCGCAGGGGCCTTGACCGCCCTCCTGGCATCAGGCAGGGCCTCGGCTCTTGACGCGGTGAAGCTGCATCAGAAGGCTGCACGCTCGCTCTGGGCGGACAAGGGCTGGTTCTCCGCTGACGAACTTGCCGCAAGACTGAGGGTGACAAGATGAGCATGCAGGCCTATCTGCTGACAACAGCCTACTTCGTCTTCACTTCCCTGATGCTCTTCCTTGATGAGTACCGTCTCCAGCTCGGCTTCCTCCTCTCCATAAGGCATAAGCTGATTGTCGACAGGCGCTGGAGGATAGGGGCCTTCCTTGCAGGCTTCCTGCTGTTCATATTGGACCTGGCCTTCCCAACGGATCCTGGCCCTGCTGTGCTTGGGGACCTCATCCCCGCCTTGACCTCTTTCTTCATCGCCCTCTACTACGCACGATACGCTGACGAGGACAGGAAGACCTACTTGAAACTTTCTGACAGGACCTGCGCCATATTGCTGATGGGGCTTGCCATCTTCCACTTCCTCTTCCCATCCTTGATTCTTTTCTGATAATCCTTTGGATATGGACGAGAGGATCACCACAGCAGGAATCGTAAGGAAGGAAGACCTCTTCCTGGTCGGGCTGCGTTCGACAGAGGGCAGTGTCAATGAAGGGCGTTGGGAGTTCATCGGAGGCAAGAACCGCTGGGGGGAAGGCGTCGAGGACACCTTGAAGCGTGAGTTCATGGAGGAGCTCGGTGTCGAGGTGGAGGTGGGGCGTTTCCTCATCTCCCTTGATTTCACGAACAAGGACACGCTCTACCACCTCCATGTGCATGAGGTCACCCTCTTGAGTGAGGACTTCAAGCTATCTGTGCACAGCCGCCTGGCCTGGCTCAGCCTGGATGAGCTCTCGTCTCTTGACTTCGTCGACTCTGACCGCCGTGTGATCATGGCCCTGGCAGAGGGAGCTTGCTGTTGAGGCCACTGCCTGGCTGCTGGTGTATTGAATAGGATTGCCCCTCAGGAGGTGATCCAGCTTGTCATCTGGTGCCACACCACTGGGCTGACACAGGTCATGCATGTCGGTGATCAACTACATTCATGACATGAAATCCACACTTCCAGACCTTTCCAACTTGTTCACATTTTTCCTCCTCTGGTATTAACATGAGCAAAACCGGGCAGGAATGCCCTACAAGGAGGAAACGGGGAATGAGCAAGAAGAACATCGATTGGTCGTCCCTTGGCTTTGGTTACATGCCGACGGATTACCGCTACAGCCGTATCTGGAAAGATGGTGCCTGGCAGGAGGGTGGCCTCACAGACAAGGCCACTGTCACCATCAGCGAATGTGCCGGAGTGCTCCAGTACGCACAGACTGGTTTTGAAGGACTCAAGGTCTATGAGACCAAGGATGGTTCCATAGTCGCCTTCCGTCCCGACCTGAATGCCGAGAGGTTGCAGTCGACCTGCGAGCGCCTTGTCATGCCATCAATCTCCACAGAGGACTTCATCACCGCCCTTGATGAGCTGGTCAAGGCGAACCTTGGTTACGTACCTCCCTTTGGAAGTGGCGCGACGCTCTACATCCGCCCCTTCATCTATGGCTCTGGCCCTGTCATTGGTGTCGCGCCTGCTCCTGAATACGAGTTCAGGATGTTCTGCACACCTGTCGGTCCTTACTTCAAGGGTGGGGTGAAGCCGATCAGGATCATGCTTTCCGACTACGACAGGGCGGCCCCACATGGCACTGGTGCCATCAAGGCCGGACTGAACTACGCCATGAGCCTCTACGCTGGAGAGTGGGCCCACAAGCAGGGATACAATGAGAACATGTACCTCGACGCCGCCACACGCACGTATATCGAGGAGACCGGGGGTGCCAACTTCCTCTTCGTCACAGCAGATGGCAAGAAGGTCGTCACACCAAAGTCGGCTTCCATCCTGCCTTCGATCACAAGGCGCAGCCTGATGGTCGTCGCCAAGGACATCCTTGGACTCGAGGTCGAGGAGCGTCCTGTACGCTTTGATGAGCTGTCCTCCTTCTCCGAGGTCGGACTCTGTGGCACGGCTGCGGTCATCAGCCCTGTGGGCCTTGTCCACACCAAGGATGGTGATATCCGGATTCCAAGTGGAATGGATGAGATCGGGCCTGTGATGAAGAAGCTCCGCGAGACGCTGACAGGCATACAGATGGGTGAGGTCGAAGGCCCTGAGGGCTGGATCCACAAGATCGTCTGATTTGTCCTCACTAATAAAAGTGAAGGCCCACGGCGTGGAACCATGGGCCTTCTTTTGCCACAATGGATTGCTACAAAACCCTAGGCGCTTCCTGTGAACGGACACGACCTCTGTCATCCGTCACTGTCACAGTCATATTGTCAGCATGGTCTTCGACACTGAATGAATACACGCAGTATGGACTGAGCCTCAACATGTCAACTTCAATAGTGAATGTGTTATCAGTCGACGAAAAATCCAAGGTTGGGAAAACGTTGGTGTAACGATAACTGATGTGGTGATAGTCTGGAGTTAGCAGCTGGGAAAGGAAAGACGAGTCTCCAATCACGATGTCATGCTCTGTGATCCAGATGTAGCCCATATCTTCAGAAAACCACAAGCCATGCAGGGCCTCAGGGATGGTCACCTCAGGAACAATTGCTACGTAACCAGCAGGTCTGGTCAGCACAAGCATTTCAACATGGTCAATCTTATCGGCCACTGCAGGAAGAAATGAATCATCATATGTCAGACGGCGTCTACGGACGTCTCCATTCTCATCAATAAACAAGTCAAAGGTGAGAGGTTGTGTTGAATAATGCAAGCAGTTGCCTTCCGCATCCATGAATTTGAACAACAGCACTTGCTCTGATGACCAGCCGTTGATGGTATCATCAACGGGTTGGTTCCTGTACGTCGGGTCGCTCCACTCGCAATCAATAATAATGAAGGCTGCGTAGCCATCAAGCTTTAATGATGCATGGAGTTTGTAGCCTAATTCCATAGATTGGGTGTCGCATTCGAAGTACTTGGCTTGTGAAGCACCAAGGGGGAGGAGGGCAAGTGTCATTGCGAAAAGGCATATGAGTTTCTTCATCCTATTATACATTACTGCTCCTCCTCATTGTTGTCAGGTACTTACCATCGAGATACACATCCACCCGGTCAGCATCATTGGTACTCACAAAAGCGGCAAGCATGTTCTGCCTGTTGTACCTTATTCCTGCTATGAACAGATCCTTCTCTGCGTAGAAGCCTTGGATGGACAGGCTGTCGTTGCCCCTCCCCTGTAACAATGCTTCGCTACGGCCAATGCGCATCCTGTCATCCATGAAGAAGACTTGAGCCCCATCCAGGTTCCAGCATCCATAAAGGAAGGGTGGAACAACGTTGAGCTTTTCGTGCGCATCAAGTTTGCCATCAGCGTCTGCCATCTCCTCCATACGGAGCAAGGCTGGGATGGAGATGCTGATAGATGAGAAAGAATAGGGGGATGTCTGGGTCCTATCCCATGAGAGGAATAAATGGTAGAAGGGGATATCCTCGCTGAATGTCATGCTTCCTGATGTGCGGAGCAGTTCCTGTTCACCGAGTGAATAGATTACACATGGAAAGCCATCCTCATCGAGGAAATATATGGAGACATGAATGTCATCAGGTAGCAAGTCGACAGTGGAACCCGAGAGTGTGACTTCTGTTTCAGCGGTCGCTGTGACATCGTCCATGATGACGGATGCTTCGACATTGACGTCGAGGATGTCGATGACGTAGCTCTGTGTGAATTCCTGGGTGAATCCCGCATTCAATGTTGTTAAGAGGACAAGCGTGAGTATCAAGGTCAAGGTTGATCTCTTCATAGCTGACTCCTTAACTTGGCAATGTTTTGGGTGAAGGCCTCAACGTCGAGGCTAACCATTCCAAGCTCTTCTTCTACGAGATATGTAACAGCAGCATCCAAGTCACAGCCATGCTCAATCATCTCAAGGAGGATGGATATCTCGTCATCGTCTGAATCCTCATTTTCGCCAACACGTTTTAGTAACCAGATGAACGGAGTGATTCCTTTGTTATCCGGGGTATCTGGATCTGCTCCAGCTTCAAGCAAGTAGGGGATGTAGTCGAAGAGTTCATCATCGGCAATGGCAGCGAAGTGGAGAAGAGTGTTCCCTTCTTCATCGAGTTCAGTGCCAAAGTCATAATCGAGCGCGATGAGGAGTGTAATATATTCTTTCACTGCATCATATCTTCCAAGGTCTGTCTCTGAATCAACAAGTCTGTACGCGATGTGCTTCTTAAAGGTCTCTTGCTTTGACTCTTCGAGTCCGGAGGCAAAGCGGAGCACATAGTTGTGATAGGCTTGTGACCTGTTCAGATAGTAGCGGTCGATATAGTTGTAGACATAGCTGGGTATCTCGTCGTCCTCAGCTATGGTATTCACATAAAACGCAGCCAGCTCCAGTCTGCTCTTCTGGAGTGCTTCTGTGATTACCCATTGGCTGCTGGTGGAGAGTTCTGTTGCTCCCGCATCAATGAGGAACTGAGCTGTTCCGTCATTGCTCGCATGGAACAATGCGGTTCTACGCTCCATCACTTCATTTACATCATAGCCAAGGGAGAGGATGTACTCACACATCTCGACAGAGCCACTCTCTGCAGCAAGCATCAGAAGGTTCCTCGTGGGGTCTGACCCATCGGACAATGTCGTCTCATGGATATCCGCTCCCATCCGGATCAAGAGCTTCGCATTGTCGACACTTCCATTCTGGACAGCCTTCGCAAGATAGTATGAACCACCACCACGTCTGTAGTTGAGGGAACCGACCTGGGAGGCGATGTATTCAACAACAGCTGTATTGGTCGAATAGCTGGCCGCATCTGGCAATACCTGTGTGGGATTGCAATAGGGCAGCAGAATCTTCACACTGTCAAGCGTCGCATAATCAAGCATCAAGGCCTTCTTGAGGACTTCGGACTTTTCGCTGACATCAGCCCCATTGGCAATCAAGGTCTCAAGTACCCCTGTGTCTGGATTACCAGATGCGTAGACGCTTATCGGGATGCCGTTGATGCTGAAGGCCCTGCCATTGAGGCCTGTATTGATGGATGAGTAGTCAAGGTTGATGTTTGGATCAAGCCCTTCAGCGATGGCTTCTTGCATCTCTTTTGCTGAGCATGTGAGTGCGAACTCCGCAGGCGTCATGGCAAGCAGGAGAAATTGGGTCAAGAGGAAGAGTGGGACAAGGACAAGCTTCTTCATGTGGAATTATAGGCATGTCAACTTGTTCTTTACAAGTAAAAATATCCGGGAGGATGGGAAGGCCCATGGCGATGAACCATGGGCCTTGCTTCAGATGTGTCTTTCCTCAGAGCACTGTGCCGTTCTTGATGACAGCGTTCTTGTTGATGACGATGATGCCATCGTGGATCGAGTACATCTCGTAGTCGCCTTCGGGGCGTGGGATGTCGTCGATGCCGATGCGGCAGCCATCACCAATCCTGACATTCTGGTCGATGATAGCCTTGCGGATGATCGTGCCCTTGCCGATACCGATGTTCGGGATGCCACGCCTTGCGTTCTCAGCCTTCTCCTCATCAGTCTCGTAGTGGCTTGCACCCATGCAGTAGACACCATCAAGCGACGCACCTGATTCGATGATCGTGCGGACACCGACGATCGAGTTGACGATGTAGGCGTTCGTGATGATCGAGCCCTCGCTGGCCAGGGAGTAGGAGATGTTGCAGAAGTTCATCTTCGTCGCAGGCAGGTGGCGGCGGTGGGTGTAGATTGGCATCTCCTCGTTGTAGAAGTTGAAGCTCGGGTTGATCGAGGCGAGGTTGAGGTTGGTCTCGTAGAAGGCCTTGATCGTACCGATGTCCTCCCAGAAGTCATCGAAGAGGTAGGTTGCGACAGGACGTGTCTTGATTGTCTCGGGGATGATCTCCTTGCCGAAATCTGTCTTGTCGTTGTTCAGGACCTCCTCGAGGGCCTTGGCGTTGAAGATATAGATGCCCATCGAAGCCAGGTACTCGTTGGATGCATCGACATCCTTGTTCAGCTGGTCTTTCATCAGCTTGGCGGGGATGCGGTAGTCGCTGATGTCCATGTCAGGAGCCGGCTTCTCGTAGAAGCTGGTGATCATGCCGTTCTCATCGGCGCCGATGATGCCGAGGCCTGTGGCCTGCTGGCGGCTGATTGGCTTGGCGGCGATGGTCAGGTCGGCGTTGGCTGCGATGTGGCGGTCGAGCATCTCACCAAAGTCCATGCTGTAAAGCTGGTCACCTGAGAGGATGATGATGTAGTCGGCGTTCTGGTCTGAGAAGTGCTTGATGTTCTTCCTTACAGCGTCCGCAGTCCCCTGGTACCAGCTTTCCGATGTGTAGGTCTGCTCGGCAGCCAGGATTTCGACAAAGCCGCCGGAGAACTGGTCGAACTGGTAGGTGTTGACGATGTGGTTGTGCAGTGAGGCCGTATTGAACTGCGTCAGGACGTAGATCTTGTTGACGTTGCTGTTGAGGCAGTTCGAGATGGGGATGTCGACCAGACGGTATTTTCCTGCGAAGGGGACGGCTGGTTTCGAGCGGTCCATTGTCAGCGGGTAGAGTCTGGTGCCACGTCCTCCACCAAGGACGATGGCGATCACTTTCTTCCCTTTCTGGATCATGATTTGTTTCCTCCTAATGCTTTTGCTTTTCTGTATATATCCTCGTATTGGCTTGCTGATCTTGCCCAGGAGAAGTCCTCAGCCATGCCGTTGACACGGGCCTGGTGCAAGGCTTCCTTGTCCTGGTAGGTGTCCATGGCTTGGCGGAAGCAGTCCTGGATCTCATCACTGTATACGTTCTCGAAGAGGAAGCCGTCACCCCTGGCGCCTTCGCTCCTGATGTCGCGGATCGTGTCAGCCAGTCCTCCTGTGCGGTGTGCGATCGGCAAGGTGCCGTACCGCAGTGAGTACATCTGGTTGAGTCCACAGGGCTCGTAGTGGCTTGGCATCAGGAAGAAATCCGCAGCGCCTTCGACAAGGTGGGAGAGTTCCTGGGAGAAGACGATGTTGACACTGATGTTGTCATGCCTTGATGCGATTTCCTTGAGCTTGTCTTCGTAACGCTTGTCTCCCGTACCCAGTATGATGAACTGGCACTTGTTGCGCGTGAGCAGGGCCTCGAGTGTGCTGAAACGACCTGCAAGCAGGGTGTCGAAACCCTTCTGCTCCGCCAGGCGGCTGATCATCGCGACAAGCGCTGTGTCCGCTTCGACAGGCAGTTTGAAAAGTTCCTGCACCCGGGCTTTCAGCGCAGCCTTGCCAGAGAGGTCCACAGCCGAGAAATGTTCATTGAAGAAGGCATCCTTTGATGGGTCCCATTCATCCATGTCGATTCCGTTGATCACCCCTGACAGCCTGTCCGAGCGCTGCCTGAGCAACCAGTCCATGCCACAGCCCTGGGCTGCGCCCTGGATCTCCTGTGCATAGGTCGGGCTTACCGTGGTTATCCAGTCTGCATACAGGAGGCCGCACTTGAGCATGTTGAAGCGCCTGGAGAGCCCGTCACCCATGAGCATGTCGGCTTCCACCGGGATGGCTGCCTGCAGCACATCATAACGTGCAAACTCGCCCATGTAGGCGAGGTTGTGGATGGTGAACACGCTTTTCAGATGCAGGCCACGCTGCTTTGCAAGCCAGGTCGCAGGACCGGCCGTCCAATCATGGCAGTGGAGTATGTCGACATCCTCCCTGGCCGCCCATTTGACTGCGGCTTTGCACATGAGCAGGTAGCGGACACAGTTGTCATGGTAGGGCGTGAAGGAGGTGTCCCCGTAAATCCCCTTGCGTTCCGTGAAGAAGGGGTGGGCGAGGGCCAGGTAGCGGACCCTGCCCACCCAGGCCTCCATTATATGCACGGTCTGGGTACCTGCGAGCAAGGGGACTTCAAAGGATGCGGTTTCCTTGAACAGGGAACTGTCTATCGAGCCATATAGTGGCATGAAAATGCTGACTTCGTTGCCAGACAAAGCCAATGCGGACGAGAGCGCACCTACGACATCCGCAAGTCCCCCTGACTTTGAGAAGGGGACGGATTCAGAAGACAGCATCAAGATGTTCATATGGCTAATTACAACTCATGGGCGTTGCCAAGTCAAGGAAAAAAGGCCCCGGAGGGCCTTATTTCAACGGTTTTGTGTGCCTTGTGTGTAGCCTGTCCCTGCCTCTCAAAGCGAAGAGATGTATTCGTCAGCCATATGGGCGGCGATCGCACCGTCTCCTGCCGCGGTCACGACCTGGCGGAAGGGTGTCGTCCTGATATCACCGCAGGCCCACACTCCGGGGACGTCTGTCGCCATGTGGTGGTCGGTGATGATGAAACCTGTCTTGTCGAGGGCCACGAAGCCTTCTGCGGCCTGACTTGACGGTGTGATGCCTGTGAAGATGAAGACGGCATCTGTCTCAAGGACGCTGCCATCATCAAGCTTGACAGCCTTCACGATATTCCCATCACCCTGGATCTCCTGGATGGTATGCGGGGTGACCACTTCGATGTTGTCCATCGAGGCGATGCGGTCCTGGAGGGCCTTCTGCGCCCTGAAGGCCACCCTGCGGTGGACAAGGCGCACCTTGCGGCAGATCTTGGCCAGGTATGCCGCATCAGTCAATGCTGTGTCACCACCTCCGACAACGACGATGTCCTTGCCACGGAAGAAGGGACCGTCGCAGGTCGCACAGTAGCTGACGCCATGGCCTTCGTACTCAGCCTCCCCCGGGACATCGAGATGCCTGTGCCCCGCACCCATGGCGAGGATGATGGCCTTTGCCTTTATGGGCCCATCTGGTGTGTTGGCGGTGAAGCGTCCTTCTCCTCCCTTGCTGAACGAGAGGGCCTGGAGGTACTCGATCCGGACACCAAATGACCTGGCCTGCTTCTCCATCTCCTCCGCCAGTTCGAAACCTGATGTGTCTTCGCGACCTGGGTAGTTCTCTATCCTGTCGATTGTCATCAGCTGCCCTCCAGGGGCGGCGGCATCGATCAGCAATGTGTCATGGCCTGCCCTGGCGGCATAGGAGGCCGCGCTGAGTCCTGCAGGACCACCACCGACGACGAGTATGTCACACGTGTATTCCATTCACTCCCCCTTTTCCGCCTTCTTGGCGAGCAGGGCCTCCTCGGCGTCGCTGCGCCTGATGTAAAGAGGACCTTGGCCGATGTCGTCAGCTCCAATGGCTTCGTACTGGGCCTGTGCAAGCCTTGCGAGGCAGAGCCCAAGAGGCCTTGAAGGCTGTGGGTCGATGTACAGCTTGAGCTGGGGCAGGGCCTCTTCAAGCTTCACTGCGAAGGCCTCTGCGTCAGGACCTGTGACAGCCAGGCTTTCCAAGCCCGCCAGGGTCTCCTTGATGTCTTCCACATTTCCATCGATGTCTTCACAGAGCGCCTCCCCATCCTTGTAGAGGCCGAGGTAGTAACGGCGCTTCTTCGCATCAATGACCGCGAGGGTGGGGATTCCAGGCAGGGCCCAGGCTGAGGCTATGCACTTCAATGTGGGCACGCTGACAAGCGGGGCGCCTGTGGCAAGGGAGAAGCCCTTGAGCTCTGACATGGCTATGCGCAGCGAGGTGAAGGAGCCAGGCCCCCTCGTGCAGGCGAGCAGTCCAAGGTCGTTGATTGAAAGCCCACGCCTCTTCAGAAGCTCCATGATTTCAGCAAGCAGGTCTTCAGAATGCTGGAAACCTCCACGCACCATGCGTTCCTCATCGCCTGCTGGTGTTGATAGCGCGATATGAAGTGTCGAGGTCGAGGTGTCGACAGCAAGTATGTTGATTCCATCACTCATCGAAGGGACCTCCTGTGACAGAGATGCTCCGGCTGAGGTCCTCGTTGATTGTTATGACGACGCGGACCGTGTCTTCAGGGAGCATCGACTCGATCTTCTCACTCCACTCGATCAAGGCGGCGCCATCGCTGTAGAGGAAGTCCTCGCCGCCCATGGATTCGAACTCGTCCTCACCACTGAGCCGGTAGAGGTCGAGGTGGTAGAGTTTCATCGTACCATCATACTCCTGCACCAGGGTGAAGGTAGGTGAGACTATGGCTTCTTCTATGCCCAGCGCCCTTGCGAAGCCCTTGGCGAATACAGTCTTGCCAGCGCCAAGCGAACCCGTGAGGGACACCACCATGCCGGGATGGGCCTTTGATGCGACCAAGCGTCCTGTTTCCTGTGTTTCAGCTTCACTTCTTGATACTACAGTCATCGCCAGTCCTCACTCATGGTCGTGGTCGTGATGGTGGTGGTCATGACCACAGCCACAGCCACAGCCTTCATCCTCATCATCGTCCTCTTCGAGTGCGGCCAGCTCTTCCGCATAGCCGTCGTCTTCATCGTCCTCCTTGTCAGGCTGGGGCTTGCCATCCTTGTCAGGCTTGTGGACGTATTCCTCATTGATCACATCTCCAAAAGGCTCGCCAGTCTTGTCTGTGTATTCCTTCATCATCTGGCGTACCTGGCTGTCATCAGGGGCGAGCTTGCGGCACTTCTCAATCCATTCCCTGGCCTCGTCGAACTCATCGTCTCTGAGGTGGAGGAAGGCGAGGTTGGAGACCAGTGTCAGGTTCTCAGGATCCATGTCGACAGCAGCATCGAGATAACTCTTGGCAAGCTCCTTGTCACCTTTCTCGAGTGCGCAGATCGAGAGCTCGTTGTAGATGTCGGCATTTGACTCCCCGCAGGAGATGCAGCGCAGCAACTCGTCCTCGGCTTCCTTGTAACGCTTCAGGCGGCGCAACGCCCAGCCCTTGATGAAGTGACCATGCCAGAGCCTGGGGTTCTTCTTGATGAAGCTTTCAATCGTCTCCAGCGCCTTGTCCTCCTCATCAAGCATCATGAAGTCATAAGCCTGCTTGATCTCATTGTCGCTGTCTATGCGGAAGCTGACATCCTTGAGCATCTTCTTCAGCTTCTGCTTCCTCTCTCCTTCCTCAGCGACAGCCATGTAGCGCTTGAGGTAGCCTTCTGCGATGTCGAGGTTGCCAAGATAGGTGTGGAAGCTGCCAAGTTCTGCGAGGATGTCCTCGTTCTCACCAAAGCGCTCAAGCCCCTCTTCCAAGGTGTTGAGGCACTTCGATAGGTAGAATTCCTCGGCCTTCTCATCACCCTCGTCACGCTCATGGACGGCCCAGGATGAGTAGAGGGTCGCCAGGTTGATGCAGCTGGCGCTCTGGGGGAGCATGTGGTAGACAGTAAGGAAGAGCTGTTCTGCGAAGGGGTAGTCCTTCTGCTTCTCCTTGGTGATCGCGGCTGTGTTCAACTCCTCGATCGCATTTGGCTGCACTGCCAGTACGAAGGAACGGTAGTAGTCGAGGTTCTTGTCCTTCTCCTTGTAAGCGATTGTGACAAGCATGCCTGCGACAATCGACTCAATGGTCACATCCTCTGGATCAAGGTGCTTGGATCCTTCCTTCATCTGCACTGGGATTGGGATGGTGCTGTCTATCTTGAATCCTGTTATCTGGTCTTCCATGCTCTTTGGCAGGGTGATGAATTTGACACTTTCAAGCTTGCTCATATGTGCCAAGAATGATAACTGAAAAAGGCGTGTGCGGAAAGGAGCTCCATCCAAGTCCACGTCAGCACCACAAAAGACATTGACCATGCCATGTGGCCATCCAGGACCTGGGATTAAAACAAAGCAGGGCAGATGCTGTACTCTTGAACCTGATATGTTCAAGGGGGAGGCCTGGTTGAGCTGGATTCCGCGTTCCTTTAAACACCGTTGGGAGGTAGGAGCGACTTGGTCCTTCTATTGCCAGCCTCCGTAAGGTAGAAGTTGAGCCAAGAGACTTACGCATCTGCCCTTGAGGAAAATAAAGCACATGATGAGGCCTCATGTAAAGCCTACTTGTAAGAAGATAGCATTCTGATACAGCTGTCGCTGTGTTAGACTCAGTCCATGACGATATTCGACGCTATGACGGAGGGTTTGATTTACAACCCCTCTGCAAAAGAGATCATGGATGAACAGGCAAGATGCCTTGCCAAGCTGGATGTGTACAACTCCATGGACAGGAGCGACTCAGAGGGGCGTTTCAATCAGCTTTCCTCTATGTTCGCCTCCTTCGGTGAAGGTTCTTACATAGAAATCCCCTTCTACGCGAACTGGGCTGGCGCCCATGTCCATGTGAGCAGATGGGTCTATGCGAACTTCAACCTTACGATTGTCGATGATGGGCCTGTCTGGATTGGGGACCATGTGATGATTGGGCCCGATATCAAGTGCGACCCATCCGCTCAGTGCCGCGCTGAGGAGGAGGGCGGCGCAGTACAACAAGGAAGTACGGATATGTGACGATGTCTTCGTTGGTGCAGATGCCATCATCTGTCCTGGTGTCACGATAGGCGAGGGCTCTGTAATAGGTGCAGGCTCGGTCGTCACGAAGGACATCCCTCCACACTCACTTGCCTATGGCAATCCCTGCCGGGTGGTCAGGGAGATTGGTCCTGATGATGAGGAATACTACGACCATGGACGCCGGATTGATACGACCTGGCTCTGATTCTTGCCTGGTAACTGTTGTCGAGTCAGCCTGAGTATGCAAGCAAGTCCCTGACATCATACAGGCCTTGATGTAGCTCCTTGCGTGTAAAACGCTTGGTTTTGAGATATCTTCCGTGACCAGATGATATGAAGGCTTACTGGGATGATGAGGACCCAGACGGAAGAGGTCTGTATTTGTACAGTTGGAAAAGATGAAAAGAAGGCGCACAGCATGAGCCATGCGCCTTTCATTTTTCCTTTGGGTCCAAGTGGACTTAGAAGTTGTCGTCCTCGAAGGTCTCCAGGTCTTCGCCAGAACCGTCGATCGTGAAGTTCTCGGCCGCAGCGAGCTCGTCTGAGTCGAGCGTTCCGAAATCCCCGAGATCGTCCAGGTCGAGGGAATCGAGGGACTCGAGGGCGCTGGTGATCGCAGCCTCGACGACAGCAGTATCGGCACTTGTCTTCGACAACAGCTCCTGGAGCTCCTCGTTATGGTTGTTGACCAAGGCGAGACGTTCACCAAGTTCCCTGTTGTCATCCCTGAGCTTGTTGATCAGGGCGATGGCCTTCTTGACCCTTTCCTCAAGAAGCCTGCTGCTTTCAATCAACGACATGCGCCACCTCCTTTTGCAGTGGGTCTTATGCGAGGACCTGCTTGACCTGGGCGACGAGGGCGCTGAACGCGGCCTTGTCCTCAATGGCCATGTTAGACAGGGCCTTCCTGTTGAGCTCGATGTTGGCGAGCTTCAGACCATGCATGAACTGGGAATAGTTGAGACCCTCGGCCTGGACTGCTGCGCTGATACGTGCGATCCAGAGCTTCCTGAAGTCCCTCTTGCGCTCCCTTCTGCCGCGGTAGGCATACTGGCCGGCCTTGGCAACCGCGTCCTTTGCGATGCGGTAGTTCGTGCTCCTGCGTCCCCAATAGCCCTTGGCCTGGTTGAGGATCTTCTTCCTTCTGTCCTTGTGCTTGGTACCGTCAACTGCTCTTGGCATTTCTCACTTCCTCCTCAATCAAGCATAGGGAAGCATGGACTTTGCACGCTTCGCTTCAACGTCAGAGAGGATTCCACCATGGCGGAGGTCCCTCTTCCTCTTGCTCGACTTCTTGGTGAGGATGTGGCGGAGGCCCATCTTCTTGTAGGCCACCTTGCCAGTGCCGGTTACCCTGAAGCGCTTCGCAGCGCTCTTTCTTGTTTTCATCTTAGGCATTTCAACCCTTCCTTGCTACGCGCCGCAGGGAACAAGAACCCCTGAAGCTGCGGATATTTCAAGAACCTGACGGTCCCTGTTTCTTAGATTTGGATGGTGAGAGGAACATGCTCATCATCCTGCCTTCCATGAAGGCCCCTCTATCAAGATTATACTGTACACTATTCTCGCTCAGTATCGCAAGTATGCGGTCCAGCACGTCCTTGCCCAGCTCAGGATGGGCCAGCTCGCGGCCGCGGAAGCGGATGGAGACCTTGACCTTGTTGCCTTCTTCCAGGAACTCCTGGATGAACTTGCTCTTGGTCTTGAGGTCGTTGCCATCGATCTTTGGCTGCATGCGGATCTCCTTGATCTTGACAACTGTCTGGTTCTTCTTCGCCTCCCGCTGCTTCTTCTCCATCTCGTAGCGGTACTTGCCGAAGTCAAGGATCTTGCATACGGGTGGATTGGCTGTCGGGGAGACCTCCACGAGGTCAAGTCCAGCCTCTTCTGCGAGGCGCAAGGCATCGAAGGTCTTGATGACGCCCTTCTGTTCGCCGTTCTCGTCGATCAAGCGCACCTCATGCGCACGAATCTGTCTGTTGACACGTAAATCCCTGGTAGCCAATTACACTCCCGTTGCCCGCTCTGGGGCCTTCATTCCTTTCCAAATAAAGATTTCCGTGGCCAATGCCACAGTCATGGACTATAACACAGGCCATTGGCGCTGTCAAAAGCCCTCAAGGGCCTTGGAAGCGTCTTTTTGATTCTTCTTTTGACGAAAGAAGGCTCCCGTCAGTGATTGGGAGCCTTCCTTCATCCGCAATAAGCTCAGTCGAGGGCGTGTCCGGCGGAGCCGAGGACCTCGATGTTCTTATGCATGTACATCTCCTTGAGTGCGTCGCGGGCAGGACCAAGGTACTTGCGAGGATCGAACTCAGCGGGCTTCTCGTCGAAGATGCGGCGGATCGTGCCAGTCATGGCGAGGCGGCCATCGGAGTCGATGTTGATCTTGCAGACGGCGCTCTTGGCGGCCTCACGCAGCTGCTCCTCTGGGATGCCGACGCTGTCCTTCAGCTTGCCACCATGCTCGTTGATCATCTTCACGTACTCCTGAGGGACAGAAGAGGATCCATGCAGGACGATTGGGAAGCCGGGGATGCGGACCTCGATCTCCTTGAGGATGTCGAAGCGGAGCGGTGGTGGGATCAGGATGCCATCAGCATTCCTGGTGCACTGCTCCGGTGTGAACTTGTTGGCGCCATGGGAGGTTCCAATCGAGATGGCAAGGGAGTCGACGCCGGTCTTGGAGACGAAGTCCTCGACTTCCTCAGGCCTGGTGTAATGGCTGACTGCAGAGGAGACCTCGTCCTCGATGCCGGCCAGGACGCCAAGCTCACCTTCGACTGTGACATCGAACTGGTGTGCGTATTCGACGACCTTGCGTGTGACCTCGATGTTCTTCTCATAAGGAAGGCTGGAGCCATCGATCATGACAGAAGAGAAGCCGTTGTCGATGCAATCCTTACAGGTCTCGAAAGAGTCACCATGGTCAAGGTGGAGGACGATTGGGATGTCACAACCGAGTTCATGTGCGTATTCCACAACGCCACGGGCCATGTTGCGCAGCAGGTTGATGTTGGCATAGTCACGGGCACCACGGGAGACCTGAAGGATGACAGGGCTCTTTGTGGCGACACAGGCCTGTACGATCGCCTGCATCTGCTCCATGTTGTTGAAGTTGTAGGCAGGGATGGCATAGCCACCCTTGATGGCTTTTGCGAACATGTCACGGGTGTTGACAAGTCCGAGTTCCTTGTAGCTGGTCATTTGGAAAAATCCTCCTGATTTCTTTTTTCGCG
This sequence comes from uncultured Spirochaetales bacterium, assembly GCA_944392695.1. Taxonomy (GTDB): domain Bacteria; phylum Spirochaetota; class Spirochaetia; order Sphaerochaetales; family Sphaerochaetaceae; genus Bullifex. Next base: position 55,362 of record CALXXN010000002.1, on the reverse strand, counting down.
CTTATTGTACTTACCCGATCTGTATTGGTCAATTCAGACCTTGCCTTGTGGCTGCCAGGCAAAGTAGCATGGCCAGCATGAGGAAGAAGAGACTCATTGTCATGTCAGCCGTGGCCGCAGTGGCCCTGACCGCCGGCCTTGGCGTTTGGCGCATCTGCCGTCCTGACGTTGACTTCATAATGATGGAAGGTGAGCGCCAGCTGCTCACCACATTTGCTCCACAGGGCTTCTTCTCCACTGTGGACATGCATGTCTCGACCTATCCTGACACGGGACATCATGATCTCAAGGTCCTCACTCCAGCCGCCGCCCTGCAGGCATCATCGGATGGCCTTGCATTGGAGGGGCGCAGCGCAAGCTATGGCCTTGATGAGAAGTCCTTCCTTTCCCTCAATGCGGAGGTGGACAATGAGGACAAGTGGGCGCTTGTCTATGACCACGTCATGAAGGAGGGGCTCGATGCCGCAGTCGTCTATGACAGGGATGACTACGAGGAGGAAGCCCTGTCTTCCCTGGTTCCTGATGGTATCAGGAGGATTCCATACAGCACCAGGATCGACAGCGTATCCGTCACCCAGGTCCTGTCGCAGCTTGATGGTGTGGACTGCCTTGTCATCTTTTCCCCTGCCAAGTGCATCCCCCTGGTAGAGGCGGCAGGTGATAGGACGCTTTTTGTCGACAGCATCTATGAGCACACTTTTGAACAGGGGCAGGATGTCATGGTCGTTGCTCCTGACATCGCAGGGCTGGTCAATGCCCTTGATGAGGGGGCTGGGACCTATGCCATGACCTGGTCAGTGCGCCCCGCCAAGGATGGCTTTGAAGTTCTCCTCGACAAGCTTTTCTAATTCCTCGACAGCCATGCCCTTCAATTGAGCCACATGTTCATATGTATAAGATATGTTAAGTGGTGTGTTCTTCCTGCCCCTCATAGGGACTGGTGCGAGGTAGGGTGAGTCTGTCTCAAGGAGCAGCCTGTCATCTGGCACCAGCAGCATCAGGCGCCTGAGCTCCTCATTCGCCTTGTAGGTGATGTTCCCTGCGAAGGAGATCTTGTAGCCAAGACCCAGGAAGACCTCGAGGGACTCTTCATCCGCTGAGAAACAATGGATGATCCCTGCCTGTGGCAAAGCGGCTTCCTCAAGGAGGCGTACGGTATCCTCATTCGCATCCCTGTTGTGGATTGACACAGGCAGGCCTGTCTCCCTGGCAAGGTCGAGCTGTGCCCGGAAGAGTTCCTCCTGGACACCTTCCTCCCCATACTTCCAGTAATAGTCCAGACCAATCTCTCCGATGAAGTGGGGCTTCCACCTCTTGATATCAGCTTCAATCCTGTTGACAAGGCCACTGACTGATGCATGGTCCTTGGCACACCAAGGGCCTGCGGCGACTGAGTAGTAGAGCCCTGGGTGTTTTTCAATCAATGGAAGACGTTCTTCCATGTCTCCAGGCTCACAGCCGATGTCCATGCCGGACAACCCTTCCAGTGATGCTGTATCAATTCCTTTCTCTTCCATCGAGAGCAGGTGGAAATGTGTATCGAAAGCCATGGAAATGATTGTAGCCAGCACCATTAATCAATTGCAATGAAATCAAAACACGTAATACCCATTTGATAATGAAGTTGGATATATATCATCACTGATGAGGATTTAGTAGTTACCATTGTTGAAACAAGTCGGTAAGATAGCAGAAAGCATGAATAATGATATTTAAACCATATAAAATATAATAATTTTATTATGTGTACTTTTTATAAACCATATCGAATAAGCTAATAACCATATTATTACGATTCATGTCACAGATGAAGATGTCAGTCATTGATGGGTAAGAGCTTGTGTGGAATGCCAGTTTGCGCATACATGGTCCTGAGTCCTACATGTCCTCAATTGGAAGCTGGTTTGTCTTATCGGAAAGTTACTGTAAAAATACCATTATAATGCTATGATATTCATATCATATAAACTAATATTCCTATCGGAATACTATCTTCTAGGCAACCTGATGCTGTATTGCTGAGTCAAATATGACATCATGCTGAAACACAAAAGAAACAGCTATCGGGCATCTTCCTTTCCAGGAGGATGTCATCGTGAATATCTTGAAAGCACTTGAACGTAGCTGCAGGCGTACGCTTGCTTCAAGTTCTGGTTCCGTACCAGGGGGCCGTAATGAGAGGATCCGGGCGGGTCAGAGCTACCTGTACAAGCTGCGTGGCGTGGAGAGCGAGGTCCTTGAGTTCCGTCTTTTCGAGAAGGTGCATGGAGATGCCTTGAACCGTGCATTGCACAGCTCGTTGAACCGCTTCCCCTATGTGGACACAAAGGCCTTGGAGGTCGATGGTGACTTCTACATAGTGCAGAACCCTGTATCCATGACAGCACGGCACAGCAAGTGTCTTGCGAGTCTTGGTTCCTTGTCTTGTGGACACCATCTTGTCGACATCACGTATTGGGACAGGAGCATCTACATCTTATTCCACCATGCCCTCTGTGATGGACGAGGCATCATGCCATTCGCTGAGACCCTGATTTGGACCTACTTCGAAGAACGGAGGCAGTACAGCGAGCCGGAGGATGGTGTATGCCTGCCAGGTGACCCGCTTCCAGAAGGGCTGGCTTACGATCCCTTCTTCCAGGACTTCGGACCTGTCGAGGAAGTGGAAGAGCTGGATTTGCCCAAGGAGGGCTACCACCTGGTGGAAGGCGATGAGGAACATGGCGGTACCTCCTGGCGTTACGAACTTGTCTTTGAGCGTGATGACTTCCTTTCCAAGATGAAGGAGGTCCATGCGACGCCTGCCATCTTCGCCACTCTCCTGATGTCACGAGCCATACTCAGTGTTAATCCCGATGCTGACAAGCCGGTCAAGGCGGATACGGCCTTTGACATGCGTCATGCACTTGGCTGTGATGAAACCTTCAAGAACTGTGTCTCAACACTTATCCTTCCATACTACAAGGATTCATCTGTCGAGGAGGTTGTCTCATCCTGGCGTGACCTGATGGACAAGCAGCGCTCTCCTGCACGTTGCCGCAACAGTGCCAGGATGATACGTGGGCTCTTTGAGAAGCTGGACAGCCTCGAGGGCTATGAGGCGAAGCAGTCGATGATGGGCTTCTTCGAAGGAATGGCCCTTGATACCTTCATCCTGAGTTACCTCGGACGGATCCGGCTTGGAGGGATCGCTGATAAGGTGGAATCAATCCACCTGTACAACTCAGGAACCAAGGGGCTTGGTGCGAACATGATTGATTCAGGACGCCGTATCACGGTGGATATCAAGCAGAGCTTTCCCTCAGATGCCTATGCCAAGGCCTTCAAGACTGAAGCGGAGGCCATGGGGCTTTCACCAAGCCTCAGCCCTGCCATTGAATTCACTACCCCTTGTGATAGCCTGATAAGACGAAAATAAAAATCATACCAAAGAAAGATTGGTTTTATTGAAATATCAATGAAACACACGTGTGAAACGACTGAAACAAGACAATATGATGATTTGGCTATGAGCAACGAGGAAATCATCGAACGCTTTTCTTCAATCTTCTCATCCGCAGCCATTGAGCTGTTGAGACGCTATGAGGAAGCGTGTCTCAAGGAGAATGAGGATGAGGATAGGGGGTTCGGAAATTCCACGTGCTCACCTCGTGCCACTAGCGGATCCTGCCACTGACAGGGTCCGCTTTTTTTCAGGTACTGTTGTGAACATGGTCTTTGGTACTCCTTCATTATTGTCTTCGCTGGGTGGTTTTGACACTGTGATGTGAGGCCTTTTTCCTTGTTCATGCAATTAATGGAAAGAGGGGAGGGGCTCATGCCCGCTCCCCAGTAGGTGAAAGGATTGTATCTGATCCTGGCGTCAATCGTGCCAGCCATCAGCAAGAGCGTAGCCAGAGAAGGTCTCCGCCGCCTTGAAGGATGTGACATCGGTCACTGCACCTGAGGCGGTCTTGATCTGGCCTTCCGTGACCACTGTGGCGGGGACTGTGATCGTATTGCCATCGGCCTCGAATGAAGTGAAGTCTGTGGTCTGGATGTAGCTCAGCGTGGAATCGACCTTGATCGTGGCGACCTGGCGGATGAGCTGGCCGGAGGTGGCATCGAGGTAGACGGTCATTACGACATCCCCGTCGTAGTCGTCATCTGAGTTGTCGTAGCCGAGGACCTGGTCAGGGCGGCTGCCTGCGAAGAAGGAGTTGGAGTCAAGTGCGACATCGAACTCATATACCTCGCAGTCGACGCCATCCACAACCTGGTTGTCGAGCTGGTCATAGTCATAGGAGATGACCGCATCGTTGAAGGGTGTCATGACATAGCCATCATAGATGGAGTCGAGCAGGGCGAAGACCTCGCTCTCTCCACTGATCGAGCGCTGGATGTTGCGGCCGTAGTTCTTAAGTGCGTAGGTCGCACTGGCGCTCTTTGTCTCATAGGGTGAACCGTCGACTGCTGTGAACTCGATCGTAGCCTCCCTTGACTGGGCGACATATTCGTCACTTGCATCGATTGATTCGTTCGCATAGTACATGAGACCACTCTCATATGTGTCAGCTGCGAAAAGGGATGTGGCGGCAAGTGCGGCCACTGCGATGATTGTGATGGTTTTCCTGAACATCTTGCGTTCCTCCATGTTTTCTTTGTTGATGAGCCAACATTAGGCATGGGGAGTGTGGACAAGATTGGCATGTTGGCAAGTATTAGAGAAGTAAAGTGTGATGAAAATGGAGAAGATGGTGTGCACCGTGTGCCAGGTGGGTTTCTGTGTGGCTTTGGTGTGTGTTGGACAGAGGCTGGGTAAAGCAAGGGGCCCTTGTGTCTGGGCCCCACGTTTGGCTGTGTTCCAATCACTCCTTCACAGCACCGCTTGTCAGTCCGGTGATGAGGTATCGCTGTAGGAAGATGAAGATGAGCGTCACAGGGATGGCGGCGACGATTGATAAAGTGAGCGATACCACAGGGGGCATGGGAAAGCATCCATGCCCCCTGACAAAGAGAAAACCCCAGCTGACACCTGTCATCCGGGGTTCTTTTGAAGCGAAAGACGGGACTTGAACCCGCGACATCCACCTTGGCAAGGTGGAGCTCTACCACTGAGCTACTTTCGCAATCGATGGCTCAGTTTATGCCACAAAAGGGCCCTCTTGTGCAAGTGGGGGTTTTACGTTTAGCCTTGGCTTTGGAGGAAAGAGCCATTGTAATGCGTAGGAAGACCATCTGAAGAACTTCGACCTGGAGGCCCCACGCATGTCTTTCCTCACACTTTCCCACATCCATTTCTCATACCCATCATCCACCGTGCCCCTCTTCGAGGACCTTTCATTGAGTTTCAATGAAGGCTGGACCTCCCTCACCGGTTCCAACGGGACTGGCAAGACCACGCTCGCCTTGATCGCGGCAGGCTTGCTTGAACCAGATTCCGGCTCGGTCACGGCCTCTGGTCCTGTCGCTTATTGCCCCCAGCTCTTCCAAGGACTTGAGGTCGATGATTACGCCTACCTGTATGACTACGAGTCCTCTTCTGTCCGGCTACGCCAGGTCCTGGGCCTGGAGGAGGGGATGATGGAGCGTGTCGACACGCTTTCAGGGGGTGAGCGCAAGCGCCTCCAGGTCTACCTCGCACTTTCCCGTCAGCCTTCAGTGCTTGTGCTTGATGAGCCGACCAACCACTTGGATGGGGAGTCGAAGGCCTTGGTGCTTGAGGCCCTGCGCTCCTATGATGGCGTTGGCCTCATCATCAGCCATGACAGGGCCTTCCTGGAGAGCCTGTCGAAGCGTACCCTGATCTTCTCCAGGCTTGGTGCTGGGATGAGTGCCACGGTGTTGGACATACCACTGCCAGTACAGGAGGCCTGGGAGGAGAAGGATTCCCGGGAGAGGTCCCTGCTTTCCCAGCGCCAGGCCTTGGAGGCGGAAGCAGGAAGGCTTGGCTCTTCCCAGCGCCAGCTTGAGGGCAAGGTCGCCTCTTCCTCATCAAGGCTTTCCAAGCGGAATATCGACCCAAAGGACCATGATGCCGCTGGACGCATAGACGCTGCCAGGCTGACGGGCAAGGACAGGAAGGACGCCCAGCGCATGAAGGCCATCGAGACGAGGAGGCTGGGCAAGGAAGCCGAGCTGGATGCGCTCTCCACTGTGCGCCTGCGCAAGAGCGGGCTGTCTGACGCCAGCTTCGCAAGCCTGCATTCAGCCTTGTCGGTCGCTTCTTGTGAGCTCAGGGCAGGTGGCTATGTCTTGAAGGTCCCATCCATCGACTTCCCTCCAGGGAGCCATAGCGCCATCACAGGCGTGAATGGCGCTGGCAAGACCCTTCTTGTCAGACATGTCTGGGAGGAGGCCTTGTCTAGATGGGGAGGGGGACGTTGTGCTTATATAAAGCAGGAGTACGGTGCTGATGACAGCAGGCGCCTCCTCGAGGCCTTCAGGGCCTTGGACGATGATGAGCGGGGGAGTGTCGTGTCAGACCTCTTCCGACTTGGCTGTGATGCCACTTCGTTCGCAGATGGGCTGCCAGCCCCATCACCAGGAGAACTGCGCAAGCTTGATATCGTGCTCGCCATACGCAGGCACCCTGCCTTGATGATCCTGGATGAGCCGACGAACCACCTCGACCTGACAGCCATCATGTCGCTTGAGGAGATCCTCGCGGCAGGAAGGCTCACGCTGGTCCTGGTCAGCCATGACGCGCTCTTCCGCCAGAGGCTTTGTGATAGGGAACTCCTCGTAGTGCGTGAAGGGGATGAGGGGATGGTCCTGCTCAGCCCCTTGGACGGCAGCGGTAGGAGAAGCCTCCACCAGGGTTGGTCTTGAAGTCGTATAGGGAAGGGAAGTCGCGGATCAGCTTCGAAAGCTTTGGATAGCCATAGGACTTCGGGTCGAACTCTGGTTTGACACGTTTGATATAGACTCCGGCGTTGCTGATATCGACATAACCCTCATCATCCTCATCGAATCGCTCGAAGGCGATGCGCAGGAGGGCATGGATCTCATTGATGTCGGCATCGACCGGACCACGGGAAGCCTCTGGCTCCTTCTCTTCAACCTGCACCTGGGGCTCTGCTGTGCTGCTTCCCGCGTTCTTCTGGCCCTTGCCCTTCTGAGTCCTGGGCTTCGAGGTCTTCGCCTTGGGGGCAGGGGCGGGTTTCGCCTCCTCAGCTCCCAGGAGCTCGAGGTAGATGAAGTTGTCACAGGCGTTGCAGAAGGCCTCGGGGGTCTTCTTCTCACCAACACCGATGACATAGGTCCCGTTCTCCCGTAGCCTGACCGCCAGCGGGGTGAAGTCGCTGTCGCTTGAGACAATCACGACCGCGTCATACATCCCCGTATGGAGGAGGTCCATCGCATCGATGACGATGGCTATGTCTGTCGTGTTCTTGCCGGCTACGTAGTCGTATTGCTGATAGGCCTTGATCGCGAGGCTCTTGATCTTGTTCTCCCACTTCTTGAGGTTGGGCTTGGTGAAGTTGCCATAGGCTTTCTTCACAACTATGCGTCCATAGGTGGACACTTCGTGCAGTACATCCTCGATCTTGCTGAGCTGTGTGTTGTCGGCGTCGATCAGGACGACCATCTTCTGAAAATCCTGCATGTGTGAATCCTAGTCAAAAGACAGGTGATGGGGAAGGGGCTCCCTCATGCTTCTAATGAACCCCAGAAAGCAGACCAGGCCTTGTTGATGTCAGTCCTCTCCTCATCATCCCCCATGGCAGAGGCGATACGGTCCTCGATCTGGCGCATGGTCAGGCCACGCTGCCTGGCTAGGATGATATTAGCTTTGAATTCGAAATAGGAATACAGCCTTTCTGCGGAAGGAGCGACGACGGGGTCTTTCTTCAAGATTGACAGGATCTCCTCCTTTGATGGGAGCTTGGAGATGTCCACAAGGGATGGATTCCTTACATTGTCCATGATTTCATCCTCAGTATCGTATAGGCTCGATACCCTGAGGTGGAACAGGTCATGGAAACTGCTTATCCCTCCACCAAGGTGGAACATGCTGTTACCTGTGTCGAATACCGGGGCAGGCCCGATCGCCTCCAGGCTGTCACTGTTCCTCAAGAGCCCATGATTGCTTGAATGCCTGTCCGTATTCGACAATAGGAAATCTGTTGTGAACATGTAGTCGATATGGTTCCGGACACTTTGCCTGTCAAAACCCTCCGCCTCTGCATAGGAGACATAGGCATCAAGCATGGAACCTTCATGCGCTTCCCCACGGTGTTTTGCGAAGATTTCCCAGGCAGGGACCAGTTCGACATGTTCGTTTGTGAAACAGGGGCAGGCACATCCCATCGAGCCATCCTTGAACCTGACGAGGTGGTACGGAACGTAGTTGCCATAGCCCTGTGCCTCATGGACCTTGCTTGCAATGACTTCATTGAGGGACTGTTGGAAATAGTAGGCAGACAGGTTCCCTTTCAGCAGTTCGAACCTGCCATTGGTGAATGTCCAGTTCTTCCTGAGCTCTCCACCTGTCGAGGCGGCTGGAGTGAATTGTGCGGACCACCATGTGCCTTGGAAGCCTTGTACCATCTCCTGGTCTCCAGAGGCAGGGGGGTTCAGATGGAACGATACCTCCTCCCATTTGATCTCATGTCCTGCAGGACATACCCAGAACGCATCTGTCATGCTCAGGCCAAGGTTGTTCAACAGCAGGCTCTGGCTTGTCTGGACATGTTCCCTGTCAAGCAGTTTCCTGATATCGCTCCTGGAGCGGGGCACGGCCCTGTTGTACCACCAGGCTTCAAGGTTTTCCGTGTGACCATCCTGGGAACAAATTGGCAGGGCCTTTTCATCCACCACTGAAATGACGCTTTCCAATCCACCTGTCACTTCATTGAACAATATTTCTGCTGCGATGTTGTCCTTGTGTTTGAGAAAATACACCTTCATTGTGACTCTCCTGGACGGGATACGCTCCACCCCCTGCTGCTAGTGATGGTAGCCTGTTTCCAAGAAGAATGCCATCTCTGGCAAGATGACAAGACAGGGCACCCACCAGCCCCTGCCTTGGAAAAGAGGGGAGGTGGATGCCTGTGGGTCATTCATCCTGGGCTTCAGGGCTGTCCTTGTGGCGGCCGCGCTTCCTTACAGCCTCGGTCAGGATGTACTCGATCTGGCCGTTCAGGGAGCGGAACTCATCCTCCGCCCAGCGGCTCAGCTCATCGTAGAGCTTGGCCGACACCCTGAGTGGAATCTGTTTTCGTGCCTTGTCCTGCATCAGTAGATGGATCCTGTGTTGACTATCGGGTTGACTTCCCTGTTGCCACAGAGCACGACCATGAGGTTGCCGACCATCTGGGCCTTGCGCTCATCATCGAGCTCGACCATGCCATCAGCCTCGATCCTCTTGAGTGCCATCTCGACCATGCCGACAGCACCCTCGACGATCTTCGAGCGGGCCGCGATAACCGCAGTGGCCTGCTGCCTCTGCAGCATGGCGGATGCGATCTCAGGGGCGTAGGCGAGCTGGTTGATCCTGACATCCTCGATCACGATACCAGCGGGTGCGACACGCTTCTGCAGTTCGGATTTCATCTCCTCGGCGATCTTCTCCGAAGAACCACGCAGTGTCATCTCATCATCAACATCGTCCATGTCGTCATAGGGGTAGAGGCGGGCGATGTCGCGTACGATGCTGTCTGTCTGGTTGGACAGGAAGGCGCTGTAGTTGTCCACATCAAGGACGGCCTTGGTCGCATCCATGACCTTCCAGATCACGACAGCACTGATGTCGATCGGGTTGCCAAGCTTGTCATTGACCTTCTGGTTGCCGTTGACGAAGGTCATCAACTTCGTGGAGACCCTGCGGCGGGGTGCGTTCTTCCCGAGCTCGATCTTCAGTGATGAAAGTGGAATGTTCTTCTCCTCCCCATCACTGTCTTTCGGGTAGACAGCCTGGCAGAACGGATTAACGAAGTGCAAGCCCTCGTCGTAGATCGTCCCGACATAACGTCCGAAGAGCGAGAGCACCATGGCCTCGTTAGGGCCGACGAGCTTGAGCCCTGCATAAAGGCAGGGGATCACACAGCACAGCAGGATCAGGATAGTGAGCATGGTCCCGAATACGACATCAGTAATCCACTCACCTTCATAGAGTACCGATACGATCACGATTCCTGCTATGGCTGCGGCCAAGGCCAGGGTTATGAGCACAAGGGCGGCGACACCCTTTTGTGGATTGATCCTCTTCTCTGTGATGTTGTTCATCGTTTGAAAGCCTCCTTTGCTTGCTTCTTGATGATATCATCATGATATCACTGTGAAGCATGATGTCAAGGCTGGTGCGAAGAAAATGAAGACGGCCAGGTCTCCCTGGCCGCCTTGTCGTACGATCGTCTTGTATGTCAGAAGATGTTGAACGTGTTCTCCCAGACCTCTGTCTGACCCTCTTTCAGGAAGCGGGTCTCCTCCATCTCCTCGATGGCGAGGGGGCGGTCGGCGAAGCCGAAGGACACCATGGGCTCGAGGCAGAGGAACTGCCCCTTCTTGCCACCGACAGTCCAGACAACGAAGGTCGTCATGTCGCCAAGATGGGCGGTGACGCCATGTCCGCCTTCAGAGGAGGTGAGGGTGACCTCCCTTGACTTGATGCCGCGGAAGACCATCGGACCCTTGTCGGTCTCAGCCCTCTTGAGGTCTATCGAGTCGCCGACGAGGAAGTCCTTCTCCCTGACATAGCTGCCACCCGACTGATAGAGGCGGTCGAGGCGCTCCTCCTGCTCGAAGGAGAGGCTGTAGGTCTCAAGGTCGGTGCCCTTGCCATTGATGTCGAGGCTGAAGGCTGGATGCCAGGCGAAGGTGTAGTAGAGGTCTTCTCCTGCCTCGACTTCGGCGCGTGCCGTGTAGCCATCATCGTGGAGGGTGTAGGTGACACGCAGGGTGAACTTGTAAGGGTAGTTCTCACTCCGGGTCTTCTCACTGTCGGTGAGTGTGAACTGTGCGATGTCGTCAGTCAGCTTCTCTCCGATGAACTCCGTGTCACGGGCGAAACCGTTGTTCGGCATCTTGTACATCCTGCCCTTGGCCTCGATCATGTCGTCCTTGGTCGGACCTGACATCGGGAAGAGCAATGGTGCGCGGCGGAACCAATACTCCTTGTCTCCCTGCCATATGTACTCGATGCCATCCTTCACAAGTGACTGGGGCTCCGCTCCAAGCGTGCTTATGACCATCTTCACGCCAGCTTTCTCAAGTGTGATCAACATGATTCCTTCAATCCTCCTTCCTTCTTGCCTTCATGATCAGGAACGATGGTTTGACCAGGTCGTTCCTGAGGCGTGGCAGCTCCTTGACCGCCCGCTTCGTCGGGCAGGGTTCCACGCAGTCAGTGATTTCGAAACCTGACTTCGCCATCACGCTTATTATAGTGGATAATTTGCGATGTTGGTGTATGACATCATCGACGAACCACCGCACATGACGCTCCCCCTCGTCCTGGTAGTCCGAGATCTTGAAGCTGACACGGCCTTCGTCATCTTTAACATAACGTGTCTGTGTGTACTTCGCCGCTGTGGTGATCGGGTGCTCCTGGCTGAACAGGAGGGTGCCACCTGGCACCAGGAGGTCATGGCAGTCCTTCATCAGACGTCCGAAGTCGAGCGCGTAATGGAAGGCGAGGGAACTGTAGATCAAGTCGAATGGCCCCTCAAGTGACGAGAGGTCCGCCATGTCCATCTGGATGTAACGTATGTTGGAGGCGCTGTTCTCCTTCTCAGCCACGTTCAACATCTTCCTGGAGATATCGATTCCGACAACTGATCTTGCATTCTTTGCGAAGGATGCGCAGTTGCGTCCATAGCCGCAGCCTATGTCAAGGATCCGCAACCCACTTACATCGTCAAGGAGCGCATCCATCGCGGGCTGCTCAAGCAGGTCGTTGAAGTTCGCCCCCTCACGGAGTTCCCTGTAGCCTTCGAAGAAGACCTCATCATCGAATATGTTCTGGCTTTCCATGATTCCTCAGCGGCCCATGGCCGATCCTGTCTTCCTGAGCACTTCCGCCCAGCTCCCATCGTCCTCTATGCCCTCTTCCTGTGCAGGGGCCTCCTGCCGCGCTTCGATGAGCGCGAGGCTGTGTGTCCAGCTGACTGTCCTATCTTCTAGCTCAGCAAGCACCGCCTTCTCAAGAGAAGCCCCATCGACACCCTTGCCATCCAGGGCGGGAAGGTAGCTCTGCTGCAGCCAGCGTGACAGCTTGTTCCCATCGAGGACACGTTCCTCGCTCTTATGCATGGGCTCGATGCTGACATGTTTGAAGTGCTTGCTGAAGAAGGGCTTGAGATCGTCAAAGCCCCAGGAGCGTCCCTCATCACCATGGAAGATCTGCTCCTCGGCTTCTTCAAGTACCTTCTTGAGCCCGGGGTCTGTCACAAAACCAGACAACCTGGGGCCCTCGGATGCTATGCCCTCGCAGAGCCTCAGGACCCCGCCAGGGGCCAGGCGGGCGGCCAGGGATGCGGCAAGCGCTTCCTCGCCGCCAAGCCTTGTGAAGACATTGCGCCCTATGATCAGCTCGAAGTACAGTCCATCCTCAAGAGAGGAGGTGACCTTGCCTGCGGGACCGCAGATGACAAGTGGACGCCTCAACTCATCCAAGGTCCCACTGTAGTGGTCAATATAGGCCTTGTCCTCCTCTGTCCTGACCTGAGCGGTGACAAGCCCCTCTGGATTGCGCCTGGCCGCTTCCCAGACCAGGAGGCCATGGGATGCGTTGAGTACGAGTATGTTGTCGCTACGCCTGATCAGGAGGTCTTGGAAGAGCCTGTCCCTGATTTCCAGCAGCAACCTGGACCCGTTCGAGACCGCACGCTTCAGCCACTTGTCGGCAGCCTTGTCAGAGGGTGAGAAGCTCAGGTTCTCTATGAAGGGGGATGTGGCGGCTTCCAACTGGGCTTCCCTGCGGCGTTCGACGGTCTCCTTGATCCGGGCCTCGTACCCTTGGTCGGAAGGACGGTAGTACATCTTGCCCTGCAAGGCCGCTGGCAGGTATTGCTGTGCGACGAAGTGGTCGCGGTAGGAGTGGGGGTAGAGGTAGCCCTTGCCATGGCCAAGGTCCTTGCCATCCCTCGAAGGGTCCTTCAAATGGTTCGGCACCTCACCATCGCGTTCCTTCTCGACATCGGAGAGGGCGTCGAAGAATGCGAGGGATGAGTTGCTCTTGGGGCAGGTCGCCAGGTAGAGCGCGGCCTGGGTCAGGTGGAAACGTCCTTCAGGCAGTCCTATCCGGTCGAAGGCCTCGGCGCAGGCTTCAACGACGCCAATCGCAGAAGGGTCCGCCAGTCCGACATCCTCGCAGGCGAGGATCAGCATCCTGCGGAAGATGAAGCGGGGGTCCTCTCCTGCCGCCACCATGCGTGCAAGCCAGTACAGGGCTGCATCTGGATCGCTGCCGCGGAGGGACTTGATGAAGGCACTGATCACGTCGAAGTGGTAATCACCTTCCTTGTCATAAAGCACGGCACGGCGTTGGATCGACTCCTCCGCGACCTCCATCGTGATCCTGATGACCTGGCCATCTGGAGGTGGGAAGTTGTCTGGAGTTGTCTCAACAGCCAGTTGCAGGGCGTTCAAAAGGCTACGGGCATCACCAGCAGCGACAGAGACAAGGTGTTCCAAGGCTCCTTCATCGAAGCGCACATCGTAGCGTCCATAGCCTCGTTCCTTGTCACAGAGGGCTTGTTCAGCGACACGGCGCATCTCATCATCACTCAGTGGTGTGAGCTGGAAGATCCTGCTGCGTGACACCAAGGCGGCGTTGACCTCGAAGTAGGGGTTCTCCGTTGTCGCACCAATCAAGATGACAGTGCCATTCTCCACCCAGGGGAGGAGGGCGTCCTGCTGGCTCTTGTTCCAGCGGTGGACCTCATCGACGAAGAGTATGGTCTTGCGGCCATAGAGCTTGAGCCTGTCACGGGCCGCGTCGATCTCATAGCGCAGTTCCTTGACTCCTGAGAGCACGGCGTTGAGGGTTGAGAAGTGGCTCTTGGTCGTGTTGGCGATGACCCTGGCCAGGGTCGTCTTGCCCGTCCCCGGTGGACCGTAGAAGATCGCACTGCTCAAGAGGTCCGCCTGGATCGCACGGCGTAGCAGGCGGCCTTTGCCGATGATGTGTTCCTGGCCGATGTATTCATCTATCGTACGGGGCCTCATGCGTGAGGCCAGGGGTTCGTTCGAGAGCCTGTCGATTGAAGATTCGAAGAGGTCCTCATCCATCAGCCTTCCTCCTGTGCCAGCAGTATGCGGCGTTCCATGACCTCATGCTCGGCGAGCTGGTCGAAGTAGAGGTCGGCCGCCCAGGTCGCGATCTGGGCATCAGTGACCTCCTCAGGTGGTTCGAGCTGACGCCCCTGTCCGACCAGGCTGAGGTTGTCCAGGTTCTTCTGCCAGATCCCGGCTTCCATCTCAAGACGGGAGAAGACCTTGTCCAGTGCCTCTCCATGCCCAGCGAGGTACCCTGCGAACAGGCCACGTGTCCATGATTCGTTGGCCGCCCTGAGTTCGTCAGTGAGGCTGGAGAGTCCTGCATCGATATAGCCATGGACATCAGAGAGGTCCATTGAATCCAATTCCTCCATCATCCGGTCTGTCACAGAAGGGAGCGCCAGTGTGAGTACTGCGGAGAGTTCCTGCATGTATTCATCCCTCAAGGCCCTGACCTGTGGCAGGTCCTCGATGTAGTTGTCCCAGGATGCTGGTATTGGGAAGGACGACATGTCTGCGAAGGCATTGACCTCTGTCCAGATCAAGGCATTGCGCTCCGCCTGGACGAGGATCATCCTCGCCCTGGAATCAGGAATGCCGTCGGCGCCACCTGTCTGGCTGCTCTGGCAGGAGGCCATCAGGACAATCAATACAAGGCAGGGAATCAGGGCTTTGCGCATGGGGCAATGATAATCCTTCCCTCGCCGCGCTGTCCACAAGACATCTTCAATCAGTAAAGCGTCTTCTTCATGAAGAGTGTCTTGTCGATAGGGGAGTCGTTGTAGCACTCCGTATCGATGAAACCAAGCTTCCTGTAAAGCTGGACCGCACCCTGTAACTCCGGGAGGGTGTCAAGGTAGATTTCCTTGTAGCCAATCTCCTTTGCTTCAAAGAGGATCCTCTTTGAAAGCTCATTGGCTATGTGATGACCACGGAATGAGGGACGGACATACAGGCGTTTCAACTCAGCTTTATCGTCAGAGAGCTTTCGAAGTGCGATGCAGCCAGCCACCTCCCCATCCCAGAGCGCCAGGTGCAACCTTCCATCGAGGAGGGCGTATTTGACCGTCGGATCCTCTTTTTCCTCATCATAGTGTTGTATGTCCAGATAGATTTGGAAGGATGGATCCGTGTCCACGAGCATCGCCGTGTACTCCTTGAAGAGCGATCTCACATCATCAAGCCTGTCATACCCCGATACGATTTCAAGCATGGAGGAAAGATAGTGCGACGCTTGATGATGAGGCAAGCATGTATGTGGTTTTGGAGGGCAGGCCCTGTAGTGTTTCAGATCCTTGCCTTTCTGATTCCATTGTAGTCTTTGAGAAGCACAGTGCCTTTATCAAGGCTTTCAGCTCCAGATCTGCCTAATACAATCCTGCTGTTGAGATCAGATGTCAGTCTTGAAGTGAGTACCACATCAAAACGTTCCATCAGCAAATCTGTGAGTGTTTCCGCAGATGCGTGCCTTGTCACAGCGATGACTGTGATGTCCTCTGCATCGAGGAGCCTGATCACTTCCCGTTCCCCATTGACACCATCAAATAAGTCGAGGTTGGCAGCAAGGTCATCGAGTGTGACAACAGGATGATCCTCCCTGGCATCCAGTAGTTCCTGCACTTCTGGTACAAAGTCTTCAACACTCTCGAATAACATGTTCAAAGAAGGCTTGCCATAGTCGATTTTGCGAACATGACCCCAGACGATGTCTCGAAGCGCAAACCTGTCCTCGACCTCATTTCCTGTTATAAGGATGTTCTTACCCCTGTCTGCTGTGATTGCATCAGTAAGCAATGTTTCCAAGTTTTCCATATACCTCCTCCATGTTTGTTGCGTGAAATCTTGCTTCCTTTGTTTTTCATGATAAGCTTTATCTGTCCAGCTTTCTGGACACATGTCATGTTAGATTGCAAGTATCAAGCACGGAAGAAGGTGGATGTGTGTGAAAACAGAAGTGAAAAGCGTCAAAGAATTGTTCGAGCAATATGCTAAGACAGGCTTTGACATCCCTTACTATCAGCGGGGATACAGATGGACAAATCGTGAAATCGAGGCTTTGCTCGATGATATTAATGAAAGCGATAAGGACAACGGATATTGCCTGCAACCAATTGTTCTTCAAGAGAATGAGGGAAAAGTATCGATTGTCGATGGGCAGCAGCGTCTGACCACATTGTCCTTGATTTGGAAGGAGCTGAATTCGGCCTCTGACAACTTGATAATCACATCCCTCACCGATGTAGGGGATTCGGCTATCAACAAGCGCAATTCCATTGATAAGTACTATCTGGAACAAGCGTGGGAGGCAATTCGGTCGGGTCCATTCACTCAAGGCAAATCCTCCTTCAGTGATAAGCTCAATGCCTCTTTCTTCATCGTATGTACATTGGACGCGGACGAAGACGGTGAAAGAGTCTTCGAACGTCTCAATGTTGGCAGAATCCCTCTGTCATCTGCTGAAATCCTAAGAGCCTACTATCTGACAGAGCCTGATGTCCTTGATTCCTCTGATGTGAACCGCTTCGTAGAAAGCTGGGCCCGCATGGAAGCCATGTTGCAAGACGATGACTTCTTCTACTTCTTCAGCCATGACGACACGGACAAGTGCGAGCGCTATTTTTCGACAAGGATGGATTTCCTGCTTGAGGTCGAGGCGGCAGGAAAGGGCTTTGTTGATGCGAAGTCGCTTAAATCTGAGTACGAGAAGGATCCGATTTTCGTTTTCAGAAGCCTGAAGGACAGGGATGCCGTTGATTTGCTTACCGCATTGGAAACACTGATGAGGAGTATGAAGCAGGTATACGAGGATGTCACCCTGTACAACTTCTATGGCTTCATTTCCTGCTGTCCCTATCATGAAGGTCCTGTTCCGCTTTGTTCAAAGCTTTTCAAAGGACTTGATAGCTTGCAAAGCCTCGCATCCAATGTAGTCAATGGAATAGGAGATATTGAAAAGCTGGTGTACGGGAAAAACAACAGCGAAATAAAGACGATCCTCCTGTTCCAC
Organism: uncultured Spirochaetales bacterium; assembly: GCA_944392695.1. Classification (GTDB taxonomy): domain Bacteria; phylum Spirochaetota; class Spirochaetia; order Sphaerochaetales; family Sphaerochaetaceae; genus Bullifex. Next base: position 38,153 of record CALXXN010000002.1, on the reverse strand, counting down.
AATGCAGTAAAGAGCAACGAGCATTGTGTCAGGTTCGACTACAACAGATATCGGAAAACAGACTTCGATCTTGAGCATATACACGCAAGGGCTGAAATAAAGGATGTTGACACATTGAAAAAGTTCTGTGCTGTCCTGAAGAAAAGGCATGGAAATGATGGCCGTAACGAGGTTAGTGAATTCCTGAATGATTTTGAGTCTTTCTGTGATGAATTCGAAGATAAGTCTCCTCAAGTCAAGTACAATCAGCTAGAAGAATGGGAAGCCTTCATCTGGGCTTTTGAAAGCGGTGCCAAGATATATCCCCCGACAGAAGATGAATCCTCCCTTGGCAATGGGATTGGATGGACTTATGAGATGCCTTCTGGAAGCAATGTAGACGACAGTGCTGATAGTTGGCGTTTCACCTCGATAAAGAACCTCTGCCTGCTCCCTGCTTCAGTGAACAGGAGCATCAGCAACAGTCCCTTCCAAGTGAAGAAACGCATGGTCACTAGTGCCTTCCTGAAAGGAGACATGATTCCTGAAGTGTCAGCGATTGTATTTGCAATCCCTACAGCAGGACAAGAGTCATATGCTGAAGCCGATGCCCCTGTGTGGACATTGGAAATGGCAGATGAGTATTTGGAAGATATCAAGAACGCAATAGAGGAGAAGTGAGATGTGTGAACCAAGGAACATAAATGAATATACATTGAAGCGGCTTTTATCCGAGTATGATTTTGTCGTACCTGTGTACCAAAGGGACTATGCCCAGGGGAGGGCGAATCCTAGGGACAGCCATGTGCTTGATTTGTTTATAAATGAAATCAGCAACGTGCTGACAAGTGAGAACGGAAGCTTGTCGATGGATTATGTGTATGGGGATGTCAGGAATGTGAATGGTAACAGGATCTTACGTCCCATAGATGGACAGCAACGATTGACAACCCTCTTCCTTTTCCATGTGTTCTGTTATCAAGGATGTAAGGATGACGAGAATTCTTTCCTACTCAAATTCAATTACGAGACAATGTCTATTGCCTCCACGCTCATTGCAGGACTCCTTAAGGATGGTTTTCATGAGCCCGGTGCTGACAAGAATGATGACTGGGACAGGTGGCTCGACCTTATGGCCGATATAAGCACAGATCCAACAGCATCAGCTATGCTCAGGGCTTATAGGAAGATTGAATCCAAACTTGGCGAGTTGCCTATGAGCGAAGAAGTCAGAAATCGGCTTGATAACATCACATTCCAAGTTGTCGATGGAAAAGAACACAAGCTTCCAGACTCCATCTTTTGGAAGATGAACGCCAGGGGGCGGCAGCTCACTCCTGCAGAACTGTTCAAAGCCAGTTTCTTCTCTGATGATGCGGATTCTGCATACGTCTTTGATGAATGCATCTCTTGTATCTTCGATGAACACTTCAAAGAGAGCCGTAATCTTGCACAGTGCGAGAAGCTCGTGATGTATATCGTCAACATCATGTTTGAAGGCTTCAGTATCTTGGATGATGATAATGGCAGGCCTGATTTCATAAACGACTCAGTTATTTCCAAGGATCGCTATCTTGCGTACAAGGAGAAACACAAGGATGAGTTTAGGGCTGTCCTTGACTTAATTAGAGATGGTTCTGTCTTCACCGGGTTTTATGAGAGTCTACCTGATTATGTGAGGGCAGAGAAAGGATGGAAACATGAAGAGGGGGTCTTTAAAGCGTTTATAACGCAGGATTTTAATAGGAAGCACAGGATGCTTTTCTTCTTGTACCTGCTTACAGCTTCAAAACTGGAATCTGCCGCTTTGAAAGACCATGTCAGGGTGTATGCGAACCTCCTCTGGAATACCACAGAGAAGTGTAAAGAAGAAGACGTGGTCCGCAATATCTATATACATGAGTTGTACGAAACAGATGATTTTTTAAGTAAACTTGCTGGTTGTAATGATATCAAATCACTTGGAGGACAATACAGGGAAGAGTGCGAGAAGGCTGAGTGGATTGACACGCATCCAGATTACAAGGCTGACATCATCATAGCTGAAAGCACAGCATTCGCCGATGGTTGCATCTCATTCCTCTACAAAGGCGGTAGGGGATGGAAGGATTTCCGTACCCGCTTGAAAAACTTCTCCACTTGGTTTGACAAGGATGGAGTGAAGAATGAGTACTGCGAGTCAATTGTCAGGGCTTATATCAAGTTGACGCCATGGGCTCAGGACGAGCTCTACTTTGACACAAGCAAGGAGAATTGGCGAAATCGGATTTTCAGAGGAATGTTATATGACGAAGTCGATGAATGGCGTAATGGCTATGAAGATATAACTGTCGGGCTACTGTCAAATGATTTTGATTCAATCAAGGAATGTGCAGAATGTAATGCAAGGATTCGCAGCTTTAAAGCGTCTTTGCTATCGAAGGAGAATGCTTGGTTCATTAGATGGATGATGCAGAATGGCTGTTCCAACTTCTATGTAAATCCAAAGTCAAATGCTTACGTCTTTAATCGCCCTTGGTCTGTTTGTGTGTATTGGGACACTGAGTGGATAGATGATGAGGCTGGGAATAGCCATAAGTCACTAATCAACAAGTTCTTCTGTAGTGCTTTGGATTCTGGTATCAGGTTGTCGGAGTCTTATTACAGGGTTGTTGGAGATGAATCTGGTGAAACGCTCGACCAGGGTACGGGAAATTACTATCAGCCAGGCAAGCTTGGTAATAACCATTTGATAGCAGTAGCACAAAGCTGGACGAATGATAAGCTCGAATTCACCTACAAGAATGATGTATTCGTGATGGATTCATATGGAACTATTTTCTATGCTAGGAATGAAATCATACCAAATGATGACCTCCCAATACGCTCCATCTATGACCAGGACGGAGAACTGAAGGATATCGGAAAAGTGACTCAAATGCTCGATGCCCTGATTAGTTCGAAGAGCGGAATCAACAAGGAGGAGTGATTTATGGCTACGATGTTGAATTACAAGGGCAGGTTGTACCGTATCAATCCTGCCAAACCCCGGGAGCTGCAGTATTCGACGAACAAGGGGCTGTCTTGGCATATCTGGGGTATTGCCAATTCATCGATGGGTGATTTCCAAGAACTCATGGATGGAAGTGATGAGATTCTTGCCAGATGCGAGAAGGGCCTCTTCTATTCCAAGACAGGGCAGAGCTTCCATCTGAGGTCTAGATGACTGATTTCCTTCACTTGCTGGACTTGGCATCCTGTCTCGCATCCGGGCAGGGTGCCACGGTCAATGAAATCATCAGGAAGTATGAGGATGTTTACACTTCACGATCCAGCGTGTACGCAGACTTCCAGAACCTGGGAAAACACTTTGATCTCTTGGTATCAGAGTCGGATGAGCGACGGGGAGTGTCGAACAGGGAGGTCGTACATCGTATCGACAGTGGATCATGGGATAGGTTCCGGCGCCGGTTCATCCAGAATGTCCTCTCTGATGACGACAGGCTTCTTCTCTCGTTCATGTTGGAAAGCCTTGGCAACCTGTCACCACTTGTTGGTGCAGCAGGCGATGACTTCATTTCGAGGCTTCAGTCACTAATAGGTGCCATGACTGTCAAACCGATAGGAAGTGGTTCTTATTTCGCCATGAAGAATGCGGATAACTTGCTCAAGTTGCTTCAAGCACAGGATAAGAAGCGGAGCCTGTATATCAAGTACAATGGTGAAAAGCGTTTGGTATGGCCTCTGAAGTGCTTCATGTTCAGTGGTGGTGTCTATTGCTTTGTCATGAATAAGGATGGCTCTCGTTGTTATACGATTTCCGTGCCACGTATAGAGAGCATGCTCAAGCCCTTGCAGGTTCCTGACAAGAAAAGGCCAGAGCCAGAAATCGACATTGAGCCAATATTTTCAGATCCTTTTGGAATAGTGAGAGAGGAAGAGCCATTCACTGCTGTCGTCCGGATTGATTGGGATCAGGGGTGTTATGAGAAGGAGAAGGCCTGGCCTGATAGCGTCAGCATCTTAGAGGACGGAGATGGATGGCTCTTCACTGTCAGGACACATGGCAGGTACTGGTTGAAGCGATGGGTGCTTTCACTGGGTACGGCAGCCGAGGTCATTGAACCTGCTTCATTGAGGGCTGAAATAGCTGGAGATGTCAAGGCGATGGCTGCACTGTATGATGCTCAACCTTCGTGATTGTGATCCAGCTCAGCAATTCATCGTAGGATACTTCTCCTGCGGCAAGCCCAAGGCCCAGTTTGATGAGTTCTTCATCTGTGCATCTTGTCTCGATTCCGTTGACGCAGAGGAAGCTCAGCATCACAAGCACACCTATGCGCTTGTTGCCATCGACAAAGGCGTGGTTGGAGACAAGGGAGCAGGCCAGGCGGGCGGCTTTCTCCTCTAGCGTGGGATAGAGTTCTTCTCCTCCAAAGGTCTGGAAGGCTGAGTTCAGGGCTGAGTCAAGGAGCCCTTCGTCCCTCAGTCCAAAGGTCCCGCCTGTCTTTTCCACCAATAACTTGTAGATCGCTATGACTTGTTCTTCACTTGGACGGATCATCTAGCAAGCTCCTTGAAGGCTTCCAGGTGTTCTTCGAGTATATGTCCAGCGACGTCCACGATGTCTTCTGGATTGCCGGTGTCCATTGCTTCTGGAAAAGTGTTCGCCTCGATACCATACCTCATCGCCTGTATGGCATCTTCACGGATCCAGTCAGGTGATATGATCTTGATATGTGGGGTGCGGGCGAGGATCCAGCGCATCAGGTCGAAACAGGAGTGGGTCCTTGCCCTGATGGTCAGGCTTCCATCTGCGTTGTCGGTGAGCTTGACCGACCCAGGCCAGTTCATCGCCTTTTCAAAGGGTGCCTGGTCGGCATCAACCACCAGGACGACCTCGGTCTCCTCCATGTCTGACATGAATCCAAAGGGGTCGTCAAGAAGCTTGTAGATGTCTTCATCGCCTGTGGGGATGGTGTCAAGGTATGTGTTTTCAATATACAGGATCCTCTCAAGGGCCAGGACCTTTAGTTTGCCACGTTTGTTCCTTATGTAGAGATAACAGTCACCCTTGTGTGTGAAGATGACGATGGGGAAGACCTGATAGCTATATGCTGTGTCACTCATGACGCCCTTGTATCTAAATGTCACCCACTTCTTTTCCCTGATGGCATCAAGGATTTCCCCTGTTATGCGGGTAAGCTTCAGCCCGTCGACTGCCTTAACCTGGGCCCTTGCACTGATGATGGAGACAGGCTTCCTATTGCCATTCTCGATCAAGGCACCTCGTTCAGCCGCCATCAGCCGGATCTTGTTGAGCAGTCGCCGTGCCTCGACTTGCATGGCGGGGATGTTCTCCGATGAGTTGACAAGGTAGTTGAATACAGCCTTCTCCTCTTCGCTGAAGCTGAGTGAGGGGAGGTATTCCGCAAAGGTGCCTTCTGAGTGATAGCGTTTCTTCTTCGGATTGTCTGGATCCGGGCTGTCGTAGATGGGGAACATCATCGAGTCCAGCTGGTTGAGTATGGTGAAGACCGCTCGTGGCGTCTTGTCCAGCGCCTTTGAGAGCTCCTCGATGCTCGCTCCCTGTGGACGGTGTATGAGTCGTGTGGCTATGATGTATTCGTCCAAATAGTCCTTCATTTTGTTGGTTTCCTATGAACAGAATCTTCAGTCCTGGATTATAGCATGGCTCCTGTGATGGAGGATTTACATGCGATACTACCAATTCAACACCGCCCCCAAGGGGCATGACAAAAAGGGCTTATCCAAGAAGGAGGTCAAGGAGAAAACCCCTGGTGTGCTCCTGTCTGTCAATCATGACTTGGGTGAGAGGGCCTTCCTCACACTTCTTTCTGTCCTGAGGCCAAATCGATTGCATTGCTGTCTAGAGGTCAACGATCTCTCACTCATGCCTGAGTATGTGGTAGTCCTGTTGTCCAAAGGTTTTGGGATACAATACGATCTCTCGACTGTGACGGAAATCACACTTGGAGAGTACTTCGAACTTGTGGAGGATGCGGATCCTTGGGCTAACAAGGCACAGGATCCTTTCACCAAAGGTCTCTCCCGTTGCCAGTTCTACAGAAGCGACATCAAGGAAAGCCTCTTGAAGGAGGGCCCTCCTGACAAGGATGCGGCCATCAGGCAAGTAGCATCTTTCCCCAACGTGCAAGGCCTGGTGGAAGAGCTTGGCAGGATTTATGACTGCCCGGTCGACACATTCATGGGTAATCCTGTCCACTATGTGATAAACATTGAAGATACAGTCGAACGCAGTGAGGTCAGGAATCTCTTGATTTCAAGCCTGCTTGTGAAGAAACGCCTGCTCCTTGCCAGGGTGTGGGAAGTGTGCCCTGAAGACATGACATACCTGGATGCAGGAGACTTGGCAGGGTTCATTGACAGGCAAAGCTTTGGTGCTGTCGTGCTGAAGCTCCCGAGAAGTGGGCCTGGTTCCGATTACCTGTCTGATTCTGATGGTACTCTTGGCCACTTCGCACCTTTGATCAAGGAGAAGCAGAGGAAGATTCTTTTCATCATCGAGTACTCCAGGAAGTCAGAGCGGGGATGGAAGTACCTGCACTCCCTTTTGGATGGTATCACCTTCGTCGAACTCAAGGAGAAGGCCCTGCTGAGGGATGAGGCCCTGGCCTATGTGAGACGACTAGGCGCGGAGGATGGTCTCGTAATGGAATCTTCTCTTGAAAGCGTCATTAATGCATCTGCCTATTCAATGGGTGAGGTCCGGGATCTTTACTCTTCCTGGTATATGCGGCATCTATGCAAGGATGTCTTCACATCTTATGCGGATCTGCCATGCCAGCTGCCCTTGGAAGCCAAGGATGCCGGGGGCAGCGCTTATGAGAAGCTGTCAAAGATGATTGGCCTTGATGAAGTGCGCCGTGTGATCCTTGAGGCTGTCGACTATGCCAAGGCGGAAGTGCTCTATGAAAAGGCAGGTGTCAAATTGGATGGTATGACAAGGCACATGGTCTTCACAGGGAATCCAGGTACGGCTAAGACGACATGCGCCCGCCTTTATGCCGCCATCATGAAGGAGAATGGAATCCTTCCAAAGGGAAAGTTTGTCGAGGTAGGGCGCAAGGACATCGTGAGCAAGTACCTTGGTGGTACGGCACCTCTTGTGAAGGAGTTCTTCGAGAAGGCTGATGGCGGGGTGCTCTTCATCGACGAGGCTTATTCCCTTGTCGAAGAGAGGAATGGGCTTTATGGTGATGAAGCCATAAACACGATTGTCCAGGAGATGGAGAACCATCGCGATTCTGTTGTCGTCATATTCGCAGGCTACCCGGATGAGATGGAGCGTTTCCTTGCGAAGAACCCAGGACTGAGGAGCCGCATCAGCTTCCATGTGCATTTCAAGGATTACACAGTGGATGAACTCATGGACATCCTCCGCCTCTTCGTCTCTGAATCCAAGATGGTGCTTGATGATGCGGCAGAGCCTAAGTTGAGGCGTATTTTCGAGCATGCCTCCCAGGAACCTGGTTTCGGTAACGGCCGTTTTGCGAGGAATCTCTTTGAGCAGGCGAGGCTGCGTCAGGCATCAAGGCTCATCCATCAACCATCACCCGGCATTGATGAGATCAAGACCCTGCTCGCAGATGATTTTTTAGAACCTGAAAGGAAGAAGGAAGAGCGCAGGATCGGGTTTGTCTTGTAGGCTTGTGGAGCCGCTAGAACAGGGGTGTGAGCCTGTTATGAGGTTGTTTAATGCATCAGAACGTACCAATGTGTTGACTTGATTTGACAATCAGCTATCTTTAAGGGGAGTGATCACGAGGAAAGCTTATGACAGAGAACACGAACATAAGAGTACTGGCCAATACACAGAAGAGGGAGAACACGCTGCTGCGCAATGTCTACCTCCATATGTCACTTGGCCTCTTGGTGACAGCCCTTGTGGCTTTCGCCGCATCGACAAGCGAGACGGTCATACGCCTCGTACTGCTCAATCCAGCAGGAAGCATCCTGCTCCTGGTTGCGCAGTTCGCCCTGGTCTTCATACTCTCCAGCCGTGTCGAGCGCTTCTCGACAGGGGCGGCGACGCTGACCTTCCTTGGCTATTCAGCCCTGATGGGCCTCAGCCTTTCATCAATCTTCCTGGCATACACTGATGCCGTGATCTGGAAGGCCTTCCTGACGACAGCGCTGATGTTCGTTGGAATGAGTGTCTACGCCACGGTCTCAAAGCGTGACATGACCTCCTGGTCCAGCTACCTGGTCATGGGGCTGTGGGGCCTGATCATCGCAGGACTGGTCAACCTCTTCATAGGATCGACGGTTCTTGACATGATCATCTCGGTTGTCGGAGTCGTGGTCTTCACAGGCCTCACCGCCTGGGACACCAAGCGCATCGTCGCCATGAACAGGGAGTATGGTGCGGAGATGACGAAGGAGGAGCACATCAAACTCGGCATCATCGGTGCCCTTGACCTCTACCTCGACTTCCTGAACATCTTCCTCTACATCCTGAGGATTTATGCCGCGGCAGACCGCGATTAGGACCATATGGTCGAACGAGCGCGTGCTCGTTGTCGACAAGCCATCAGGGCTTCCCTGTGCGCCACTGAGTGACGATCCAGAGGAGCCCTGTCTTGTCAATGTGCTCCGTCTTGAGGAACCCCGCGTGATGGTCCCCCAGGGGCGTCTTGTAAGGGAAGGGGGGCTGGTCCACCGCCTGGACACCCCGACACGGGGCCTGGTCCTCTTCGCCTTGGACCAGGAGGCTTATGACCTGCTTTCAGCAGAGCAGAAGCGGGATGGAATCGTCAAACAGTACAGGGCCATCTTCCCTCCTGGGCCTGCAAGACTGCCTGAGGGTTTTCCAGAGTATCCATATCATGATGTTGTGAACGAGTGTGGGCTGATCAATTCCTACTTCCGCTCCTACGGCCCAAAAGGTGCCTCGGTGAGGCCCACCCTGGATCCGAAGGCGAAGAACACGTCTCCCACGCTTTACACTACACAGACAGAGGCCGAGAGCCCTGAGAGTGTCATCTGCACGCTGACCCGTGGCTTCCGCCACCAGGTCAGGGCGCATCTCGCCTGGTCCGGACATCCCCTCCTTGGTGATACACGTTACGGAGGACCCGAAAGCCAGAGCTTCGGCCTTGAAGCGGTTGGAATCAGCTTCACGGATCCAAGTGATGGATCCTATGTGACGATCACGCTTTGAATCAGTCGATCTCCTCGACAGAGCCATCTGCGGAGACGCTCTCCACGCGCCTCCTGACCTCATCGAGCGTCTTGGTGAGCTTCTTCTCCAGGGCGCTCGCCTCCTCATAGAGCTTCAGGCTCTCCTCGAGACCCGTGTCCTCGCTCTTGAGCTTGGCTGTCAGCTCCTCGAGATGCTTGAGTTCGCTTTCAAAACTCATTTATTCCTTCCTCCTATGACCTTGGCAGCCAGGCTGCCCTGTGCAAGTCTTATATCCACTTCAGCGCCAGGTGCCAGCTTGCCGGCATCCTTGACGACATGTCCATCAACATCACTCACGATTGCATAACCACGTGAGAGCACGGCACCTGGATCCAGGGCCTCGAGCGAGGCCGAGAGTGCGGCGAGGCGCTTCTCATAGGAGCTCAGGCGCTGCCTCATAAGCAGGTCCCTGTCCCGGCCTTGCAGCTTGGTGGCTTTTTCCATCAGTACCTGTTGCATGTGCCTTGTGGCCTCATCCATCAATCGGGAGATCTCCGTCCCTGCATCCTCCGCCTTGCGTCCCATGGCCTCGGAAGCACCTTCGAAGGCGTAGGACAGACGCAGCGTCGCACTGTCCAGGCGGCGCCGCATGATGCCCTCTGCGGCATCCCTGCTGTAGGGGCTGACCTTGGATAGGTGCGAGAGCATAAGGGCCTTGAGGATGCCCTGTCCCGGCAGGGCGGCCCGGGAGCGCTCCTCGCGGCGCAGCAGGGCCTGACGTGCGTCCTCCATCAGCTGGGGCAGGGCCTGACGTACCTGGAACCAGCCTTCTGTGACTATCATGGCGGCATCTGTCGGGGTTATCGCGCGACGTGAGGCGACGTAGTCCGAGAGTGCCCAGTCGACTTCATGGCCGACCGCTGAGACGACAGGTATGGAACACTCATGTATGGCCTTGACGACCATGTCGTCGCTGAAGGGCAGGAGATCCTCCATGCTGCCACCTCCACGCCCGACGATCAGGACATCGCACAGTCCCAGCTCATCAGCCTGGGCGATGGCGGCGGCTATGGCCGCTGGGGCTTCGGCGCCTTGTACGAGGGTGGGGTAGATGCTGATATCCACCCAGGGGGCGCGGCGGGCTGTCGTGTCCAGCATGTCGCGTATGGCGGCTCCCGTGGGGGCTGTGACGATTCCAATGTTGCCCGGCAACCTGGGCAGCTGCGGCTTGCCCTCGGCGTCGAACCAGCCAAGCGACTGGTAGTATTCCTTCCTCTTCTGCAAGCGTGCCAGGATCTCACCAAGCCCGCCCTGCCTCATCGTGTGGGCGATCAGCTGGTAGGTTCCACGCGCTTCATATACGTCGATATCCCCAGTGACCTCGACGACATCCCCGTCAGCAGGCCTGAATGGCAGTATGGCATTGGCGCTTCGGAACATGACGACTGACAGCTGGGCCTTCTCGTCCTTGAGCGTGAAGTACCAGTGTCCACTGGTTGCCGTCCTGAAGCCGGACACTTCACCGCGTACTGACAAACTATGGAAGCCTTCCCTGAGTATCCCCCGGATCAGGCTTGTGATCTCACTGACGCTGAAGGCGTTCTTCGAGAGGGCGCCTTCCATCTCCAGTCCATCCATGGAGAGGATTCTAGCCTTCCTCGGCAGGAGCTTGCAATCTCTCCTTGACGGGTTCGAGCAGGTGTCCGACCAAGGAGAGCGTCACTGTGGACAACACTCCGACTGGCAACGCCAGGTGGTACATTATGCACACTTGCACAGACAGCAGTGCGGCTCCTTGCACCCTTGCCGCCCATCTCCTCCAGGTCTTGTTGAAGAAGGCTGGGATGCAGAGGAGGGCACAGGCCAAGGCAAGCCATCTTGATATTCCGATATGACAAACAGACGATGCCAGCAGCAGGATGGGCAGGGCCTTTCCTGCAAGCTGGCGGGTCTTCCTGACCAGTGCGGTGAGTATTGTCACAGCCAATGCGATGATGCAGGCAGGAGCAAGGTCGCCGATGACAAGACCCAGGAGTGATGAGAGTGTGAGGTACAGGAGGACATGGCTGCTTGCCGTAGGCAGCCTGTCACTCATGAAGACCAGGTAGAGTGTGGGCAGTGCGATCAGTGAGAAGGTGAGCATTGGGTACAAAAAAGCTGCCTCCTTGCGGAGACAGCCTCATCTGCAGAAGGCCGTTCAGGCCTCTTCGATGGCACCAGTCGGGCAGACGCTCGAGCAGGTTCCGCAATCGATGCACTTGTCAGCGTCGATTGAGTAGATCTCGCCTTCGGAGATAGCTCCGACTGGGCACTCGCCAGCGCAGGTGCCGCAAGCGACGCATGTGTCTGTGATCTTGTAAGCCATGGTAATGCTCCTTCTTAGGGTTTTGGAATGGCCCAAGTATACTTCCCTGTGCTTCCTCCGGTCAAGGAAAGAGGGGGAGTGGTAGGACTCATTCCTGACATTTCAGCTCAGAAGAAGTTGTATCAGGCTAACAAATTGGCTTTTCCAAAAGACTCCAACCTGTTAGAATCGGCGGCCATGAAGAAACTCGTAATCGCGGAGAAACCCTCCGTCGCCAGGGAGATCGCCCGCACCCTTGGTGCCCGCGAGCGCCGTCCTGGTTCGATCGAGGGTGATGGATATATCGTGACCTGGGCCTTGGGCCACCTGGTCGAACTTTGCGAGCCCGCCCATTACAGCGAGCGCTGGAAGCGCTGGTCGATGAAGGACCTGCCGATGATTCCTGAGACGCTGGAGGAGCGTGTCATCGAGGACAGCAAGGAGCAGTTCGACAACATCGCGGCCCTCTTGAAGCGCCCTGATGTCTCATCTGTCGTCATTGCGACCGATGCCGGACGTGAAGGTGAGCTTGTCGCCAGGTGGATATTGAAACTCGCCTCTTACGAGGGACCTGCCGAGAGGCTGTGGATCAGCAGCCAGACCGAGAAGGCGATCCGTGATGGCTTCGCATCGCTGCGTCCCGCATCAGACTACGACAACCTCTTCCATGCCGCCGAATGCCGCAGCGCCGCTGACTGGTATGTCGGCATGAATGTCACCCGTGCCCTGACCTGCCACCATGATGCCAAGCTCTCTGCTGGCCGCGTCCAGACGCCGACACTGGCCCTGATGACCAAGCGGGAGGATGAGATCGAGGCCTTCCTTGGCAGCTTCTACTATACAGCCAGGGCCGACTTCGGCCTCTTCTCAGCCAGCTACTATCCAGAGGAGGGCTCTGTCCGTTTCCAGGACGAGGCCCTCAAGAAGGAGTTCGAAGACTCCTTCATCGGTCGTGATGGTGTTGTCAGTTCCATTGTGACAGAGGAGAAGGAGGAGAAGGCTCCTCTCGCCTATGACCTGACAGAGCTGCAGAGGGATGCGAACCTGATGCTTGGCTTCTCCGCCAAGGAGACGCTGGATACCTTGCAGCGCCTCTACGAGGTCCACAAGATCGTCACCTATCCCCGTACTGACAGCCGCTATATCTCGTCCGACATCGTCGCCACACTCCCTGACAGGCTCCGGGCCCTCCATGATACGGAGTTCTCCCTTGTCAGTGATGAGTACCTGGCCAATGGTTGCACTTACGAGGCCGACCGCTTTGTCAGGGACGAGCTGGTATCAGACCACCATGCCATCATCCCGACCGAGCAGAAGGTCGACATGGGGGCGCTCTCAGCAGACGAGGCCAAGCTTTTCCGCCTGATCGCCATGCGCTTCCTCGAGGTCCTCTCCCCGAGCTACCGCTACAAGACGACGACTGTCACGATTGATGTCGATGGCAGGCTCTTCAAGACACGCCTCAGCCAGCCCATCACCCAGGGCTTCCGCTCGGTCTCCATCGCCCTCAACACGCGCTCTGCCGCCGCAGTGGTGGACGAGGGTGATGGCGATTCACTCCTGCTGCGCCTCAAGGAAGGCGATGCTGTCAAGGTCGAGGGCATCAGGGTGCGCCAGAGTGCGACAACCCCTCCCGAACGCTATACAGAGGCCAGCCTGCTGGCAGCCATGGAGCATGCGGGGCGCTTCGTTGATGACATCGAACTCAAGGGCAACCTGACAAGTGGACTGGGCACTCCTGCCACACGCGCCGACATCATCGAGAAGCTGATCGCCAACAACTATGTCGAACGTGATGGCCGTCACCTCGTTCCGACTCCAAAGGGCCGTGAGGTCGTGCGCCTCGCCCCTGCCGTCCTGGCTTCTCCTGAGCTGACAGGGCGTTGGGAAGGCCGTCTCGAGGCGATCAGCCGTGGCGCTGAGGATCCAGATGCCTTCATCCGCGACATCAAGAAGATGGCCCGCGACCTGGTGGACGAGGTCTCACGTTCATCCCTTGTCTTCTCTCCGAAGCTCGTGGGAGCGCGCGAGTGCCCCTGGTGCCATGGCCCGATGATGCGTGTCATGGCCAAGGATGGCAGCATACATCACATATGCCAGCGTCTCAGCTGTTCCTATGAGGAGAAGGAGGTGCGCACTCCAATCGAGACAGGCGCTGCCGCCACCTCGCGTTCCAAGAGCGTCGTGGGTGCGGATGGCAAGGTCCGTGTCGTCCTCAAGAAGAGCGCACCAAAGCTGCCCAAGGCCTATGACATCAGCTATGAGGTGGTCAAGGAGAGCAAGCTCTCGCACAGGACACCTCGTAATGAGAAACGCTTTGCCAGTGACAACCGCCATGAGGCCTCACGCCCACGTCAGGATGACTTCTCAGGTGGGACCTTCGCCGACTTCTTCCGCCAGAGCGAGGAGAGGAGGAAGCGTGATGAAGAGAGGAGGGGCAAGAGGAAATGAGGACCTTCACATATCAGCAGCGTGTCTATTTCTCAGACACTGATGCCGAGGGCATCGTCTACCATGCCCGTTACCTGGACTTCGCAGAGCATGCCAGGAGCGAACTCGCCCGTGAGATGGGAGGCCTCCTGCTGAAGGATGGCTGTGGCTTTGTCGTCAAGTCGATCACGATCGACTACAAGCATCCAGCCCAGCTGGATGACCTGGTCACTGTCACGACCACGGTCGAACAGCTTGCCAAGGTCTTCATCATCTTCCACCAGGTGCTCAGCATCGAAGGCCACATCGTGGCAGACATGCATGTCAAGGCGGGTTGGATCGACTTGAAGACCAAGCGCCCTGTGCGCATGCCGCAGGAACTGGTCGACGGGCTGTCTGAAGCCTGAAGACATTACCAAGATAAGAAGATTAAAGAGGAGGGCCTGGCTGCTGCCAAGGCCCTCCTGCTTGTCAAATGACAGTAGTCTTATTTTCCGTCATCATCCCAGGAATCATCATCCTCATCGGCCTGGATGAAGTCATCATCGTCCTCATCCTCATCCCAGGCTTCCTCATCATCTCCTTCATCCCAGCCGTCCTCATCGCATGCGTTCATGTAGGAGCGCAGGATATTTGTCAGGATAGAGATGGCTTCGGCACGCAATTCGTTGAAGTCCTCGAACTTGTCCATGACAGGCTCGAGCGCATCCAGGACCACACCCACCTCGTCATCGGTGAGGGTGGCAGGACACTTGTAGTAAGCATCTGCCAGCTTGTCGATGGCGTCAGCCAGGTCGTTGAGCTTGCTGTCAAGGACCTCCTGGGTCTTGTCCCCAAGGGCGGGCAGGCCCCCATCCTCCCTGTACTCATCGAAGAAGGACTTCGCCTCGTTGAAGCCTGCCAGGATGTCGTCCACCGTGCCTTCATCAAGGGGGAGGCGGAGTACGTAGTGCATGTTCAGCACCAGCTCCTCGCGGGTAAGCTCGTTGTAGGAGTGCATCAGCTGCATCTCCTTCTTGAACTGCTCAGGCACCTCATCGAAGACCTCTGATGCGAGCATCCTGCTGTCTTCATCGAGACCGGCCTCGATTGGGCTGAGCACGTGTACGTCGAAGTCATCAGCGACAGCCTCGGCATCGAGTTCCCTGCCACTGATGAAATCAAGCACATCAAGTGCATGGTTGATGAACTCATCAGAGGTCGGTGGGTATATGGCGTTCATCTGGTCGGTATAGGCCCACAAGTTGTCAAGGGCGTCATCATCCTGCCCAAGCTCGAAGAGTGAGTCGATCCTCATCTCAGACAGATCCTTCCACCAGTCGACAGACTCCGCCTCCTCATCCCTCATGCTGGCAAGCATGCCGGACTCATCAACCATGTCGATGAAGTCCACAAGCTGTTTGTGGTCTCCAGATAACGAGAGCAATGTCCCATAGAGGGCGATGGCCAGGCAGGCCTTGTCCGCTCCTATGGCCTTCGAAAGCTCCAGCTCATTGCCTGATTCCAGGGCCGTGCCCCTGTCATCCAGGGATTCATTGATGATTCCTATGGCCTCGTTGTAATGCTCCACGTCCTGGGCATCGACTATGGCCTTGGCCAGGGCGAGCCGGGCCTCTTTCGTGGCCTTGTGGCCAGGGCCAAGGGCCTTGAAGAGGGCATCAGCCGCTTCCCGGCGTATCCGTGCCTCTTCCATGAGTGTCAGTTGCTGTTTCAGGTCGTCCAAGTGGTCCTCCCGTGTGGCCTTGAAGGATGCTCCCCGGAGGGCTACACTTCTGGCCATGTTGTGTTTCCATGGTCTAAACAAGCTCTCCCTTGTGGATTATCCAGGGTGCATGTCAGCCATACTGTTCACAGGCCAGTGTGATTTCCGTTGTCCCTTCTGCCATAACGCATCCCTGGTCCTCGACCCCGGCAGCCAGCCTGTGCTCGACATGGCTGAGGTCATGGACTTCCTCCGCAAGAGGAGGAACATGCTGGATGGTGTCGTGATCACAGGAGGTGAGCCGACAATCCACAACGGCCTTGATGACATTATCGCTGAAATAAAGGCGCTTGGCTATCGCGTGAAGCTGGATACGAACGGTTCACGTCCTGCGGTCCTTGAGCGCCTGGTCTCAAAGGGCCTTGTCGACTATGTCGCCATGGACATCAAGAATGACAAGGAGCACTACGCCCAGACGATCGGGGTGCCGTCATTTGATCTTCTGCCGATAGAGGAGAGCGTGGACTTCCTGAAGGGCGGGGTGGTGGACTATGAGTTCCGGACGACAGTGGTGAAGGGGCTCCACTACAAGGAACATTTCGAGCATATCTGCACATGGATCGCACCTTGCCGCCGCTATTTCCTGCAAAGCTTTGTCCCCTCGGGTGATACGATCAGCCAAGGTCTCGAGGCCCCCTCCAGGGACGATATGGTTTCTTATTTGGAACTAGTAAGGACCTATATCGCGGATGCGCAGTTAAGAGATATGAAGTAACACTATATATAGTGTGGTTGCAAAACAACCACTCAATAAATTGTGTTTTTGCTCTTGCGCCCCTCCATTTTCTGTGTTAGATTGCCTCTTGTATCAACCAAGGAGAAATGCAGAGAATGTACGAAGTGGTCAAGCGGGACGGACAGGTCGTCCCTTTCGACATCAAGAAGATCTCAGCTGCCATCAACAAGGCATTTGAAGCCTGCGGCAAACAGTATAACAACGACATCATCGACCTTCTGGCGCTGCGCGTCACGAGCGATTATGAGAAGAAAATCAAGGATGGCCGCATCCAGGTCGAGGACATCCAGGACAGCGTCGAGTCTGTCCTCTCCGGAGCCGGCTATGGCGATGTCGCCAAGGCCTACATCCTCTACCGCAAGCAGAGGGAGAAGATGCGTGCCATGCGCTCGACTGTCCTCGATTACAAGGAGACTGTCGACAAATACCTCAAGGCCTATGACTGGCGCGTCAAGGAGAACAGCACCGTCAACTACTCGATTGGTGGCCTGATCCTCTCAAACAGCGGCGCGATCACAGCCAACTACTGGCTCAGCGAGGTCTATGACAGCGAGATCGCCAATGCCCACCGCAACTGCGACATCCACCTGCACGACCTCTCCATGCTTTCAGGCTACTGTGCCGGTTGGTCGATCAAGCAGCTTATCCAGCAGGGGCTTGGTGGTGTCACGGGCAAGATCACTTCAGCTCCAGCCAAGCACCTGTCCACACTGTGCAACCAGATGGTCAACTTCCTAGGCATCATGCAGAACGAGTGGGCTGGCGCACAGGCCTTCAGCTCCTTCGACACCTATCTCGCACCCTTCGTGAAGAATGAGAACCTCAGCTACAGCGAGGTCAAGCAGTGCATCCAGAGCTTTGTCTATGGTGTCAACACACCCTCGCGCTGGGGCACCCAGGCTCCCTTCACGAACATCACACTCGACTGGACCGTCCCTGCCGACCTCAAGGACCAGAAGGCGATTGTCGGTGGCAAGGAAGTCGATTTCACATATGGTGAGTGCAAGAAGGAGATGGACATGGTCAACAGGGCCTTCATCGAGGTGATGATCGAAGGCGATGCCAACGGCCGTGGTTTCCAGTACCCCATCCCGACCTATTCGATCACCAAGGACTTCGACTGGTCTGAGACTGAGAACAACAAGCTCCTGTTCGAGATGACGGCCAAGTACGGCACACCGTATTTCTCCAACTACATCAACAGCGACATGGAGCCCAGCGATGTGCGCTCGATGTGCTGCCGCCTCCGCCTCGACCTCAGGGAGCTGAGGAAGAAGTCTGGTGGTTTCTTCGGATCCGGCGAGTCGACTGGTTCGATTGGTGTCGTCACGCTGAACCTTCCACGCATGGCCTACCAGTCCAAGGACGAGGCTGACTTCTATGCACGCCTCGACCATTTGATGGATGTCGCCGCACGCAGCCTGAAGACGAAGAGGGAAGTCATCACGAAGCTCCTCAACGAAGGACTTTATCCTTATACGAAGCACTACCTTGGTTCCTTCGACAACCACTTCTCGACAATAGGCCTGACTGGTATGAACGAAGCCTGTCTGAACGCCAACTGGCTCAGGTGCGACCTGACTCACAAGGAGGCCCAGGACTTCGCTGTCGATGTGCTCAACCACATGCGTACAAGGTTGTCTGACTATCAGGAACAGTATGGTGACCTCTACAATCTTGAGGCGACTCCTGCTGAGAGCACTGCCTACCGCTTCGCCAAGCATGATGTCGAGGACTTCCCTGCGATCATCACGGCAAGTGACAACGCTGATGCCCCTTACTACACGAACTCCTCGCACCTGCCTGTCGGCTACACTGATGACATCTTCACAGCGCTCGACATCCAGGACCGCCTGCAGACGCTCTACACCTCGGGAACAGTCTTCCATGTCTTCCTTGGTGAGAAGCTGCCCACCTGGCAGGCTGCGGCTGAGATCGTCCGCAAGATTGCTGAGAACTACGAGATGCCATATTACACGCTCAGCCCGACCTATTCGGTCTGTCCTGACCATGGCTACATCGCAGGGGAAGTCTACAAGTGCCCGGAGTGCGGCAAGGTGACAGAGGTCTACTCACGCATCACCGGTTACTACCGCCCTGTCCAGAACTGGAACACAGGCAAGGCCGAGGAGTTCAAGGAGCGCAAGGAGTATGTGCTCGAGACCAGCCACTTCCATGGCTCACATGTCCATGCGAAGGAGGAGGCCAAGTCTTCATCCGAGGCTTCCAGGCTCTTGCTCTTCACGACGAAGACCTGCCCTAACTGCAAGATCGCCAAGGCGGCCCTCGACAAGGCAGGGCTCTCCTATGAGGTGATTGATGCAGAGGAGAGGGCTGACCTGTCCAGGACTTACAAGATCATGCAGGCTCCGACCCTCGTCGCCATCAATGGTGAGGATGCCCAGGTGATCAGTGGCCTGGCTGCTGTCAAGTCCTACATCGAGAAGGCCTGCTGATAGCATCCGCCTCCTTTAACAAGAAGCCCTCTATCCTGGAAAGGACGGAGGGTTTCTTCATGCCTGGGACTTCCAGCGCCGTGCTTCCTGTATCAGGCGGCCTATGATACCGGCCTTGGATGCCGTGTAGGACTTCCTGTCATCCTTGTACAGCCTTGCAAGGCGCAGCTTCTCCTCCTCATACTCCCTGGCCTTTCCGGGGAAGGTCCTGGAGGAATACATCCGCACCCAGGGAGAGGGTCATGATGGAAGAAAAGGCTGAGGCCATCGTCATCTCCAAGTGCATGGAGTTCAGGATCAAGCCCGATGATGGACAGAAGATCCTCATCTGGAAGACCTTCGGCTGCTGCCGCTTCGTCTGGAACCATCTTCTTGATGAGCGGATAAGCTTTGAGGCACTGAACAAGGGGAAGCTCCTCAATACAACTCCTGCACATCTGAAGAAGGACAACCCATTCCTCTGTGAAGTCGATTCGATGGCCCTGATAAACACGCAGCTCAACCTCAACCAGGCATGTAGGAAACTCCTCCCAAAGGGAAAGGTTCCATAATTCAGGGCAAAGGGAAAAGACAAGCGTTCATATACCACCAACTGGATAAACAACAACATCGAGATAATCCACAAGGGGGATATGCAGAACCATATCAAGCTGCCCAAGCTCGGGTTTGTGCGCATCATACTCCACCGGGACATACCGGCTGGCTGGAGGATGAAGCATGCAACGGTCAAGGAGACGGCAAGCGGCAAGTTCTTCATATCGCTCACTTTTGATGTGGAGATGGAACCGATAGGGATGAAGAAGGAATTCGAGAAGGTCGAAGCCTTCGACTATTCGATGCCCTCTCTTGTCGTCTCCGCATCTGGTGGGAACGACATCTCGAAAGACACCATCTGCTGGTACCGCAACCTCGAGGAGGGGATTGCGAAGGAGCAGGGGAAGCTCTCACGGATGCAGTACGGCTCTGCCAACTACTGGGAGCAGAAGCACAGGATCGGAAAGCTCCATGAGAAGGCGGGGAACAGGAGGAAGGACTTCCTGCACAAGCTGTCCCATGATGTGGCCAGGGACTTTGATGCCGTCATTGTGGAGGACATCAACCTGCAGCACATGTCGCAGTCCCTCAACTTCGGGAAGGCCGTATACGACAACGGTTATGGACAACTGAGGAACATGCTCACCTACAAGCTGAATGACAGAGGGAAGATACTTGTGAAGGTCGACAGGTTCTTCCCTTCGAGCAAGCGATGCTCAGTGTGCCATGAGGTCAATCACGACCTGGAGCTTTCTGACCGTGAATGGACATGCCAGTCATGTGGCACACATCACGACAGGGACAAGAACAGTTGTAAGAACCTGCTGGATGAGGGTAAAGACATCCTGAACCGCTGGGCTAGCGGGGATAGCTCGCTGATACTGGCGCCATCAGGCGTCTTGAGCGGGAAGAAGCTCCATCCCCAGGCTCACAGCAATGTGAGGCAGGGTGGAGAGTAGGTCACTTGATATGGCAGTGCTGCCAAGGACGGCTTCAAGCGTCTTGATGCAATCCCGGGCCTCAGCCTCCCACTCAACACGATGAGGGAGGAGCAGCACCCCGCCTTTCCTTACTCCCAGCATGCTTTGATGTTAACACGTCCATCTGGACTACGTCTCCATCCCCCTTGATAATCACTCTCATGGAAAGAGTGGATGTGATGGATGAGCCTCTCATCAGGGAACTGGCCTCAGCCTTTGTTGACAAGGCAGGGGAGGGCCCTTACAGCCTCTTGGGCGGCCCTGATGTCCAACAGGCCTTTTTCGAAGGGAACATCAAACTGATGCTACGCTCAGGCTGGGTCTTCAAGTCAGGGGAAGCCTACCTCGCCTTCCATGAGTCCAGGCAGAAGCCTCCTTTGCGTATACTCTTCTCTTATGTGGGCAATGTCATCAAGAGCATCGGACTGTGGAAGTTGAAGAAAGTGATGTTGAAGTTGTCCAAGGACCAGCTCCTGCCAAGCGGCCCCTGCCTGCAACTGGAGATGCTGGTCGTACCACCAGCCTTCCAAGGGCAGGGCTGGATGCGCAGGGCCACAGATGAGTTGAAGGCCATCTCAATGGAACGTGCCCTTCCCCTCAGGCTGGAGACCGACAGCGCTTCGAAGGCTGGACGCTACCAGCACCTTGGCTTCAAGCTTGAGCATGTACGCAAAATAGATGAGGAGAAGGCCTTCTACTGCCTCTCCTGGAATGCTCAGAAGCTGTAGCTGGCACCAACCGCCAGCTGGACATCCCCACGCTTGTCACCAGGCGCATGGGCATAGTTGAGCACATGGATGTAGGTGAGGGAGGGTGAGAGCGTCAAATCCTTTGTGATATGCCAATCGGCACTGAGCGTCGTGATGAAGGAATGCATCACGGGATTGTCTCCAGCTTGGGAACCCCGGATCCTGGTGAAGGGTGTGATGTTCCGCCTCATGATGTAGTTGAAGCTCCACTCGAGGGAGTAAGCACCAGGCACATGCCAGCCGAGTCCGACAAGGGCGTTGATGACACCACCTCCATAGGGATAGCCCAGGAAGGTCACATCGTAGACCCCGGTGCCCGTCCTCATGTTGCGGATCGCAGCCGTGAAGTCTATAGGGTATGTGTCGGGAATGTCTTTGCCAGCATCCTCCCTCAGGTAGAGGTAGAGGCTGTCTGTCGTCAGCGTCACCTCGGCGGATGAGGTGATGATGCCAGGCCCGACAGGATGCGAGGTCCTGATGTTGTACTGGAAGCCAAGGGCGGATGGCTTGGTGTTGTCCCCGTCGCTCTCTTTCTCTCCTGGTACGTTCAAGTCATCAATCAGCAGTGAGATGTTCTGGACCACTCCTTCTGTGAAGGCGTACTCCCACTCAAGTGAGAGCAATGAGTTCGCATTGCCTGCCGTGTAGAGGTTGTGCAGGAAGAGCATGGGGTTGAGGAACTGGAAGTCTAGTCCTCCGTCATCCTGGTACATGACGCTCTCGCTGAGCGCGATGCGGCTCTTCTGCGTCCTGCTCGTCCATTCGAAACGGTGCGAGACATAGACCTTGGTCCCTGTGAAGGCGTCCTGGCCCTGGTCGTAGGCCAGGTCGTAGCCATAGCTGCTGTCAGTGCTGTCATCAAGGACGATGTACTGGCTTGGATGTGGCAGGAAGGAGAGGAAGAAGGTGTACTTGAAGGTCTTTGAGAAGAAGGAGAGCGAGAGTGCGTTGTGGTATTCGAGGTGTTTGTCGACTGCCAGGTTGCCAGAGATGCCTCCACCGTAGTCGAACTTGTCGCGTCCGATCAGCAAGGACCACCAGGAATCCCCAGCGGAGAGGTGGGCCCTGTATGGGAAGTTCATGTTGAAGTCCTCGTACTGGAAACTCAGTGGATTGGCCAGCATCGGGATGTTCGTCATGAAATACCGCGAGCCGAAGGCGGTCTTCGTATGTCGCACATTAGTGACCGGCAGCTGGAAGAAGAGCGTGATGTTGTCCATGACATTGATCGCCAGGTCGATATCGACGAAGTCCTTGACCTCCATCCCGGGCCAGGATGAATAGAGGTTGAATGGGCTGTAGCTGTAGCTCCCTTGTGCGACGATGAGCTCACCACTTTCAGGATCCCTGGTGTATTCTATGGCCTGGTCACTGAATGAGCGGTCGGAATGTGCATAGGCCTGTGGGTTGAGTGTGCCTGAGAAGTTGAATGAGAACACGCCATCACCTGATTGCAGGTCCACTTCTTCTACAAGGTGTTCATAGAGCACATGCTGTCCCTGGTCCATGGGGCGCCTGCCCATCTCCTCCAGATAGGGCAGTGCTTCAGCCTTTGTGTAGGGGCGCGTCCTGCTGACGACCATGCCAAGGGATGAGGCAAGTGTGTCGAAATCTTCGTAGAAGCCTGAGTCCAGGTCGATGAATTCGCTTCCGCGGGATGCGGCTTCAAGAGGCATTGCCAATATGAGGCACAGTATGAGTGCTGTAAGTTTTCCCTTTGACATAGAGTTGAAGACCTCCACCCGCATGCTCGCACACGCATGTGACATAAATGTTAATGGATTGGTGCGTCATCGTGTAGTGACCCTTTGCTAATTGGACACTGGACAGGTCTGCCATCCCATGTACAGATCTCCCAGGCCCTTTCAAGCATCAACCTGCCACTGGCGGAGCTGGGCGAGAGGAAGACCTCGTCTGTGCTCCCTTCCTCGACGATGTGTCCTTCATCCATCACGAGCACATGGTCGGCAATACCTGCGAGGGGACCCAGCTCATGTGTTATAAGGATTATTGAGAGGCCATCATCTGCAACGAGCGTCTTGAAAAGCTCCATGACCTGGGCCTGGCTTGTGACATCGAGGGATGCTGTCGGTTCGTCTGCGATGAGCAGCACAGGGTCTTGGGCGAGGGCCATGGCAAGCAGTACACGCTGCCTTTGGCCACCTGAGAGGTCGGACGGCAGCCTGTCAAGGATGCTTCCTGGCAGGGCTGTCCTGGAGAGCAGCATATGGATCTTGTCCATCAACTCCTTGCGCCCTGGCTTCCAACCATGGGCCTTGAGCGCCCGGGAAAGCTGCCATGACACTGTCTCGAAGGGGTTCAATGCGGACAGTGCATCTCCTGGCATGTAGCTGATCCGCCGCCCCCTGATGGACCTGAGTCCTTTTTCATCGAGCCCCAGGAGGTCGGTTTGCATACCCTCTGTCCTGAAGATGGCCTTCCCAGACACCCTTGCCTCATCAAGCAGCCCCAGCAGGGCGAGCATGCTGACGCTCTTGCCGCAACCTGAAGGGCCTGTGAGACCGAGGACACTGGAGGAGGGCAGGCTGAATGATATCCCATGGACGACTTCCGACTGTCCAGGGAAGCTCACTGTAAGACCCTCCACGGAGAGCAGGGGGCTGTCTTTTCCTATCACAGTCCGGATCTTAGCGTGAGGTGGCGTCATGCGTCCACAGGCCGTGGTCACTGCCAGGGTGGGAAATCATGAAGAGGGTGCTTTACAAAGAGTGTGCAAAAGTGTAGAGTGCCTGAGTGACTCGGGCTGTAGCGCAGGGGTTTAGCGTACAAGTCTGGGGGACTTGGGGTCGCCGGTTCAAATCCGGCCAGCCCGATATCTGAGTCAGGAAGCCGCATCACAAGAGGGTGCGGCTTTCATCGCATCTAGGGGCGCCTTGAACGGACTTCCCTGATGCATCTCATTTCAGTAGCAATAGATGTCTGGGTCATGACAGTATGCAGGTCCTTCTTGCAAATCGCAATCCGCCAGATTATAATGTCATCCAGACAAAAAGGGGTCCTCATGAGACATAAGCTTAACTTCCTCGGATCATTGATCCTGCTTCTGGCAGCATGTTGCAGCCCGCTCTTCGCCTTCCAGTTCGAGCCCTTGGTTCAGAACTTTGATGTGTCAGGCCCGGATGCGACGAAGACTTTCACAATCACCAATGACAGCGATGACATAATCGCAGTCGTTGTCAGCGCCTTGGTCCGCACCCAGGATGCTGAGGGGAACGAGGTCAATTCTGACGCTTCACGATACTTCAACATCCAGCCATCACGCATCTTGATCCAGCCCCAGAGCTCACAGATCGTCCGTGTCCAGTACCGTGGACCCAGGACACTGCCTCAGGAGCTTTCATTCAGGATCGTCGCCGAGCAGATTCCTTATTCCCAAGGCAGGACATCTTCCTCTGGAAGCATGTTCAACTTCCTCTATGTCTTCCGTTCCTCCGCCTATGTGCTCCCATCTGAAATCAGGGAGAACGTGGCCGTGGCAGGTGTCGTGGACAATGGGGACGGGTCCCTTGCCATCACGCTGACGAATAATGGGAATGTCCACCAGATCCTCTATGATGCACAGCTGACGCTCCAGGACGCCTCTGGCAACACTGTCACGCTTTCTGGCTCAGATGCCCTTCCAGGGATCTCCGGCTCCAACATACTCGCAGGAGCCACTTGGACCAAGTCCATACCCTTCCCTGAAGGTCTCGAGGGAGGTTCCTCTTACAGGGCCTCGCTCAGCTACGATTTCGATATACGCAACCAGTGAGCCCCTTCTTGAGAGGGAAGACTGTAAAACAGATGAGTTGAGGGGGATTTCATGAAGAAGAGCCGAGAGCGCTTCCTCCGGGTTGGACTGATGACCTTGCTGGTCATGGTCTTCCTGTCTTTCCTTGCCTTCTTCACCTGGTATCTGTTCCGCCATGACGCCGCTGCCGTGCCTTCCACGCCGGTGGAGCTTGCCGCTGGGGGACAGGACCTCCCCATGTCAATAGATGATAGGGATACCTCCTCAGTATATGATCCTGATGTCGCAGTGGATGTCCCTCAAACGGATGAGGCAGAGGCATCAGGGGAGCTTCCAGGACTGGTTCCTGAGGATCCAGGCACAACTCCTGCTGTTGAGACCGTGGCCTCTGCTGGTACAGTGGTTGCCACTGAAGCGGAAACCAGCACCGAAGCTGAGACCGCCACTGAAGTCGAAGCCATCACTGGAGTTGATGCCACCACTGAAGTCGAAACAACCACTGAGGCAGAAGCCACCACTGAGGCTGAGACAACCACTGAGGCTGAGACAACCACTGAGGCTGAGACAACCACTGAGGTGCTTGATGAAGGCTTGGCGGAGGTTGACGCCGTGCCTGTACCGCAGCCTCCTGTCTTCATAGGAGCTGTGGCCACACAGGAGGATGTGATCATCCAGGGCAGCGACACACCTGTCTACGATGATGACTTCTTCGCCTCCTTCTTCGTGCAAGGACAGGACACGCTTGAGTATGAGGATGGGCTCTATTACTTCCTCTTCTCGGTCGATGGCGAGCAGCTCGGCTACATCGAGGTCCTTTTCCAGGACGGTGGACGCTTCCTTCCACGCGAGGCTCTTTCAGACTTGCTTGGCACCCTGCTGACAGAGGACGCCTATGCCAGGTTGATCGGGTACACATCGGAGGAGTATATCCCGATCTCACACTTCTCAGACAATGGCGTCACAGTGACACTTGACGAGGTTGAGTTCACACTTGACATGTCCTTCTCTGTCGATGACATGCCTGAGCGTGTGATCTCACTCTCGACGACCTCCCTCAACCGACGCGTCTTCAGCCTTTCTGGAGCTGAGAGGATTGAACCTTCATTCTTCACCTGGAGGACCCAGTACAACCTCTACACAAGCTTCGACTGGGCCTTCAGCTCATCTGTATGGTCTTATTCCGTCAGCCTCTCGCTGGCCAATTACCTCACATTCGGCCCAGTTGGTTTTGATTTCTACTACAACCTTGGTGTCAGGAACGGTTCCTTCTTCTTCAATTGGAACAACTACCGCTTCTTCTACGACTTCCCTGAGGAGGGCATCAGGCTGTCCTGGGGCAATGTCTATGGTTTCGGTCAGTCGAATTCGGGCACACCTGTCGGCATACAGTTCGAGAAGAACTACAGCTATGGCAATGTCCAGCGTGTAGGCAACAGCCACCGCGAGTACATCACTGTCGTCGAGGAATCCCTCCTGCAGGTCATACGTAATGGCAGGCTCATCTACTCCCGCACTCTTCAGCCAGGCAACTACAGGGTCCAGGACTTCGTTTTCGACAGCGGCTACAACGAAGTCGAGATCATCGTGACCCCGACCCGCCTGATTCCAGAGGATGCTGACATGAGCGACCCCTTTGTCAGGCAGTCCCTGGCCTCTATCTCGACCCACCAGTACTTCGACATGGCCTATGACTCACAGCTCCTGGCCAAGGGTGAGACGCTCTTCGGAGGTTCGCTGACCTTTGGACGCACCACTGTCGATGTCGGAGATGAGGACAGTGCGACGGGATTGCTGCTGCGTGTCAGCCCCTCTTATTACTACGACTACCACTTCAACGACATGGTCTTGAGCTGGTACCAGGACATAGGCCTCACCGATGAATTGACACTGATGAGTGATTTCTCTGTAGGAACGGTTCCTTCATCGGATGGCACTGTGCGGCCAAGGGCCGAGCTGTCACTTTCACTGAGGGGTGCTTCCAAGCTTGGTGTCACGACCTTCACTGGTGAGACCAGGGTCGAGCGCAGCGCGAGGAGGGCGGGTGTCACCTCTGATGATCCCTACCTCTTCTTCCGACTTGACCACAGCTTCCCTGTCAGCACCAAGGCCTTCCGAGGACTTTCGATGTCCTTGAGCTGGGGTAACAGCGTCTACAACAACTTCGCCGGTGATGAGCTGGCCTTGAGGCTCTCGTTCTCAGGAAGCCTTGGCATCCTGCGCTACAGCTTCAATACGAACCTGGCGGTCGATGACTATGACTTCCTCAATCCTGATTGGAGGGTAGGCCTCAGCCTTGGCTTCTCCCCCGTGAGTGGGTTCAACCTTTCTGGTGGGATCACCTTGTCACAGGGCTTCACATCACTCGAAAGGGGACCAGTGTCAGTGACAGGCTACATCAGCGCGACCATCTCCTTCGGAGGCAGGGGAGGAGCTTCATGGACGACGAACCTCTCTGGTTCCTCAAGTGTCTCGGCGAGTTTCAACGCCGGTAGCCGTGACAGTTTCTCTGCCAACATATCAGGACTTGATTTCCGTGATATCACGGATCACTCGCTCTCAGCAGGCTGGTACCACAGTGGTGACATGTACTCGCTCAGTGCCCGTACGTCCTTCTACGACCGTTACGACAGGATGTCGGCTTCCGTGTCAGCGAGCACTGCCAGTTATTTCGCTGGCGGGCTGTTCGGGCTTTCGCGTTCTGTGCGCGACAACTTCATCCTGATCAGGCCCCAGGGTGGCCTGGGAGGCTCACATATCCAGGTCGCACGGTCCAACCAGGGTTCCCCACAGGATGTCGACACCTTCTTCGGCACCGCTGTCTACAACTCCCTTGGGAGCTGGCAGCGCAACAACATCGTCACCTATGTGACACCTGATGATGAATTCTCAGAGACCCAGACCTTCCCCTATGAGCTTGAGACAGGTGACCGTACTGGTTTCGCTGTAAGGATCACTGTCCCCCAGGAGTACACTGTCACAGGTATCGTCTCCATCGATGGAGAAGTGCAGGATACGTTCTCGTCACCGGTCTACAGGTTGGAATATGCGGAAGATGGCACTGTCAGCCTTGTGGCGGATCCAGCCCTCTACCTCTTCGCAGACCAGGAAGGCCGCTTCATCATCTCGGGTGCGGCCCCTGGTGAGTATGTCTTCGATGTCGAATGGCAGGGACGCTGGTATGCTGTCCACTTCGAAGTCTGGGAGCTTGAAGGTGATGAGATCCGGGTGCTCGACTATGGGACGATTGATTTCAGCGCGGACAATGCAGATATAGTCACCTACAGCTATGACATCGAGGGGGCCAGGCTTGACGAGGACATCCCCGCCTGGGCCCTTGACTACTCAGGCCATCTTGAGCTCTCACCTGTCAGGATGACGGATTCCGCCACCTTCTGGAGTGAGCTCTTCCCACCGATGAGCGCAGAGGAAATCGCAGCCGACTTCTCCATCCAGTAGGCTTTCCTCCTATGGAGGAAGCCTTCTTCCTGCGTCAGCTTGACACGCTATGTGGCAAAGCAAGATGATGGGTGCGGTGGATTTGATGAGAAGCGAAGTGATAGACAGGATCCTCAGTGTCGAGGATGAGGCTGACAGCATCATCAAGGAGGCTGAAGAGCGCTCCCAGAAGATCGTGCTTGACGCCCAGGGAGAGGCTTCGGCCATCGTCAAGAAGGCCGTTGATGAGGAGCGCCGCCGTTCCGACGCCCTTGTCGCAGATGCGACCCGTGTCATGGAGGAGCGTGTGCGCGCCCTTGAGGAGAAGGGGGCGGGGCTGTCTGCCTCCAGGTCTCCGCTTGTCGACAAGGCCTCGGTGGATGAGGCTGTGAGGCGCATCGTATCACTGATTGTCTCGACAGACCTTCCAGGGGAAGTGGATGGATAGGGTTTCCCGCTATTCCTACATCAATGCGAAGCTCAGGGCCAGGATCGGCCTCTTGGTTTCGTCTGATGTCATAGACGCGATGATCAAGGCTCCGAACCTCAATGAGGCCGTGGCGGTCCTGGCTGGTGGGCCACACGATGACCTGGCACAGGTCTGGCAGCGGACTGGTGACCTGCAGCAGCTTGAGTTGCGCATCTTCATGGACGAGGTCGATGAGCACCGAGGGATCATCAAGGCGCTTGATGGCACCCCTGCGGCCTTCATCAGCACATTGCTCGAGAAGAGCGAGGTTGAGAACATCAAGAACGCAGTCCGCCTCTGGTACTCTGGCTCTGTCATGCACCACCAGCTCAGTTACCGTGCGGCCTATGTCTGCCGTGACCAGATTGTCCATGACATCGATTGGACGCGCATATTGAATGCCATGACCTACAGCGACATGCTGAAGGCCTTCAAGGGCACTCCTTATGAGGAGGTGTTCAATGAGCATGGTGAGGAGGAGGTCGTGAACAGCGGGCTCTTCCCCTTGGAGACGGGCTTGGACAAGCTCTGGTTCCGCCGTCTTTTCTCAGCGATCGACCACCTCGATGGACCGGACAGGGAGGTCGCAAGACGCATACAGGAAGTCGACGTCGACTTGAAGAACGTCCTCAACCTGATCCGTTATGGCTACCTCCATGGCCTCAAGGGTGCCATGCTTGCCTCCATACTCCTGCCTTACGGTTCGCTTTACCAGACCTTGGAACGGAAAATAGGACAGGACGGCCTTGACTTCACTGCCGCCCGTGCCCTCATCCAACGCAAGTATCCTGAGGTTGGTGGCCTCTTGAAGGAGATGGATGAACGCGGCACATTGAAGGGGGCCCATGGTGAACTTGCCTATGGTACATTGCAGATCGAGTCATGGCTTGGACACAAGAGGAGGGCTGAATACTCCTCGATCCTTGTCGGAGACCCCTTCACAATAGGTACGTCACTCAGCTACCTCTCACTGTGCAGGAGCCAGGATGTGGCCATCAGGTCAGTGCTCTCGGCAAAGTACTATGACCTGGGTGAGGATGAGATCAGGAGGGAACTGGATTGAGCCTGTTCACACAAAAGATGAAGATGCTCACAGCCGTCGTCCTGGATGGTTATGTGGATGCTGTCGTCAAGGCCCTCCTGGAAGAGGGCGTGATGGAGTTCGTCCATATCGCCGACTTCCAGGCTGACCAGGCGGCCAGGCTGTCGAGCCACAAGGAGGACGTCCCACAGGCGGCCTTCAGCGATGTGCGCTCGCGCTGTGAGAACCTGATGAAGCAGGCAGGCATGCTGCTGCCTGCGATAGGACGTAAGGACCTCGATGATGTTGGTCCGGCCGACCTCGATGATTTCCGCCGTCGTCTCGACAAGCTCTCAAGCTCGTTGTCAGACCTCAGGGATGAGCAGAGGATGCTTTCCCAGAAGCTCCTTGCCATTGACGAGCTCTCGCTTTACGTGAAGGACAAGGAGGAGGACTACCTCGACCTGCGTTGTGGTACTGTCGACAAGGCCCATCTTGAGGACTTCAAGGCACGCATGGCCCCTCTTGGTGGCATACTTGCTGACGACGGGCATGGCGCCCTTGTCTCCTTGACACTGAAGAGGGACTCTTCAAAGGTCGATGAGGTCTTCGACCGTTTCGCCTGGACAGAGAAGCCTGTCAGCCAGAAGGAGGTCCGTGAGGTCGCCAAGGCCGCGCTTGCAAAGCGTCATGATGAGCTCCAGGCGGCAGTTGACGCTGTTTCAGCACAGGTCCGTGAGCGCATCCTGGCCAAGAAGGACAGCCTCGAGAAGATGTGGATCTGCCTGCGTGTCAATGAGCTCAGCGGACAGGTCGAAAGCTGCTTCTCACATACGAAGAGCACGACGGTCTTCTCCGGCTGGGTCCCATCGGCCAAAGCCCCAGGGGTCGAGGAGCTGATCGTCCAGGCCAGCCATGGCAAGTGCATCATCGAATGGACGGAGGACAGCGAGGTCGAACGCAGCAAGATTCCGACAAGCGTCTCATCTGCCAGGATCCTCGCACCCTTCGAGAGGATGGTGAGCAACTATGGCACACCGGAGTATGGTTCGATCAACCCGACACCATTCACAGCCGTAGCTTACATAGCGATGTTCGCCTTGATGTTCGCTGACCTGGGGCAGGGTCTCATCCTCCTCTTGATCGGCATTATCGGCAAGCACTATTACAAGACACACCCAATGGCCAAGGATGGCTTGATAAGCCGTTACCTCTGCTCGCTGTTGGTGTTTCTTGGACCGGCCAGCATGTTCGGCGGCCTCCTCTTCGGGTCGACCTTCGGCTACTCCTGGATACCGGCGCTCTGGTTCAATTACCACGCTGTCGTCAATGGTGGGGCTGTCCAAGGCCTGGTCCAGGATGTCTACGACATACTTGGAATCACGATCGCCTTCGGCATCATCGTGATCTTCACCGGCCTTGTGCTGAACTGGATCAACCTTGTGCGTAAGAAACGCTGGCTTGAGCTCGTCTTTGACAAGAACGGCCTGGTCGGTGGCCTGATCTACGCACTGGGGATCAGGGCCTGCTACTATTTCGTCGACAGTGGCTACCAGGACTTCCCGCCCTGGCCATGGCTCTATGCAGGACTTGGCTTCGGCGTCCTGATGCTCTTCGTCAAGGGCCCTGTGACCGCCATCTGGCGTCACCGCGTCCTTGGAGAGGAGGAGAAGATGGGCAAGATCGTCATGGACACGGTCATGGATGGTCTTGTCAATGTGCTGGAGATCTTCTCGAGCTTCCTGTCCAACACGCTTTCATTCATGCGTGTGGCAGGACTTGGCATCGCCCACGTCTCATTGATGACAGCCTTCGAGGACATGGCCTCGATGACTGGCAACATCATCGCTGAGATCCTGATCATGGTCCTTGGCAATGTCCTTGTCATCGCACTTGAAGGGCTCAGCGCAGGCATACAGTCGCTCAGGTTGAACTACTACGAGTTCTTCACAAAGTACTTCACAGGCCGTGGCATCGCCTTCAAGCCCGTCGGGCTTGATGGCAGCCGCAGCTGAACATAAATCGATCAATGGAGGGTCAATCATGACCAGTTACGCATTCACAAGAAAGGTCCGTCTCTCGCTTCTGTGCACCATCCTGCTCCTGGTGGGATGCGCCTTCGTCTTCTCACCGGCACTGTATGCCGCTGATGAGGCAGTTGGCCCTGACGCAGGTC
Source organism: uncultured Spirochaetales bacterium (assembly GCA_944392695.1). GTDB lineage: Bacteria > Spirochaetota > Spirochaetia > Sphaerochaetales > Sphaerochaetaceae > Bullifex. The sequence goes on along the minus strand of CALXXN010000002.1, from coordinate 6,186 downwards.
AGTACACGACAGCCTGGGTCTGTATCGCTGCCGCTATCGCATTCGGCATGGGCGCGCTTGGTGCAGGCATGGCCATCTCGAAGGTCGGTTCCGCTGCCATGGGTGCCATCTCCGAGCGTCCTGAGATCGCCTCCAACGCACTGATCTTCATCGCACTTGCTGAAGGTCTTGTCGTCTTCGGCTTCATCACAGCGCTGATGATCCTGGCAAACGCCTGAGGACAGGATGACCTATTACGTGATTGGTGACGAGGACACCGTCCTCGGCTTCTCCCTTGTCGGACTCTCAGGGCAGGGCGTCCATGACCGTGCCGAGGCCCAGAGCGCCTGGGACAAGGCCCTTGAGGACAAGGAGAACGCAGTCATCATCATAACGGAGACGGCGGCGGGGTACATACGTGAGACGGTGGACAGGTACCTGTTCAGCGAATCCTTCCCCCTCGTCGTCGAAATCCCTGATCCAGGCAAGAGCTTCTCAAGGGATCTCAGGAGCCTGGTCAATGAGGCGATAGGAGTGTCTTTATGAGCGAGAGCCCGATCTTCGATGGTATCCTCTCAACATCACGCCAGAAGGCTGACAAGATGGTTGAGAAGGCTGAAGCGGAGGCCAAGGAGCTGCTTGCCGAGGCCCAGCACAATGCTGCCAAGGCTGTCGAGGAGGAACGCCGCCAGGCCTCCGTCCGCCTTGAGGCCGTGCGCGTGAAGGAGGAGAGCGCCGAACGCTCCTTCCAGCGCCTTGAGGAGCTCAAACGCTCTGATGAGGCCTACCAGGCGGTAGATGCTGCCCTGGGAGAGGCCTTTGAGCGTTACTTCAAGGGACCAGATGCCAGGAAGACGCTCATCGCCTGGACTGCTGAGGCGGCACTTGGCCTTGGATTGCCAGAGGCCAAGGTGGCATCCTGCCTGTCCACCAGGATCGATGAGTCGATGCTGAAGGAGGCCGAGGCCCTTCTTGAGGAGCGTTGCGGCGTCAAAGTCGTACTGACGCCTTCTGACGAGGCCCCGCTCCCAGGGCTTGGTGTCCGCCTCTCATCTCTGGATGACAAGGTCTATTACGACAACAGGCTCTCCGTACGCCTTGTGCGCAAGTCGCGCAGTGTCCGGAAAATCATACAGGAATGCACATGCAAGATAGGATAATAGGTCAGGTCAAGAGGGTTAACGGCCCCGTCCTCCAGGTCAAGGGGGTCACGGATGCCGCGATGATGGAACTCGTCCATGTAGGCGAAGGCCGCATCGTAGGCGAGGTTGTCAAACTCTCCGGCACCACAGCCACAGTCCAGGTCTATGAGGACGCCACGATGATCGCCCCTGGCGACAATGTCTATGGTTCAGGCATGTCGCTCTCGGTCACATTGGCCCCTGGCCTGATCGGCAACATATATGATGGAATACAGCGTCCACTTGAGGAGCTGAGGAAGCTCTCAGGTGACTTCATCGGCCGTGGAATCGAGGCCTCTGCTGTTGATGAGTCCAAGACCTGGCCCTACAAGCCCGTGGCCAAGGTTGGTGACACGCTTTGCGCAGGCCAGGTCATCGGCACTGTCCAGGAGACCGACAGGATCGTCCACAAGATCATGCTCCCTTCTTCCTATGAAGGTGAGTGGACGCTCTCATGGGCGGCCGCCGAGGGCCAGTACACAGTTGGAGAGGTCGTCGCAAAGCTGATCCAGGGTGGACGTGAGGTCTCACTGACAATGGTGCAGCGCCATCCGATCCGTGTCCCACGCCCTGTGAAGGAGCGTCTGGCACTTGATGTGCCACTCGTTACAGGACTGCGCGTCATCGACTCGCTCTTCCCACTTGCCAAGGGTGGCACGGTCGCCATCCCAGGTGGTTTTGGTACTGGCAAGACGATGACACAGCACTCGATCGCCCAGTGGTGTGATGCTGATATCATCGTCTACATCGGCTGTGGCGAACGTGGCAACGAGATGACAGACGTCCTCAGGGAGTTCCCCCATCTTACCGATCCCCGCACTGGACGGAGCCTGATGGAGCGCACGATCCTGATCGCCAACACCTCGAACATGCCTGTCAGTGCCCGTGAGGCCAGCATCTACACTGGTATCACAATGGCTGAGTACTACCGCGACATGGGTTATGACGTCGCGATCATGGCCGACTCGACCTCACGTTGGGCGGAGGCTCTCAGGGAGCTCTCCGGCCGCATGGAGGAGATGCCTGCCGAGGAAGGCTTCCCTGCCTACCTCGCGACACGCATCGCCCAGTTCTATGAAAGGGCGGGTCATGTCAGGACGCTTTGTGGCGAGGAAGGCTCTGTCTCCGTCATCGGTGCTGTAAGCCCTCCTGGTGGTGACTTCTCCGAGCCAGTCACCCAGCATACGAAGCGCTTCGTCCGTTGTTTCTGGGGTCTTGACCGCTCATTGGCATCCGCCCGTCATTACCCCGCGATCAGCTGGCTGGACTCCTATTCGGAGTATGCCACACATCTCGCCCCATGGTGGGATGAGCGCAGCCAGGGCCGCTGGTCCGGCAACCGCACGAAGATCCTCGACCTCCTGCAGAAGGAGACGAGGCTGCAGCAGATCGTCAAGCTTGTTGGAGCCGACGCCCTGCCGGATAGCCAGAGTTTCATCCTTGAGGTCTGCTCGCTCTTCAAGAACGCCTTCCTCCAGCAGAACGCCTTTGATGAGATAGACCGCTATTGCTCACCTGAGAAACAGGTCGCGATGATGGACCTGATCATCAGCTACTGGGAACTGGGAAGCGAGGCCATCGCCAAGGGTGTGCCCATGGTCAAGGTACGCCGCCTCGGCGTCGTCCAGGACATGGCACGCATGCGCTTCAACATAGCCAACGACCAGGTCGACCAGGTCGAGAGGCTGCAGGCCAAGCTGCAGCGTTCCATGCTCCAGCTGGGAGGTCTTTATGAGGAATGAGATCCTAGGGGCTGGTGGAGAGCTCCTGAAGGGACGTGAATACAGGGGCCTGACGAAGATCGATGGCTCACTGGCCTATGTCAGGAACACCCATCCAGTCGGTTACAACGAGCTGGTCGAAGTGATCACACCCGGCGGTCGCCGCCGCCTTGGGCAGGTCCTTGACACCTCTGATGATATCGTCTGTGTCCAGGTCTTTGATGGCACCGATGGATTGAACATGCCCGACACGAGGTTGCACTTCCTTGGCGAGCCTATGACGCTCGCTGTCAGCGAGCAGATGCTCGGCCGTGTCATGGACGGCCTTGGCCGCCCGCGTGATGGAGGAGGCGACCCCCAGGGCAGGGAGGAACGTGATGTCAATGGCAGCGCGATCAACCCGACGAGCCGTGAATATCCTCGTGACTTCATCCAGACAGGTGTGTCCGTCATCGATGGCATGATGACCTTGATCCAGGGTCAGAAACTGCCCATCTTCTCCGGGAACGGTCTGCCGCACAACGAGCTTGCCGCTCAGATCGCCCGTCAGGCCAAGGTCCGTGGTGACAAGGGCGACTTCGCCATAGTCTTCGCCGCCATGGGCGTCAAGTATGACGTCGCCAAGTACTTCATCGATTCATTCGAGGAGACAGGTGTCCTGTCAAATGTCGCGCTCTTCCTCTCTTTGGCGGACGAGCCATCGATTGAGAAGACGATCACGCCACGAACGGCCCTCACATTGGCAGAGCACCTTGCCTTCGACTGTGGCAAGCATGTCCTGGTGATCATGACTGACATGACCAACTATTGTGAGTCTCTGCGTGAGATTGGCACGATGCGTGGTGAGATCCCATCCCGCAAGGGCTACCCTGGCTATCTTTATTCAAACCTGGCAGAGCTTTACGAGCGCTCAGGCAAGATCGCAGGCCGCCCTGGGTCGATTACCCAGCTGCCAATCCTGACGATGCCTAACGACGACATCTCCCACCCGATTCCTGACCTGACAGGATACATCACCGAAGGCCAGATTGTTTTCGACCGCTCATTGAACGGCCGTGGCGTCTACCCTCCTGTAGGGGTGCTGCCTTCGCTTTCGAGGTTGATGAAGGATGGAATCGGAGAGGGCATGACCAGGGCGGACCATCCGCACCTGTCAAACCAGCTGTACGCATCCTACTCCAAGGTCCAGGATGTCAAGAACCTGGCCTCTGTAATAGGTGAGGAGGAGCTCGGAGAGGTCGACCAGCTTTACCTGAAGTTCGGTGACTTCTTTGAGAACCGCTTCCTCAACCAGCGCTTCGATGAGGACCGTTCGATCGAGGAGACCCTCGACCTGGCCTGGGAGGCTCTTTCAATCCTTCCGCCTGAGGAGCTGCAGAGGTTGACCGACGAGGAGATCCAGGAGCACTACAAGGGTTAGGAGGTAGGCCATGGCGACGCTGATCGCACCCACGCGTAGCAACCTTATGAAGGTGAAGGACGAATTGTCCTTCGCCAGGCTGGGGTATGAGCTGCTTGACCAGAAGCGTGGCATCCTTGTCAGTGAGCTCCTGACCCTGGTGGACCAGGCTGTCGACTGCCAGAACAGGGTCGAGCGTGCCCTGATTGATGCCCAGAGGGCCTTGCAGGACGCAGTCATGCACATGGGCCGTTTGCGACTTGGCAACCTTGCTGGTGCAGTCGGTATTTCAAGCCAGATCGAGCTTGGCCAGAGGCGTGTCATGGGTGTCGTGCTGCCCAAGGTCCACACGACCTACAGCGGGGAAGGACCGTTCTTCTCCCCTGAAGGTACGAGTGTCCTTTCAGAGGTCGCACTTGAGAAGTACAGGGAGGCCTTGACACTGATGGGCCAGCTGGCTGAGCTCAAGGTCTCCATAATGAGGCTCAGCCGCGAGGTCAAGAAGACGATCCGCAAGGTCAACGCACTTGAGAAGCTGGTCATACCAGACAAGGAGGAGACGGTCCATCAGCTGACGCAGCGCATAGAGGAGGGCGAGAGGGAGAGTTTCGTCCTGTTGAAGAGCGTCAAGGACCGAATGGAAAGAGAGGAGGTTGGAGATGGAAGCTCCATACACTAGGATATTGGTCTATCTGGATGGCTCGGAGTCCTCGATGAGCGCGGCCATGTACGCCGTCCTCCTGGCCAAGAGTTCTGGTGCCCAGTTGCATGCGCTCTACTGCGTCAACACCAAGGCCCTGGGCGACTTGGTCAAGGCGGGCATCTTCGTCAGCCAGGAGAAGGCTGAGTACATGGGGGACCTGCAGAAGGACGCCCAGCGCCATATAAGGCATATCAAGAAGCTCGCTGAGCAGAAGGATGTACCAGTCACAGGTGTCATTGTCGAGGGTTCGCCTTCCCACGAGGTGTCCAGGTACATCAAGGACAAGAAGGTCGACCTGCTTGTCCTTGGCTCGGTCAACACGATACGCTCAAGACGAGAGGAGCTTGCGAGCGAAAGCGACAGGATGTTGCGAACAGCCACCTGTCCCGTACTTGTCTGCCGTGACGATGACAGGCTCTGGCAGCTCTTTGAGGAGATGATCTGATGGGTCTTTTGGAGAAAATTGATAGGAAGCTGGTTATCAACCCACTGACGAGCACTAAGAGGGATGACATCATCCGCGACCTCTGCAGCCTCTATGCCAGGGAGAAGGGCCTTACGGATGGCCAGCTTGAAGAGGTCATCAAGGCGGTATGCGCCCGTGAGGACATGGCGTCGACCGCCATGGAGCGTGGTATCGCAATCCCCCATGCGAAGATCCCGTTCATCAAGGAGGGTGCTGTCGTAATCGGCATCAGCCGCATCCCTGTCGACTTCGGCGGACAAGGGAAGACGAACATCTTCTTCCTCCTCCTGGCAAGCCAGGACAACCCAGGAGAGCACATCCAGCTCCTCTCACAGGTCGCGAAACTGTGTTCGAGTGATGTCTTCGTGCGTTTGCTTTCAGCTTCGAAGACTCCTGATGAGACAGCACAGCTCTTCTTCGACTGAGTCTTCTACTGCATTCATTACGAAGTGCCTGGTCCGTGCGGCCAGGCACTTCGTGCATGTGACCTGTTTACTGGCGGATATAATCCTTGACATGTTTCCAGATGTATTGTCGGTGTGGGTCATGGCGGCTATGCCCGCAGCAGCCAAGTGCGCTGTGACCAGCCATTTGGAAGTGACCTGTTTACTGGCGGATATAATCCTTGACTTGTTTCCAGAAGTGTTGTTGGTGGTGGGGCATGGCGGCTATGCCCGCAGCAGCCAAGTGCGCTGTGACCAGCCATTTGGAAGTGACCTGTTTACTGGCGTGGATAA
>CALXXN010000001.1 GCA_944392695.1 uncultured Spirochaetales bacterium | reverse complement strand
TACGATGTGAAGTGATTATGCCGCCTTCATCCTGCAGGACAAGCCTGGCAGGTTTTCTGGCGGCATACTTTATAAAATATCCTACCCGCAAGCAGAATCGAACTGCTATCTCATCCTCCGGAGGGATGCGCCTTATCCATTGGGCAATGCGGGCACTTTGACAAGGAAGAATCTAGCAAGGACGGGAGGCTTTTTCAATAGCACGTTCACGGCTTTGCCCCTGTATTCATCCTTCCTGCACCCAATCTTCAATGACAAAGGTCGGTAAGATCCAAAAAGACAGCTGTTTCATTTGGTGTTCACAGCCCTAGGCTGGATTAAGGAGGGAGGAAAATGAAACGCATCCTCATTACAGCCATCGTATTCTTCATCGCACTCTCGGGGCTCCAGGCAGCCTTCCTCACCGCGGTCGACATCACCCCATGGGAGGTCACAAGCACTGTCGACTATGATGGAGTACGCCTGATTGGAACAGAAGGCAAGTCAATCACAGTCGAGGAGCTTGGAGACAATCCAAGGGAAGCCGCTGATGGAGAGGTCTTCAACGCCAGGATCAAGCTGAATGGCGGCGGAAGCGCAAGTGCCCGGGCCATCGCCTTCACGGCAGAAGAGGATGGAACTGAGTTGACGGTCTACCTGAACAGCTCCAGCAAGACAGATGAACGCACCTTGGTCGTAGCCGCAGCTGATGGCACCATTATCGGAACAATCGCCGCACCACCAGATGTGGATGGAAACGCAGGGATGGGTACAATCACCCTCCCAAGGGCCGGAGAGTACATGATCTACTCCAAGTCGAGTGGCATCAACATCTACATGCTCTACTGCTGATGCCTATGAAGCGCACTGCCACCCTGTTGTTACTTGCCTGCACCTTCATCCTCCCGCTTGCAGCCGCCACTGCGTGGGAGGCTGTGGATCCACCACATATCGACACTGTGGACGTGGATGGGACTGTTGCCACAGTCAGCTTCACGATGAAGACAGGTCCTGATGGTGCAGACAAGGGCCTGTTGCAATTGTTCAAGGATGGAAGCCTGGTCGCTGAACGGCCCCTGGGACGTTCTGGACGTGACAGCAGGGATGAGGACTTCACACTTGCATCTAGTGGTGATTACACAGTCCGCATCCAGTCGGAACGCCGCAAGGAGGCAGCTGTGAAAACAGGAGAGGACTACAGATTCTCCTTCTCCCTGCCGCTCGAGGAACCATCAATCAGCCTGATGAACCAAGGAGCAGGAGTGATCAGCCTCTCACTTGATGCTGTAAGCGAAGCTGAGGCTTACACGCTCCAGGTCACATCTGAAGATGGTTCGTTGATCGAGGAAAGGGCAATCACTCCAGGACAGGTGGACATCACTTCAGTTCCCGTCGGGCAACGCGCCCTATTCTCTGTAACGGCCACCCGTGGTGCTGATTCATCGACATCCAGCCAATGGAAGACATCCAGGGAGGCTGCTGACAGGCAGTGGTCCTTCGCCTGGTTCGGACAGTCGACGAAGGATGAACTGAACCGGGTCGAGGTGATCGATGCGGATGACCTGACCATCAAGCTCTACAGCACAGCCTACGATGACAAGGGGACCACGACAGCCAAGGGCGGCAAGTTCACAGCCTTCCACGATGGAATCAGCTATTACTACACCGTCTTCGACCCAGATGAGGAGAACTTCGTCCTCTCAGCAACATTCACGGTCGATTACATCAACCCTGTAGCCGATGGGCAGGAAGGCTTTGGCATACTCGCCATGGACAGTCTTGGCAGCAACGGGGTCTCTTCCATCAACCATTACACGAATAGTGCGGGGATCATAGCGACGAAGTTCGAGGAGACGATAGACGGCACGAAGCATACAAGCAAGGACACTCTTGGCGCACGCTTCGTCACAGGGCTCAGCGATGAGGTCATCGCTGGTGGCGATGCCGCGATCGCAGAGCAAGGGAAATCCGTCTCCCATGCGTACAGTTATGACCAGAGCGCACTTGTCAAGAGTGGCGACGTATACAGGCTCACCCTGGTCAAGGACAACACAGGCTACCATGCCATACTCCGCCAGGAGATCGCCTCTGAGGACAGCATCGAGGAGTACATACTCTACGACCCTGCCAAGCTTGAGGTGCTGGACCCGGACAGGTCCTATGTCGGCTTCGCTGTTGCACGTGGCTGCAATGTGACAGTCAGCGACATCTCCTTCACGACAAGTGATCCAGCATCAGATCCTCCCGCAGTGCCAGAACCCGATGAACTCGTCCCACTGGATGTGGCCATCGACTCCCCATCATCCTCAAGCAGCGCTGGATACGACTTCGTCTTCACAGTGAACGCTGATGGCTGGCTTCATCTTGAAAGCGAGCAAGGTGCGGTAATCGTCGACAAGGCCCAGGTCAAGGCCTTTGAGGACTTCATCGTACCACTTGAGCTGGAGGACGTGATCAACAACTACCGAGCCACCTTCACACCTGATCCAGCCTACAGGCCTGGTGAGAAGATGACGATGGCCCAGTACGATCCTATGGCAGAGTGCTATGTTGAAGATTACTCCCCAGTGACACTGACCCACAGCATCACACGACTGTCATTCCCAGGGGAGAAATTGTACGTCTCCCCATCAGGATCGATCTTCGGCGATGGCAGCAAGGCGGATCCTCTCGACCTGGATAGCGCATTACGCTACTCAGCTCCCGGCCAGGTCATAGTCCTGCCAGCTGGACGCTGGACGCTTTACGACCCAATAATCATTGAACGAGGCAACAGCGGACGCCAAGGTGAGCCCAAGACACTGACCTGCGAGGACGGACGCTGTGTGTTCGACTTCGCACCATCTGGAGGTGGTGGAATCCAGCTCTGGGGCGACTGGTGGGTGATTGAGAACGTAGACATCACACGCACCGGTGACAATACGAAAGGCCTCCAGGTCGCAGGTGATTACAACATCATACGTGGCGTCAGGGCTTATGAGTGCGGGGACACAGGCATACAAATCTCAGGTACAAGTTCGGAGACCTGGGACAAGTGGCCCCATGACAACCTTGTCAGTGCATGTGAGAGTCATGACAATGCCGACAGCGCGGGCAACAACGCTGATGGCTTTGCCGCCAAGCTCACTGCCGGGCCAGGCAATGTGTTCGCAGACTGCATCGCCCATCATAATATTGACGACGGCTGGGACCTCTACTCCAAGATCGAGACAGGGCCGATCGGGGAAGTGCTGATCGTACGCTGCGTGGCCTATGGCAATGGCTCTCTTTCCGATGGTTCCGGCAAGGGTGATGGCAACGGCTTCAAGCTGGGTGGTGATGGCATAGCGGTGCTCCACCAGGTCCGTGACAGCGTGGCTTATTCGAATGGCCAGGCAGGAATCACCAGCAACAGCAATCCAAGCCTGATCGTCAGTGACGTGACGCTGTACGGGAATGGGGGGAGCAACCTGGCCCTCTATGGCAAGGGTGGAGGCGGACGTGAGTACGTGCTTTCAGGCATCCTCTCTGTCAATGGAGGAGCTGAGGATGATGTTGAAGAAGCACAGGCTTCGGAAAAAGAAGGAGTCTTCCTCTACAACGGCGCCACGACGATGGATGGATCCGGACGCACTGCCGACGAGTCTGTCTTTGAAAGCGTCGACAACTCAATCATACCCCGCATCGACGAAAACGGATGCGTCGACATGCAGGGGCTCTTCAAGGTCATCGAGCCCTCACTTGGCGCTGGCAGCAGGCTGTGAGGACTATGGCAAATACACCTCGTTTGGGGCCAGGGTCGACCTGGCCCCTTTTCATCACATCGCGCTGAGGAAGGGGATTCCAACCAAGGCGAAGGCGCTCTTGAGCATCTCAAGGACCATGCGGCTCAGCCCCACACGGGCGACGACAAGCTCCGGGCTGTCCGCATTCAGGATGCGGTTGTCGTGGTAGTAGTGGCTGAAAGTCTTGGCCAGGTCGTAGAGGGCTGCGCACACCAAGGATGGATCATAGCCCAGGGCGGCCTTCTCGACAGTCTCAGGGAAGGATGCGATGATGCGCAGCATCGAAAGCTCGTCCACATTGGTCAGCAGGCTGCCATCAAAGGGTACAGAGGCGTAGTCAGCCTTCTTCTCCTCATAGCGGGAAAGCATCGATGAGATACGTGCACCCATGTACTGGAGATATGGGCCGGTGTTTCCATTGAAGCTGATCGACTCATCAGGATTGAAGACCATGTCACGCTCAGGGGCGACCTGTAGCAGGTAGTAGTTCAAGGCACCAAGCGCGATGTCATGGCTGGTAGATGCGGCATCCTCAAGAGCGGCCTCCCTCTCCTTGCCACGGATCTCTCCAAGCGCCAAGGCGCTAAGGTCTGCCAGGAGGTCGTCAGCGTCGACTACCGTACCCTCGCGGCTCTTCATGCGGCCATTGGGCAGGTTGACCATTCCATAACTGAGGTGATGGAGTTCATCAGCCCACTCGTAACCGAGGACCTTGAGGCAGTGGAAGAGCACCTTGAAGTGGTACTGCTGCTCACTTGCGACGACATATACCATTGAGTCGAAGGGCCAGTCGCCATGGCGGCTGACCGCCGTGCCCAGGTCCTGGGTGATGTAGATCGATGTTCCATCCTTGCGCAGGAGGACCTTCTTGTCCAAGCCGATCGAAGACAGGTCGATCTGGACAGAGCCATCCTCAGCACGGAAGAAGACACCCTTCTCAAGTCCCTTCATGACCTCATCACGGCCAAGCTTGTAAGTGTCTGACTCGTAGTAGTAGCGGTCGAAGGAGATACCCATGTCACGGTAGCTCTGCTCGAGGCCCTGGAGGGTCCAATCGTTCATCTTCTTCCACAGCGCGATTGTCTCCCGGTCACCCTGCTCCCATTTCACGAGCATGTCCTGGGGTTCCTTGTTGGCCTCAGCCTTGGCTTCCTCGCAGATCCTCTTCTTCTCATCCTCGCTTGCATCAGGATGGGCGGCAAGGGCCTTCTCGACACACTCCTTCTCCCACTGGGCATAACGCACATAACAGCGGCCGACGAAGTGGTCCCCCTTCTCACCCATGGATTCAGGTGTCTCGCCAGGGTAGAAGGTCTTGTAGGCCCACATGCTCTTGCAGATATGGACACCACGGTTGTTGATCAGGTTGACCTTCATGACCTCGGCGCCCTCGGCCTTAAGCAATGCCGATACCGCCATGCCAAGGCTGTCATTCCTCATGTGCCCAAGGTGCAAAGGCTTGTTCGTGTTCGGGCAGGAGAACTCAAGCATGACACGGCGGCCATTGAGGGCATTGCCATGCCCCCACCTGCCCTCAACCGAGAGCACACGCTTGTAAAGCGAGTTGGCAAGTTTGGCATCATCAAGCTTGACATTCAGATAAGGCCCCATGACAGAGAGCAAGCCCTCAGGACGCTCCTGCATGGCCTCGATCCTGGCCTTCACCGCCTCCGCGATCTTCGCAGGTGCGTCATGGAAGGCCTTGGCATAGGTGAACATCGGGAAGGCGAAGTCCCCCTGCTCCACCTTTGGTGGGCGTCCAACCTGGATTTCAGAAGGGACCTCGGCCCCCTTCTCTTCCGCAATGGCATTGAGGGCCGCGCTGACAGCCGCCCTCCAACTTTCCCTTAGTTCCTGTAGCATCTGTGTGTTTCCTAACTGTGTGGGCCTATGTTAGCCAAGATCCGGCCTTGGCTTCAACCTCAGTGACACTTCCGCACTGGAGAGCGCTTCCACACTCCCATCCTCATAGCGTACGACCAGGTGGGCCTGGTCATCGATGTCCAGGGCATGCGCCCTCCTCACGCCGTTGAAGGTGATGACATCAATATCCTGTCCAAGCACGAAACACTTACGCTTGTACTCAGCCAGGTAGTCATCTGAGGCAAGAGCGGCCCTGACCTCGTCTACCATCCTCTTCGTGAAGGCCGCACGAGAGACAGGAGGGCATCCTTCTGGATAGAGGGCTGTGGCGATGTCCTCCAGCCCAGGGGGGAGGGAAGAGCCCTCATAGTTCACGCCAATGCCGATCACGATGTCTGAAACATGGGCATCCTCCATCGAGACGACACCTTCGCAGAGTATGCCGACAGCCTTCTTACCTGAGATGTAGATGTCATTCACCCACTTGATCCGGCTGTCGAAGCCAAGTGAATCGATCGCACGGCTGACACCCATGCAGGCCGCTGTGGTCACAAGACCTGGATCGAAACCCGCCTCCACTGGGATGACCAACGACAGGTACACACCTCCTTCAGGAGATGAGAAAGAACGACCACGGCGCCCACGACCACCACTCTGCTGGCGTGCTATGACAACGAAGGGTGCTTCCACACCCCTGTCGACAAGACGCCTGGCCTCGCTGTTCGTGCTGTCGACATCCTCAAGGAAGAATACAGGCAGTGGCTCGTGCAGGAGCTGCAGGGTGGTAGCGTTATAAGCCTCACCTGGAAGAAGGCGGTAGCCATGATGCTTCTGCGCTTCCACATGGAAGCCCGCCTCCTGCAAGGATGAGACCGCCTTCCAGATCGCCGCCCTGCTGATCCCAGCCTCATCAGCAAGCTTCTGACCTGACACGAAAGCGCCTTCCGCTTCCTTCAAGCCCTTGTAGACAGATGACAATGTGCCCATGGCCTTGGAGTATGGACAGGGGGAGGACAAAGGTCAAGGAAGCTGTATGGACAAAGTCCATTCCAGATTGTAAACTCCATTCCATACAAAGGTTGACAATATGGAAAGACGCACCCTGCTATCAGTCATGCTCACCGCCCTTTTCGCAGCCCTTGCAGCTGTCGGGGCCTTCATCAGGATACCACTCCCCCCTGTGCCTGTCACATTGCAGACCCTCTTCGCCCTCGTCGCAGGCCTTGTGCTACCACTGAGGCTCTCGCTTGGCAGCATGCTCGCCTACCTCTTCATAGGCCTGATTGGATTGCCGATCTTCACCACAGGAGGAGGGATCGCGGCGATCGCAGGACCTACGGGTGGTTACCTTGCAGGACTCGTCGCTGCTGTCATCGTTGAAGCCATCGTGCTCCGCCTTGTCCCCAGGAAGAACATGGCCACCTATCTCCTGGCAGCCCTGCTTGCCACAATGGCGATCTACATCCCAGGACTCCTCTGGCTCAAGTCATCACTCTCCCTGTCATGGAGCGCCACCTTCATCAGCGGCCTCGTACCCTTCATCCTTGGAGATGTCCTGAAACTCATCGCCTCCGCCTTTGTAGCCACGAGGGTGGCTCCAAGGGTGGAGATGTTGCTCGCCACAAGTGACTAGGATGAAGACTGAGACCACCTTTTGGCGTTATATTCCACCACATGACAAGGGAAGAACAGCTCAAGGCCTATCTGGCCTCATTCTCAAGGCTTTCAGGAGGAGCTTCATACGGGGAGCTCTCGCAACTTCCGACAATGGAGGAGGTCAGGTCCTTGATCGGCAACCTGATGGACCTCCTCCACCCAGGGCGTGGGATCAGACGTCCCTGGGGTGGTCTTGAGGACACGCTCCGCACTGAGATGGACCTCTTCGCCGCAAGACTCAGCTCCCTGATCCTCCTGGCCTGGCGCCATGCGGAGCCGGAAGAGGAGCTTGGGGTCCTGAGGCAGCGCTCGAGTGAGGCTGTCGATGCCCTACTTGACAACCTAGCCTCGATAAGACGCTCACTCAAGACCGATGCCCAGGCGGGCTTCGAAGGAGACCCTGCCGCACAGAGCCTGGCCGAGGTGATCACCTGCTATCCAGCCTTCCAGGCGATCAGTGTCCACCGTGTGGCACACCTGCTGCATCAGCAGCATGTCCCAATGCTCCCACGCATGATGAGCGAGGTCGTACATGGTGCGACAGGCATAGACATCCATCCTGGTGCCACGATAGGAGACAGCTTCTTCATCGATCATGGCAGTGGTGTCGTCATCGGTGAGACAACTGTCATAGGTGAACATGTGAAACTCTACCAGGGTGTCACACTAGGTGCCCTGTCCTTCCCCCGTGACGCCTGTGGCCAGTTGCTGAAGGGAGTCAAACGTCATCCTACGATTGAGGACGATGTGACCATCTACGCCAATGCCACAGTGCTTGGAGATGTCACCGTAGGTCGTGGATCGACGATAGGATCATCTGTCTGGATAAAAGAGGATGTACCTCCAGGGACCCTTGTCATGAACAAGGACCCTGAAGTGCTGATGAAGAGCCGGCCGATCAGGAAAGGCTGACAAGTCCAGGGGCCTTCAGGATGCCGCGTACGATCTGGCCGCGGTCAAGCACAAGCCCCTCGACGCCTTCCACCTTCACCTTCAGGTAGTTGCCTGTCGTGCCCTGCCAGGCGCCATCCTTGCGGCTTTCGAGGAGGACTTCGACCTCACTGCCCACCTGGCGCTTGATGTAGCGTTGGTGCAAGTCCTCGGACAGCTCACGCAGGACCTGGGCACGCTCATCCCTGACACGTTCACTGACCCTGTCACGCGCCTTCTCCAAGGCCGTACCAGGGCGTGGTGAGAATGGAAAGACATGGGCCTGTGCGAAGTCGTTGCCTCGGATGAAATCCACAGTCTCCTGGAACTCCGCCTCACCTTCCCCTGGAAGGCCCGAGATCAGGTCACAGGCTATGAAGGGGTCCTTGCGGGCGGCCCTGAGCTGCTTGACGACCCATTCGACATGACTCATCGGATACAGACGGCCACAACGCTCAAGCACACGCTGGGAAGCGCTCTGCAATGGAAGGTGGAAATGGGGATGGACGGCAGGCGACGAGACCGCTTCTATCAGGGCTTCATCTATGTGGTCAGGCTCCATCGATGACAGGCGTAGCCTCGTACTTGGCTTCAAGCGGGGGATCAGGCGCAGCATCATGCCGCCAAGCCCCGCTCCTTCATGGTCGTACATCGTCAGGTTGACACCTGTCAGCACGATTTCATTGAAACCAGCACCCTCCAGGTCCATGGCGCGCCGGATCACCTCATCTGCATCAAGACTCTGGGAAGGACCTCTGGCGATATGGACACGGCAGTAGCCACAGGAGTTGTCACAACCATCCTGGACCTTCAGGTAGGCTCTTGAATGATAGGAGAATGAGGATGCCTGGTAATCGAAGACAGATGACTCCGGTCCTGTGAACAGGGGAAGTGACTCCTCCAGGCTCATGCCAGCGGCAGCACAGTCCTTGATATGCCTGGGAAGCGACAGCAGTGCTGACTTGCGCTCAAGCGGCACGACATGAATCCGTCCCAGGGCTTCGAGTTCAGATTGTGCCATCTGGGCATAGCAGCCAGTGACCACGACAGAGGCCCCGCTCTTGGCGAAGAGCCGGATCATGCGCCTTGCCTTCTGTTCAGCCTTGGCCGTCACGGTACAGGTGTTGACGACATACAGCCCGGCATCACCAGCTTCCTCATCCGTGATGTCAAAACCTTCCTTGGCGAAGGCATCGGCAAGGGCCTCGCTCTCACACTGGTTCAGGCGGCATCCCAAGGTGTAGACACAGACTTTCAAGACTGGCCCTCCTCGCTTTCGCGCAGCTTGTTCAGGACCTTCTCTATGGCGACCTGGAGTGACAGCCTCATCTCCTTGGCGTAAGGGTTGTAACGCTGGAGGTCGCAGAAAAGCTGCATCGGGTCATTACAGGTCTGGTCGACAATGGTCATCAGTGTCTTGTAGCCCTGGGTCGCGATTTCTGTATCCTTCAAACCCATTTCGCTCAATGTACGTCCGACGAAATGTGTGACGCCCTGGGACCAGGCAGCCTGCTTGTCATGCTCAAGTGCGCTCATCCTGAGGACCTTCAGCCCCATGGCCCTGTAAGAGTCCTCCAAGGCGTTGAGACGTTCCATTGGCACTTTGACAGGGCAGGTCACGATAGGAAGCCCTTCCAGTCCCTTTGCAGCACTGTCAGGTCCGAACATCGGGTGTGTCGCGACGATGTCGACATCCTCCCCTCCCAAGGCCTCCTTCATCCAGGCGGCAGGACCGCTCTTGACCGAGCAGGCATCCATGACCAAGGTGCCAGGACGGATCCTGCCCTTGACGCGGCCAAGGACCTCCTTAAGGGCACTGATCGCAACAGTGAAATAAAGCTCATCGCAGGATGAGAGCAGCTCATCCTCGCTGACAGCCCTCACCAAAGGAGGAAGCTCATGCTGATGTCGAGACCACACAAGGACCTCGTCACCTGGCGCCCCGGCGGCCAGTGTCCGGGCCCAGAAGCTGCCGAAGCGTCCTAGTCCATATACTCCGCGTATCATGCGGCTGAGGTTAGCCTTTTTCTCCCATGTTTTTCAACATGGGCCTTGGCAGGCCCTTTAAAAAAAAAGGTGCTGGACTTATCATTGCCGACAGGGGCATGGCCCCTGAGAGGAGAAGTAGTCATGACGTTTTCACAGAAGATGAAGGACCTCGCGAAGGCTGCGGGCAAGTCGCTCGTCCTCGCCGAAGGTCTTGAGAAGAGGACACTCAAGGCCGCCAGGATCATCGTTGACGAAGGCATCGCCGCCAGCGTCACACTGGTCGGACCCGCTGACGAGGTCAAGGCAGCTGCAGCGGCAGAGGGGGTCAGCCTCGATGGCATCAAGATCGAGGATCCTGCGACCGACCCCAAGAAGGAAGAGTTCGCCAAGGAGTTCTATGAACTCAGGAAGCACAAGGGCATGACCGAGGAACAGGCCAGGATCGACATGGGCGACAAGCTCCGCTGGGGTGCCATGATGGTCCACCTTGGCTATGCTGACAGCATGGTCGCTGGTGCTGAGTCTACAACCGCTGATGTGCTCCGCGCCGCCTTCAACATCATCAAGTGCAAGCCCGGCATCAAGAGCGCCTCAAGCTGCTTCGTCATGGCGACAGACAAGAGCCAGTATGGAGTCAACGGATCCTTCATCTTCGCTGACTGCGCCACCATCCCCAACCCGACCGCTGAGCAGCTGGCGGAAATCGCCGAAGCCAGTGCGCAGAGCTGCCGCACCTTCCTGGGTGCAGAACCGGTCGTCTCAATGCTGAGCTACTCCACAAAGGGCTCTGCCAAGGGTGATCTCGTTGAGAAGGTCCAGAAGGCCACAGAGCTCGTCAAGGCCAAGTGCCCGGAACTCCAGGTTGATGGTGAACTCCAGCTCGATGCCTCCATCGTCCCCTCAGTCGCCGCACAGAAGGCCCCTGGTTCCACAGTCGCAGGACATGCCAACGTCCTGGTCTTCCCTGACCTCCAGGCTGGAAACATCGGCTACAAGCTTGTCCAGCGTCTTGCAGGCGCAGAGGCCTATGGACCGATCCTCCAAGGCTTTGCCAAGCCTGTCAGCGACCTCTCACGCGGCTGTTCTGTCGAGGACATCGTCGTCACAGCAGCGATCACACTCGCCCAGGCCGCTTCGAACTGAGCCGCAAGCCATGAAAACAGTAGGGACGCATCTGAGCGGTGCGTCCCTTCTCTTTCATCCAAGCACAGAGGATAGTGATGAGGCCAAGGCCTCCAGGCGTGTCCAATCAAGGACCTCGGCACGCTCATCTCCGCCAAGACCTGCCTTGGAGAGCACCTCCTCCACCCCGCTGCGTCCTATCCTGCCCGCATAGGCGGTGACAAGGTTGTTACGCACTGTCTTGCGTCTCTGGGCGAATATGTCGCGCACCATGGGGAGGAAGACCGCCCTGAGGGCGGGGTCTATCATAGGCTGGATGCGCTTTTCCATCACAACGACAGCCGAATCCACATTGGGTTGCGGATGGAAGGCGGTACGGTGGATGTTGAAAAGAAGCTTGTTCGAATAATCCAACTGGGTGACGACGGAGAACGAGGAGTAGGATTCATCGCCAGGACGGGCACACATGCGCTCGACAACCTCCTTCTGCAAGGTGAAGACCATGCGTCGTGGGATGATGTCGTTCTCTATCAGCTTCGCTATGCAGGGGCTTCCGACATTGTATGGCAGGTTGCCACAGATGTAAGCAGGCCTGTCCTCCTCTTCGAAGAGCGTCTTCAAGGCATCCCCCTCGACAAGGGAGAAGCCAGGCTCATCAGCGAAGGCCTGTTCCTTGAGAAGGGCGCAGAAGCCATGGTCGATCTCGAAGGCTTTGACAGTAGCACCCGATGACAAGAGGAGGGATGTGAGCGCACCAAGGCCAGGACCGATCTCCCAGACCAGCTCCCCTTCCCCTGCTCCTATGGCATCGACTATGCGCTGCCTTGTAGCCGCAGGAAGGAGGAAGTTCTGACCAAAGCGGCGGCTCGCCGCAAGACCAGCCAGGTCCATCAGTCCATCAAGTTCCTTACGGCTCGAGTAATCAAGTTGCCACATCCTTCCGTCCTCCACGTCTACGCGTGAGGATAGCCCATAGGGCGGCGAGGAGCAACACAGAAGCAAGCAGGACCAGCCAGCCCGTGATGTCATGGCAGGCTGGAAAGCGTGCACCGAGGCTCATCACGGCCTCGATCAAGGCATAGCAGACTTCCTTGACCACAGGTGGCAGGAAGGGGAGCATCGAAATCAGCATGTAGGCCTGGACAAGGAAGGAGAGGAGGCCTCCTGTGAATATCCCTGAGAGCTGGTATGTGGAGAAGACCGCCAGGGAAAGTGGTGCGGTATAAAGCACGGCGGCCGTCCCAGCCGCCAGGTTGCCAGTCACGAAGGAAGGCAGGACGATGATGCTGTCAATGGCCTTCATCAGGGGTTTCGACAAGGCCATGATCCCTGCGAGGGAGAGGTAGCTGTAACAACTGGCGAGGCTCAAGAGCGAGGAAGGAAGGATCATTGCCTGTATGATGAAGGCCCCTATCAAGGCATGGAGGCCTCTTATGCCAGGGAGGATGAAGAACAATGACGACAGCAGGAAGGCACGCACCATGGAGGCCTTGCAACCGGTGAGGAAGACATATGCGGCGATCAGGCATAGGGCGAGCGCCCTGCCCTGCCTCTTGCCAAGCAAGGGGGTGAGCAGCAGGCCAAGGAGCTTTGAGAACAGTGCCAGGTGCATGCCGGAGAGGGCGAGCACATGGCTTGTACCACTGGCCCTGGCAAGGCTCGTCAGCGGAAAAGATGCTTCGTCGCTGTAACCAAGCAGCAACATCAGGGACAACCTGTCATCATCCCCGCCACCAGCCATCAAGGCCTCTTCGATCCTGGCCAGCAAGCTTGACCTGTGGGCTTGGCCAACGGGACGTGAGACAAGCTCAAATGCCACCGCATTGAAGCCATACTCCCCATAGCTTCCCCTGAAGAGCACCTGCTCACCTCTGTACAACCTGACATCTCCAGGATAGGTGACACTGACTGTTCCACGGGCGGTGCCAGAGGCCCCACCCTTGATGAAGCACTCCTCAAGCCCGATGTCGACACGCCGCCTCTCCCAGCGCCCAGGTACGCTGTCCTGTATGACTGTGCCATATATCGCCTTTATGTCAGCCTGTGGGAAGGCATGGCACACCGTACCTTCCAGCATGAGCGAGGCTGAAAGCACGACAAGGAGCAAGGAGGAAGGTATTGTCATCCAGAGACCCTTGCGTCCTGCCGAGGCCATGAGGCCGCATGCTGTCAACAAGGCTCCGGCCAATGAGGCAAGCGGCTCGATGAAGTAAGTCGCGGCAAGCAGCGTGGCAAAGGAAAGTGACAGGAAGATGTCCACATCCACCTATATGCCGGGATGTGTACAGATGTGCCATCTGCTCAGGAAAAGGAATGAAGGAAAGCCAGCAGTGCCAGGTCCAGGCCATCTGAGAGCGAAGCCTGCAGGAGTATGCCGGAGAGCCTGGCATCAGGCCGCTTTGACCGCTTAAGCAATTCCAGATAGCCCTTATAGGCTTTTCCCTGTCCACCAAGATAGTCGTCGAAGGCTTCCCGGAGATAACCAGGGATGTCAAGTGCGGGAGGCATCCCATCTCCAAGACCTGCAAGGCTGTCAGCCAGGGCCGCCTGGCCTTTCATGGCTTCCGCCTCGATCCAGGCCTCGACTTGGCACAGCGCTTCATCATACTCCTCCTCAAGTGCTTCCACCGCCTCAGCACAAAGCCGCCTGTAAGAAAGCATCATGGCACTGCCATAGCCCTGGCGGAGCATCAAGACCCAGGCAGCGATGGCACAGACCAGGGCTATGATGGCCTCATCAAGCATGGGCAGGGGGTCCCTTATGACCAGTGTCAGGAAGAGGTAGGTCACAAGGAAGATGGAAGCAGAGATGAAGAGCCTTGGGATATAGCGCTTCTCCTGGACGAAACGCAGGGCGCAGTCCTCCCAGGCCTCGGTGAGGCAAAGCGCGGCATCCGACCGTTCCTCGTCACTCATATGCCCCGATGAGAAGAGGTGGAAGACAGGACGTGCATCCGCCTTGAAAGGCCCATCGCTGCGGCGCAGCAGGTAGATGGGCCCTCCTGGCAGGCGCAGGTGGTAGCAGTCAGAGGGCTGCTTTGAATTCCTCAAGGACGGCCTCCTTGCCCTGCTCCACTGCGGCGCGGCCCTCCTTGCCCTCGACAAGGAAGATGTAGTACTTGATTTTTGGTTCCGTCCCTGATGGGCGGACGACAAGCTTCTCTCCGCTTGTGAAGCGGATTATCACAACATCGGCCTTGGGGAAGGCGCCTCCTTCCTGGAGGAGGTCCTCGACAGAGGCGATCGTCCTGTTGACGAAGGTGGCCCCTGCCTTGAGGGACCGCAATGACTTCATGATACGGGCCATCTCCTCCTTGCCGGCCGCACCCTCGTAATCCCTGGAGAAGACCTGTTCAGTATGGTAGCCGTAATGGGCATAAATCCCATCCAGGCGTTGCTGCAGCGTCATGCCCTTGCCTGCGTAATGGCACATCATCTCAACAGCGGCGACCGCTGATGAGACAGCGTCCTTGTCATGGACGTCGTTCACAGTCAGGAAGCCATAGCTCTCCTCACAGCCGAAGAGGAAGTAGTTGTCCTTGTTCTCCCCGCTGTCGATCCTGTCCATCTCCCGTGCAATGTATTTGAAGCCAGTGAGGACATCACGGCAGTCAGCCCCGTTCTCCTGGGCGATCTTGCGGACGATGTCTGTTGTGACAAGGCTCTTGACGACAAGTGGGCGGCGGTCACGGCCTCCCATTTCCCGGGCAGTGGCGAGCAGGTAGTCTGAAAGCAATGTGGCGATCTGGTTGCCCGTAAGCAGGAGGTAGTCATCCTTGGCTGGGCTTGTCGGGATCGCTATGCCAAGACGGTCTGCATCAGGATCGGTGCCAAGGACGATATCGGCCTTCACTGACTTGGCCAGCTCAATGACACGTGTCATGGCTTCTGCGGACTCTGGGTTGGGTAGTTTCACTGTCGGGAAGTTGCCATCAGGCTCCTCCTGCTCACGCACGACGACACAGTTGATTCCAAGGCGTGAGAGGATTTCGCGCACAGGTACATTGCCAGAACCATGCAAGGGTGTATAGGCGACTGTGACAGGCGTGCGCCTGATGATGTCAGGGAGGCGGAGCGATGAGATCACCATCTGGTAATAGTCCTCATCGACATGGGCAGGAACCGATGAGAGGATCCCACTACTCCTGGCCTCATCCTCATCACAGTCCTTTATCTGAGCGGCCTGGACAGAATTGGCAAGCCTGGCGATTTCAATGTCATGGGGAGGTGTCACCTGTCCCCCATCACCCCAGTAGACCTTGTAACCATTGTACTTGGCGGGGTTGTGGCTTGCCGTGATCACGATGCCGGCCGTCGTCTTGAGGTCACGCACAGCGAATGAGAGCATCGGAACCGGATGCAGGCTGTCATACAGATAGGTCCTCACGCCATTGGCGGCCAGCACGAGGGCGGCTGACTTGGCGAATGATGCGGACCAGAGCCTTGAATCGTAGGCGATCACGACAGAGGGCTTGTCAGTGACAGAAAGGCAGTATTCAGCCAGTCCCTGTGTGACACGGCGGACCATGAAGCTGTTGATCCGGTTTGTGCCACCACCGATGACACCACGCATGCCTGCTGTTCCAAAAGCCAGTGTCGTATAGAAGGCATCATAGAGACCATCCCAGTCCCCGGCATCCAACAGGCCCTTGACCTGGTCACGGAAGAAGGCCTCCTTCTCGCTCCTGATGTAGTCCTCCGCCTTGGCGAGGACTTCCTCACGCATCTCCTTTGTCAATTCCATAACAGCCTCCTAAGCCCTTCCAAGTCTTTTGCGACAGGCGCATCAACTCCAGCTGCCCTGAGTTCATCAAGACTCCTGTAGCCCCAGCCCACAAGCAGGCAGGCCGTACCTGCCGCCTTGGCTGTCTGCCAATCGACTTCACTGTCGCCAATCATTGTAACATCACCAGGGGCGCATGCGCAAAGGTTGATGAAGTCCTGCACGCCACCAGGCGCTGGTTTTGCAAGGTCCCCATTCCTGAGCCCCCGTACATAATCGAAGAGGCCTGCAGGAAAGAGGGTCGACACTATTTCATGGGCCAGTCCGTCCTCCTTGTTCGACAGGACACCAAGCCTGGCTCCCTGCTCCTTGGCCTCTTGGAGGAAGGGCATGATCCCATCATAGGGCCTTGTATGCACAGTGGCATGGGCCCTGTAGTAAGAAACGAGTTCACTTAGGAGGATCCGCACCTCGTCCTCAGGGAAGGCCGACCTGGAGAACCAGAGGGCGTCGACCAAGGCCCTCTTGAGGCCACGTCCAACGACAGTGCGGCATTCCTCCAGGCTGATCGTCCTGGCATGTACGAGTCCCATGCAGTGGTTCAAGGCCTGCCTTATGTCCTCGAGGCTGTCCACCAAGGTCCCATCAAGATCAAACAAGACTGCTTTCATATCTGCCAATTGTAACCAAGGAGAGACAAGATTCAAGCAAAGGGCTAAGATGCTCCTGCCATGTACACAGTCAGCATCAAAAGCGGTAAGGAACGCGTCTTCCTTAAACACAACCCCTGGGTCTTCACCGGGGCCATCGAGTCGACAAGTCCAGCCTTCGAGAAGGCGGGTATCGCCCGGGTCCAGAGCGCACAAGGGCGCTTCATAGCCTATGGCTGGCTTGACGGGCAAAGCCATATAACACTCCACCTGATGTCCTGGAAGGAGGATGTCATACCAGATGATGCCTGGCTCAAGGAACGCATCAAGGATGCTGTGATGGCCAGGGCCCCGCTTTTCAACGCCAAGGGGACGAACTGCTTCCGCCTTGTCCATGGGGAGGCGGACTTCATACCAGGCCTGGCTGTCGATGCCTATGGCAGCCAGCTGCGCATCCTAATCTCATCGCGCTATGCCAATGACCACCTGCCCATCATCGTCCAGGCCCTGACGGAACTCACACGTTGCAAGCACTGCACAGTGACTGTCGATGCGGCCTTCGCCCCACTCGAAGGGCTCAAACGCACTGTACGCCACTTCGACGCAGAGGGAAGGGAGACCACGGAGGAAGGTGGCAGCATCAGTTTCTGCGAGGACTCCATCTGGTACGAAAGCGATGGGGGCACAAGTCAGAAGAGCGGTTTCTACTGCGACCAGAGGGAGAACAGGAGGATTGTCGGCTCTTATGCCAAGGGACGTAGTGTCCTTGATGGTTGTTGCTACACAGGAGGCTTCACCCTCCACTGCCTCAGGGATGGTGCAAGGAGCGTCCATGCCCTCGACGCCTCGGAAAGCGCCCTCCGGCACCTCCTCTACCAGGTCCATCTGAACGAGGACAGGGAGACGATCCCCGAAGGCAGCAGGGCACGTGTCACGACTGAGTGCGCCGACATCTTCACATGGATGCGTACACTGGAAGCGGGACGCTTCGACATGATCATACTCGACCCACCCAAGCTGGCACCGACCAAGGCCAAGCTTGAGAAGGCCATGGCGGCCTACAAGGACCTCAACCGCCTTGCCATGCAGAAAATCGCGGATGGTGGCATCCTGGCGACGTTCTCATGCTCTGGCGCCCTTTCCTGGGAGGACTTCCGCCGCATGACCGCATGGGCCGCTGCGGATGCCCATGCGGAGGTTCAAATCCTCGAACAGCTCAGCGCTGGTCCCGACCATCCTGTACGGGTCTCCCTCCCCGAGACGGAATACCTGAAAGGCCTCGTGCTGCGCGTTTCACGATGAAGGACCTCGACTTCGCACATTCGCCGGTCTGGCGTCTTGTCATCTCGCTCAGCATCCCGACCTGCCTCTCACAAGCGGTCAACGTCCTCTACGCCGTCGTCGACAGGATGTTCATAGGACATATGCCAGTGGATGGGGCCATCGCCCTGGCAGGTGTCGGCGTCGCCGCCCCTGTCACCAGCCTCATCTCCTCCTTCGCCGTCCTCTTCGGCCTGGGAGGTGCGCCACTGATGGCGATGAGGGAGGGCCATGGGGACCACGAGGAGGCGGTCAAGGTCGAAGGCATTGGCTTCGCACTGATCATCATCGCATCGCTTGTGACCACCCCGCTGTGCCTCATCCTGCGCCGGCCGCTCCTCAGCCTCTTCGGCTCATCTGTGACCACCCTGCCCTACGCCCTTGAATACCTGACATGGTATGTCATAGGCACACCCTTCGCCCTGATTTCGACAGGCATGAACAGCTACCTGACCAGCCAGGGCCGGAGCCGCAGGGCCATGTGCGCAGTCATCACTGGGGCTGTGCTCAACATCGCACTGGATCCACTCTTCATCTATGTCTTCGGCATGGGAGTCAAGGGAGCCGCCCTGGCCACTGTGATCAGCCAGGCGGTCAGCGCCATTGTCACAGTGACCGGGCTGCTTGGACCTTCCACCACCATACCACTGCGCCTCGCCAGGCCAGAAGGCTTGCTTTCATGGAAGATCACGAAGCTTGGGCTCTCACCCTTCCTGATCATTGCGACAGACAGCCTGCTGATGATCCTGCTCAACACAGTGCTCCAGCTGAAAGGCGGGCCAGGACTTGGTGACATGCTTGTAACAGCGTCGACGATCATACAGTCCTACCACATGCTCGTCATGAACCCACTGGGAGGGATCACAGGGGGCAGCCAGGGCCTGATCAGCTACTCCTATGGTTCAGGGGATGTCTCCAGGGTCAAGGCGGCATACCTCCGCGTCCAGGTGCTCGCCACGCTCTACACGATCATCATGATGGCGCTCGCCTGGACGGCAGGGGACCTCTTCATCGCCCTCTTCACCCAGGATGGCGATGTCGCAGCCCTGACAGGCCACTACCTCAAGGTCTTCACCGCCATGATCATCCCACTCTCTTTGCAGTACAACAACGTCGATACCTTCACGGCTCTTGGCAAGCCCTCGGCCTCACTGCCGCTCTCCTTGTTCCGTAAGGCCGTGTTCACCATCTCGCTGCTCACGATCCCCCTCTTCGCCTCTGACCCAGGAGCCGCATTCTGGGCGGAACCAGTGAGCGACATCATCGCAGCGGCAGTCAGTACGACGACCATGTCCATCCTCCTGCCAAGAATCCTCACCCGCCGCAAGGAATCGGGACTGTCCATCTAGCCTTCACTGTCACCCGAGGACATGTTAAAGTCCTCATAGCAGGGGGCTTTATGGAAAAACGCATGCTGGTCGTTGATGACGACGCCATTGAGCGCGCCATCATAGCTAACATCTTCTCACCAGCCTGGCAGGTGGATGAGGTGGCGGACGGCAGGGCCGCACTGGAAGCTCTGATGAGGCCAGGGGCTTCCTATTCGGCCGTCCTCCTTGACTACATGATGCCTGGGATGGATGGCCTGGGCCTGCTGGAAGCCTTGGCTCCGCTGGACTTCTGCTCCCACACCCCGGTCTTCATCATCACAGCGGAGGCGGATGCACCTGTCACGAAACGGGCCTATGGCCTTGGGGTGATGGATGTCATCCCAAAACCAGTGATTCCCTACATCGTCAGACGTCGTGTCGGATCAGTCGTCGAACTCTACGAGAAGCGGCGGATGCTCGAATACACTGTCGAGGAACAGGCAGGGGAGATTCTTGATCAAGCCAAGCAGATAATCCGCCTGAACTACGGCCTGATCGAGGCCCTGTCAACAGCGATCGAGTTCCGCTCTGGCGAATCAGGAGCCCATGTAAGGCGGATCCATGACATCACACTCTTCTTCCTTGAAGAGGCAGGCTTCGTCAGCGGACTCACCAGTGAGGAGGCACATCAGGTGGCCCTGGCCTCCATCATGCACGATGTCGGCAAGATCGCGATCAGTGACAGCATACTCAACAAACCTGGACGCTTGAGTGCGCAAGAGTTTGAAATAATGAAGACCCATACGGTAAAGGGTGCCCAGCTCCTTGAGCATATTGAAGAACTACGCAAGCACCCCGCCTACAGCTACGCCCATGACATCGCCCTGCACCACCATGAGCGCTGGGATGGACGCGGTTACCCAGAAGGGCTTTCTGGCGATGCGCTGACGCCCTTCTCCCAGGTCGTCGCCCTGGCTGATGTCTATGACGCACTCTGCGGCAAGCGTTGTTACAAGGAGGCATTCAGCCCAGAGGTGGCTGTCGACATGATCCGCACAGGACAATGCGGCGTCTTCAACCCTGCCCTGATCGAACTCTTCCTGAAGAAAGAAGGAGACCTCAGGGCCTGGCTCGCACAGGAGGGGCATGATGGACAGCAGGATGCTTGAAGGACTTGGCATAGACCTCGATGGCTTGATGGAACGTGTGATGTCATCAACGAGCCTGCTTGAGCGCTTGCTGAGGGCCTACTTGGAAGACAAGTCAGCTGACAAGCTCACCCAGGCAGTGGAACAGGGTGATGCGGATGCGGCCCTGATGGCCTCACACAGCCTCAAGGGCCTGTCAGCAAATCTTGGTTTCACGAAGCTGCATGAGCTCACAGGCACACAGTGCAGCCTCTTCCGCGCAGGGATGACAGCTGAGGCCTTTGGACTCACAGCCCAGGTCCTGGCAGAGGACAGGCGGCTCAAGGAGGGGATCCGGCATGCGCTCCAATGAAACCAGGAAGGCAGTGGGCCGGAAACTGAGGTCCTATGTATTCCCCCTTGCACTCTACCTCCTGCTGTCGACGCTGTGCTTCATCATGCTGCGCAGCACATTGATCTCCAATGCTTATGAACTGGGGTGGTCACTCGCCTCTGACAACGCAAGCCGCCAGGAAGGACATCACAATACTTATGAGAGCCTCCTGGGTTTCATAGCGGACAGCCTGGATGAACGTCATCTCAATGGTTGGGACGATGATGCGCTCGTGCAACTGGGGATACGCTACTGCGGAAGGGTTGAAGAAACTGTTGGTGATGAAGACCTCAGGGCCTACATGATCCACGATGGCGTCCTATATGGATCGGATGGACTCTTGATGGAGTCTGTCCCATCCCTCATGGAGTACGGTGGCGGGCTGCAATCAGCCCACATATCCCCTGTCTCGGGAGAGGAGGTCATCACACTTACAGCAAGCTGTGCCAACGCGCCGGTGACCGCCATATTCGACATAGCCCTGGATTCAGTCGACATCATGGCACGCAGCCAAGGCCTGCCTTACGACACAGAGGCCATCCTCATTGATGAAGAGGGGCAGGTCCTGGCCTACGAAGGGCCGATGGCTGAGGATCCTGACCTGGGGGCTTACGGAAAGGCCCTGTTGGAGGAAGCCTCACGTGATGACGTCTCCTGGACAGGACGCAGGATAGAGGGCCTGGATGGGAAGAAGCGAAGTGTCCACTTCTCCCGCCTGGCCAATGGCTGGTGGAGCATAGTCACCATGCCCCTCTCCGTCATACTCCAGGACCTCAACCGGCTGTCAATCGTCTTCTCAGCCGCCTTCGCCCTCGCCCTTGTGTTGATTCTCATACACGCAGTGCGTGAGGCCAGTACAGGACGCCGTATGGCAAGGGCCAGGGAGACGATCGACATCATAGCCCGCCAGTACTATGCCCTCTACAGGGTGAACTGGACACGGGGGACTTATGAGATGATCAAGGGCTCTGATGAGATGCGCTCCCTGATAAGCCGCGAAGGCCCCTATTCCACCTTCATAGAAAAAGTCGCCCTCTTCCTCGACGAGGCCACGATGAAGGAGTTCAAGGAGAACTTCTCTCTGGAGAACATCCAGAGGCTCGTCAAAGAAGACGTCAAGGACTTCGGAGGTGATGTCAAACGCCGCTTCGCAGATGGTTGGAAGGCTGTATCAGTACGCCTGCTATTCGACGACACCAGCCCTGATGGCGAGGTGATACTCACCTTCAGGACTGTCGAGGCGGAACGCCAAAGGGAGATTGGGGAGCAACTGCTCCTGAAAGAAGCCTTGGAAGCCGCCAAACAGGCTGAGAAGACCAAGCAGGCCTTCTTCAGCAACATGTCTCATGACATGAGGACGCCCTTGAACGCTGTCATGGGGCTCAGCGGTCTCGCCAAGCTTGAGATAAACGACAAGGAAAAGGTGCTCTCCTACCTCGACAAGATATCACTCAACGCCTCCCAGCTGCTCTCCCTGGTCAATGACATACTTGAGATGAGCCGCATGGAGGCGGGACGCGTCAGCATGAACGAGGAGGCTGTTGATATCACCGCGGTCGTCAGTGCATCGCTTGAATCCTGCAAGGCCATGGCAAGTGGTTCACGCACAACCATATTCAAGGCTGATGTCAGTGCGCGGCATGTGCTCGCAGATGGCCGCAGGCTGCGCCAGATTGTCGACAACATCATCTCAAACGCCTTCAAGTACACAGAGGAGGGAGGGCTTGTCCAGGTACAGGTGAGCCAGCATGCCAACAGTGCGGCCATGGACCAGTTCGTCATCGAGGTTGTTGACAATGGAATCGGCATGAGCAGCGACTTCCAGAAGCGCCTCTTCGAACCCTATGCGAGGGAGAGCCGCTTCATGAGCCACGAGGTCACTGGTACAGGCCTTGGCATGCCAATCGTCGCAGGCCTGGTCAACCAGATGAGCGGCAGGATCGATGTCGAGAGCAAGCTTGGAGAAGGTACACGCGTCACCGTCACACTCCCCCTTGCCACGCTTGATGAAGAGGAGGAGACGGTGGAAGAGCCAGGAAGAGATCCTTCAAGCATCAAGGGCCTTGAAATCCTGCTGGCTGAGGACAACCTGATAAACATGGAGATCGCAGCTGCGATGCTGGCCCATCATGGAGCCATCGTGAGCCAGGCCTGGGATGGCCAGGAGGCTGTCGACCTCTTCGCCGCATCCCCCATCGGACATTTCGATGCCATACTCCTCGACATGAAGATGCCTAAGCTGGATGGCTGTGGCGCCGCACGTGCGATCAGGGCGATGGTGAGGGAGGATGCCGGCAAGGTGCCGATCATCGCAGTGACCGCCAACGCCTTCCCTGAGGACATAGCAGAAACCCGCGAGGCCGGCATGGATGAGCATGTCGCCAAGCCAATCGATTACGCTGTACTGGCAGAAGTGCTTTCCAGACTTGTCAAGAGATGAAGAAAAGGGCTATGCATGAGGTCAGCTTCGACCTGTTTTCACGCAACAGCCCCTTTCAAATGCCGTTTGAGGATGCTTACTTGTCCTTGTCCTTCTTGCGACCGGTGACCTTGTTCAAGATGACCAGGGCGACGAAGAGGATGCCAAGGGCGCAGGCCAGGAGGCCCCAGCTGGAAAATCCTATTCCAACTGAATCCGCTGTAGAAAAATTCTGATCAAGCACAGTTGATACAATCGCAGCAGTGTCAACACCTTCAGCAGAGTTGGCACCAGCAGCATACATTTCACCAATCATATCAATCTGGGCTTCAGAAATCTCTCCACTGGCAAGAAGCTGATCGACAACAGACGAATCAAGTTTCTCAATCATAATACCACTCCTTAAAGCACTGCGCTGAATGCGTTAATCACATTCGTCACACTTTCAACATGCGGAAGCAGAGTTGACATCAGGAGACCACCGGCGAGGACGGAAGCGATCTGGCCGGAGACATTGGCGCCAAGAGCGAATGGCAGCAGGTGGTTCTGCTTGTTCGCTTCGATACCAACCTTCTGGACGACGCGGCTCGACATCGGGAAGGCTGAGATGCCAGCACCACCGATGAGCGGGTTGATCTTCTTCTCCTTCGGCAGGAAGATGTTGACG
Organism: uncultured Spirochaetales bacterium; assembly: GCA_944392695.1. Classification (GTDB taxonomy): domain Bacteria; phylum Spirochaetota; class Spirochaetia; order Sphaerochaetales; family Sphaerochaetaceae; genus Bullifex. The sequence continues at coordinate 284,157 of CALXXN010000001.1, read as the reverse complement.
ATCTTCAGGAAGAAGACGCCACAAGCCGTGTCGAAAATGAAGGCCAGGAGTCCGAAGGCCATGATCATCAGCGTGGCAGGCTGCAGGAGGGCCTCACCCTTCATCATCGGAGAGATGGCCAGGCCAAGCAGCAGCGTGATGAGCGGGGAAAGCATGTCCTGGGCCGCGCGGGAGAGGTTGTCAAGGACTCCACACTCACGCAGCAGGTTGCCGAACATCAGCATGCCGACGAGGGAAGCTGAATCCGGAGCCAGGATGCCGCAGACCACTGTTGTGACAATCGGGAAGATGATGCGGGTCGTCTTGCTGACGCTGGAGGGCTTGTAGTGCATCTGGATCGCCCTCTCCTTCTTGGTCGTGGTGGCCTTGAGGACTACAGGCTGGATCAGTGGAACCAAGGCCATGTAGCAGTAGGCGACGACTAGGATAGCTGCAATGTACCTCGACTGCAAGCGCTGGGAGACCAGGATGGCGGTAGGACCGTCAGCAGCACCGATGATGCCGATTGAAGCCGCATCGTTCAGTGGGAAGCCAAGTGCGCTTGCGATAATCATCGAAATGAAGATGCCACCCTGTCCAGCCGCGCCGATGAAGATCAGCCAAGGCTTGGAGATGAGTGGTCCAAAGTCGATCATCGCACCGATGCCGATGAAGAGGAGGAGCGGGAAGGCTTCTGCGCTCTCGATACCCACGTTGTACAGCCACTGCAGGATCGCATTGTCCTGGAGCATGACCGAACCTGGCAGGTTGACGAGGATAGCACCGAATCCCATTGGGAGCAGAAGCGTGGGCTCCATCTCCTTCTTGATAGCCAGCCAGATAAGGACCAGGCCAACGGCTATCATGATAAGATTCAGAATGTCGTTTGTTTCCATAGCGGATGGAATGCTAACATAAAGGCAATCAAGTTTCGAGGAAAAGAAGGGCATTCTTTCGAAAAAATCAAAAATGTTCACCAAATGCCAAGCGTGTCAACCATCCATACCATCATTCATCCATTTGTACATTGGCCTTCTTTGGTGTAGGATTCACATCAGATGCGACAACTGGAGGACATTTCATACAAGCATGAAGGAGGACGTTGGACACTTCCCCTGCTCCTTGCCGCCTTCATCGCCATCATGGTCCTCGCCTTCATGGTGGGGCGTTATCCTGTCGACCCCATCACACTTGTGAAGATCCTTCTTTCCAAAATCCTCCCTATCGAAGCCGATTGGGCACCACAGGCGGAGTCTGTCGTCTTCCGCATACGCGGACCCCGCATACTCACAGGCGCCCTCATTGGAGCGGGGCTTGCCTTGGCAGGCCTTTCCTACCAGAGTGTCTTCCAGAACCCAATGGTGTCACCTGATGTGCTGGGAGCGACCAGTGGGGCGGCCATGGGCAGTGCGCTTGGCCTGTTGTGGGGCTGGAGCTATACGGAGACGACAATCCTCAGCTTCGCCCTAGGCCTTGCCGCTGTGGGCCTGACACTGCTGATCGCTCACCACGTACCCTCCCAGCCCGTACTTGGCATGGTCCTGTCAGGCATGATGATCGGCTCGCTGATGAACTCATGCCTGAGCTTTGTGAAGTTGGTCGCTGACACTGAGGATGTGCTCCCCCAGATCACATACTACCTCATAGGCTCACTGAACTCCGTCAGGGAGGGTGACCTGCTTGCCTGCGCAATAGTCGTCGGACTCTGTTCAGTGCTGACCTACTGCCTGCGTTGGCCTCTGAACGTATTGAGCCAGGGGGATGAGGAGGCGCACAGCCTCGGCATTCCAGTGAAAGCCATCAGGCTCACCTCCATCATCTCGGCCACGCTGATGAGCGCCATGGCGACCGCAGTGGCCGGGACGATTGGCTGGGTCGGCCTGGTCGTACCCCACCTGACACGCATGATCGTCGGTTGTGACCACCGCCGTTCAATCCCCGCCTCCATATTGATCGGATCAGGCTTCCTTGTCTTTGTCGACACGCTCTCGCGCAGCCTGACGACAAGTGAGATCCCAATCGGCATACTCACAAGTTTCATCGGGGCCCCCTTCTTCATCTACCTCGTGATCCGGGAAGGGAGGCGCACATGAGCCTTGCAGTCAATGACATCCACTTCAGCTACGATGGAAGGCGTCCCGTCCTCGATGGGCTCAGCTTCTCCCTGGAAGATGGGACTTTCAATGTGATGCTGGGGCGCAATGGAGCTGGCAAGACCACGCTCTTCCGCATCATCCTGGGCATCTTGAAGGCACAAGAAGGCTGTGTCAGTGTTAATGGCGCTGACCTTGCAGGCATGGGGGCCAGGGAAAGGGCCAGACGGATCGCCTACATACCACAGGAAAGCCATCCAAGCTTCTCTTACAGCGTGCTGACCACTGTCCTGATGGGCACCAGCGCCAGCATATCCACACTGGCAAGTCCAGGCGTTGCGGAAATGAAACGGGCACAGGATGCACTTGAACGTTTCTCAATCAGCCACCTGGCCCACCGCCGTGTCGACAGCCTCTCGGGGGGTGAGCGCCAGCTTGTGCTCTGCGCCAGGGCCCTGGCACAGGACGCCCCCTTGCTCCTTTTCGACGAGCCGACCAGCAAGCTGGACTGGGCGAACCAGGTCCACAGCCTCGACAACATCAAATCGCTGACAAGCGATGGGCATACCGCACTCGTCGCCATGCACGACATCGTCCAGGCCCTTAACTGGGCTGACAACATCATACTCATCAAGGACGGGCGCACCTGGGCTGAAGGCAGCCCGGACAAGGTCGCTGATAGCGATTTGTTATCAGGATTCTACTCAACACCCATCAAGGTTGGACGCCTTGATGGCCAATACATTTGCATGCCACGCCATTAGGCGGGCTGAGGAGGTGACAATATTGAGGAAGATCGTGACAACGCTGCTCATCATGCTTGCAACACTGATGCCACTTTGCGCACAAGCCGCGGCAGAACAAGGCGCAAGTGTGGAAACCAGGGTCTTCACAGACGACCTCGGACGCGAGGTCACCGTCCCTGTGGAAATCACCAGGGTGGCACCTACAGGCCAGATGGCCCAGGTGATCATGCTGACCTATGATCCAGGACTCCTGGTCGGACTCTCCACGGCGATGGCTGAAGAGGACATGCCACTCTACCCTGGTCTTGATGCGGACCTCCCAGTCCTCGGGACCTTCTACGGACGCCGTGCCGACCTGAACAGGGAGGCTTTGATCATGGCCGCTCCTGAAGTCGTCATCGACATTGGTGAGATCAAGGGCTCGATTGATGAGATGATCAGCGACCTCGACAGGCTCCAGGAGCAGGTTGGCATCCCAATCGTCTTCATCGAGTCCTACCTTGCGGACACTGCCAACACCTACACAAGGCTCGGCGAGCTTCTTGGTGATACAGGGCGTGCCTCCGCCCTCTCATCCTATGCTGAAGAGAGCCTTGCCTTCGCAGCCAAGGTCAAAGAGGAGCTCGGAGGCGCTGTCAGCTTCTATTACTCATCCTCGCTTGATGGTCTTGAAGCCGTCCCTGAAGGCAACATGCATGGTGAGGTCCTTGAAGCGGTTGGTGGCGTGAATGCCGTACCATCCAACTTTTCGACAGATTCAGGCACTGTCAGCATGGAGCAGCTCCTGCTGTGGAACCCTGATGTGATCGTACTCTCCAATGCTGATGCCTACGCTGATGTCACGGCCCCAGGCAGTGTCTGGGAAGGCCTCGACGCGGTCAGGAACGGACGCGTCTACATGGTGCCTGACATCATCAACAACTGGATCGACAGTCCTCCATCAGTCAACCGCCTGATGGGCATCTGGTGGGCAGCCGATGTCTTCTATGGAGATGAAGCCGGAGTCGACATCAACGCAGAAGCGGAGCGCTTCTATTCACTCTTCTACGATTACACACTCACAGATGCTGACAGGGCACAGTTCTCCTGAGTGCAACTGACCAGGGCAGCAGAGGCCCTTCCCCAGCAGGGGGGCCTCTCCTATTCCACCTTGACTACGCGTGCAGGTGTTCCATACCAGATGCATGTCACCTTGCTGAGACTGCCTGGGGCAAGGCCAAGGCTGCCCTCCCTTACACCTAGAATGGCATTAGCCTGTGGATGACGTCTGGCGACCTCGGCCTTGAGTCCCTCATAAGCCCGGTCAATGGCAGTGGATGACTGTGAGTACGAAGAATCATCTGCCCAGCAATAGACAAGGTCATACACCTCCAGCACATCGTGTCCAGGCAATGTCGGCAGGCTCGTTGCAATAATCTTGGATGTAGCAGGGGATGTTCCCATTTCATCTTTACTGAACGCAGGCATGTAAGCTTTCCTCCTTACTTCTCCGGGGTTGAATCATACCATCCCCCATGAGATGAACAAAAAAAGGGGAAGCCAGATGCTTCGGCTTCCCTTTGGGTGTGACACTTCCTTGTCAGTTCTTGTAGACAGGCACCTGCTTGTACTCAGTGTGCAGGAGGTGGTGTGACTTCTCTGACAGGGGCTGTCCAAAGTACTCCTCGTAGGCCTTCTTGACAGAGGGGTTCTGATGGCTGCAGCGGACCGCCGACTTCTTATCATCGGTGTAGGAACCGCTTGTACGCTTGGAGCGCACCTCGTCATCAGTGCCAAGAGGCTGGCCACCACCAGCGATACAGCCACCGCGGCAGGCCATGACCTCGATGAACTCATAAGGAGCCCTCGTACCCTTCTTCTTGGCTTCGCGGATCTCGTCGAGGACCTGCTTGGCGTTGGCCATGCCATGGACGACGCCGAAGCGGACCGTTGCCTTGCCCTCGATATCCAAGGCACCATGACGGAAGCTGCCATTGCCGCGCACTGTCATGATGTCAGGATCCGAGAGGTCCTTTCCTGTGATCTGGTTGTAGGCTGTACGTACAGCGGCTTCCATGACACCTCCGGTGACACCGAAGATCGTGCTGGCGCCAGAGTACTCGCCAATCGGGCTGTCAGCCTGGCTCTCAGGGAGTGAGGCGAAGTCAATGCCGAACTGCTTGATGATCCTGGCAAGCTCACGTGTCGTCAGGACGAGGTCGACATCATCGTAGCCACTTGACCTCATGTGCTCATCACGGTGGATCTCAACCTTCTTGGCGGTACAGGGCATGATGGCGACGGAATAGACCTTTGATGGGTCGATCTTCATCTTCTCAGCCCAGTAGGTCTTCGTTATCGCACCCTGCATCATCATCGGGCTCTTGGCGGATGAGAGGTTCTCGATCAGGTCAGGATAGTACTTGGTCACGTACTCGATCCAGCCAGGACAGCAGCTGGTCAGCTGGGGCAGGACACCACCCTTCGTGACACGGCCGACAAGCTCGCTGGCCTCTTCCATGACTGTCATGTCGGCACCGAAGTTCGTGTCGAAGACATAGTCGGCACCAAGGCGGCGGAGGGCTGTATAGATCTTTCCAGTCGTCAGCTCACCAGGCTTGAAGCCGAACTCCTCGCCAAGTGCGACACGCACGGCAGGGGCGATCTGGACGGCGACGACCTTCTCGCTATCACTGGCCTCCTTGATGAAGACATTGCCCTCATCAACCTCGTAAATCGCACCGACAGGACAGTGGGCGGCGCACTGGCCACACTTGATGCAAGGGCTGTCTCCCAACGGAAGGTTGGCGGCAGGGCACATCTGAGTGGCATCGCCACGTCCGATGAACTCAAGGGCGTAGACACCCTGGAGGCTCTGGCAGACCTGGACACAGCGTCCACACTTGATGCACTTGGATGGATCAAGGACGATGGCCTTGGTCGACGTATCCTTGGGCAGGGTCTTGATGCGGGTCTCGAAGGGCTGCTCACGCACTCCATACTCGACACAGAGCTTCTGGAGCTCGCACTTGTTGTTCCTGACACAGGTCAGGCAGCTTGCCGGATGTGTGCTCATGACAAGTTCGAGGATCGTGCGGCGGACCTCGTTGAGCTCATTGTCATGGGTTATGATCCTCATGCCCTCCGCGGCAGGAGTGGCACAGGCACGGATGATCTTGGCAGAACCCTCCTGCTTGCAGATGCACAGTCCGCAGGAACCGAAGGGCTTCAGGTCTGGATGATAGCACAGGGTCGGAATCCTGATGCCTGCCTTCTGGGCGGCTTCGAGGACGGTCGTCCCCTCCTCCACCACGACCTCTATTCCCTGTATGGTCAGATGAATCATTAGTCTTCCTCCTCTTACTCGACAGAGATGGCAGAGAACTTGCAGGTCTGGCGGCAGACTCCGCACTTGATGCAGGCGCTCTGGTTGATCGAATGCGGCTTCTTCAGCTCACCGGATATGGCTCCAACAGGACACTTCCTGGAACAGGCCGTACAACCGATGCACTTCGAAGGATCAATCGTGTAGCGGATCAGTTTCTTGCACTTGCCGGCAGGACACTTCTTGTCCTTGATATGAGCCTCGTATTCCTCAGGGAAATAACGGAGTGTCGAGAGGACAGGGTTCGGCGCCGTCTGGCCTAGGGCGCAGAGGCTGCCCTTCTGCATGGCATGGGAGATCTGGCGCAGCTCTTCGAGGTCCTCCTCGGTGCCCTTGCCGATCGTGATCTTGTCGAGGATGTTGTGCAGGCTCTTGCCACCGATGCGGCAGGGGAAGCACTTGCCACAGCTCTCATCAAGGGTGAACTCGAGGTAGAACTTGGCGACATCGACGATACAGTCGGTGTCATCCATGACGATCATACCACCAGAACCCATCATCGAGCCGATCCTCTGCAGGCCACCGAAATCAATCGGGGTGTCGAGGTTCTCCTCCGTGATGACACCACCTGAAGGACCACCTGTCTGGACGGCCTTGAACTTATGACCACCAGCGATGCCTCCACCGATGTCGAAGACGATCTCACGCAGCGTCGTGCCCATCGGGACCTCGACGAGACCTGAGTTGCAGATCTTGCCGGTCAGGGCGAAGACCTTCGTACCACGGCTGTCAGTGGTGCCGACCTTTGCGAACTCATCACCACCCTTGGCGATGATCACAGGGATGTTGGCCCAGGTCTCGACGTTGTTGATGACAGTCGGCTTGCCCCACAGCCCCTTTGTCGCAGGGAATGGTGGACGGGGCTGTGGCATGCCACGATGGCCCTCGATCGACTGGAGCAGCGCGGTCTCCTCGCCACAGACAAAGGCTCCAGCTCCCAGGCGGATCTCGATGTCATAGTCGAAACCAGAACCAAGGATGTCCTTGCCAAGGAGTCCCATCTCACGAGACTGTTTCATCGCGACTTCGAGCCTGTGGATCGCCAGAGGATACTCGGCACGGATGTAGATGAAGCCCTGGTGGGCACCAATGGCCTTGCCACAGATCGTCATGGCCTCGAGTACCGAATGCGGGTCGCCTTCAAGTGTCGAACGATCCATGTAAGCGCCCGGGTCACCCTCGTCAGCATTACAGACGACGTACTTCTCCTCACCCTCTGCCTGCTTGGTGAAGTTCCACTTCATCCATGTCGGGAAGCCCGCACCACCACGGCCACGTAGGCCGGACTTCTTGACTTCCTCGATGATGTCGTCCGGAGTCATCTCAAAGAGGGCCTTCTCAAGAGCCACATAACCATCGTTGGCGATGTAGTCGTTGATGTCCTCAGGGTCGATCACACCACAGTTGCGCAGTACGACACGCAGCTGCTTCTGGTAGAACTGGATGTCCTCGACTTCCTCAAGAGGCTTCTTGGGGGTCTTGTTGTACAAGAGCCTCGTGACCTCGCGGCCCTTGATCACATGCTCGGCGATAAGCTCCTTGGCATCCTCAGGCTTGACCTTCACGTAGAAGGAGTCCTCAGGAAGGATCTTGACGATCGGCCCCTGCTCGCAGAAACCGAAACAACCTGTCTTGATGACCTGGACCTGGTCGGCCACACCCTGGGCCTTGGCCTCATCAATCAGCGTGCGGTAGATCAGGTCGGAGCGGGAGGACTCGCAGCCCGTGCCTCCACAGACCAGGATATAGTTCTTGAAACCCATCTTCAAACCTCCAGCTTGATCTTATGGTCCTCAAGGACCTTGCCACCGATGATATGTTCTTCAACAATCCGCTTGGCGGTCTTGGCATCAACCTTGCCGTAGGCGATCGAACCCAGCTGGGGTGTGTGGACCTCTACGATGGGCTCCTCCTCACAGTGCCCCTGGCAGGGTGCCTGTGTGACGATGACATTGCCAAGCCCATGGGCCTCGACCTCATCCACAATGCTGTTAAGCGTCACCTTCGCACCAGCCTGGATGCCACAGGTGCCCATGCAGACGACCACGTGGACGTCCTTGCCGTGGATCCCACGCTTGGCAAGCCGCTCGGCCTCCTTTTCGCGCAGGCTCCTGAGTTCTTCCAATGACAGCTTCGCCATATAAATTCACTCCTTTTCAAATGACAGCGTGCTTTGGATCAGCTTCCTCATCGCCGCCATGTTCATTCCTTCATCAAGCGCCCCCAGGTGGGTGAAATCATCAACGCACCAGGAAAAGGCACCACCATCAAAAGCGACCTCGATCACAAGTCCAGCACCCACAGTCCAGGCCTTGGAGAACAGCATGGCCATTGCCGAGACATCCACGGGCCCCTCAGGGGCCGTCCAGGACAACCTTGTCAATCCACCACGCCGGTCCAAGCTGGCATCTGGATGCCTTTCCTTCAGGAGGCTGAGCCCCCTCCCCCGTCCACTGCCCTTCGTCGAAAAGCCTGGTGCGAAGACATCCATGCCGCTTCCCGGACCTGCACCATCGTCCTCGACGAGGTAGTACCACCGCCCATCTTCCTTCCGGATGGAGAGGCGTATGTACCTGGCACCAGCCTCGATGGCGTTGGTCACGGCCTCATAGGCCAGGTCGCCTTCGTCCATCACTCGAACTTGTCGAGTATGCCGGGGATCTGGTCCTTGGTGACCTTGCCGAAGACCTCGCCGGAGATCGTCATGACAGGCGCAAGTCCACAGCAGCCGACACAACGTACGGCCTCAAGCGAAAACTTGCCGTCCTCTGTCAGGCCATCGACCTCGAGGCCTTTCAGCTTGCCGAGCTCATCGACGATGATATCACCGCCCTTCAGGTAGCAGGCCGTTCCAAGACAGACCTGTATGTTGTACTTGCCAGGCTTGTTCAACTTGAAGAAATGATAGAAGGTCACGACGCCCCAGATCGTCGACAGTGGGACATCAAGCAGCCTGGATACCTCGTCAGCCGCCTCGCGTGAGATGTAACCGACCTCCCCTTGCACGCGGTGGAGCACCATGATCAGGTTGCCCGGTTTGTCCTTCCATTCGTTTATGAAGCCAAGAAGCTCATCAGAAAATAAGTTCTGAGCCATTCACTCCTCCTTTTGTTCAGACCACACCAATGATAGAAAATCATCAAGAAAAAGTAAATCAAGCTTTGTGGAAACTGCGTGTATCGGTAACATGTAGTATCATGAAGAAGCTGTTTATTGACACAGTTTTCATGTTGTCATTACCATGATCACATAATAATGGAGAAAACGCCATGAACAATGACATGCTTATCCGGGTGACGCGTTATTACAGGGCCTTGAACAGACTGAGGGCGATTGGTCTTGAGAAAGTCTTCGCACATAACCTGGCCGATGCGGCAGGAGTCAGCGCCGCTGTCGTACGCAAGGACTTCTCGATACTCGGCTTCCATGGGCAGAAGCGTGGTGGTTACGACATCACGGACCTGACCGCCAGGATAGGTGCGATCCTTGGCAAGGGTGAGGAACAGCATGTCATCGTCGTCGGCTGTGGAAGGATAGGCAAGGCCCTGATGCACTACAACGGCTTCGAGCAGGACGGGATCCGCATAGTCGCAGGCTTCGACAACGACCCTGTCGTCTACTCCGACGCCAGCCAGCCGATTCCTGTCTACCCGCTGAGCAGGCTCGATGAGGTCGTCGGGGCCTTGAAGGTCAATGTGGCGATCATCACCGTCCCTGAGAACGCCGCCACGGACATCTACGCCTCCCTCCTGGCTGCGGGGGTGACGGGGATCATGAACTTCTCACCCGTCACACTGAAGCCGCAGAGGACAGCTGACGGGATCCTGCCTGTCGTGCATAACATCAACATCGGACTCGAGCTTGAGCAGATCTTCTACGAGCTGAAGTTCCCCAAGGAGTGAATCAATCCAGGTCCAGGTGTCGGATGTAGCTGAAAAGGTACTGCTGGCAGAGTGCCGGCCATGGGCCGAAGTAGGATACATCCTTGCCAGGATAGTAACGCTCCAGGACACGGCGGATCCAGACATCGATGGGGAAGGCCTCGAAGCGGTGGAAACCGAAGAGGAGGACGCAGGATGCGACCTTGCGTCCGATTCCTGTAATCGTCATCAGCCTCTTCTCCGCCTCCTCATACTCCAAACCAGGGATTTCGGTCAGGATGCCGGCCTTGTCGACAGCATCAAGTATGTAGCGGTCGCGGAAACCAGTCCCCAGTTCCCTGAGCTCCTGCTGGGTCGCCCTGGACAGCTCCTGGGCTGTCGGGAAGGACCAGTAACCCTTCTCCACCTCCCTTCCATAAGCCTCGCTCAGCCTCTGGTAGATGCCGGTTATCCTCTTGATGTTGTTGTTCTGGCTCAGGATGAAGCTGATCAGGGCCGTCCATGGATCCTGACGGAGTATCCTGAGCTGAGGATATGCGGCGACTGCGGCGGCAAGGACCTCGTCCTTGGCTGCGATCACACGGCGCGCCTCATCATAATCGAAAGCGAAGTCGAAATAATCGTACAGGAAGGGATCCTTCCTGAAATCATCAGCACAGCGCACACGCCACACACGCCCGTCAAGGACAGCGCTGAAGCAGCTGCCCTCATCACGCCAGCTGAAGCTCTGTCCGCCCATTAGGATTTCCCTGAGTTCTTCCATGGATCCTAGTCTGGACGCATGTCAGCGTAGTGTCAACTTCACTGCGAAGTGGTCTGAGAAGCCAGACCACTCCTCATTGTCATAGGCCTCCGGCCAGCCGCTTCCAACGACCTCGAGCGATACAGGAGTCCAGGACTCCAGGGCGGCGCGGTTCATCAACACCCTGTCATAGTCATGGAAACGCCCATTGTAGAAGTAGGTTCCATCAGCCCCCTTCACCAGGCTTCCATCCAAGAGGAGGTCGTAGTAGGTCAACCGGTCGAGGCCAAGTGGATTGTGGCTCACAGGAATGGAACCATGGAAGGCAACCCAGGCCCCTTGCCCAGGAGCTGCAAGGCAGAGCATGTCATCAGGCGTGGAGGAGACTTCTGTGTTGAAATCCCCTGCCATGATGATGGGACTTGCCGCCATGGTTGAAGTCAGGGAGTTCAAGAGCCGTGCCAGGTCCTTGCGCTCCTGTATGTTGTCCTCCTCATCCCCCACATTGCTTTTCGCATGCAGGCAGAAGACTGTCAGGAGCCGGCCATTGAAGCTGAACTCCGCTGAGAGGACCAGGCGTCCCACACCTGCGCTGTGGACAGTGACAGCACCAGGGGGGATCTTGCTGATCAATGCCGTGCCTATCGGGGAGGAATCCCCTGAGTGGGCGTACCAGCGCCAGCCACGGCGGCGCAGCCCTTCATCCAGCAAGTCCTCAAGCACCTTCGGACTTTCCACCTCCTGGAGCAGGACAATGTCGGCATCCAGAGGCCCCTTCAAGGCCTCGCGGAGCCGGGCGAGCCGTGCTTCATAACGCCTGCTGCTCCACCCATCGTAATCATGCCAGCCCGCCAGCTCATCACCGTCCTCCACGTCATCGAACAAGGTCTGGACATTGAAAGTGGCTATGACAAGCTCATCAGGGGCATCCAATCCATCATCACAGGAACAGATGAAGACAAGTGATAGCAAAAGCAAAAAGAAAGGGATGTGCCGCATGTCGCCTCCACATCCCTTCTATTCCCAAATCCTGGTTTTTGTACCAATCACCAATCCTTGCAGTGGACGATGCGGTCGATCAAGCCGTAACTGACTGCTTCATCGCTGTAGAGCCAGTGGTCACGCTCAGTATCCTTGCGCACTTCCTCGACAGGCTTTCCAGTGGCATCAGCTATGACCTGGTCGAGTTTGTCACGCAGGCGTTCGATGTTGCGCGCATGGATCATGATGTCTGTAGCCACACCCTTCATGCTCGTAAGAGGCTGGTGGATCAGGTAGGTCGAATTCTCAAGGCCAAGCCTCCTCTCCTTCGGCACCGCCAGGAGCACGAGGGAGGCAGCGGAAGCGACAAGTCCGATACCGACCATGGTGACAGGGCTCTTGATGAAGCGGACCATGTCGTAAATCGCGAAACCCGCATCTACATCACCACCCGGGCTGTTTATGTAGATCGTGATGGGCTCGTTTGACTCGCTGTCCAGGACGAGGAGCGAGCGCACGACCTGGTCAGCACCCTCCTTCGTGATCTCTCCTGTCAGCATGACGGAGCGTGTCCTCAGCAGCTTCTCGTTCAGCGAGGGGTCCATCTCCTGCTTCTTTTCTTCACTCATGTCGTCCATTATAATCCAAGGACGATGAAAAGAGAAGAACAGGGCGCTTTGAAGTGCGCCTCAGTCGCCGTCATAGGACGGCCCAGTGTTGGCAAGTCGACACTCGTCAACACGATTTGCGAGATGAAGGTCTCGATCACCGCGGCCAGCCCCCAGACGACACGCAACAAGATCCGGGGCATCTACACAGACCAACGCGGCCAGCTGATCTTCACAGATACGCCCGGCTACCACCTGGATGGGCGTGAGATGAACCGCAGGATGCAGGAGCTGACACTATCCTCACTAGAGGAATGTGACAGCGTGCTCTACCTTGTTGATGCCACACGTCCCGCAGGACGCGAGGAGGAGGCGATCGCCTCCTTCCTGGCGAAGGTCAAGGTCCCAATCGTCGCCGTGCTGAACAAGGCGGACCTCTTGTCGATCCGTCAGGTCGGAGAAGCGATGAGGTGGATCAATGACAGGCTGCCGGAGGCTGAGGTGCTCTCAGCAAGCGCCTTGAAGGACGAAGGCGTGGATGAGATCCTGATCGCCCTCTTCAAGGTGGCTCCCAATGGTGAGCTGATGTACGACGAGTCCAGCTACACTGACCAGGAACTTGAGTTCAGGATCAGTGAGATCATAAGGGAGAAGACGATACAGAGCCTCTCTGACGAACTGCCACATGTCGTTTATGTCGATGTCGCCGACATCGAATACGATGCTGATGCCGCTTCGGTCTGGGTACGTGCCTTCATCATAGTCGAACGCGAAGGCCAGAAAGGCATCATCGTCGGCAAGGGCGGTGAGAACATCAAGCGGATCAGGAAGGAGAGCTTCAAGGAGATCCGCAGGATCTTCCCCGGCTCCTCACTCACCCTGGACCTCAGGGTGAAGGCCCAGGACAAGTGGCGGAGCAACAGCACGGTCCTCGACCGCATCTTCCGCTAAAGCAGGAAGGGGACTGCCAGATTATGGCTCTGGTAGACGAGGAAGGTCTCGACTGAGCGTATGCCATCGACCTTTACCAGCTCGTTCTTGAAGAAGTTCAAAAGCGAGCTGTCCTCATCCTCGCTGAGTTCGACGACAAGCATCAGGTCATAGCGCCCTGTCACAACCGAGCAGCTGACAACTCCAGTGAGGGTGGTCAGCTCCTCCGCCTTGCGGTCAAGGTCCATTGTCGCTGTCTTTATGCCCATGTAGGCCAGCTGCACTGAAGGGACCTGGCCGGGATCGATCAGGCCTGTTATCCTCAGCACACCGTCCTCCATCAGCTTGTTGACCCGGCTCCGCACGGTGTTCTCTGTTATACCAAGCTCCTCGGCTATGGCGCTATAAGGCCTCCTGCCATCAGACAGGAGCCTTATGATTTGCTTGTTCGTCTCGTCTAGTCTGGCCTTGTTCAAGCGTTCTTCCTCTCAAATTCCTTCATGAAGGCGGCAAGCGCCTGGACATCCTCAAGCGGCAGGGCGTTGTAGAGGGAGGCGCGGAGCCCTCCGACGGATCGATGCCCCTTCAACCCCATCATGCCCTCGGCCGATGCCTCCTTGAGGAACTGGGCCTCCAGTTCTTCGTTGGGAAGGCGGAAGACGACATTCATGCGGCTGCGTACGGCCTTGTCGACAGGGGAGCGGAAGAATGGAGAGGAGTCAATCACAGAATAAACCAGGTCGCTCTTCTCCTGGGCGCGGCGGTCCATGCCCTCCACCCCGCCATTGCGGCTGATCCACTCCAGGACAAGCTTCACCGCCCAGATCGAGAAGACAGGTGGTGTGTTGTACAGTCCACGGTCCTTGGCGTGGAGCGCGTAGTCCATGTAAGCGGTCAGGTTGGCATTGCGCCTGTCGAGCATGTCATGGCGCATGATGATGAAGGTGGCACCTGCAGGCCCGAGGTTCTTCTGCACCCCACCGTAAATCATGCCGAAACGCGACACATCGACAGGGCGGGAGAAGATGTCTGATGACATGTCCGCGATCAGCGGGACATCACCCGTGTCGGGGAAGTCCTTCCACTCTATGCCACCTATTGTCTCATTGGCGCAGAGGTAGACATAGGCACTATCTGGACTTGGCTTGATGGTCTTTGGATCTGGCAGGTGCGTGTATCCGGCTTCCTTGTCATCGAAGAAGACATTGACGCGGCCAAGTTTCATGGCATCGGAAGCGGCCTTGTTCGACCAGGTGCCCGTCTTAGCGTAGTCAGCACACTTGTCCGGCGTCAGGAAGTTCATCGGGATCATTGTGAACTGCAATGTCGCACCACCACCGAGGAAGTAGACATCATAGCCATCAGGTATGCCAAGGAGCTTGCAAAAGAGTGAGAGGCACTCATCATACATCTCCTCGAACATGCCACCACGGTGACTGGCCTCGATCATCGAAAGCCCCTTGCCCTTGTAATCGACTATCTGGTCGCGGATCTCCTCCAGGACCTCGAGAGGCAGGACCGAAGGTCCGGCTGAGAAATTCATCTTACGCATTGAAAAAACCCTCCTTGACCAAGCCGTCAATCGTATCGTAGACCTCCTGCCCTATCCTGAGCAGGTTCTCGTTGCTGTTGGCACCGACATGAGGTGTCAGTGTGACGTTCTTCGCTGAAAGCAGAGGGTTCGAGCCCTCTGGTGGTTCGCTCGAGTAGACATCAGAGCAGTACCAGGAGATGGCACCCTCCTCCAGGGCCTTGGCCACGGCGGCCTCGTCGACAGTCTTGCCACGTCCTGTGTTGACAATGACAGGGGCCTTCCTCATGGCGGCTATCAAGGAGGCGTTCATGATCTTGTCCGTCTCCTCTGTGTATGGAAGATGCATTGAAATGTAGTCGGCATCTGCGACCGCTTCCTCAAGCGTCGGGCAGAGAGGGACATCAGCTTCCTTCACGTATGGGTCGTAGGCGACGACATCCATGCCGAAGACCCTGGCCCGTTTTGAGAGCTCACGCGGTATGTTCCCATACCCCAGCAAGGCCAGGCGCTTGCCGGAAAGCTCGCTGCGCTTGGTCTTCTTGGCCCAGCCACCAGCCTTCATGTCATTATCATAGAAACAGATCTTGCTGGCTGTTGAAATCATCAACGCGAAGGCCAGCTCTGCTACGGCGATGGCTGAGGAGCGTGGCGTGTTGACCGCCTTGATGCCCTTCTCCTTGCAATAGGCGCGGTCTATGTTGTCCATGCCGACACCACCACGGATGATCAGGCGGCAAGCAGGAGCCTGGTCGATGAAGTCCTTGGTGCACTTAGTCTTGGACCTGACGAGCAGGACCTGTGCCTCAGCAAGGCGCGACATGTCATCAGTGACTGTTCCAAAAACAGAGAGCTTGTCTGGAAGGCTCTTGTCGAATGCATCACAAATCAGGATCAGCATGGCTGGACCTCCTTGAATCCTAGTTCAAGGACAGTATCCACCCCCTTTTAGCTGATCGTCAAACTGAAAATGGCTCTTTGATGTAAAATGCAGAAGAGAGGGTCTCTTTCATCAGATTCCATTAAGTGAAGTCCCTCCAGGATCCTCTGACGTACCAGTCGATCCTCAGGAAGGAGAAGAAGAAGCCGAAGCGATTCTGTGCCCAGTTGTAGCTCAGGCCTGCTTCCATGAAACGCTCCCTGTGGCCAAGCACGGGACTGCCCAGCGTCACAGGCGTCAGCGATACATAGAAGGTCGTCGGGATGAAGATATCCCAAGGATTGTGCATGGTGAACATCATGCCAGCATTGATGGCCATGTTGATCGCGGAGCCAGGCACATAGGTGCCCGTGTTCCTGTCTCCCAGGAAGTAGTAGCTGAACGATAGGCCAAGGGCCCCGTCCTGCATGAAACCTGGCGTCAGCTGCCCCTCGCCCCAGAGAGACATCTCGCTGTGACGGGAAAGGCCTACATTGACACCCAGTGACAAGTCGAGCCCATCTGGGTTCGGAAGGCCTGCCTGATGGCCGAAGCTGATCGAGACATCATGCATGTCGGCGGCCAAGGGGGTGCACAAGAGGAGCGTGAGCAGGATGAGGAGGACGATACGCTTCATACTGGCCTCCTAGAGGAAATAGGTCACGCGGAAGAGGTCGATGCCCCAGCCCACGTAGTCGAAATCAAAGTCGAAGTTCACGAAGGGCCGCAGGAAGCTGTAGCTGAAATGCACATCCTGGAAGTCGAGTAATGAGAGTCCAAAGCGCCAGGCAGTTTTCCAGCCACTGTCCCAGACAACACCAACGCTGATCCGGGGGGACCAGATGACAGGGTTGGTGAACATGAAATCGAAGGGATGATAATAAAGCCTGAAAGTACTGAACGACAGGTCTGCATTGAGTCCTGTGAAGACCAGGCTCCCCGAGTGGAAGCCCACACCGGCACCTGCTTCGACAACCAGATGGCGTGATGGTGTCAGGTCGAAAGCGAATAACGCACGCGACGAGGAGGATTCGTTGTAACCTGACCACCCCTCCATCGTATAGGACCAGCCGAAGGAGGCGGCACCAAGAGGCAGCAATGTACAGCAGGCAAGGAGGACGGAGACAAGCGTTATCTTCTTCATGATCACCCCCCGTAATAGGAGAAGAGGTAGCTGAAGACATTGCCCTTCTCCTCCTTCAGCGCCAAGGCGGTCTCAAGGTCAAGCCGCTCCATCGATGACTGGAGGCCGGCGGCCTGCTCAAGCGAGAACTGGGCGAAGGGTCCGTTGTCCAGGACCAGTGCGATCTCATGGGACAGGCCCATTGAGCGGAAATTGAGGTTGGACGAACCAATGACCGTCCACTGCCCGTCGACCACGGCAAGCTTCTGGTGAAGCAGGGGCTTGCCCGTCTCCTCGCCTGTGAACTCCATCCAGACCTCGAAGCCCGCCTCGACAAGGCGGTGGTAGTCGTAGAACAGCGAGGCCTGGACATAATCACGCGAATCTATTGGTACGAGTATGCGGACCTTGACACCCCTCTCCTGGGCTGCAGCCAGGCTCTCATACATCCTGTCATCGAAAAAGGCCAGGTAAGGCAGGAGGACGATCTCCTCCTTGGCGGATGAGAAGAGAGCTGAGAACATCTCACTCATCGAGTCATCACTGCCTGGACCCTGGTTGAAGAGCCAGCCACGCATGATGGGCTCAGCCCCCTCGGCGGATGCCTTGAAACGTTCCCTGCCGACCTTCTCCACACTCGCCTCGTTCCAGATCGTGACGAAGGTGTCAGTCAGCGCCGAGGCAAGGGATGGCGAATCGAATACATACATGCTGTCACGCTGTAGGTCGACATCATCGGCCCCGAGCGAGATATAGTTCATGTTCATGCCACCGATGGCGCACCAGCGGCCATCGACCACGACCAGCTTGCGGTGGTCCCGCAGGATCAGCGTTGATGGATTGATCAGGCTGAAGAAGCTGAGTGGGTTGTACTCGATCAGGTGCACCCCGCTCTCCCTCAGGAAGTAGAGAGGGAACATGTGCTGGGCGCTGGCCGTCATGTCATAGCTGGAGATCCCGTCCATGACGAAGTAGACATCGACACCCTCACGTGCCTTGTCGGCGATCGCCTGGTAGAGTTCCTCGAGGCCTTCACAGGCGGTGCCCATGAAGGTGGAGATCAATATATGGTCCTCTGCGCTGTTTATAAGTTCGATATATCGTTCGAGGAAGGCATCGGCCTCGAAGTAGGCCTCGGGCCATGGAAGGTGCACCTCCTTGGCCCTTATGGCTTCATACTTCTCCTCCAGTGTCAGTGTTGGGTCCGCGGTGACACCTTCAGTGAAGGGCTTCGTCGTAGAACAAGAGGCCAGGAGGAGCAGCGCAAGTAGTATGGCTATGAGGGGAAGGTGTCGTTCTCTCACGTTCTCTGGGACGGGAAGATGAAAGGATTTGGAAGCAGCGCCTTGAAGCTAGTCTCCACTCGCTTCCCATCAATAGAGGCCAGTATAACCAAGGCATCAGGCGATGTAAACTCCGCCAGGACCTGGAGGCAGAGCGCACAGGGAGGAGCGGGAGGAGCGTCATCGCTGACGACGACAAGGCAGTCGATTCCAATCACACCCTCCTCGGCTATGGCATGTAGTATGGCATTGCGCTCAGCGCAGACAGTCGCACCGTAGGATGAGTTCTCGACATTGCATCCTGTGTAGGCCCTGCCTGTCGCTGCTGAGCGCACACAGGCCCCGACCTTGAAATGAGAATAAGGAGTATAAGCCTTGAGGCGTGTGGCCTTGGCAGCCTCCAGCATGTCATCGACAGGGGTCTTCTCCAGGTCATCAGGGATCCGGATCCAGTTGGCGCCGTACCTCTCGCGCCGTCCACGTCCTTCATTGAACATATCCATGATCACATCTCCATCCTTGTTCAGCAGGTAGCCCACATCACTCACCGTCCAAGTGGCTCCAGCCCTGGCCAAGGTTGCCACATCATGACTTGATGCGACAGCAAGCACCCTCATACCAGCATCAAGACCAGCAGCGATTCCATTCAAGCTGTCCTCGACGACTATGCAATCAGCACTGCAAAGCCCAAGTCCGCCCGCCGCCTTGCGGTAGATATCACCATCAGGCTTGTTCCTCTCCACATCAGCGCCTGAGAGGATGAGGTCGAAGTCACGCTCCTCCAAGCCTATGGCCTGGATGTTCAGGTCGACCTTCCAGCGTGGAGCCGATGAGCAGAGCGCTGTCTTGAAGCCAAGCCCCCTGAGGTGGCGGACCACCTTGGCAGCTGTCCCGGGAATCCGTATCCGGGCAAGCATGGAACCGTAGTGGTCCCTGAAACAGGCAGAAGCCTCAGCCAGGTCCACATCCCAGCCCTTGGCGGCGGCAGGGCCTCGGAAGAAGGCCTCCTCCCCTGCTCCGAGATGTCCCTCGAAGTCGGAAGGGACCAGTCTGAGGCCCTTCGTGGCGAAGTAATCAATGGCTGTGCGGATCGAGACAGGTTCGCTGTCAATCAGCACGCCATCCATGTCGAAGAGGAAGGCCTTGTCCATCAATGTGCCTTCACAAAGCGTCCGTCACCTGAGATGCCAAGATACATGCCACCGCCCATGACAAGACGCCCGCGCAGGTAGGTCATCATGACGCGTCCGATCACATTTGTGCCCTCGTAAGGCGTGTAACCGCACTCGCTATGCATCTCACTGGCTGTCAACGTCCAGGCGATGTCAGGGTTGAAGAGCACGATGTCGGCATCAGAGCCGACCTTGAGCGCCCCCTTCTCCGGATAGAGGCCGAAGTACCTGGCAGGGCCTGTGGAAAGCACATTGACCATCTCGTTCAACGTCAACCTAGCACCATTGGCGACAAGGTTGTGGACCAATGGCAGGAGCTCCTCGCTGCCCGGGATGCCGGGATAGATCGTCCTGCAGTCCTGGCTCTCAAGCTTCTGGGCACGGGTGAAGGCGCAGTGGTCTGTCGCGACGACCTGGATCTCGCCATTGCACAGGGCCTCCTGCAAGGCCTCATTGTCCTTGGGCTCACGCAGTGGCGGTGTCATGACGTAAAGTGGCGCATCAGGGCCTTCCAGCCTGCTCCTGTCGAGGAAGAGGTAATGTGGCGTCGTCTCGACGATCAACTCCAGCCCACGCTCACGCAGCTCCCTGACAGCCATCAGGCCTTCCTCGCTGGAAAGATGGACGATGTAGAGTGGTATGCCCGCCTCAAGCGCGATGCCGCCCATGCGGCGGATCGCAGCCGCCTCTGCCTCGGCAGGGCGGAGGACAGGGTGGTCGCAAGGAGCGTAGGAGCCCTTGTAGGAGGCGGCCGTACGGGCGATCACCTCATCATCCTCACAGTGGATGCAGACCATGAGGCCCAAGTCCCCGCACATGCGGAAGATCTCCAGGAGCTCCTCGCGGCGTTCAATCAGGTAGCCCACATCCTTGTAGGTGGTGAAGAGCTTTATGGCACGGCAGCCCATGGCCTTGATCGAAGCCAGCTCATCCTTGAGCCCTGGGCGGAAAGCGTAGACTCCCTGGTGGAGGGCGAAGTCAATGCCCATGCCGGCCCCCATGTCGTTTATCCTTGAGCGCAGGCTGCCCACAAGCGAGACCTTGTCATCATCTGCGAAGTCGATGACGGTCGTCACACCACCATGGCTTGCCGCCTTGCTGCCTTCCTTGAAGCCATCGCAGGTGACAGTACCACGGCTGACAAGCTTGTAATGCGTGTGGGCATCAATCACACCTGGCAGGACCAGGAGCCCGTCGGCATGGATCACAGTCACATTGTCTGTGATGGACGCCGGGTCTATGTGCGCCGCGATGCGCACGATCTTCGAGCCGCGCACGAGTATGTCAGCACGCCTCTTCCACTCTGTGTCGATAAGAAGTCCGTTCTGGATCAACAATGAACTCATGCACCAATATTAATACGGCCAAGGCCTGTCCGCCAGCAGGAATTTCACCTCATCAGTCCTTCAGACAGCAGACAGGCACCTCAAGGACACCATCCTCACGCTTGAAGGCGAAGCGTCCAGTTCCTGTCAACACCATCAGGAAGGAAGGCTTCTTCATCTTATCGGTGTCGATCCTGGCTGCGAGTGTCTTGAGGTTCTTCACCGCCTCTTTGACGAGGGACTCTCCCCCAAGTTTGACTTCGACAAGGCCATAGGAACCATCACGTAGATGTATCACCGCATCACATTCAAGACCTGTCTTATCCCTGTAATGGGAAACAGTACCGTCAATGGCATCGGCATAGACTCGGAGATCCCTGACGCAGAGTGTTTCAAAGAAAAGTCCAAAACTATTCAAGTCGTGGAGCAAAGCCTCAGGTCCCACACCAAGCGAGGCCGTGGCTATCGAGGGATCGACAAAGTACCGGGTGTCACTTGTACGTATCGCAGTCTTGGAACGTAGATTTGGATTCCATGCCTTCATATCCTCAATGACGAAAAGCTTCTTCAAAGCATCAACGTATGAGAAGACTGTACGCTCATCCAATGTCGGACTATCGTTCGCCAACATATCATTACGAATCTGGGTCAAAGGGACTTGAGCACCTTGGAACCTGGCATAAGAACGCATCAGGGCCTTGGTTCTTTCAGAGCTACGTGAAACATCATCTACGCGGTGGATATCCTCGTCTGTTATAGCATCACAGTAATCGAATGCACGACGCAAAGCCACCTCAGGAGACTGCAAACTGGCCCTTGGCCATCCTCCACGGCATACAAGATATGCCAAGTCATTTATATCCTTGTTACTGACACCTGCTATATCAAGGTTCCCCTTGAAAAGCCCCCCAAGACTCACTGAGCCATTGGAATCTCCAGACTCCCATAGGCTCATAGGTCGCATGGTGATCTGAGCTATACGTCCAGTACCAGAGTGCTTGATTTCAGTTTTCTCTCGATCCAAAGGCACAGCAGACCCTGTCAAGATGAACTGGCCATCCTTCTTTCGCCGATCCACTGTGTAACGGACGGCATCCCAGATTTTCGGAGCAATCTGCCACTCATCAATGAGGCGTGGGACATCACCATCCAAGATGAGGGAAGGATTGCTTTCAGAAGCCCTGATGTTGTAATCAACATCTTCTGGTTTATCTATATATATGATGCTCTTGGCATGCTGTTCCGCAGTAGTGGTCTTGCCACACCATTTCGGTCCCTTGATTAATACAGCACCCATGCCCTCCAGTTCCCTGGTAAGAAGTTTGTCAGCAATTCTTGGTTTATAGACGCTCTCATTACCCATAACATAACCTCTTTTACAGAATAAGTTTATTTCTTCCATTGGTCAAGTTGGCCGATTTCCATTAGTCAAGTTGGCACTTCCTATGCTTATCAGCCTGTCCGCAGGAGTACATGTATCCACTCCTGGACATCAGTGGACAAGTGAACAACATGCTGGAATCAATCAAACCAGGGTGCATGAAACCAGCGTAACACTATCATGCCGTTCATTCATGCATCAGGAACGATAATGCTATGAAAATGATACAAGACGGACATTTTGTCCTTGAAGGCAAGTGTAAGTGGTGCTAGTCTTTACTCAACTGCCATGACTGAGAAGAAGAACTATACGACCTGCATCCTGGAGACGACTCCGTTGAAAAGCGAGGAGCTCCAATCAGGTGGCCATGATGATGAGATGAAACGCCGTATCGCGTTATGCATTGAAGTGGAAGGCCCCATCACAAGGGCCCTCCTGCAGAAGCGGATCCTCAATTCCTTCGGGCTCTTCAGGGCCGGCTGGAGGCTGGAAGACCACTTCGATGAAGTCCTCAACTCCTTTTCCAGACAGCTGGAAATAGAGGAAGGTGTCGAGGTCTACCATCCAGCATCAGGACATGCGGCACCCTTCTTCCGCCCATCGACCAAGGACATACGCTTCTCCCATCAGATTCCTCCATCAGAAGGAGCGGCTGCGATCAAGGCCGCGCTGGAGGAGGATGGAGGACGCTTGAAGAAGGCTGAGCTCTACAGGTGCTTCCTTGCCCAGCTTGGCTACTCGAAGTCAGGAAGCGACCTGCAGCAGCTATTCAACAAGTCCCTGGCCTATGCTGTCAGCAAGGGTTTGATCAAGCGCACATCAAAGGGACTTCTCACTGTACAGGGGCTCTGATTCAGCGATAACAAGATTTTTCATCTCTTTTTTGCGCTCTTTCTCATTTTATGCTTTACAAGTCTCTGAAGTGGGTCTTATCCTGAGCCAGGATGGATATGCATCCAGGAGGACCAGCCATGCTCATCAACCTCACAAGACATGACGAGATCCGGGCACGCAATGTGGCCCGCTGCCGTGAAAAAGGCATCCTGCTCCCCACCTTCCGGGAGATGAAGGATCCAAGCCTTGTCAGCGACAAGGTGAAAGCCCGCCTGAAGGAGACCGGGCTGTGGGATGTGGATCCCATCAACCTCTATCGCATCACATGGCATAACGAACCTGTCGACAAGGGAGGCCTCTATGGTGGTGTGAACTTCATCGAGGTGCCACGCCAGATCACAGGCACACGCGCACGCATCCTGGCCCTGGTCGGCAAGTGGTTCCCCTGTGGAGTCCACAAGGTCGGTGCCACCTACGCATGCCTCGCCCCCGCACTGGTCAGTGGCAACTTCGACGCATCGAAGCAGGCAGCGGTATGGCCAAGCACAGGAAACTACTGCCGTGGCGGCGCCTACAACAGCGCACTGCTTGGTTGCAAGAGCATAGCCATACTTCCAGAGGACATGTCCCAGGAACGCTTCAACTGGCTAAAGACCGTGGCAGGAGAGATCATCGCGACCCCGGGCTGCGAATCGAACGTCAAGGAGATCTTCGACAAGTGCCATGAGCTCAATGCCGAGCGTGGAGGCAACATCGTCATCTTCAATCAGTTCGAGCAGTTCGAGAACTACCTGTGGCACTATGAGGTGACAGGTGCGGCGATCCTCGAGGTCCTGGAGCAGCTGGGCATCAAGGAGGAAAACGTACGCGCTTATGCATCGAGCACAGGCAGTGGTGGCACATTGGCTGCAGGAGACCATCTCAAGGACACATACCCTGGCATCAAGATTGGTGCTGGAGAGGCCTTGCAGTGCCCCACGCTTTTGCGCAACGGCTTCGGCGCCCACCGCATCGAAGGCATCGGCGACAAGCACGTACCCTGGATCCACAACGTCAAGAACACCGACATGGTGCTCTCGATCGACGACCAGGACTGCATGGACATCTTCCGCCTCTTCAATGAGGACGCTGGCCATGAGTACCTCTCGAAGATGGGTGTTGATGATGACCAGGTCGCCCAGCTCTCACTCTTCGGCATCTCAGGCATAGGAAACCTCCTGTCAGCGATCAAGATGGCCAAGTACTACGAGATGGATGAGGATGATGTCGTCTTCACGATCCTCACAGACAGCAGCTCGATGTACACAAGCCGCATCGCGGAGCTGAGGGAACAGCAGGGACCGTTCGACGAACTGGAAGCAGCACGTGTCCATTCAGGCGCCCTCCTGCATCAGGGCATCGACAACGCACTTGAGCTGGGCTACTACGACAGGCTGCGCATCCACAACCTGAAGTACTACACCTGGGTCGAACAGCAGGGTAAGACCTACGAGGAGCTGAACAGGCAGTGGTACGACAGGAACTACTGGAAGTCGCTACCCGCCATGACAAGCCAGATCGACGAGATGATCGACGCCTTCAACGCCGACATCCTCGCCTAGGAGGAACATGCACTTCCATTACCAATGCAACGACTGCGGATACGAGTTCGAAAGTGATGATGTCACCTACCTCTGTCCGCACTGTGCGGGGACAGAAGAGCCCGGGGACTTCCGCAAGGGGGTCCTCTGGCTTCGTTATGACAAGACACAGCTGAGGGCATTGAAAGACAAGGATGACCTGTCAACCGAGGACTTCATGCCCTACCCTGACCCAAGACCAGGCGCCTTCCCCTGTGGTCCTACGCCACTTGTCAGGCCAGCCTTCCTAGGAGATGGCATCGACCTGACGCTGAAACTGGACAGCCAGCTGATCTCAGGTTCCTTCAAGGACAGGGCGAGCCATGCTGTCGCCTGTCAGGCCTATCACCATGGGATCAGGCAGGTGGCCTTGGCTTCGACTGGCAATGCCGGGGCGGCGATGAGCGCCATAGGAGCGGCTTACGGCCTCTCGGTCAAGCTCTTCGTACCCGCCTCCGCACCTGTGAACAAGCTGATGCAGTCAGTACTCTATGGAGCCACCGTCATCCCTGTGAAGGGCACATATGATGATGCCTTTGGCCTCTCAAGCGCCTACACGGAGCGCTGTGGTGGAATCAACCGCAATACGGCCTACAACCCCATCACGATAGAAGGCAAGAAGGCGGTGTCGATAGAGCTGTTCCTCCAGCTTGGACGCAGGGTGCCTGACATCGTCTACGTCCCTGTTGGTGATGGATGCATCTTCTCAGGTGTCTACAAGGGTTTCCTCGATTTATTCGAAGCAGGATTGACCGACCACCTGCCACGCCTGGTGGCCTGCCAGAGCAGTGGGTCTGACGCGATCACAAAGGCCTTTGAGACAGGACTGCCCAGGCCCGTCAAGGCCAGTACGCTCGCAGACAGCATCAGCGTCTCCTCACCAGCTGCAGGACTTCCTGCCCTCAGGGGCTTGAAGGAAAGTGGTGGCCACTGTGTACGCGTGGACGATGATGAGATCCTGAAGGCACAGAGGACCCTTGCCGCCAAGGCAGGGATCTTCGTGGAACCTGCCGCAGCAGCCGCATGGGCAGGCTTCGAGAAGGATTCCAGCCATCTGTCCAAGGGGTGCAGCGCCACAGTCCTGCTGACAGGTACCGGTTTCAAGGACATGTCCGTCTTCGAGGGCAGGGTATCACTACCAGAGCCCATCGAGCCCACGATCGAGGCTGTAATGGAGGGACTTGGCGTAGGATCTGTGTAGATTCTGTGCACTTGACTCCCCCTTCCTTGCCGCTCCTGTAACCCTTATGCAGATTAAGTGTTGACGAGAGTGCGAAGAGAAGAGAAATGACCAAGTACACAACAACCGCTTTGCTTATCGTGGCACTGCTGTGCTCCTGTGCATCGACAGACCAAGGCCCTGCCATGGTGACCGACCTCGGAGAGGTGGTCACAACAGCAGACATGACGGCCCCCACCAGGGAGTGGGAGGCATCCCATGGCATCGTAACCTCCCAGGACACGGCAGGCACACATATAACGATAGCTACGGCATCAATACCAGCCTATTCCAGGATCACACTCTCATCAGATGAGGCACAGGCCAGCCTCATCACAGTGACCGGCGAGGAGCTTTACGCCTTCCTCTCCCCTGATGCCGCACTCCTCCTTGAGGATGCCATCATCATCCCTCGTGGAAGCTTCAATGACGGCGACGAAGTCCAGGTCACAGCACTTGAGGAGGATGCGCTCAGCATCCTTGACCTGGCCAAGGCCTCCGGGGAGGACCTCACCTGGTCATGGAACGCAGGCCAGGCCTGGGCAGGACGCCTCTTCTCTTCGACAAGCGCAGCAGACGCTGTGCTCCAGGCCACTGGGGCGCAGATGGTCATCAACCTCTCACCTGGGGCAGTGGAGACAGGTACGCTTTACGAGGTGCTCTCTGCTGAAGGATCCGTGCTGGAATATGACGGCAGTGGCTTGAGCCAGGTCATTGATTTCATCATGACACACCCAGGCCCCATCATGATCGTCTCGACCTATGATGACACTGCTTTCTTCGAACTCCCCATAATGCTGACAGCATTGATGGGTGCACGCACCAGCCAGATCGAGGATGCTTTCAGGCAACCGATACTGGCTGCCACTGGCCTGTCAACAGATGGAGAGGCCGCGCGTCTCGCCGACCAGGCGGTGGAAGGCTTCCTCAGCAAGCTTGCAGGAGGCTCGATGCCATCGGACGCCCTGCTCCTCAGCCTCTCTACAGACTGGCTCAACCAGGTATGCGGACTGTCCTTTTCCGCGATACCTGGGCTACGTCTTGCATTAAGATGAAAAGACAATGCTTTACAATCCCCTTCCCTAACGGCTAGAATCCATATAAGACCCAAAGGGAGGGAATCATCGTGAAGAAGAAAGCCACAATCCTTGCACTTGTCGTGGCATCGGTCCTGCTGCTGGCCTCGTGCGCGACATCAACGGCCAACTACTATGTCGAGGGAAGTTATTACACGACACAGGAAGCTGGACACTTTGGCGTACCTGCTGAGCCGACGCTTGCCGAGGACCAGGTCCTCGAAGGCTGGGCCCTCGCGGGTTCCGACACACCTTACACCGACTGGGGCCACCAGCCAGAGGGTGAGGTCCGCTTCGACGCCGTGATCTCGACGATCGACTATGTCGAGTTCTATGTCAACGGCGAGCTCTACGACAGGCAGCTTGAGACTGAGTTCCATGAACCAGAAGCTCCTGTCACAGCTGACACCGAGGCAGGTCTGAAGATCTTCGACGGTTGGAAGGCTGTTGATGCATCTGAGCTCAACAATGACTGGAGCCAGGCCTCATCACTGCGCTATGACGCGGTCTTCGTCGATACTGTCCGCTTCTACCTCAATGGCGAACTCTGGGCAGTCGAAAGAGCTGATGAGTTCGGCTACCCCGGACAGCCCTATGACAAGGAAATCCCACGCGGCTATGAGTTCGCTGGCTGGATCGCAGATACAGACTACCAGGTCTATGATGCTTGGGACGTCCTTCCTGAGAAGGCACGCCGCTTCGACGCCCTCCTCGTCCAGGCCACTGTCGACAGTGCCATTGGAGATGATGACCAGAAGCTGAACCTCAACCTCTACCGCGACATCGAGGTCCTCGGACCTGTCACTGTCGAGGAGACCTATGAGGTCATCGATGGAGAAGTCAAGATCGGAGGCATCGGCTACAAGGACCTCCTCGCCGCAGCCATGGAGCTCTATCCTGAAGCCGACCAGGTGATCAACATCATCACTGACTACGAGACACAGGAATACACAGTCGCTTACGATGCCCAGGGAAGGGCCCTGAACGAAGTCGACGAGCAGTATCCTGACTCGGTCAAGACACTCGAGTTCAGCACAGCCTCCTACACAGGTATCGCAATCGACATCCACTAAGGCTGACGAGTGATTCATCAAGTGACAGCACCCACACCGGGTGCTGTCATTGTTTTTCACAAAGGTTTTTGCGGAATCCTACTCACAGCGTAAAGTGGTATGTTCACAAGCCAATCCTGCTCCTTATAAGGAAGCAGTGAAGCTCGGAGACATTGCTTCGGTGAGAATTTCTTATTGTAAGCCGAGAGACTCTTGGCTTTCGTATTCTTACCAGACTTGACTTCAAGCGGGATGATGCCTTCCCTGCTATCGAGGAGGAAGTCAACCTCTGCCGTGCTCCTGTCATTGGAGTAATAAGCTATTGTATTCCATCCTGATGCGATCAACTCCTGGAGGACATACTGTTCAGCCATGGCGCCTTTGAATATGTCGATGTCAGGATCGCCTCCAAGCCAAGCCCCTGGATTTATTCCTGCTTGTGATGAGAGCAGGCCTATGTCATGGAGGAAGAGTTTGAAGACACTTCGGTCCATATAGGCTTTCATAGGAAGCCCTGGACATGTCACACGATAAATCCTGTTGATGATTTTGCAGGCGTTCAACCATGCAAAAGCCTCTTGGTAGTCCTTGGCCCTCGCTCCCTTCTCGACCGTGCTATACATGAACTTGCGGTTTTCCTTGGCAAGCTGGTCTGGCACCGAATCGAGGACGGCGGCACCCTGTCGAGCGATACCAGATGGAGCATGCTTGGATAAGTCTGCGACATAGGTTCTCATGATATCCACATGAATCTGCCGAACAGCCTCGATATCATGACTCCTCACCCACGCATCAACAGCTGCAGGCATTCCACCGACCAACATGTATTCTTTAAGCTTTTCCACATATGTGTCATGGAATGGTTCAAGTTCCCTGATGTCGTCATCAAGCAATCCTGCCAGCCCCTCCTGTCCGTCTGCAATCAGGAACTCCTTGAAAGTCATCGGATAAAGGTCGAAGAACTCCACCTTGCCCACCGGGAAGGAATGCCCACTGTGCTCGGTAATACCAAGCAGGGACCCTGCTGCTATGACGTGGTATTCAGGTACATCCTCTGCAAAGTATTTCAAGGATGTCATGGCTCGAGGAGCCTCCTGTATCTCATCGAAAAAGAGTAAAGTACCTCCTGGAACAATCCGCTGTCCTGTAGCAGCGGAAATACGCTTCAGGAGGCGTTCCGGGCTGATATCGTCCCCAAAAAGCTTCGCGTTGTTCTTGTTCTTGTCGAAATCGAGTTTCACGACATTCTTGAAGCAGGTACGACCGAACTCGTCGACAAGCCAGCTCTTCCCCACCTGCCTGGCACCATGGATCACCAGTGGCAGATGCCCTTCCTTTTCCTTCCAAGCCTTCAAAGGACCTATGCCTGAACGATACATCGCATTCCTCTCCTCTTTCCTATGATGACATTTTTTTCATGGGGGAAAAAGTGGAGCACAACATTTTTTCATAGGAAAAAGTGTAATATTCCACATTTTTTGCATGGAAACAAGTGTGAAGGAATTGTCATCTTCAGCGGGATCCACCTTCCAGTCACCGTGGATGGAATCCAATTGGCATCCATCAAGCATCATCCACCCTGCCTATCAACCACAACCAGGCATTCCATCGCCATCGGACTGCCATGGACCTCGTGAACGCACATGACCTCTTCATCAAAACAGGTATGGAAATAATCGGAAGAACACATTAACATGTCTTTCAGGTCCGCTGTGCGGGCCACAACCCAGAACACAACGGGAGAATGCATTCATGAAGTATTCGAAAGAAGTCGAGAACATGTGCACTGTCAGATGCGGTGCGCAGCACGGGTGCGCCCCTATTCCCGAGGAAGGGAAGTGGGTCTACTCGAAGAGGATCGAGGACATTTCCGGCCTGACCCATGGTGTCGGCTGGTGCGCTCCTCAGCAGGGCGCCTGCAAGCTCACGCTCAATGTCAAGAACGGCATCATCGAGGAGGCACTGATCGAGACCCTCGGTTGCTCCGGCATGACGCACTCTGCCGCCATGGCCAGCGAGGCCATTGTCGGACGCACTGTCCTTGAGGCCTGCAACACCGACCTTGTCTGCGACGCCATCAACACAGCCATGAGGGAGCTCTTCCTCCAGATCGTCTACGGACGCACTCAGAGCGCTTTCAGCGAGGACGGCCTCGTCATCGGCGCTGGTCTTGAGGACCTCGGAAAGGGCACCTGCTCACAGGTCGGCACCGTCTACTCAACCAAGCTCAAGGGACCCAGGTACCTCAACCTTGCTGAGGGCTACATCCTCCGCCAGGCCCTTGATGAGAACGACGAGATCATCGGCTATGAGTATGTGAACATGGGTGTCTTCATGGAGAACGTCAAGAAGGGTGTCGATGCCAACGAAGCCCTCGAGAAGGCCAAGAAGACCTACGGACGTTTCGCCGACGCGGTCAAGTACATCGACCCGAGGCACGAGTAAGGAGGAGCGCAAATGGCACTGTTCGAAGGATACGAAAGAAGGATCGACAAGATTAACGAGACCCTTGCAAAGTACGGCATCTCCTCCATCGAGGAGGCCAAGAGCATCTGCGATAGCGTAGGCGTCGACGTCTACTCCATCGTCAAGGGTGTCCAGCCCATCTGCTTCGAGAACGCATGCTGGGCCTACATCACTGGCGCCGCCATCGCCATCAAGAAGGGTGACAAGACGGCTTATGATGTTGCAAAGAGCCTTGGCGAGGGCCTGCAGAGCTTCTGCATCCCAGGTTCTGTCGCTGATGACCGCAAGGTCGGTATCGGCCACGGCAACCTGGCAGCCATGCTCCTGAGCGATGAGACCAAGTGCTTCTGCTTCCTGGCCGGTCACGAGTCATTCGCCGCCGCAGAAGGTGCAATTGGTATCGCAAGGAACGCCAACAAGGCCCGCAAGGAGCCTCTGCGCGTCATCCTGAACGGACTTGGCAAGGACGCCGCCAAGATCATCAGCAGGATCAACGGCTTCACCTATGTCGAGACAGAGTTCGACTACTTCACTGGCAAGCTGAAGGAGATCAGCCGCACCGCCTACTCCACTGGAGAGAGGGCTGCTGTCAACTGCTATGGCGTTGATGATGTCCGCGAGGGTGTCGCAGTCATGCACTACGAAGGTGTCGATGTCTCCATCACGGGCAACAGCACCAACCCGACACGCTTCCAGCACCCAGTCGCTGGTACCTACAAGAAGGAATGCTGGGAGCTCGGCAAGAAGTACTTCTCAGTCGCTTCCGGTGGTGGCACGGGCCGCACACTGCACCCGGACAACATGGCCGCTGGTCCTGCCAGCTATGGTATGACCGACACCATGGGAAGGATGCACTCCGATGCCCAGTTCGCCGGCTCCTCTTCCGTTCCAGCCCACGTCGAGATGATGGGCCTGATTGGTATGGGCAACAACCCGATGGTCGGCGCTTCTGTCGCAGTCGCAGTCGCAGTCGCAGAGGCTGTCAACAAGAAGTGAGCCAGCCTAAGAGCTGACACAAAGGGAGGTTCCACACGGAGCCTCCCTTTCTTTATCCCTATACACTAGTCATGACCTTATAAATCAAGCAGATTGACCCTTTACAGTTATATTCTTTAAGCTCTATCATCCCCACAGGAGGAAGTGGGATGCACAGGCTAGAGGATCAGAGGACGGAGTTCAAGACAAGCTGGGAGGAAAGCCACCTGAGGCAGCTGTGCGCCATGGCGAACAGCCAGGGTGGCTCAATGTACATAGGGGTCAACGACAACGGGGACATCGTAGGCGTGAAGAACCCCAAGAAGCTCCTTGAGGAGATACCCAACACCATCGTGCATAGGCTCAACTACAGGGACTTCGAAGTAAACCTGCACACTGATGCGGAAGGCCATGACTACATAGAGGTGCGCATCGCAAAAAGCAATGAGATGATCTCCTTCCGCAATGTCTTCTACAGGCGCATAGGTTCGACCACGCAGGCGGTCAGCAAGCTCCCTGTCCATTTCGAGACACCTGTCAGGAAGACGGGCTGGGACAGCGCCACCTGGTCAGGACAGATGCCAGCCGCCATGGTCCAGGCGCTCACCTCCTTCATGTCAGGCCTTGGGCTTGTCGATGCCGGGGATGATGGCAGCCAGGCCATGCTCTGGCTCTACCGGCAAGGGCTCTCCCCCTCGCCTGTCAGCATAGCAAGAGGGTCGGCCATCTGCTTCCACCCCTCTCCAGGACAAATCTCACGTGGAGCGGAAGGTGTGCTCAACATCATAGGTGGAGATGGCTCTGCAAGACGCAAGGTCTTCTCAGGTCCACTCTTGGAACAAATACCTGCCTTTGAAGCAACCATCATGGAAGCGCTAGGACCAGGAGATGTATCCATGACAGTCATACACCAGGCCCTGGTAAACGCCTATGTCCATCAAGATTACGAAGCAAGGAGCCCTGTCACTGCCACCATCGATGAGGACACGGTGGAGATTTCCAACAGGATGGCGCTCTCCTATGACTGGAGTGATGATGGCCATGCCGCCTTCTCACCCAACCCAGTGCTTGGAGAGATGCTGCGCCTCGCAGGGCTGATGAACGGTTGTGGTCTCGGGCTCACCCGGATCCGGAAGAGCTGCGCAGACAGGGGCTTCGGAGAGCCACGTTGGATCCTTGTGCCCGCCTTCTCAGCACGTTTCGTGGTACAACGCAGGCATGAGGAAGCCCTGCCAGATGAGGATGGCTGGATCACAGCACTACAAGACGAGGACTTTGACAAGGGGCCGTTTGAAGGGCCAAGCCTCAGCCTGAGGAGTTTCAAGGAAAGCCTGTGGCGTGCAAGGCTCCGTGATTACGAGAAGGAATGGAAGCTGACAGGCGACCAGATGGCAGTATTGTCAGAAGTGCTCAAGGATCCATCAATAGCCATTTCCGCCATGAGCAGGGCCACAGGACTGTCCAGGCACCTAGTGGGACGGCAGCTTGCCAGCATGGAGGCGTTGGGCCTGCTTGCAAGGGAAGGACGCACATGGCATGTCGCTCCAAGGACAAGGAAGGAAGGAAATGATTGAAAACCTGATCACCAGGCCACGCTGGTCGCACAAGGATGCCAGGGCGGTCGCAGCCCTGTCCAACTCAGGCGGCGGACGATTGCTCATAGGACCACGCCTTGAGGGGGACCTGGACACGCTCGAAGCCATGATCCGACGTGACATATTCAAAGCAACCGGCATGCTCATCCAGGACATCGGACACAAGAGCGATGATAGTGGCTCATGGATTGAGGTCATGGTACCCAATGAGGACTGGGTCGTACCCTACCGCGGCGAGGTCCATATCTGCAACGGGGGGAAGCTCATCAGGTTGCAGAAAAGCCGCAGCGGTGGCTACATAGTCCACCTCAATGGCAAGACACTTGAGCGCCCTGCCAACAAGCCCTCCGCCGCCTTCTCAGCATGCGACCTCGACAACGATGCAATCCTGGCCGCAGGGCTCAAGCCTGATGACCTGGAGGGGCTCTTCGGAGCCGCAGATGCAGGACTGCCCCTGCTTGAACTCATACTCTTCGGGGATGACCCATCACGCTACTGTGATGGTTTCTCCATCAGGTTGACCGGTGATAAGTGTGAAGACAGGGTCACAGGCCCCTTTGCCACGATACTCCCGCGCTTGATGGACAGCCTGGTCACCCATCTACCAGAAGGACATCCCTACCCTCTTCCTGTGCTTGAGGAGCTTTTATTCAACGCCCTCATCCACAACGACTACACGTCAGGAGATGCGATTACTGTCTGCATACACCAGGATTCAATCAGCATCACGAACCACGTTCCACCACTGTCCCTGCTGATGTCAGGTACTGAAGCCAACAAAGGGCTCATCAAAGTCCTCAAAGACCAGTACCCAGGCCTTGGCAAGGGCCTGACATCTGTTGTCACAGCCTTGGAGGAAGCAGGTCTTGATGAACCCGTGGTGAGGCTGGGACAAGGCACCTTCACCATCACATTGAGTGCGGCGGAGGACTCAGCCTTCGATGACTACGATGTCGACACACAGTCGCTCTCATCACAGCTGACTACTGGAAACAAGAAAGAAAGGACGAGGACAGCCATCCTCGCCCTTGTGTCTGCCAGGGCCGACCTGACATACGATGAAATCGCAGACCTGGCCAATGTATCAAGTGCGACTGTGAAGCGCCAGATCGCGGAACTGAAGCAGGAAGGCCTGATTGAACGCATAGGTGGTCGCAAGTCAGGCTCCTGGCGCGTGCTCAAGGAGTGATGCGGGTACCCCCTTCCCCGTGCAAGGCATCAAAGAGGTGTGCGGGATCTGAGACTATGCCCACACCTCCAGTCGTGGAGACGAAGTCCTTCAGCGCCTGGATCTTGGGTAGCATCGAACCTGGTGGGAACTGTCCTTGGGCTATATAACCATCAGCTTCGCTGCAGCTCATGCTGTCAAGCTGGCGCTCTGTCGGCTTGTTGTAGTCCAGGCAGACCTTCTCGACTGCTGTCGAAATCATGAAGACATCAGCACCAAGCTGCTTCGCAAGCAGGCAGGCGGCAAGGTCCTTGTCGACAACAGCCTCCCTGCCCTGCAGGAGCCCCTCATCATCACGGACGACAGGAATACCACCGCCTCCAGCGGCGATGACCACGGCTCCACTATCGAGGAGCTTGGCGACCGTACCAGACTCTATGACCTCTTTCGGCTGTGGCGATGCGACGACACGGCGCCAGCCACGTCCTGCATCCTCGACAATGGACCAGCCATCATGGTCCCTGTGGTACACGGCCTCCTCCTGCTGCATGAATGAGCCGATAGGCTTGGTCGGGTTGCTGAACGAGGGGTCGTCGTCATCTACCAGCACCTGTGTCACGACAGTCGCGACATCCATCTTGATGCCAAGCTTGCCCAGTTCATTGCCCAAGGAACGCTGCAGCTGGTAGCCAATGGCCCCCTGTGTGTCTGCGACACAACTGTCCAGAGGGACGGCATGCAGGATCTTCCTCGCGTATTCGGCACGCAGGAGTATGTAGCCTACCTGCGGTCCATTGCCATGGACAATGACCACACGGTGTCCTTCCTGGATCAGCCGTGCGATATGATGGGCGGTCTTCGCAGCCGCCTCATACTGTGCGCTTACAGTGACGTGCTTGCTGTCTTCAATAAGGGAATTGCCTCCAATGGCTATGACGATGAGGGATTTGTCCATCTTTCATCCTCCAGCCTCATGATAGCACTGATGCAACAAAACGCAACGGAAATCGATTGGAATAAGCTTGCTGCCCTGACGTTCAGGACAGCAAGCCTCCCCTCGCTGCGACGCAGTGAGCAGAACAGACTTCTTGAACAGATAGATGCGGCGAAGGCCGCCTGGGAACCGGCCATGGGACCCTGCCAGGACTTCTCCTCATACGTGATCACCGCGCCAGCGTTCATCTCCGCACCTGGGCCCGGGGCTGTGACAATGGCACCAAAAGGCAGGAACGTTGTTGGCATCATCCCCTTCTTGTGCTCATACTCCCGATGTCCTCATCAAGCATAGCCTGGGCTGCTATGAGCTTGCAGCAGTCGATGACGCTTCCTCCATCACACCCTTGACCTCATCGTAAAGGCCATTGGATCTGACGGAACCCAATCCGATGCAAAGCATCACGCGGCAACCAAGTCCATTAAGCTCCTTCTTCAAGTCTGAAGCAGCCACTCCCTGTCCGAAATGGCCACGTGTTGGAAATGTGAATGTGAAATCTGTCATGATTCCTCCTTGACGAGATGGAAGATGACGGCAGGAAGCCTGTGGGACAATGGACAAAGAGGCCTTCTTCATGGCATACGCCACATTAAGACCAAGTGTGTGGCGCACACTTTCCTCATGAGCTTCTTTTGTGTATTTTTCAGTGACCTAAGTGAGAGAGAGGAATAGATAGGAATGGATCAAGATAACAAGAATGTGACAGAGCTGCTGGGAGACACTGACAACCTCCCCGCCAACCTCTTGATACTACCCTTGGCGCAGAAGCCGCTCTTCCCAGGGCTCTTCACGCCAATCTACATCACCGGCCAGGATGATGTGTCAATAATAAACCAGGCTGCCGCCAGGGATGGCTACTTCGGTGCCATCCTGGAGACACCGAACCCAGATGGAATCGAGAACCGTCCAGACAGCGAGCGCTTCCACAAGATCGGCACGCTTTGCCGCATCATAAGGCTCCTGAGGCTGCCGGAAGGCGGCTTGAACATTTTCGTCTCGACAATCAAGCGTTTCAAGGTTGAGGACTTCTTCAGCACCCAGACCTACACCGCGGCCACTGTCAGCTACCTTGACGACATCGTTGATGACAAGGAGTCGCTGGCCGCCTGGACGAAGAGCTTGAGCGAGGAGTTCGTCAAGATGAACCCCCGCACACCAATTTTCTCCGATGAGAGCCGGCTGAACATGATCAACATCGATGAGCCTGGACGCTTCGCCGACTATGTCGCCTCAGTCCTCCCTGTCGAAGGAGAACAGCAGCAGAACATCCTCGAAATCCTTGATGTCCGCCACCGCATCGAGGAGGTCCTCCTCCTGGTCACGCATGAACGTGAGATCGCCCAGATGCAGGGCATGATCCAGGACAGGATCAACAAGAAACTGGAAAAGAACCAGAGGGAGTACTTCCTGCGCGAGGAGATGAAGCAGATCCAGCGCCAGCTTGCCGGCGGTGGAGGCATGAGTGTCGCTGAGAAGCTGCGCAAGGACATAGATGCCCTCGCCCTCGAAGGGGAAGCGAAGGAGACTGTCGAGAACGAGTACTCACACTTCCTTTCGCTCGACCCCAACCAGTCAGATTACTCGACCAGCCTGACCTACCTGCAGACGATCTGCACCCTGCCCTGGAAGGATGAGCCCTACCAGGACTTCGACATAGAGAAGGCACGCAAGGTGCTTGAGAAGGACCACTATGGCATGAAGGAGGTCAAGGAGCGCATCCTTGAGTTCCTCGCCGTACGCAAGCGCAAGATGGACACTAAAGGCGCCATCATCTGCCTCGTCGGCCCTCCCGGGGTCGGCAAGACCAGTGTCGGGCTCTCAATCGCCAAGGCCCTTGGCAAGAAGTATTACCGCTTCTCCGTGGGTGGCATGAAGGACGAGGCCGAGATCAAGGGGCATCGCAGGACCTATGTCGGAGCCCTGCCCGGCAAGATCATCCAGGGCTTGAAGATTGTCAAGACAAAGAGCCCTGTCTTCCTGATCGATGAGATCGACAAGATGGGCGTGAGTTACAACGGAGACCCTGCCTCGGCCTTGCTAGAGGCTTTGGACAGCGAGCAGAACAAGGAGTTCCGAGACCGCTACCTCGACATCCCATTCGATGTCTCCCAGGTCCTCTTCATCGTCACAGCGAACACGCTTGAGACGATTCCAGAACCACTCCTTGACAGGATGGAGGTCATAGAGATGTCTGGCTACACCTCAAATGAGAAGCTGAACATCGCTAAGAAGTACCTCCTGCCCAAGAGCTTCGAGAAGAACGGCCTTGACAAGGGGGATGTGAAGTACCCTTCCAAGTCACTCCTGTCGATTGCCAACCAGTATGCCAGGGAGGCCGGTGTCAGGAACCTTGAGAAGAGCCTGGACAAGATCAACAGGAAGGTCCTCCTGGAACTCTTGGAAAACCCATCTCTTGAACGCCCTGTCAAGATCGACAAGGCCGCTATCGAGAAGTACCTTGGCAAACCCATCTTCCCAGAAGACGACATCGTCAAGGCGGACAAGGTCGGCACGGCGCTGGGCCTCGCCTGGACAAGCATGGGAGGAGACACACTGTTGATCGAGGCTGAGAACTACCCGGGCAAGGGGGAGTTGAAGGTCACCGGCCAGCTGGGTGATGTCATGAAGGAGAGTGTCAGCATCGCCTGGACCTATATCAAGCGCACAGCTGAACGCCGTGGCTTTGACCGGGGCTGGTTCGAAACGAACAATGTCCACCTCCATGTACCTGAA
Organism: uncultured Spirochaetales bacterium; assembly: GCA_944392695.1. Lineage (GTDB taxonomy): Bacteria > Spirochaetota > Spirochaetia > Sphaerochaetales > Sphaerochaetaceae > Bullifex. Next base: position 246,368 of record CALXXN010000001.1, on the reverse strand, counting down.
GGTGCGACACCGAAGGATGGACCAAGCGCAGGCATCACACTGACCTGTGCCCTCTACTCCCTCCTGACAGACCAGGTCATGCAAGCACGTCTTGCCATGACAGGAGAGCTGACGCTGACGGGCAAGGTCATGCCGATCGGAGGTCTCAGGGAGAAGGTGCTCGCAGCCAAACGCAATGGGGTGCGCACGATCATCATCCCGCGCCGCAACTCAAGGGACCTGGACGAGCTGACAGAAGACGTCAAGGAAGGGATCGACTTCCATCTCGTCGACGAGATGGACGAGGTCCTCGCCATCGCCTTCCCTGATGACAAGACCCGCGTCATGAGCGAGAAGGAATACCAGGCCAGGCTCAAGGAGGAAAACCAGAAGGCGGCCTCTTCATCCGACGACAAGTATGCTAAGCTTGTCGATGCACTCAAGAGCGTTCTTGAGTGAGGAGGACGATGTGGAGCTTCTCTCCCCTGCGGGCAACCTTGCCAAGTTGAAAACCGCCTACGCCTTTGGTGCTGATGCCGCATACATAGGCCTTGAACGCTGGTCCATGCGTCACAATGCCGACAACTTCACTCCAGCAGACCTCATAGAGGCTGGCAAGCTGAAGAAGGCGCTGGGCCAGCGCTTGTACTGCGCGATGAACATACTCTTCAGCGAGGACGAGATCAGTGAGGCTGATGCCTTCCTGCCCTCGTTGAAGGACGCACCTTTCGATGCCTACATCATCAGCGACCTTGGCCTGGTGCCGCTTTTCGCGAAGCACATGCCTGATGTTGAGCTCCACCTTTCAACCCAGGCGAGCTGCCTCAACAGCAGTGCGGCCAGGTTCTACCACTCACTAGGCTTCAAGCGTGTCATCCTTGGCCGTGAGGCGACACTTGATGACATCAAGCGGATCAAGGACGCCGTCCCAGACCTGCAGCTTGAGGCCTTCGTCCATGGTGCCATGTGCATGGCATACTCAGGACGCTGCCTCCTGTCGGCACACCTGGCAGGACGCAGTGCGAACAAGGGTGATTGTGCCCATACCTGCCGTTGGCGCTACCGCTTCCGAGGTGAACTGGAGGAAGCCGAACGCCCCGGCATCTGGTACCCTGTGGAGGAGGACCATGACCATACCGTCATACTCTCCTCCAAGGACCTGTGCATGATCGACCACCTTGATGAGCTGAAGGACGCAGGCCTCGATTCATTGAAGATCGAAGGCAGGATGAAGTCCCTGATGTACACCGCCCTTGTCACCAGGGCCTACCGCAAGGCCCTTGACGGGGCCGCAGATGCGGACATCTACCGCCAAGACCTCTTTGATATCTCGCACCGCGAATACACGACAGGCTTCTTCTTCGGCCATGAGGCGACGGACACACGGCTGGTCGACGAGCCGACCTCCTATGGTTATCATAGGGAATATGAGTTCCTTGGAACCTTCACACACCAGGCAGGTCCTGGTATCTGGGAAATCGACCCAAGAGGGCCTTTCAGGGCTGGACGCCGTCTTGAATACATCGCCCCTGACGTGCATCATCTCGAAGATGATGACTACCAGCTGCTCGATGTGGACATGCAGCCAGTGGACAAGCTCGACCATTGCAAGAGGGGCTTCATCAAGACCATGCTCCCTGTCCAGGAAGGGTGGATCATTCGTGCTGAAGCCTCGAAGAAGACCATCAACTAGGAGAAGACCCCTATGAGGAAGATCACCGCGGCACTGCTCATCTCCCTTTGCTGTGCCACTTCATTGTGCGCCTATACGGATTCATTCAGTGACAACAATGGGAAGGCCGTCTACGAAGACCTCATCCAGGCGGTGAAGGACAACGAGGCCCCATCTGTCGTCGAGCCGCTCTACGAAACCTACAGGGCAGCTGAGAGCGACCCTGTGGACCTGGCCCGTACGGAGTACCATGTCGCCCGCTACTACAAGGACAGGGGTGATGACGCGGCCGCATCCAGCCATGTCGCCCAGGCCTGGGATGACTATGCCAACATCTCGGAGACAGGGGTCCGCAAGGAACTGACAGAGGCCAACCTCTACAGCGTCGAGTATTATGTCAACGGTGGCATGGGCAATGGCATGAAGTCCAGTTCACTGACGAAGGACCTTTACAAGGCCTATCCAGAGGAGATCGCAGTCATCCTGCTGGAAGCCAACCGCCTGCTCTACTCACCCCACATCGGAGGTGGAAGTCCCAAGCGTGGCCTCGCCCTATTCGAGACACTGCTTCCTGTCGCCGGCCAGATCCAGACCATTGACCGCTTCGACCTTTACTCAGGACTCGGAGTGGCAAGCTATGAGAGGAACAAGGATGAGGATGCCGTCCGTTACCTGGACATGGCGATGGACATTTATACAGGTGACAAGGTCGTCAACGAGACACTTGCAGAACTCACTTGAAGGAAGACGATGAGCATGGCCTTGGAAATCTACGCCTGGATCATACTTGTTGTAGGCATCTACTGCCTGTTCCTCTCTTCTGGCAACGTACGCTTCCTCAAACGGACGAAGCCAAAGGTTGACAGGTGCAAGGGGCCTAAGGTCTCAGTCCTTGTGCCAGCCCGCAACGAGGAGGAAAACATCGGCCCCCTCCTGGACAGCCTGCTGGACCAGGACTATGAGGATTACGAAATCCTCGTGCTTGACGACAACTCGACGGATGGAACCTGGGCCATACTCCAGCGTTACCAGGAGGAGCATCCTGACAAGCTCCGCATCTTCCATGGCAAACCAAAGACCAACAGCGTGATCAATGGAAAGACCTTCGCCTTGAGCCAGATCGAGGCGGAGGCCAAGGGGACCTACATCCTGGCGACCGACGCTGACACAAGGCATGTCAGGTCGTCAATCAGCCAAGGTGTGACCATGCTTGAGGACCTTGGGCTGGACATGCTCTCCGGTTTTCCAGAGGAGAGATGCCCGACCTACTGGGGCAGCGTGATCATCAGCGCGATGAACTTCGCGACCGTCTTCTACGTGCCCATGGCTTTCTCCTACCGCCATCCAAATGAGTACTTCACGCTTGCAAACGGCCAGTACATCTGCATGAGGAGGGAGGTCCTGGAGTCGCTTGGCGGCTACAATGCGATCGACCGCCTTACCTGTGACGACGTACGTCTTGCCAAGCACTTCATCAAGAACGGCAGGCGCTACGCCATGGTCCATGTCTCAGACCTGGTCAGTTGTGACATGTACAGGGACACCAAGAGTGCTTTTGCAGGGATCAGCCGCTCAGTTGGAGGCATCTTCCCATCGACCAAGGCCTCTGTCGTACCCATCTTCTTCGTCGCCCTCATCCTCCTCGGCCTCGCAGTCTCACCAGTGATCTCACTGCTGATGCTTATTGATATCAACAGTCATGCCCTGCCCCTCATGGTCAACATCATCGGCTTCGCCTTGATGATGTACTCCTGGTACATGGCGGCAAGGATGCAACGTTTCAGCAAGGCTGTCAGCCTGTCATATGGCCCTGCCCTCGTGCTGACCTGTGCGATGTACTTCTACAGCTATGCAATCAACATCCAAGGAAAGCCATTCATCTGGAAAGACAGGGAAATCGTTACAGAAAACGCAAGGAAGGACAGGAAAGCTGACAACAGGAGCTGAATTTGTCGAAAAAAGACATCTTTGCCCTTGCATGGCGTTAATTTTATGCTAACCTGTACATGACAATGACTTGAAAGGAGATGAAAATCATGACATTGCATGAACAGCTGCTGGCGCAGTTTGAAGTCTATACGACAGAATCAGCGAAATTCGAGGCGAAAGGCGTCAAGGCCTCAGCCGCCAGGGCGCGCAAGGCCCTCGCAGAGATTGCGAAGCTGTGCAAGGAACGCCGCAAGGAGATCCAGGAGCAGAAGGAAGTCGAGTGACCAGGACAGCAGTCACCTGAAACAGCGAAGGCCCCAGCATTCACGCATGGGGCCTTCTGCTATACCTGGCTATTGATCAGAGCTTCTCCAGCTGGGCGATATGCTCCTTCGCCTGGCGGATCAACTCCTCGAACTCAGCCTTCTTCGCCTTCTCCTTCTCAATGGCCTCGCTCTTGGCATTGGCAAGGAACTGCTCGTTGGACAGCTTCTTCATCGTGCCTTCAAGACTCTTCTGGTTCTTGGCGATCGTGGCTTCAAGCTTCTTGATCTCAGATGGCACATCGACCGCCTCCTTGACGAAGGTGAAGACCTCGAAGCCCAGGGCGCTTGAGGGGAAGGCCTGGCTTGTATCGATACTGCCATCGAGGTCGACTGTGAGCTCCCCGGCTCCCATGAAGGAGGCCATCAGGCCCTTTTCCTCCTCGAAGAGGCTGGACCCGGCGTAACCTGCGGCAGGGCGGATGACAACGCGCAGCTTCTTATCGTTGGCGATTCCCATCTGGCTACGTGTGGCCCTGACAAGGCGCACGGCCTCCTGGAGGGCACCGACCAGCTCCTCATCCTCCTTGAAATCAAAGGCTGGGTCGACCTCAGGATAGGAAGCGGTGGCGAGCAGGCCCTCGACACCAGGCAGCTGGCCCCAGATCTCCTCTGTGACGAAGGGGATGAAGGGGTGCATCAGCCTCATCGACTTCTGGAGTATGTCGACCATGATGGAGACGGAGAAGTCCTTCTCATCATCACTACCCTGGGTCAGGCGCTGCTTCACAGCCTCGACATACCAGTCGCAGAAGTCATTCCAGAAGAAGGAATGCACGGCCTGTGCGGCCTCGTTGAAGCGGTAGGCGTCCAAGGCGGAATCGACAGTGGCGATGGCCTTGTTCAGGCGGCTGTAGATCCACTTGTCGAAGGCGCTGAACTTGTCGGGCGTTATGCTGACAAGCTTGCGGCCTTCCATGTTCAAAAGCAGGTAGCGCACAGCGTTCCAGATCTTGTTGGCGAAGCGGGAACCAAGCTTGAACGAATCCATGTCAACCTGGACATCCTGTCCCTGGGCGGCCAGATAGCAGAGCGTGAAGCGCATGGCGTCGGCACCATACTGGTCGATGACATCAATCGGATCGATACCATTGCCCAGGCTCTTAGACATCTTGCGTCCCTGCTTGTCACGCACAAGACCCGTGATGACGATGTCCTTGAAGGGGGCCTTGCCCATGAACTCCTCGGATGCCATGATCATGCGGCTGATCCAGAAGAAGATGATGTCATAGGCGGAGACCAGGGTCTGCGTTGGGAAGAAGTCGGCAAGGTCCTGGGTCTTCCCGGGCCAGCCCAGGGTGCTGAAGGGCCACAGCCAGGAGCTGAACCAGGTGTCGAGGACATCAGGATCCTGCTCAAGCCTATGTGAATGGCACTTCGGGCACTCGTCGGGATCCGTGCGGCTGACAATCATCTCGCCGCAGTCCTGGCAGTACCAGACAGGAATGCGATGACCCCACCACAGCTGACGGCTGATACACCAGTCCCTGATGCCTTCAAGCCAACGCATGTAGGTGTTCTCCCACCTCTTGGGGTGGAAGGAGATTTCACCATCCTGGAGAGCCTTGAGGGCCTTGTCAGCCATGCCGCGCATCGAGACGAACCACTGGTCTGAAAGATAGGGCTCGACTATGGTTCCACAGCGGTAGCAGTGACCCACGTCATGAGCGTGGTCAGTGACCTTGACCAGGTAGCCACCTGCCTCGAGGTCCTCGACGACGAGCTTGCGTGCGGCCACAGGATCCAGGCCCCTGTACTTCTCAGGGACGTTCTCATTCAAGGTGCCATCCGGATTGAGCAGGTTGATCGCCTCAAGGCCATGACGGCGTCCACACTCCCAGTCGTTCGGGTCATGGGCAGGCGTGATCTTGACCATGCCTGTACCGAACTCAAGCGAGACGAAGGCGTCAGCGATGATGGGGATCTCACGGCCACACAGGGGCAGGACCAGCTTGCGGCCCACGATGTCCTTGTAGCGCTCATCAGCTGGATTCACAGCGACAGCGACATCACCGAACATCGTCTCAGGACGTGTCGTCGCGACAGTGATGTAACCACTGCCATCAGCATAGGGGTAGCGCACATCGTAGAGCTTGCCCGGCGTGTTCTCGTACTCGACCTCGTCGTCAGCAAGGGCGGTACCACACTTCGGACAGTAGTTGACCAGGTACTGGCCCTTGTAGACCAGGCCTCGCTCATATAGGGTGACGAAACTCTCACGCACGGCCTTCGAAAGGCCCTCATCCATCGTGAAGCGCTCATGGTCCCAATCGCAGGAACAGCCCATGCGCCTCAGCTGGCGGACGATGATCTCATGATGACGTTCCTTGACCTCCCAGGTCCTCTTGATGAAGGCCTCACGGCCGAGGTCCTGACGGCGCAGGCCTTCCTTGGCCAGCTGGCGCTCGACGACATTCTGGGTGGCGATGCCGGCATGGTCCGTACCAGGCACCCAGAGCGCCCTCCAGCCCCTCATGCGGCGGTGGCGGATGATGATGTCCTGGAGCGTGTTGTTCAGGGCATGGCCCATGTGGAGTATGCCGGTGACGTTTGGTGGTGGCATGACTATTGTGAAGCCCTTGCCCTCAGCAGCGGGTGAAAAGGCCTTGCCTTCCTCCCACGCCTGGTAAATCCGGGCCTCGAAATCCTTTGGATCATATGTCTTAGCGAGCTCTACAGCCTTCATGAAAGCCTCCGGAAGATGTAGTGGAATCAAGTCTGTGTGATATTACCAAGACATGTGACAAGTTGCAATGTGGCCACCCTTCGCGCTAGGATGGCAGGAGATGATGGATCCTCAGGAGGAATCATGATAGAACCAGTGGTCCTGAAGGGCTTCAGGGACTCCCTCCCAGCCCAGGAGATACCAAAGCGCCGCCTGATGACGAAGCTCGAATCGATCTTCTCCATGTACGGCTTCGCCCCAATCGACACTCCAGCCTTGGAGTACACCTCCGTCCTGCTTGGCAAGGGCGGTGGTGAGACTGACAAGCAGATCTTCCATTTCACCGACAATGGAGGACGCGAAGTCGCGCTCCGCTTCGACCTGACAGTGCCCTTCGCACGTTTCACGGCAGCCCACTCGGCCCAGCTCCCCCACCCCTTCAAGCGCTACCACATCAGCAAGGTCTGGCGTGGTGAGAATCCACAGAAGGGACGCTACAGGGAGTTCCACCAGTGTGACTTCGACATCGTCGGTGTCGACAACGCCTATGCCGATGCCGAGATCCTCTCGATGATGTCCTACTGCTTCGAGACGATCTTCCAAGGCGACAAGGGGGCCTATGTCTTCCACATCTCCCACCGCGGACTCTTCAACAGCTTCCTCGACCACATCGGAGCCAGGGAGGCCTCGGTCGAGGTCCTGCGTACTGTCGACAAGCTACGCAAGATCGGCCGCGACGAGGTCAAGGCCCAGCTTACAAGCATACTCGGCAGCGGGGAGAAGGCCGACATGACGCTCTCCTTCATCGAGAAGCCGGAAGGAGAGTCCTTCCTCGACACGCTTGGCCGCCTCGAGGCACTTTGTGGTGGCAGCAACAGCGCAGCTGACAGGCTCCGCGAGGTCTACACCTTGCTCGAAGCAGAAGGGATCAGCTCCTCATTCAGCTTCGACCCATCGATTACAAGAGGACTGGACTACTACACGGGCATCGTCTACGAGACCTTCTTGACAGGGGCACCATCGATCGGCTCGGTCTGCTCGGGTGGACGCTATGACAACCTGGCAGGGCTCTACACCAAGGAGGACCTCCCCGGAGTGGGTTCGTCCATAGGACTCGACCGCCTGCTTGCAGCCCTCGAGGACCTTGGCAGCCCCCTGCTTGGTGGCAAGGCCTCAGCCGACGTCCTGATCGCAAGCGAGGACAAGGCCACCTGGTACGCCAAGGATGCGGCCCTTGCCGCCGCCCTGCGCAGGGAAGGTGTCAGGACAGATGTCTACGAACTCCCGGTCAAGAAGATGAAGGCCGTCTACGAGTACGCCACCAGGGCGTCCATCCGCCTGGTGCTGACGCGTGGACATGACGGCACGCTCAAGTTGAAGGACACGGCAAGCCAGGAGACCTGGACGCTGGCGGAGGAAGAGGCGGCAATTGAGATCCGGAAGCGAGTTTAAGGACCTGCCTGTCTACAGGCACCGCGAAGACATACTCAAGGCCCTTGAGGAGGAGCAGGTGATCATCGTCGAGAGTCCGACAGGCTCTGGCAAGACTACCCAGATCCCGCTGATCCTCAAGGAGGCCGGCTACGACCAGACAGGCATCATAGGCGTCACCCAGCCACGCCGCATCGCCACCCTGTCGATCTGTGACTTCATCAAGCACCAGCTCGGCATCCCAGAGGACGACCACTACTGCGCCTACACAATGCGCTTCAATGACACGAGCGACGACAGGACCCGGATCAAGGTCATGACCGATGGCATACTCCTCCAGGAACTGAAGGACGACCGCCTCTTGTCACGCTACTCCGTCATGATGGTCGACGAGGCCCATGAGCGCAGCCTGAACATCGACTTCATCCTCGGCCTGTTGAAAGAAGTCACAACTGTACGCAAGGACCTCAAGGTCATCATCTCCAGTGCCACGATCAACACTGAGAAGTTCAGCACCTTCTTCGATGGTGCCAGGATCATCAGCATCGACGCCAAGACCTACCCTGTCGATGTCATCTATTCACCCTTGGACAAGAAGGAAGCCAGGGCCTGGGGTGATGATGGTGTAAGGGTAAGCGAGACCGACCTCCGCCTCTCGAAGATCTACGAGATCATCGAACGCTGGATCAGCAAGGAGAGTGGAGACGTGCTCGTCTTCCTCCCGGGAGAGTTCGAGATCACCCAGTGCGAGGACATGCTCCTCCACAGCCCCTTCGCCAAGTCCTTGCAGGTCTACCCTCTCTACGGGCGCCTGAGCAAGGAGGAACAGGAGCGGGTCTTCACCCCGACACAACAAGGCATGACGAAGGTCGTCATCGCCACGAACATCGCGGAGACGAGCATCACGATTGATGGCATACGTTGTGTCATCGACTCAGGACTTGCCAAGGTCAACTACTATGACCAGAAGACCTTCACCAGCGCCCTGGTGACCCAGCCGATCAGCAAGGCCAGCGCCAGGCAGCGCCGCGGCAGGGCCGGACGCACCCAGAGCGGTACCTGCTACCGCCTGTACAGTGAAAGCGAATACAAGAACAGGGAGGAGTTCAGCAAGGAGGAGATCACACGCTCTGACCTTGCAGAGGTCGCGCTCAGGATGAGTGAGCTGGGGATCTACGACTACGACAACTTCCCCTTCATCACCTCACCCCGCAAGAGCGCCCTGGCCTCGGCTGAGTACACCTTGCGCTTCATCGGGGCGATCGACGAAGCCCACCACCTGACCTCGATTGGAGAGATGATGGTGCGCTTCCCCCTGCTCCCCAGGCTCTCACGCTCGATTGTCGAAGCCATCATGCGCCACCCGGACGTCCTCAGCGAGGTCCTGGTCGCAGCCAGCTTCCTCTCGACCAAGGGCCCCTTCCTCTTCCCCAAGGACAAGGCCATGCTGGCCCGCAGCCGCCAGGAGCGCTTCCAAGACTCGACCTACGGTGACTTCGCAGGCTACCTGAAACTCTACAAGAGCTACATGGCTGTCATTGAGAAGGATGACCAGAAAGCACGTGAGCGCTTCTGCCGCCAGTACTTCCTGGATATCCAGACGATGAACGAGATCGTACATATCAAGAAGCAGCTCGAGGAGATCGTCTCGACCTTCGGCGTGCCTATCACCGGCGGTGGACAGATGAGCGAGTACCTGACCTGCCTGGCAAGTGGACTTGTACAGTTCGTCTGTGTCCTCGACGATGGATCCTCCTACCGCTCCCTGACCGCTGATGCGATCTACATCCACCCCTCCTGCAGCTGGTTCCGCATGAAGCCCAGCTACATACTCGCAGGAGAAGTCGTCCAGACCTCGCGCATGTTCGCCCGCTCCGTCTCACCATTGAAGGCCGAGTGGGTCGACGAGGTCCACCCCCGGCTCAGGACCTTGCTGCGCTACTCCAGCAGCCATGGTTATGAGAACCTGGAGAAGGACCTCCAGCGTGGCCTGGCGAAGGAAGAACGCAAGGCCTCATCGAAGAAACAGAAGGTGGAGCGCAAGGACGGTCCGCTCAATGTCTTCGGCATCACGCTGCAGCAGCTCAAGAAGCAGAAGAAGAGTGGACGTCCCGCAGGCGAGTCGACCTACATACTCCCGATCGAGAAGCTGGACCAGCTGGTCAAGGAAGCCTTCAAGGCCGGCTCCGTACCCAAGCTCAAGGTCACCCTTTCCTGCCCCCTTGGCCTTATGCCAGGTTCATTGACACTCAAGACTGTGATCCAGGAAGGTTCCCTCGTCTCAGGCAAGAAGCCTTTGGACAACTTCCGCGACGAGACCTACCCGCTCTCTGATGCACATATGGCCCTGGCGGAGAGGCTTGGAGACCTTTTCTCCCCTGCCCGCAGTGGAGGACGCTACTTCGGCTTCCTCGCCCTTGGCCAGGCGAAGAACAAGAAGGACTGCTTCCGCGTCTACCTCTCGACCAGCCTCCCTGGTGCTGTCGACAACACCTACTCGAGCATCACAGAGCTGATCGAGGCCTGCCATCATGACAGGAAACGCTACGGCAAGCTACTGAAGGAAGCTGAAGCAATCAAGGCAAGGCTCGACAAGCTCGAGGGCTTGGACGAACACTGAGCCACACGTAAAACTGTGAGATGAAACTACAGTTTTCAACAAATTCTTTAGTTTCATCTCACAAAATTTCTCGATTTCCCAGACTTAAGACTACAATCCCAGCCCCAAAAACAGCACCCTCCCCCCTGTCCATCCTCATGTCAAGATGCCAGAGACTTCGAAATTGTATATCAATTACTGCTATAATAAAGAAATATTTTTATAACCCATTATCAAGCGATGAATTTGTGTCTTGAAACTATTAAATTTAAGAAAAACTGTCACTTAAAACTACAGTTTTCTTGAAAACATGCTATAATATAGACATGAACACAGCAGAACTTGTAAGAGCCCTTGAAATCACAATGCATCGGAAGATGCAGCCAATCCTCAATAACCCGATACGGCCGTACATTGAAAACATCGGTGACCTGGGTCGGCACAACATCCTGATGGGGCCAAGGGGGACTGGCAAGACCACCCTCATGTTCCAGGAAGCGCAGAACCGCAAGATACTCTACTTCTCTGCTGATGACATCAGGATCCCACCTGATGGTGTTTATGACATCGTAGAAGAAGCCTTCGGCATTGGATACGAAGGCGTGTTCATAGACGAGGTCCACAATGCGGCGGACTGGGACCGCCTCCTGAAGACCCTGTATGACAACTACATCGACAAGATGATCTGGGCCTCTGGTTCATCTTCACTACGCGTACGATCCGGGATTGGGGAGACCGCGAGAAGGTATCTGGACAGGGAGATTCCCCTCATGTCGTTCAGGGAGTACCTGGAAATGAAGACAGGGGTCAGGTACAAGAACGTCGAGGACCCTTTCACCTACACGCCTGACTTCAGTGTGGATTCGATGTTCCTGTCCCACTTCGAATCGTACAAGCGTGAAGGCTTCCTCCCTCTTTTCGTGACTGGCAACTACGACATGCGCCTGCTGGATTGCGTGGAGAAGATAATTGGAATGGACATCCCCTTCTTCATCCCTGAACTCAATGGCAAGCACATCAAACTAATGAGGGATGTGTTGCGCTTCCTCTCAACCAGCAACATACCCAGGATCAAGACATCGGGCCTCACGAGCCAATGGGGGATCAGCTATGACAAGCTGATCCAGCTGCTGTATGTCATGGAATCCACAGGACTGATCAGCATAGTCCCAGCCGAGGGTGATCCGAATGAACGTTTCAGCAAGTCCAAGGTCTTCCTCACCAACCCATCACTTTATTTCCTGCTAGGATCCAACGAAGGCAACTTCCGGGAGGCACTGACCGTCCTCTCATTCACCTCTGCTGGCATGGAGATACGCTCAAGCGCAAAAGAAGAAGATGGTGATTTCACCGTGACAACCAAGGCAGGTGACAAGGTCCTGCTTGAAGTCGGAGGGAAATCCAAGGCATTCAAAGCAAGTGATTTCGTCATCAGGGACAAGATCGACTACCCCGCCCCACATGTGATCCCCCTCTGGGTCCTGGCCATGATGTGGTGAAAACAAACGGAAAAGAAGCCTGTTTGGCGCCTTTTGTTGTGCGCTCGCCTGTATCTCAGATCCTGCGCATCCGGCTGCCGCTGGCTTCTTTTTCTCAATCATGGAGCATTGCTCCATCACTCTTGATGGCTCCAATCTAAGGGACATCAATGGAGATTACATGGAGCTGATGCAAAATAAATGTAAACTTTCAAGCCATTACAGCCTTGCGTACAAGCTCCTCATCAAGCGTCCTCAGCACAGGGCGTCCAAGACCTTCGAGGAGGACAAAGCGCACCTGTCCAGCGCTGCGCTTCTTGTCCTTGGAGAGGGCGCTTGAGAAAGCAGGCCAGTCAGAAGGCCCTATCCTCCGTGCTATGTCATAGCCATAGGACGACAGGATCTTGTCTGCCATCTGCGACAGCTCCGGACCGCAGAGCCCGAGCTGGGCGGAGACCCAGGCGGCCCTGGAGAGGCCCCAGGCCACTGCCATGCCATGGCTTGTCTTGAAGCCATCGAGGGCCTCAAGGGCGTGGGCGAAGCTATGCCCCAGGTTCAAGAAGCTCCTTATACCCTTCTTCTCCTCAGGGTCACGCCCTATGTAAGACGCCTTGACATGGAGGGAGCGGTCGATCATCGGCAGCATCGAGACAGGGTCTGCAGAAAGGACCGCACCCCTCTTGTCCATCAATTCATCGTAAAGCGACCTGTCCTCTGTCAGGAAGGCATGCTTGATCACCTCACCAAGACCGCACATCAGCTCATGCCTTGGCAGGCTTGCCAGGGTCGAGGGTGCGATGACCACCTTGGAAGCCGGATAGAAGCTTCCAACCAGGTTCTTGCCACCTGCGAAGTCGATGGCGCTCTTGCCACCCAGCGAGGCGTCTACCATGCACAGCAGTGTTGTCGGGATGAGGACGAGTCCACAGCCCCTCATGTAGAGGGAGGCGGCAAGGGCCGTCATGTCACACACGACACCACCACCAACAGCGACGAAGAAGGAATCACGTGCAAGCCCCGCATTCAAAGCGGTCTTGAGGATCTTCTCAATCGAGGCCCAGGTCTTGTGCTCTTCACCCGCTTCCAGGACAAGGGAAAGCGATGGAAGCTTTGACAACACCTGCTGGCTGTTGCTGTCGAAGACGAAGAGGGCCCCTTCAAGGGAATCCACGATCCTCTCAAGGTCATCCTGGGTCACGGCGTAGGAGACAGTCGTCGTCTTACCCGCGGCAAGTGTCAATGTGAAATCATCTGGCATGGTCAAGACTTTAAAACAAAGAAGGCATCCTGTCACTCTTCAAGCGTCTTGTTTTACACAGCCCTCTTGTGGGAGGATTGGGACGCGATGAAGGATATCCACTACTTTGACAATGCTGCGACGACACGGATCAGCGCCGCCGCCTTGGAATCATACACAAAGAGCTGCCTCAACCACCCCGGCAACCCCTCTGCCGCCTATAGGCTTGGCCATGAGGCCAAGGACGTGCTCGAGGACTGCCGCCGCCGTGCCGCTGCCGTCCTCTCTGTCCAGCCAGGCCAGCTCGTCTTCACCTCAGGAGCCACAGAATCCATTGGCATCGTTATGTCATCCCTGCTGTGGGCGAAGGCCCCGGGGCAGGTGCTCATCTCATCGCTTGAGCATGAAGCCGTCGCCGCCTGGGCCCCCATGCTCAAGGAAAAGGGCTGGGACGTCGTCACAGTCCGGGCGAAGAAGGGTCTGGTGAGCCCGGAAGCCCTGGAGGCGGAGATCACAGCCAAGACAAGGCTCGTCGCTGTCATGGCGGTAAGCAACAGCCTTGGCACAATCCAAGACACGAAGGCGTTGTCTGAGGTTGTCAGGAGGAAGGAGGCTGAATACGGACGCCCTATCACCTTCCTCTCAGACTCCGTCCAGGCCCTGGGGAAGACAGGACTCGACCTCTCATTGGTCGATGCCGCCTCCTTCTCCGCCCACAAGGTCCATGGACCACGTGGTGTCGGCCTACTCTACCTGAAGAAGGGACAGCTCCAGCCCCTCTCCCACGGAGGTGGGCAGGAACGTGGACTCCGCCCTGGGACTGAGAACCTTGCAGGGATTGAAGCCTTCACGACCGCCTTGGAAGAGCTTGATGAGGAAGATGCCAGGCGCATCAGGTCCTATTCAGATGAGGTCAGGGAGGCCATCAAGGGCAGCAAGGTGAAGGCCCTCGTCCCCGCTGACCAGTGTTCAGGCCACATCCTGGCACTCTCCACCCCGCTCCCCTCCGAGGTCGCAGTGCGCATGCTCCAGGACAGGGGCGTGCTGGTATCATCAGGCTCGGCCTGCTCGAACAACGCCAGGGGAAAGGCCGAGGCCGTGCTAAGGGCCTCTGGCTTCGCAGAGGCGGCGGGGAACATGATCCGCGTCTCCTTCAGCCGCGACAACGATGAAGACGACATCAGGGCGCTGATCGAAGCCCTCAGGAGTTTCTAGCAATGGATAGAAGACTGTATCTGATCAAGGAAGGTGAGATCTCACTCAAAGGCCTCAACAGGGGACTCTTCGAGAAGAGGCTGAAGCATAACATCAAGGACAAGCTCCGCCCCCATGGTTCTGACATGACACGCCAGAAGGGAAGGATCTTCCTCCATGTCGACGCAGACTGCCCCCACGAGCTTGTCGCCAAGGCCCTCTCGACGACCTATGGCATCGTAGGCTGGGCAAGTGCCGTCACCGCTGCCAAGGAGCTGGACAGGATCAAGGAAGCGGCGAGGAAGCTCCTCGAGGACGCAGGTCCCACAGAAGCCACCAGCTTCAAGGTCGATGCGAGGAGGGAGGACAAGGCCTTCCCCATCAGGAGCTACGACATGGCCATAGCCCTGGCTGAGGTCGTACATGAAGTCCACCCCTCCCTCAAGGTCGACCTGAAGAGGCCAGGCCTTGTGCTCCACTGCGAGATCCGAGACAAGACCTACCTCTACCTTGACGACAACAATGGACCACGTGGCCTGCCTGTCGGCACAGCTGGCCGTGGCCTCCTCCTGCTCAGTGGTGGCATCGACAGTCCTGTCGCCGCCATCGAGATGGCAAAGCGTGGCCTGAAGCTTGACTGCCTCTACTTCCACGCCTACCCATACACAAGCGATGAGGCGCTTGAGAAGGTCAAGACGCTGGCTTCTCTTGCCGCACCCTACCTTGGTGGCACAAGGCTCTTCGTCGTCCCCTTCACGGACGGCCAGCTGAACATCAAGGCCAAGAGCCGGGAGGATGCGACAACACTGATGTTCCGCGCATCGATGATGAAGCTCTCCAGCCAGGTCGTACGACAGGAAGGCATGGGATGCATCGTCACAGGTGAGGCCTTGAGCCAGGTTGCAAGCCAGACGCTCTCCGCCATGGCCTTCACAGACTCGATGGCCGAGGCACTGGTCCTACGTCCCCTCGTCGGCATGGACAAGGAGGAGATCATCAGGACCGCACGCCGGATAGGGACCTATGAGACATCCATCCTCCCCTATGAGGACTGCTGTGTCATCTTCTCACCCAAGCACCCAGTCACCAATCCCGACAAGGCTGAGATGACTGCGATGTATGAGACGCTTGGCATGGAGGACTACATCAAGCAGGCCATCAGTGAGACCCGGATCTACTCTTACGATGCGATGGGCCGGCCCAATGGTGTCTATGGCTATGGAGAGGATGGAAGCCATCCTCTTGAGGAAGAAGGACAGGGGTGACAACAAGGGGATGCCGCACATGGCGAAGTCCAATGACGGCATCCTTTTCCATCACTACGGGACAGTATCGGCACTCTTGCCTCACAAGACCAAGGTAATGATTCCATGGAAAAGAATTAGACCTTCACATTACTTGCCTTGCCTTGCGATTTCTTGAATATTTTTGCACGTTTTGGAGTATCTACTTTCTCTTTGACTGTCTTTTTGTGTATTTTTCCAGCATGTTTCGAGTGGGAATAGATATCGGGTCGACGACTGTCAAAGTCGTCGTCCTTGATGATGAAGAGCATCTGCTCTTCTCAGCATATGAGAGGCATTTATCAGAAATAATCGGCAAAACGAAGGAAATGCTTGAACGCATCCGGCCCATCGTAGGGGATGAGGAGGTCAGCATAGCGATCTCCGGCTCGGCCGGCATGGGCCTGGCGACCGACTGCCACATACCATTCGTCCAGGAGGTCTATGCTACGCGCACAGCCGCGAAGCACTACCTGCCTGGCACAGACGCGGTCATCGAGCTCGGAGGAGAGGATGCCAAGATCCTCTTCCTATCAGGTGGTCTCGAAGTGCGCATGAACGGCAGCTGTGCCGGAGGTACAGGTGCCTTCATCGACCAGATGGCAACACTCCTTGGCATAGGGCGCGATGATATCGAGTACTATGCATCCCGCGCCACACAGACCTACACGATCGCAAGCCGCTGTGGCGTCTTCGCCAAGAGCGATGTCCAGCCACTGATCAACCAAGGGGCAAAGGTCGAGGACATCGCCGCATCCATCCTGGAAGCTGTCGTCAACCAGACGATCGCAGGCCTGGCCCAAGGGCGCCCGATAAAGGGGAACATCGTCTACCTCGGCGGCCCCCTCACCTTCATACCAACCCTGCGCAAGAAGTTCGATGAGGCCCTCCATACTACAGGAACCTGCCCGGAGAACTCGCTCTACTACGTCGCCCTTGGTACGGCGCTGACGAAGAACAGCGACCTGATGAGCGTTGATGACTGCATCAGGAGGATCTCCGCCTACAGCGGGGAAGGCAAACACATACAGTTCGAACCCCTCTTCAAGGATGAGGCGGAATACAAGGCCTTCAGGGAAAGACATGACAAGGACTGCGTGAAGTCGGCGGATCCCTCTGCCTATGTGGGCAACGCTTACCTTGGAATAGACTCCGGCTCTACGACAATCAAGATGTGCATCATCAGCGATGACGGTCAGCTGCTGCTCTCACGCTACTCTCCAAACAACGGCAACCCAGTCCAGGCGGTCAAGAGCTTCCTGATGTCCTTCTATGATGCCTACCCATACATCCACCTCTCCGGCGCGGCTTCAACTGGTTACGGGGAGGACCTGATGAAGTCAGCCTTCCGCCTCGACTACTCATTGGTCGAGACACAGGCGCACTTCATAGGTGCACGTTTCTTCCTACCAGAGGTCGACTTCATCATCGACATCGGTGGCCAGGACATGAAGTGTTTCAAAATCCGCGATGGCAACATCGATGACATCTTCCTGAACGAGGCTTGCTCCTCTGGCTGTGGTTCCTTCCTCCAGACCTTCGCAGTTGCTCTTGGAAAGAGCGTCAGCGACTTCGCCAAGGAAGCCATCAAGAGCCAGCACCCTGTCGACCTTGGTTCCAGGTGCACGGTATTCATGAACTCTTCTGTCAAGCAGGCCCAGAAGGATGGTGCCCTGCTCGAGGACATCTCAGCAGGCCTTGCCGTCTCAGTCGTCAAGAACGCGATCTACAAGGTCATAAGGGCCTCCAGCGCTGAGGAGCTGGGACGCCACATCGTTGTCCAAGGAGGCACCTTCCTGAACGATGCCGTCCTGCGTGCCTTCGAAAAGGAAATCAAGGCCGATGTCATCAGGCCGAATATCGCAGGCCTGATGGGGGCCTTCGGCGCCGCCCTCTACGCACGCCGCCGCAGCCATGCCCTGGGCCGCACTGACTCGACGATCCTCTCTGCAGGCGAGGTCGAGAGCCTCACCCATGATGTACGCAACATCAAGTGCCAGGGCTGCACCAACCACTGCCTCCTGACAGTGAACACCTTCGCAGGGGACAGGAGGTTGATCAGTGGCAACCGCTGTGAGCGTCCTGTGACCAAGACCAAGGTCCTCGATGCTGAGCTCACTGACATCTATGCCTACAAGGAGAAGCTCTTCGACGAGTACGCCGCAGCGCGCAACACCAAGGCCACCCGTGGCACAATCGGCCTCCCGATGGCCCTTGGCATGTGGGAGCTCCTGCCATTCTGGCATAGGGTGTTGACTGAACTGGGTTATGATGTCGTGGTGTCAGGCAAGTCAAACAGGGCCCTCTACATACGTGGCCAGGGTTCGATCCCATCTGACACCGTCTGCTTCCCCGCCAAGCTGATGCATGGCCACATCGAGGCCCTGCTGGACAAGAAGGTCGACAGGATCTTCCTGCCATGTTCCAGCTACAACATCGACGAGGACAAGGGTACCAACCACTTCAACTGCCCTGTCGTCGCCTACTACGGCGAGGTCGTCCATTCGAACATGGACCTGGGAAGCACGCCCTTCCACTACCCCTACCTCTCGCTTGAAGACCCCAGGCATCTTGCCAAGAGGCTCAGCGCAGAGCTTGGCATCCCACGAAGGGAAGTCCTCAAGGCGGTCGAAGCAGGCTTCGAGGAACTGAAGGGCTACCATGCCAAGGTCATCAAGCGTGGCGAGGAGATCGTCGAACGCGCCCATAAGGATGGGCGGCGCATCATAGTCCTCTGCGGACGCCCCTACCATGTTGATGGCGAGACAAACCATGGAATCGACCGCCTGATCCTGACGCTGGGAGCCTACGTGATCAGCGAGGACAGCATCAGCTACAAAGAGGAGAAGCATGAGGACATCAGGGTCCTGAACCAGTGGACCTATCATGCCAGGCTCTATGACGCGGCCTACTACGTCAGGGAGCACTCCGACATGGACCTTGTCCAGTTCATCTCCTTCGGTTGCGGGCTTGATGCCGTCACAAGCGATGAGGTCCGCGAGATCCTCCGCGAGAAGGACAGGATATACACGATGGTGAAGATCGATGAGATCACCAACGTCGGTGCTGTGAAGATCCGCCTGCGCAGCCTCTTCGCGGCACTTGAGGAGAAGAGCAATGCCTAGCGTGCCTTTCACACAGGAGATGAAGAAGGACTACACCATCCTCATCCCCAACATGAGCCCCATACATTTCAACGTCATGAAGCGCCCCTTCGAGCTCCATGGCTACAAGGTCGTCCTGCTCGAGAACTCATCACACCAGGTGATAGAGGAAGGCCTGCGCTATGTCCATAACGACATGTGCTACCCCGCCCTCCTCGTCATCGGACAGATGATCGATGCGATCAAGAGCGGGATCTGCGACCCTGACAAGTGCGCACTGGTCATCACACAGACTGGTGGCGGCTGCCGTGCGAGCAACTACTACTACCTCCTGATCAAGGCCCTGGAGAGGGCTGGCTACCCACAGATCCCTGTGATCAGCCTGAACCTCAAGGGAATGAACAAGAACCCAGGCTTCACCATCACACCATCGATGCTGATCCAGGCCCTGACAGGCCTGATCTATGGTGACATGCTGATGCTGCTCTCACATCAGGTCAGGCCTTACGAGGTCCACAAGGGTGACACGGACGCCCTGATTGACAAGTGGACGGACTATATCGACTCCTGCTACAGGGAGAACCGCCACTACGTCGGACGCTGGCTGAAGAAGAACCTCTACCAGATGAGCGATGACTTCGCGGCCATCCCTGTCGACAGGTCGAAGAAGAAGGTCAAGGTCGGTGTCGTCGGTGAGATTTACCTCAAGTACGCACCACTGGGGAACAACAACCTCGAAGTCTTCCTCGAGGAGGAGGACTGCGAGGTCATGGTCCCAGCCCTGATCGGCTTCGTCCTCTACGGTTTCTCCAACGGTATCAAGGATGCCGAGTACTATGGACGCGGAAAGGCTTATGCCTGGTTCATGCAACATATCGGCATGCCCTTCCTCGCACGCTATGAGCACCTGATTGAGAAGGCGGTCACAAGGCACAAGGAGTTCGTCCCACCAGCGACGATCAAGGAGCTCAGGCAGTACGCCGAGGGCATCATCGACACAGGTTGCAAGATGGGTGAAGGCTGGCTCCTGACAGCAGAGATGGTCGAGCTGATCAAGAAGGGCTATTCGAACATCATCACAGCCCAGCCCTTCGGCTGCCTGCCCAACCACATCTGCGCAAAGGGCATGATCCGCCCCCTCAAGGAGAAGTATCCTGAAAGCAACATCGTACCCATCGACTATGACTCATCACAATCGAGGGTGAACCAGGAGAACAGGATCAAGCTCATGCTGGCCGTTGCACGTGAGCGCCTCTCAAACGAGGCCTGACTCACTTTCAGACAAGGTTGGCAAAGTAGGCTTTACAATATCAAGCACCTCTCCAGGCATGAACAGGAGGGGAGCATTGAAAAAAGGTGGAAAATTAAGCTTGACAGCTTGTAATTTTCAACATAACAATAAATTGTAATTCCTGTGAACCCCGTTTGGTTTGCACCTCCTTTAGGCTGGAACAATCACCCCCTTGATTTTCCAGCCGCTTTTTTACCCATGGCTCAAAAAGCCATTCAAGATACCCTGGATTCACAATCAGAGAAAGTCATAAGACGACATCGATATGACACAAGCCATCAAAAACAGAACCAAGGGTGACCGCTATCACCAAGCGGGAACAGGCTTCTTCTTCCACAAGGCGCACCAATGTTGATATGGAAGCAGTATCAAGACCTGCATCCGCTTCATCCAAGAGGAGGATGTCGGACCCACTGCACAGCAACCGGAGCACAGCAACCTTCTTCTGCTGCCCTGTCGAAAGGTTCTCGACGTTCAAATCCCCATCGCCAAAGAAGGTAGTCTTCAGTTCATCAAATGACGAGGCATCCCCCTTCCTCCCCATGAAGACATTATCCTCAAGCCCTGGGCCGAAGAAGGCTGGCTTCTGCATCAGATAAGCAGGCTTTGTAGTTGATTGGACAAGCACAGTCCCCTCACTACAGGGTTGTACTTGTCAATCATCATGTCTACTTCACAGTCAGCCATATGGTTCTTGCAACATGATCAATGACAGGAGGATACGACCTTTCTCAATCACGTCATGGTCACCAGATGGAATGACATAAAGCAGGCTGAGCCTGGAGTAAAGATCCTGATCATCTGAGGGCTTGTGGTTGAAATACTTCCGCGTACCTTCAAAAGCATAGAGGAAGTAGTTGTTGATACAAGAGGTTGCCACACGCATCGGGTTGCTGCTTCCTGCATAAAAGGGGAATCGATGCCAGAATCTGGAGGACGATATTGTTCCTCTGCCCTTCCACAACAGCATCACCCCAGATGCGGGTCATGGTCTTCAATATCTCATCATATTCTTCATGAAACTTCATGATCCACTATTTTAAGCGGTGAATCATGTCTTATGAAGAAAATGGCACTACATTAAACCAAAGTTTAGTCGCCAAAACTCGATTAGAGGTATTTCCAAACATGCAATCAGCTGCATTTTCGTATTATAATTACTTTCAACTTGGTATTATGGTTTTTACCAAAGTCCAGGTTGATTGCAAAGCCGCACAGATCATTTAAGGTGTGGCATATACCATGTTCCCTTACCTGTACCAGTCTTTTCTATGAAACCTTGCTCCAAGAGTGTTTTGAGTACACGCCTTATACTATTCTCCTTCATGTCACATGCGTTATTGATTCCAGCAAACTGTATTCCTCTTGGTGTTGACCTGATAATATCCAGGACAATCTGCTCATCGGTTTTCAAGACACCTCCCTTTTTATAGGCAGATATCTTTTCTTCCAACATTTCTGTTTGTTTGACCAAGATGGAGGAGAAAAAATCAATCCACGGACGATAATCAGGACTGTCAGTCTTGAATGAGACCTGCGTCTGCCTCAATGCCCGATAGTAGGCAGCCTTGTTTTCCTCTATGATTTTCTCCAGCGAATAGTAGGGGACATAAGAATAACCACATCGCAGGAGAAGATAGTTTGTCAAAATCCTGGACATGCGTCCATTGCCATCTTGGAATGGATGAATGGCGAGGAAATGAACAATAAAGAGTGCTATTACAATTAATTTCGGATACAATGCTGTTGACAACAACTCATTGGTTTCCGCAACTAATTGCTGCATCATTATCGGGGTCTCAAATGGTGATGGGGTTCTGAATACGATACCGATTTCCTTACCTGTGTTGTCAAAGGCTGCAACAGAATTCTCAATTGTCTTATACTCGCCACGATGTCTTTCATCTTTACCGACATATCTTAGCAACATGCCATGAAGCTGCTTGATATAGTTCTCAGTAAGTGGAATCTGGTCATATCGAGAATATATCGTATCGAGAACTTCCGAGTAACCTCCAACCTCCTCCTCATCACGGTTCTTGAATGATGTTGTCTTCAAACCTTGAAGGATTTCCTCAATCTCTTTGTCTGTAAGAGTATTGCCTTCTATCCTATTTGAGGATCCAATACTCTCGAATGCCCCGATATTACGAAGTTGCACCAAGAGGGAGCTAGGCAATTCACTTGCCTTGGATTTCCAGAGCACATTATACGATTCCACAGCCATGAGGTTTCCAGCTGCTATAACACTAATGTCCACGTTAGAGATTTTCATCAAACTCATAAACTAGAACATAACTGAAAACATTAGAAAAAGCTAGAAAATCATAGAAAGTAATAGAAAATAGCAGAAAACTTCTGTAATCAAGAAAGAAAACACCCGTCTCCCAACAGGTGTTTTATCAAACATGCAGAACAAACCGCCTTAATATTAGTCAGTCCTCTGGACCTATGACGCCAAGGCTTATGAGGGCAAGGCGGGCGACGTTCTGCTCGGCTTCCTTCTTGTTGCTGCCTGCGGCAGGACCGAAGCACTGGTTGCCGAGGAAGACCTTGACGTAGAAAGTCGGACGATGCTCAGGACCCTCACAACGGTCAAGGAGGTATTCAGGCACCTTGCCCTTGTGCTTCTGACGGTGGGCCTGGAGCATGCTTTTGTAATCCTTGTTGCTGTTCTTACCCTCAAGGACACGCTCGATGGGGTCCTTGATCCAGGAGAGCACATAGGTCTTGGCGGCTTCGAAACCCTGGTCGATATAGAGGGCGGCGATCACAGCCTCCATGGCATCTGCAAGGATCGCATCCTTGTCGCGACCACCATTGATCTGCTCACCATGTCCGATACGGATCATCCTGGGGAAGCCCAGCGTACGTGCTATCGCGGCAAGGCTCTTCTCAGAGACGACAGCGGCCTTGTAGCGCGACATGTCACCTTCCTGATGATCGGGAAGCTGACGGTACAGGTACTCCGCCGACACAAGACCAAGGACACTGTCTCCAAGGAACTCAAGGCGTTCATTGTTACGGCGTCCTGTCTCGTTGGCATAGGATGTATGTGTGAGGGCGGTCTCCAGGAGGGCCAGGTCGTTGAATGTGATGCCCAGGCGCTCGGAAAAAGCGAGAAGCTCCCTGCTTCTATCCGCCGAGGGAGCTTCCTTCTTCGCTATGTCGATCACTTAACTGAGGGCCTGCGAAAGGAATTTGACAGCATCGCCGACAGTTTCGAACTCATTGGCCATGTCGTCGGGAATCGTGACTCCGAGTTCCTCCTCGATCGCATAAACCAGCTCGTATGTGTCGAGGCTGTCCGCACCGAGGTCCTTCCTGAAAGACGCTTCGGGTACGATTTTGGCTGGATCGACGGAAAGCTTCTCCGCGACAAGGTCCCTGACCTTTTCCAAAACCTGGGCTTCAGTCATTTCTCCCCTCCTTATTCAGCGTCCTTGACGATGACCGGCTTGCCATTGTAGTAGCCGCACTTCGGGCAGACCTGGTGCGAAGGCACAAGGTTGCCGCAGGTCTGGCAAGGAGAAAGGGTGGGAGCTGAAAGCTTCATGTTGGCCGCCTTGCGGGACGCAGCCTTGGATTTTGATGTTTTATACTTTGGAGTAGCCATAACTTAACCTCTCTGAAATGTGCTTATGTGGACAGACACTTTCCCGATGATATCCCAAGAGGCTCATCTTGGTCAATCATCGTTTGGCATGCCTTTTCCACATGGCGGCACTCCAGCCAACATGACCAAATTCTACCATGCGGAAAGGCGGCGTCAAGACAAAGCTGCGTCAAATGTCCTCTTCGATGAAACCAATCATGTCGCTGATTGAAGCCCCGGGAGGAATCATCGGCAGGACCTTGTCATCGATTGGAATCTCGCAGTCGACGACTACAGGACGCTTCAGGGCGAAGGCGGAATGGAGTACGGCGGCGGCATCATCATCCTTGCCAAGCCTCATGCCATCGATGCCATAAGCCTGGGCCAGCTTGACCCAGTCGACCGGGGTCTCAAGCGTCGTCTCGCTGTAGTGCCCCTGGTAGAAGAGGGTCTGCCACTGGCGCACCATGCCAAGGCAGTGGTTGTTGAAGACAAGGATGACGATGGGTAGCTGGTAGCGTGCCACTGTCGCAAGCTCGTTGCAGTTCATCCTGAAGCAGCCATCACCTGAGATGTCACAGACACGGGCATCAGGATGCGCTATCTGGGTGCCACAGGCGGCCCCTACACCGAAGCCCATCGTACCCAGCCCTCCCGATGTCAGGAAGTGGCGTGGCTTCTGGTGCTTCAGGAACTGGGCAGCCCACATCTGGTGCTGGCCTACATCGGTCGTGATGAAGGCATCCTCTTCAAGCGAGGCCATCTCATGGTCTAGGGCGCGCAGGATCTCACGGGGACGCCTTGATTCGCTTGTCACCTTCACAGGGTAGCGGCGGCGGTTCTCTGCGACCCAGTTCATCCAGTCCCCGTGGCGCGGCAGTCCATCTCCAAGGCGTCCATTGACGCGGTGGAGGACCTCTGCGACATCGCCTACGACATGCACATGGGAGACGATGTTCTTGTTGAACTCGGCCGGGTCTATGTCGAACTGGACGATCCTGGCCTGGCGGGCGAAGGTCGAACCTTTGCTGATGACGCGGTCTGAGAAGCGGGCGCCGATGACGATCAGGAGGTCACAGGCGTTGATAGCCATGTTGCTCAACTTCGTACCATGCATGCCGACCAGTCCTGTGAAACGCGGGTTGTCAGCAGGAACGGCACCAAGGCCCATGAGGGAGGAGCAGACAGCACTGTCCGTCTTCTCAAGGAAGGTGGCAAGCTCAGCGCTTGCATCAGAGCGGATCACCCCACCACCGATGTAGCACAGCGGACGCTCGCACTGGGTGAGCATGCCGATGGCCTTGTCGATGTCAGCATCGCGTAGCCTCTCAGTCGACCTCGTGATTGGTTTGAGGGGTGCCGGCTCCCATTCGATCATGTCCGTCTGTATGTTCTTCGGGACATCGATCAGGACAGGACCTGGACGGCCTGATTGTGCGATATGAAAGGCCTCGCGGACAGTCTCCACCAGGTCCTCGCTGCGCTTGACGATGTAGTTGTGCTTTGTCACAGGCATCGTCACACCCTGGATGTCGACCTCCTGGAAGCTGTCCTTGCCCAGGAGGGACACAGGCACGTTGCCTGTGATCGCAACGACAGGGGACGAATCCATGTAGGCAGTCGCAAGCCCTGTAACAAGGTTCGTCGCACCAGGACCCGAGGTCGCCATGCACACCCCGACACGGCCTGTCGAGCGGGCGTAGCCATCAGCTGCATGGCTGGCGCCCTGCTCATGGGCGGTCAGTATGTGGCGGATCCGGCCACGGTACTCATAAATCGCATCGTAGAGGGGGATCACCTGGCCACCGGGGTAGCCGAAGATCGTATCGACACCCTGCTCCAGGAGCAGTTCCATCATCACCTGGGCACCTGTCAGCTTCACTCCTCAACCTCCTTGAAGACAGCCCCCTTGCTGGCACTCGTCACCATGGACTGGTAGCGGGCGAGGTAGCCATCGACCTTGTTCTTGCGGGGCACGTGATGCGCCCTCCTCTCCTCAATGACCGCCTCAGGCACATTAAGCTGCAGCTTATGGGCGGGGATGTCGATCTCGATCTCATCCCCCTCCTCCACCAGGCCGATCAGGCCACCTGCGGCGGCCTCAGGGCAGACATGGCCGATCGAGGCGCCACGCGTGGCACCTGAGAAACGGCCATCAGTGATCAGGGCGACGTCCTTGTCCAAGCCCATGCCGGCGATCGCACTGGTCGGTGAGAGCATCTCCCTCATGCCAGGGCCGCCCTTGGGGCCTTCGTAACGGATCACGACGACGTCCCCCTTGTTGATCTTCTTAGCGTAGATCGCCGCTATGGCCTCCTCCTCGCTGTCGAAGACGCGGGCAGGCCCCTTGTGGCAGAGCATCTCAGCAGCGACAGCCGAGCGCTTGACGACAGCACCTTCAGGGGCGAGGTTGCCGGAGAGCACAGCGATACCACCTGTCTTGTCAAAGGGATCGTCCACAGGGCGGATCACCGCTTCATTGTAGTTCCTGGCATCGTCCCAGGAACAATGTATGGCCTCGCCTGTGACAGTCATGAGGTCGCGCTCGAGTACGCCCAGCGAGTCCAGTTCCTTCATCACGGCCATGATGCCACCAGCCTGGTCCAGGTCCTCGATATGGTCAGGACCTGCAGGTGCCAGGTGGCAGAGGTTTGGCACCTTGGCAGAGATGTCGTTCGCTTCGAAGATATCGATCTCCACACCTGCGCTGTGGGCGATCGCAGGAAGATGCAGCATCGTGTTGGTCGAACAGCCGAGGGCCATGTCGACCTTGAGCGCGTTCTTGAAGGCCTTCTCCGTGAGGATGTCTCGAGCGGTGATGCCTTTGGCCAGAAGGTTCATGATGGCCCAGCCTGTGTCCTTGGCAAGGCGCTCACGTGCGGCGTAAACGGCAGGGATCGTGCCATTGCCAGGCAGGGCCATGCCTATGGCTTCGCAGAGGCAGTTCATGCTGTTGGCCGTGTACATGCCGGAGCATGAGCCACAGGTCGGGCAGACAGAGTCCTCCCAGGACTTGACCTCCTCTTCATCCATCGTGCCGGCCTTGTAACGGCCGACAGCCTCGAACATCGAGGAGAGCGAGTAGCCACGGCTGCGGTCCCCCTTGATATGTCCGGCGAGCATGGGGCCGCCTGAGACGAAGATCGTCGGCAAATCGAGCCTCGCTGCCGCCATCAGCATGCCAGGGACGATCTTGTCGCAGTTGGGCACCATGACAAGGGCGTCGAAGGGATGGGCGTTGGCCATGACCTCTATGCTGTCCGCGATCAGCTCACGGGAGCAGAGGGAGTACTTCATGCCCTTGTGCCCCATGGCTATGCCATCACAGACGCCGATCACAGGGAAGACGACAGGATTGCCACCTGCCTCCCTGACACCAGCCTTGACGGCGTTGACGATACGGTCTATCTGGACATGACCTGGGATGATCTCGTTCTGACCGCTGACGATGCCGATCACAGGCATCTCCATCTCCCTGTCAGTCCAGCCAAGGGCCTTCATCAGGCTGCGGTGCGGGGCCTTCTCCACCCCGCTCTTCATCGCATCACTCCTCATGGTCCTACCTCACATTGGCGGCGACGGCATCGCCCATGGCGGCTGTACCGACAAGGGTGCAGCCTTCACTCATGATATCAGCAGTGCGTATGCCCTGGTCCAGAGTGTCACTGACAGCCTTCTCAATGGCATCGGCCTCTGCTGGGAGCGAGAAGCTGTAGCGCAGCATCATCGCGACTGAGAGGATTGTGGCAAGTGGGTTCGCCTTGTCCTGGCCTGCGATGTCAGGGGCAGAGCCATGGATGGGTTCGTACATTCCGAAGGAATCCCCACGGAGTGAGGCCGATGGCAGCATGCCGATCGATCCTGTGACCATGCTGGCCTCATCAGAGAGGATGTCACCGAACATGTTCTCAGTGACAATCACATCGAACTGCTTTGGGTTCCTGACAAGCTGCATGGCGGCGTTGTCGACATAGAGGTGGTTGAGTGCGACTTCCGGGTAGTTCTTGGCGACCTCGTCGACAGTGGCCCTCCAGAGGCGGCTGGTCTCAAGGATGTTCGCCTTGTCGACCGACGTCAGCTTCCGATTCCTCTTCATCGCGATGTCGAAGGCCTTGACGGCGATCCGCCTGACCTCCTCCTTGGAGTAGGCCATCACATCGTAGGCTGAGTCAGCCGTCCTCTCCCTCTTGCCGAAGTAGATGCCACCGGTGAGCTCACGGACGACCATGATGTCGAGACCACCCTCGACCATCGAAGGTTTCAAGGGGCAGGCCGAGGCGAGCTGGGGGAAGAGCATGGCGGGGCGGAGGTTGCAGAAAAGCCCAAGCCCACCACGCAGGCCCAGCAGGGCCTTCTCAGGACGGATGGCGGAAGGGACGTCGTCCCACTTCGGGCCGCCAACCGCGCCAAGGAGGACGCTGTCTGCCGCCTTCGCCTTCTCAAGGGTCTCCTCTGGAAGCGGGGCGCCTGTCTCATCAATGGCCACACCTCCAGCCAGGAGGGTCTCATAGGAGAAGTGGTGGCCATAGCAGGAAGCCACCTTGTCGAGGACCTTCAAGGCCTCACGTACTATGTCTGGTCCAATCCCATCGCCGGGGATGACTGCGATCTTGAAATCCATGCTTACGCCTCCTTCATCGTCTTGGACAGGTGGTTTATGAGCCCACCATCGCGGATGATCTCCTGCATGAAGGGCGGGAAGGGCTCACCCTGGAAGACCTGCCCTGTCGTGATGTCAGTGACAGTGCCCGTGTCGAAATCGACCTCGACCTCGTCCCCTGCCCTCACCGCCTCACTGGCGGCAGGGCACTCGAGGATCGGCAGTCCGATGTTGATCGCATTGCGGTAGAAGATGCGCGCGAAGGTCGTCGCGATGACACAGCCGATACCACTCTCCTTGATCGCAAGCGGGGCGTGCTCACGTGAGGAGCCACAACCGAAGTTGGCTCCTGCCACGATGATATCCCCCTTCTTCACATTGGAGACGAAGTCCTTGTCTATGTCCTCCATGCAGTGGGCGGCGAGCTCAGCGGCGCTCGATGTGTTCAGGTAGCGGGCAGGGATGATCACATCCGTGTCGACATTGTCCTGGTATTTGAAGACTTTTCCTCTTGCTTTCATCTCTCTCCTCCTCAGTCCAGCTTGGCAGGGTCGGCGATCCGTCCAGCGACAGCTGATGCGGCGGCGACAGCCGGGGATGCGAGGTAGACCTCGCTCTTCACATGGCCCATGCGGCCGACGAAGTTGCGGTTCGTCGTCGACACGCAGCGCTCACCCTCTGCGAGTATGCCCATGTAACCACCGAGACAGGGACCGCAGGTCGGCGTGCTGATCACGCATCCTGCATCCATGAAGATGTCGAAGAGCCCCTCGTCCATCGCCTGGCGCCAGATCTTCTGCGTCGCGGGGATGACAAGGCAGCGGATGCCCTTGGCGACATGGCGGCCACGGAGGATCTCCGCCGCCTGCCTCAGGTCGCTGATGCGGCCATTCGTGCAGCTGCCAATCACGACCTGGTCGATCTTGACTTCCCCACACTGGCTGATTGGATGCGTGTTCTCCGGCAGGTGTGGGAAGGCGACCGTGCTCTCTATTGTTGAGAGGTCGATCTCATAGACCTTTTCATAGGTGGCATCAGGATCACTCTCATAAATGCGAGGTTCCCTGGCACCTGATTCCTTCAAGTAAGCAAGGGTTTTCCCATCGACCGGGAAGATGCCGTTCTTGCCTCCGGCCTCGATCGCCATGTTGCAGACAGTGAAGCGGTCATCCATTGAGAGGGAGGCCACCCCAGGGCCAGAGAACTCCATCGTCCTGTACAGGGCGCCATCAACACCAATCATGCCGATGATATGGAGGATCAGGTCCTTGCCTGAGACATAGGGGCGGAAGGACCCGGTCAGGTTGAACTTCAGTGCGGAGGGTACGCGGAACCAGGCCTTGCCTGTGGCCATGCCAGCGGCCATGTCAGTCGAGCCGACACCTGTCGAGAAGGCTCCAAGGGCGCCATAGGTGCAGGTATGGCTGTCGGCACCAATCACGACATCTCCTGCGCTGACCAGGCCCTTCTCTGGAAGGAGGGCATGCTCGACACCCATCTCACCAACTTCGAAGTAGTTTGTGATATCCATCTTGTGGGCGAACTCACGCACACACTTGCACTGGGTCGCCGCCTTGATATCCTTGTTGGGTGCGAAGTGGTCAGGCACGAGGGCGACCTTGTCCTTGTCGAAGACACGGTCTGTACCAAAGCGGGCGAACTCGCCAATCGCGACAGGGCTTGTTATGTCATTGCCGAGGACCAGGTCCAGGTCGGCCATGATCAGCTGGCCTGCGTGGACTTCCTCCTGCCCACTGGCACGCGCCAGGATCTTCTCTGTGCTTGTCATGCCCATATAGTTACCTCCTATCTGTTGAACAACTTGTACTCTATGCTGTCTGAAAGGGCCAGGAAACTGGCCTTTATGATGTCACTGCTGACCCCGATCGTTGTCCAGGAATCAACGCCATCGGATGATGTGATCACGACCCTGACCCTGCTTGCCGTCGCATCAACCCCATCCAGCACACGGACCTTGTAGTCAGTGAGGTGGACGCTGCGCAGCGATGGGTAGAACTGCTCGAGGACGGCCCTCAGGGCCTTGTCGAGGGCGTTCACAGGGCCCTTGCCCTCGGCTGCCGCTATGGCGCTCTCTCCATGGACGCGGACCTTGACCAGGGCCGTATGGCTGGCACCGCTCATCGGATCGGCGTAAGGCAGCTGTCCAATCGTCTGGTAGTGGACGAAGGTGAAGAAGGGATCACCTGCCCCGAGCTCCTTGTGGATCAGGACGTCGAAGCTGTTCTCAGCACCCTCGTACTGATAGCCCTCAGCCTCCTTCTCCTTGAGGACCTCCATCAGGCGTACGACTTGTGGAGAGTCCTTCGACAAGCCTGGCTGGATGCGCTCTATGCGCTGCATCAGCAGGGCCCTGCCACTGACCTCGCTCATCAGGAGGCGCCTTGTCGCACCTACGTCCTCAGGGCGGACATGTTCAAAGGTGCGGGGATCTTTCAAGACCCCGTCGATATGCATGCCACCCTTGTGGGCGAAGGCTGATGAACCAACATAGGGCATGCCTCCTTCAAGAGGCATGTTGCAGATGCTGGCAATCGAACGACAGGTTGATGCGAGATTCTCCAAGCGTCCATCTATGGCCTTGATGCCAAGCTTCAGCTCGACATCCGCGATGATCGTCGAGAGGTTGGCGTTGCCACAGCGCTCTCCAATCCCGGTCATCGTCCCCTGGACCTGGGTGGCACCGGCCTTTATAGCCATCAGCGAATTGGCGACCGCACAACCTGAATCATTGTGGGCATGAATCGCAAGGACGGCATCAGGCAGGGCCTCATGGACAGCACTGACAGCCTCGTAGATGGCATCAGGGAGCCAGCCACCCCTCGTCTCGCAAAGCACGAGGCGGCTGGCGCCGGCCTGCAATGCCACACGCAGTGTCTGCATCGCGTAATCAGGATCCTCCTTCCACCCATCGAAGAAGTGCTCAGCGTCGAAGAAGACCTCGAGCCCCTGGGAGGCAAGGAAGGATATGGATGATGAAATCAGGTCCAGGTTCTCCTCAGGACTGATCCTGAGCACCTCATCGACCTGGAAACGCCAGGATTTGCCAAAGATGGCGGCGATGGGAGCCCCTGAGGATGCGAGGGAGAGGAGGTTCCTGTCCTCCCCTGCCTTCACTCCAGGACGGCGTGTCGAGCCGAAGGCGACAAGACGCGCGCTCTTCAGCCTCTGCCGCCCCATGTGCTCAAAGAACTGCCTGTCTTTGACATTGCTGCCAGGATTGCCCGCCTCGATGTAGGCAACACCAAGGCCATCAAGGAGGGAGCAGATCCTCAGTTTGTCATCCAAGCTGAAGGAGAGCCCCTCCCCCTGGGCGCCATCGCGCAATGTCGAATCGAAGACCTCCAGCTTTGCCATCACTCCCCACTCTTGTCAGTGTGCTCGTAGAGCATGTCGTTTTCGAAGCTCATCTGGTTGGCGCTCTGCCCCTGTGACAGGGATGAGACCTTCTCTGAGAGCATCTTGTTGACGGCGGCGAGTGTGGAGAGGATGCTGGCCTCTATGATGTCAGTACTGACACCGCGGCCACGATAGGTCCCGCTCTGGTCGCTCACGCGTACCTGGACCTCACCAAGGGCGTCGCGGTCCTCTGTGACCGCCTGGATGAAATAGTCATCAAGACTGAAGGGATGCTTGATGATCTTCTCGACGGCACGCAGTGACGCATATACAGGACCTGTGCCGATTGCGACATCCTTGTAGACCTTGCCTCCCTTGCGCAGGGCTATGCAGGCCGTGCTGTCCATGTGGTTGCCACTGTTGACGACGAAGGACTCAAGCGACCAGATCTGGTCTTCCGCACTCTCTGTCGACTCGACAAGG
Organism: uncultured Spirochaetales bacterium; assembly: GCA_944392695.1. Classification (GTDB taxonomy): domain Bacteria; phylum Spirochaetota; class Spirochaetia; order Sphaerochaetales; family Sphaerochaetaceae; genus Bullifex. The sequence goes on along the minus strand of CALXXN010000001.1, from coordinate 214,148 downwards.
GCGACGATGTCGCGGTCGGAGATGTTCTTCTTCCTGTCACAGGTCTTCTTGAACTCGGCGAAGAGACGGTCCTCCTCTTCCTTGGGAAGCTTGTAACCCAGCTCTACGAGCTTCTTTGAGAAGGCGTGCTGGCCTGAGTGCTTGCCCAGGACCAGGCTGGTCTGTCCAAGGCCGACCGACTCAGGTGTCATGATCTCGTAAGTGCGGCTGTTGGCCATCATGCCATGCTGATGTATGCCGGATTCATGGGCGAAGGCGTTCGCACCGACGATGGCCTTGCTCGGGTTGATCTTCACACCAGTCGTAGTAGAGAGCATGCGGGCCGCCTTGGTGATCTCACGCGTCTCGATACCTGTCTCGAACGGGAGGGCGTCCTGACGCGTCTTGAAGAGCATGACGACCTCCTCCATCGCCGCGTTGCCGGCACGCTCCCCTATTCCGCAGAGCGTGCACTCGACCTGGCGGGCACCAGCGCTGACTCCTGCGACCGTGTTGGCGACAGCCAGGCCAAGGTCGTTGTGGCAGTGCATGCTGATCACGGCCTGGTCGATGTTGGGCACATGCTCCTTCACATAAGTGACCATTCCCCGGATCTCATCAGGAGTGGAGTAGCCCACCGTGTCAGGGAGGTTGATCGTCGTCGCCCCACAGGCGATGGCGGCCTCCACGACCTGGCACATGTAGTCCAGGTCTGTACGGGTGGCATCCTCGAGGCTGAACTCGATGTCGCCACACAGGCTCCTGGCGTAGCTGACATTCTCCTTCACCCTCTCGAGGGCCTCCTCACGGGTGAGCTTCAACTTGTACTCAAGGTGCAAATCGCTCGTCGCGAGGAAGACATGTATGCGTGGATGCCTTGCCTCCTTCACAGCGGCCCAGGCCGCATCGATGTCCTTTTTCAGGGCGCGGGCCAGGGAGGCCACAACAGGCCTCTCCACAGCCCTCGCAATCGCCTGGACCGATTCGAAGTCCCCCGGGGAAGAGATGGCGAAACCGGCCTCTATGATGTCGACGCCAAGAGTCTCAAGCATCCTGGCCATCTGGATCTTCTCCTGAAGGTTCATCGAGTAGCCTGGCGCCTGCTCACCATCCCTCAGCGTCGTGTCGAAAATATAAACCCTGTCTGCCATGATTCCTCCTCGGCCCCCTTGTATCCTTACTTCTTCATCCAGCTCATCAGGCTGCGCAGCCTGGCGCCGGTCTCCTCCAGGAGGCTCTCAGACTCCATCCTCTTGCGGGCGTTGAAATAGGGACGTCCGACAAGGTTCTCCAAGAGCCAGTTGCGGGCGAAGGTGCCATCCTGGATCTCGGTGAGGACCTGCTTCATCGCCTTCTTGGTGTCCTCTGTGATGATCCGTCCTCCAGAGACGTAGTCACCGTACTCTGCGGTGTCGGAGCAGGAGTAACGCATGTAGGTCAGGCCACCCTGGTTGATCAGGTCGACGATCAACTTCATCTCATGGCAACACTCGAAGTAAGCCATCTCGGGCTGGTAGCCTGCCTCGACAAGGGTGTCGAAGCCTGCCTTGATCAAGGCGCTGACACCACCACAGAGGACAGCCTGCTCACCGAAGAGGTCGGTCTCGGTCTCTTCCTTGAAGCTGGTGACGAAGACACCTGCCCTGCCGGCACCGATTCCAATGGCGTAAGCCAGTGCGACCTGCTCACTGTCACCAGAGGGATCCTGGGCGACGGCGATCAGGGAAGGCACACCCTTGCCCTCCTGGTACTGGCTGCGCACTGTGTGACCAGGGCCCTTGGGAGCGATCATGATGACATTGACATCTGCTGGCGGCTTGATCTGGCCGAAGTGGATGTTGAAGCCATGGGCGAAGGCGAGGTACTTGCCGGGTTTGAGGCCGGGTTCGATCGACTCCTTGTAGAGCTTGGCCTGCTTTTCATCGTTGACCAGGATCATGATGATGTCACAAGCGGCAGCGGCCTCAGCTGCGGTCATGACCTTGAGTCCCGCCTCCTCCGCCTTGGCCCAGCTCTTTGAGCCCTTGTAGAGGCCGACTGTGACATCAACACCGCTCTCATGCAGGTTCAGGGCATGTGCGTGGCCCTGGCTGCCATAGCCGATGATGGCGACCTTCTTGCCATTCAGGAGGCTGAGGTCTCCGTCCGATTCGTAATACATTTTGCTCATGGTTCTTTCCTCCATTGTTCAGTTCTCAAAATCAATCTCGCTCAAGGCCCTGCTTCCACGTTCAAGGGCCGTGATCCCTGTCCTGGCGAGCTCGACGATCCCATAGGGTCGCAACATGGCCAGGAAGGCCTCCAGCTTCTGTATGTCACCTGTAAGCTGCAATGTGACAGTCAGTGGCGTGACATCGATGATCGTCGCACGGAAGATGTCACTGATCTCGATCAGGTGTGTGCGGGCGCTGTCATCAGCCTTGACCTTGACCAGGAGGAGCTCACGCTGGAGCGATTCAGCCGGGCTCATCGTATAGACCCGGATGACATCGACCAGCTTCTCGACCTGGCGGCGTACCTGGTCGACCGCTCCCGCGTCCTCGACGGTGACGACGATCGTGATACGGCTGACAGCCGGATCCTCCGTCTCTCCTACGGAGAGGCTGTCGATGTTGTAACCACGCCTGGAGAAGAGGCCGACGACCCTCATGAGGACGCCTGACTTGTTATTGACAAGTATCGCCAAGGTGCTGGTGTTTCCCTCTGTCATTCCCATTCCTCCTCCTTTGCTTGGGAAAAAAAACACCCGCGGCCTTCAATTGGACCACGGGCTGCACTGTACGTATCAGCGGACCAAGCCGTGGCCTAGTTCGTAATAAGTAGCGCGATGATAAGGCTGAGGAGGGAGAGCGAGAGGGCGAGTTCACTGATCAGCAGGGCTTTCAGATTGTTCGTCATTCTGTCTCCTCCTTGAGTACTTTTCCTTGCGCTTTTCTTACTTCTTTTGGCATTGCTTTGTCAATCAAGTCCATGCATAAAACTGCATGAACATGCACAAAATATTTGCACATGCCTTGCAAGATGTTGCAACATATAGAGAAAAACCTGGCCTTGGAATTCAGTTGATTTTCAAGCTCGACTTCTTGTCCCTGTACTGGGAAGGGGTGAGCCCTGTGAAACGCTTGAAGATCTTTGCGAAGTAGCCCGGGGACGGGAAACCGCATTCGAGTGCGACTTCTGATATGTTGCGCCTTGGATCCATCATCATCTCTGTGGCCCTGTTGACACGCCAGGCGTTCAAATACTGGAGGAAATTCAACCCGGTCTCCTCCTTGAAAAGCCGGGACAGGTGGCTTTCAGAGACTTCGATGAACTCAGCAGCCTCGGCAAGTCCGACAGGCTGGCCATAGTGGGTCGCGACAAAGCCGATCACGGAGTTGATGATATGATTGTCGACGCTCTTCGGGAGCATGATCAGCTCGGGTGTGTTCGCATGGATCTGGTGCAGGACAGAGAACATCGCCTGGTCCTCCTCCCTGATCCGTGAGGCGATGCCACGCAGCGCGTCCTCGAATTCCTTCGAGTCCACAGGCTTCTGCAGGTAGTCGAAGACTCCAAGCCGTATCGCCTCCCTCGTATAGGAGAAGTCGGTGTAACCAGAAAGAATCAATGCGTGCGCGACCTGGGCACGGCGGAGCATCGTCAGGCCATCCTGGCCGGGAAGGCGGATGTCGGTGACCACGATATCGGGATTCAGCAAACGGATCTGGGCTTCACCATCGACACCATCGGCGCTTGTCGCGATGAGTTCCAGCCCCAACGACTGCCAAGGTGTCGTCTCAGCGATCTCCTCCCTCACCAGCTGCTCATCTTCGACCAACAAGACCGTAAAACTCATCTTCAACCTCCAATACCCTTCGGAAAGCGCAGTGTGATACGCGTTCCACCACCCAGCTTGGATTCTACCTCAAATGAAGCCTTCTTACCATAATAAAGCATCAAACGCTTGTACACATTGTACATGCCGGTATGTGGACTCTGTGCGAAACTCTCAGGATCCGACCAAGGAGAGGGGTCGAAACCCACACCATTGTCACTGACAGTGATGCTCACAAGACTGGTGTGGGCATCATAGGAGGCCTCGACAGAGAGCTCCCAGTCACCAAGCTTAGGCTCCAGACCATGGTTGAGCGCGTTCTCAACCAAGGGCTGGATCAACAGCTTAGGGGTGACGACATCCCCAAGACCATCCTCGAGCAAGAGCCTGGCGCTCAGCTTCTCACCGTAACGCACACGTTGTATCCCAAGATAGCTGTCGACCATCAGGAAGCTGTTGGCCAGTGTCTCCGTGCTCTCATGATTGTCGACGGCGTAACGGAGCAGGCGGCCGAGTTTTATCGTGATGTCCTCGATCTGGGCCTCGTGATGCATCCGGGCCATGGAGCGGATCACGTTCAGCGTGTTGAAGAGGAAGTGGGGCCGCATCTGGGCTTCCAAGGCCTTGCGTTCGGCCTCACGGACCTTCTCGGCCTCCTCCTCATTCTTCATCATCAACTCCTTGATCTTGCCAAGCATCTCATTGAACTTGTCCGCGAGTTCGCTCAACTCGACGACACTGCCAGTGCCCACCCTGACTGCCAGGTCACCCTTCTCCACCTCGCCCATGGCGCTGATCATCGCCCTGAGCGGACGGACCAGCGAGTCCGCAAGGAAGAAGGCGGTGATCAGTGAGAATATGGCTGCGCCAGCGATGACAGCCACGCTCAAGCGGTAGAAGTTGTTGAGCGAGGCCATGTATGGTGATATGTCCAGGTAACCAATCAAGCTGAAGCCATGTGGCAGGTCCTTGTGACACATCAGCACACCACCTTCTTCATGGAAACCTTCAGTGAAATCATAGTTGGAGAAGACCCAGCCATCATCCAAGGCCCTGTAGTCATCAAAATGGATCAGTGAGGAGACCATGCCTGTCGAACTGTTGTAAAGACAGACCTCGTTCACAAGGGCGGGGTCCGCATAATGCACGAACTGGTCCCCAAGCACATCCAGCAAGGCCCAGCCCATGAGCGTGCCACTTGAATCATAGAGCGGGAGCATCATGTTGGCGACCACGCCACCAAGCCTCCAGTCAGTTGTGACGGCAAGGCCATCAGGCGATCCTGATGGCAGACGCTCCTGGAAGTCCGCGACCTGGATCCTGACGGGTGAGGTGGAGGCGATGAGATGCCCATCTGCCGCGACCAGGTGGATCCAGGCCTGTTCCTCCCTGCCCCCAAGCGCATAGGATGCTGCCAAGGCCAATGGGATCGGCCCTACCTCATCCCCTGCAAGCCACTGACGTACCACATTTGATGAAGAAAAGCTGTACAAGGCATCTTCAAAGCCATCCATCGACTGGGAGAAACGTATCTGTATGTCGTCCATCGAGACATCGAGCTGGTCATAGAGGTTCTCCGTCGTCAAGTCCTCGCCATAACTGAAGAGGAAGACAAGGACAGGGATGACGGCGATGAGGACGGAAAGGAGGATCGACAGCAAGATCCTGGTCCTCAAACCCTGGCGTGGCATCCTCACAACCAAGAAGACAACTCCTCCCTGAGCTGACTGGCGGAACCTGTGTGCACATGTCCATCGATGCCAACAGCCCTGGCCCCTTCGACATTGACAGGGCTGTCATCTATGAAGTGGGTCCTCCCTGGACCATGGCCCTCCGCCATCAGGACCGTGTCGAAGAAGGCGGCATGTGGCTTCACAGCATGGATGAGGTGACTTGCATAGAGGGCGTCGAAGTGGCATGCGATATCCAACTCATCCATGACGTACCAGTGGCTCGAGTATGTGTTCGAACCAACTACGACCCTGTGTCCTGCCGACCGGAGTCCATCCACGATGGAAAGCACCGCCTCATCCACTGTGGGATGGAAACACAGCCTCATCAGATCGCCTTCCACACTGACACCGAAACGTTCCTCAAGATGGCGGTAATATGTCTCCATCGTCCAGTAACCAGCCATCAGCGTGTTGAGGTGGAGGCCGTAGTCCTCATGGAAAACACCTTCATCGAGACCAAGCCTTGCAGATGCTTCGGCCTCGACACCGATGTTCCCCAGTATGACCCCACCAAGGTCGAAGATGAAAAGTTCCATCACTTGTCCTTGTAATTCCGGATGAAGTCTGTGAGGCGCTGCATGCTCTCACGGGAGATGTCATGCTCGATCAGGCAGGCATCGTGTTCAGCAACCTCCTTCCCGACACCAAGGATGTCCCGGAAGAAGAGCGTCAGCATGCGGTGGCGGTCATAGACCTCCTCGGCGATCCTGCGTCCCTTTGCCGTGAGTGAGACCTCCCCATAGGTCTGCATGTCTATGCAGCCTTCGGCTTTCAGGTTTGACATCGCCCTTGAGACACTGGGCTTGGACACACCGAGCTGGCGGGCGATGTCAGTGCTCCTGACACTCTCACTCGAGTTGCGGATCTCGATCATCAGTATGGCTTCCAAATAGTCTTCACCAGATTTCTGCATCTTGACTCCTTGTTTAACACGAGCCTTGGCGGCTTGGCAACAAAAGCACGCCAGGGTCCACATCGAGAACGCGCCCTTCCTCCAGGACCACCTGTCCATTGACCAGGACCAGGTCGACGCCGGGGTTGCGTCCATCCGTCCACACGCTTGACAGGGTGTCGAGGTCCAGGAGGACGAGGTCTGCCTGGGCGCCCTCACGCAAAATCCCCCGCTCCTTGAGGCCAAGCCTGCGGGCAGGCTCGCCACTCATCCTCCTGACGCAGTCAGGCAGTGTGAGGACACCACGCTTCAAACAGTAGTTGGAAAGAAGCTCGATAGCCGCAGAGTGTGAGCGCTCATGTCCAGGGATCGACGAATAGAGCGCATCCGTGGAGAAGCACATCAGGTCATCAGCCATGATGGCCTCCAGGGACTCCCTGCTCTGTGTGACATCACTCATCACAGCAGCCCCACGCTCCTCGGAGAGGACGTCGAAAAGGGCATCAAGTGGATCCGAGGAGGAACGCTCCCCAAGCTCCTCGAGGCTGAGTCCATCGAGGTCGTCCCTGCTGTCGAGGTGGAGGATCCTGATCTCTCCAGGACCTTCCAAGGCGTAGATGCTCTCCCAGCCATCAGGGTCCAGGATCTCCTTCTTAGCTTCACTCCTCTCACTGTCGAGTTGCAAGGCAAAACGCAGCTCGGTCCGTGAGAGCGTCAGCATCCAAGGAGGCAGGAGGGAGAAGAGGCTCGTCGAGCCATAGTCATAAGGATACTGGTCGAAGGCGACATCCAAGCCCCTGTCCTTATAGGAATGGACAAGCTCCAATGCCCTTGGCACCTTGTCCTGGTTGCGGCTTCCTATGACCTTGAAGTGACTGAGTTCCAGCCTGGCACCGGTTTCAAGTGAGAGCGAGAGCACCTCTTCAAGCGCTTCGAGGACCTGGTCGCCCTCACTCCTCAAATGCACACTGAAGATGGCGTCATGCTTGCTGACGACTGACAGGAGGGCCCGGAGCTCATCACGTCCCGCACTGATGCACGGCCTGTAATACAGCCCCGTCGAGAAGCCGAAGGCTCCACAGGAGAGGGAGGAATCCAGGAGGCGGCACATCGCCTCGATCTCTTCTGGACTGGCCGTCCTGTCGACATCACTTCCCATCACCGCATGGCGTAGTGGTGAGTGGGCCTGCAGGAAGCCCATGTTGATACCCATGCCATGACGTTTCAAGACATCCACATAACCAGGGAAGTCCTTCCAAGGCCAGGGCCTCCTGATGTGTCCAAGCACATCGTCAGCCAAGGCTGACAGGCTGCTTCCATCATCCACAAGGGGGAAGACACCTATGCCACAATTGCCAGAAAGCGATGACGTGATCCCCTGGGCACGTTTCAAGGCCATGTGGCCATCCCCAAGAGCATAGGCCTCATCGTGAGCATGGATGTCTATGAAACCTGGCATGAGCGCACGCCCATGGCAGTCGACCACACGCCGTGCCCGTGGACGTTCCTTGCCAATCAAGGCGATTGATGAAGAGACTGTCGCGACATTTGCCCTGTATGGCTCACGGCCAGAACCATCCACGACAAGCGCATCGCAGAAGAGGACGTCGTACATCTTTCACTCCAACGGATCCATGAAGCGGTATGAGGCCAGGATCAGGCGTTCATAGACGCGCGCGAGGTCTTCGTAATTATGTCTCCTGACCGCAAGGGCCATCGCAGCCCTGAGCTCCTCAGCATGACCCTCATCGAGGAGCGGAGGAAGGAAGCCATCGCTCAAGAGCATCGCCGAGGATGCCATGATTGCGAATAATGCGTTGTCACTGTCGAAGGGATGTTCCTTCACAAGCTGGGTGAGGAGTATTACTGACTTGTAGACGGGATGGAGGTTCCTCCACTCCCTCTCATACTGCTGGAAGAAGGTCTCCATCTGGAAGCTGATCGATGTGATGCTCCCATCTGGCAAGGCCTCGGCATGACCATCCCGCCAGCCAAGCCCTCCCCTGTCATCCCAGCCCTGGGTGAAAGAAGAGCGGAGGGCGAGGATGGAGCGTGTCAGGTACTGGTGTCCCGCCATTGGGGCCCTGACCAGGACAGAGCGGAAAGCGGAGATCTTCAAGACTTCCGCATAAGAGAGGCTCCTGGAAGGAGATGAGGAGAAGACGGACTGGACCTCGTCAGAGGTGAAGGCGCGCCCATCCATGAAGCTTCCAAGCCTGACAAGCCCACTTACCAGCGCATCAGTGCCAGGGTTTGAGAAAAGGCCCTGCCCAATTGGGCTCACGGCCCGTTCCGTGTTGAGGGCGGTGACATCTATGCTTCCCAGACGGATGGACGAGGTCTTATAATGACGCATGACGCGTCCATCTGATGGCTTGGGCACGTCGGCGGGGATGGACCAGGACCAGCCAAGCTTCATGGCCCCCTCGATCCGCCCCTCTTGGCACATCAGGCGCACACGACGCTCCGTGACGCCCCATTTCATGGCAAGTTCCTTGGCTCCGATATATTTCATGCGGTACATTCTATCCCGAATTTGGTATGCATTCAAGCGGAAAAAGATAGCGGGATTGCACAAATCCCCAATTGCTGATTTACTTCCATGGGAGTAAGACATGGACAGATATGATGTTGTCATAGTCGGGTCCGGACCTGCTGGCATGGGTGCGGCTTTCTCATTGATTGAGCGTAAGAAGGACATCAGCATCCTCATGATTGACAAGGCGCCCTACTCCACGGGCGGCATGAGGAACGACTGCAAGATGAACTTCACCTTCCCCATAGGCTTCCCTCTTGAATACTGGGACCAGGAGACAGCTGACGCCTATCTTGAGGAGGTCACCCGTTTCCTCCAGCCAACAATCCTTCCAAAATCAAACATCGCAACATACCAGGCACGTGCCGAGCGCCTTGGCTGTTCATTGCTTGAAATCCGCCAGACCCACCTTGGCACAGATGGAGGCCTCGCACTGATCAAGGAACTCCAGAAGAAGCTCAACGAGGCCGGTGTCACCCTTTCGCTTGGTGAGGAGATGCTCACTGTAGACAAGAATGAGCGAACGATACTCACCGACAAGCGCAGGATAGGCTTCAAGACCCTCCTTGTGGCCCCAGGCCGCCAGGGCTTCCACTTCCTGCAGGATGTGATGCAGTCGCTTGAGGTGCCCTTCGTCGACAACATCCTCGATGTCGGCATCCGTGTCGAGACCAGGATCGAGCACTACCCGATAGTCAAGGACTACTACGATCCGAAGTTCTACTTCAAGGAGAAGGTGCGCACCTTCTGCACGAACAGTGGCAATGCCCATGTCGTGCGAGAGAAGTATGCGACAAGCCGTGGTGACATCTGGTACTCGGTCAACGGCCACGCCTATGCCGCAGACGAGTCGAAGAACAATGGACTTGTGAACTTCGCCCTCCTCAAGACGGTACGCTTCACCGAACCACTTGCCAGTGGGCAGGAGTTCGCCGAACACCTCGGCCTGATGGCCGCCTTGATGGGAGGGGGCAAGCCACTCATGCAGCGTGTGGGTGACTTCCGCCTTGGACGCCGGAGCAAGAGCGCGACCTTCAATGGCGACCTCTATGACTTCAAACCCTCCCTGCAGGGAGCCAGCCCCTCGGACATCTCGCTTGCCATGCCAAGCAAGATCCTCCGCTACATCTGGTCTGCCATGAAGAACCTCGATACGATCGTCCCCGGCATACTCCATCCAAGCACGATCATGTACTATCCTGAGATCAAGCTCTACGCGAACAAGCCTGCTTACCGCGATGAGCACTTCCAGGTCGAGGAAGGCATCTTCTTCGCAGGTGATGGCGCTGGCACCAGCCGGGGTATCACAGGAGCCTGGGCCAGTGGCATCAGGGCCTCCCGTGGCATGGAGGAATACCTCAAGTGACAATACAGGGCTGCCAGGCATGGCAGCCCTCTTCATTTCCAAGGAGGAAGGTCCAGCATGTTGGTGAAAGCAGGAAGGGACGACATCACAACCCTGGCAGGGCTCGCTGTGCAGCTCTGGCCTGACAACTCCATCGACGGGCTTATCGATGAGTTCGGTCAGATGATGAGGTCAGGGACAACCCAGTTCTTCCTCGCCTTCGACAATGGCATCCCCATCGGCTTTGCCCAGTGCCAGCTGCGCCGGGACTATGTGGAAGGTACAAGCACCAGCCCTGTAGGCTATCTTGAAGGTATCTTTGTCCAAGAGGCTTACAGGGGCAAAGGCTATGGCAGGGCCTTGGCCGCAGCCTGCGAAGCCTGGGCAGGAGAGCAAGGCTGCAGCGAGTTCGCAAGTGATTGTGAACTAGGCAACTCAAACAGCCTCGCCTTCCACAAGGCCATAGGCTTTGAAGAAGCAGGCCGGATCATCTGCTTCACGAAGCGGCTCAAAGCCTGAATCCAAGATTCCAATCTGAAGGTATCCGTAATATCATCAGCATATGGACAATGAACATATCTGCCAGAGCTGTGGCAGGGTGATGATAACACAAAACCTGTACGGGACACACGGCGATGGTCACCGCAACGAGGACTACTGCATACACTGCTACAAGGATGGACTCTTCACATGCCATTCAATCGAGGAGCAGCTTGAAGCCAGCACTGGATCACTCTCAAATGTTGATTTGAAGACACTGAAACGCTGGATGGGTGTTGAAGACAAGGCTTCCTGGGTCCTGGACAGGTGTGGCTATGTGACATTGTCCACAATCGATGAAGGGGGATATCCACGCCCAATAGCCATCGATGTGATCGCCCATGAAGGCATCAGGGAGCTTTGGATGACGAGTTTCCGTTCCTCAAACAAGGTGGCACATCTCAGGAAGAATCCGAAAGCAGGTATCTCCTTCGTAAGGGAAGCTGATAGTGTCACACTTATTGGAACAGCAGACATATTCACAGACAGTGAGACACTCAACAGGCTCTGGAAGGACATCTTCTACCATTACTACCCCGCAGGTCCTGCAGACGAGGGCTACTGTCTGATCAGGTTCACCACATTGAAGGCAAGACTGTGGCTCGACTCCGAGCTGTCCTCATTGGACTTCACTCAGTAAATCTCAACCAGGTCACTCCTCTCATGCCCATACTGTGCGAGCAGCTTTGGGATGTCCTCATCTTTGACGAGGCAGATGTCGGTGAAGCTGTTGTCAGAACGCCGGATGAAGCCGAAGACCGCCTCCCCTGTGCAGATGCTGCGCTTTACAGCAGGACGGTACTCATCTACAGGCCATTTGGCCGCATCTGCCACTGTCTTCTTCCTATGGAACATCAGATCACTCCCAAGGCCATCAGGTCCACGTCAACACCATCCCTGTAAGCTTCCACGCTTTCCGCTACAGGGATGTCAGGCAGGAGTGGTCCTGTGGCACCGTTGTCAAAGTACTTTGTGGAATAAGAGTACTGGATACCACTCCAATGGAGCACCGCAACCTGGATTTCCCCATAATGGCTCACAGAACCACCTGTCGGGCGGCCTACCAAGGTGGCATCCAGCCTGTCCTTGAGTTCAAGCGCGTTGAGTATGGCACTTGAGAACGTGTTCTCAGCGATGAGGACATAGACCTCGAGGCCGCGTTCGTCCTGTATGGCTTCAAGTCCATCGACCAGTGGTGCGATGATCCTGCTGTCGCCCCCACTGTTCCAGCGGAGGTCTATGATGACTTTCTTGTAGCCATCTTCGCGGATCAAGGTGCACACATCATCTGCGAAGGTCTCAAATGGATAACCAGGCATTTCAGCACAGGCATGGTAGTTGATGAGCAGGGCCTCAGGGTCTCCAAGTGACATCGCGCTGTATAGGGAGCCTGGGTTCATCGTAGGAGGCAGGGCCTGCCTGAAATATACGTAGCTCGTCGAAGCGTATGCATCGTAAGGCAGGGCCTCGATGCTGGTTGATGAACCATCCTTAAAGACAATATCGACAGGTCCATCAGCCACGCCGATTGCGGCAAGGAAGTCGTAGACTGAGAGCCAGGATGCCACCTGGGTCATGAGGTAGGTTGCATTGTCATTTGGAATCTGTCCATCTGACAGTCCAATCAATGCTTCAATGTCATGACCTTCGATTGATTCCACTGTCTTCCCCAATAGCAAGGACTCCTCCTGGGAGGCTGTGACGATGACGAGGTCATCATTGATGAAATCGAAGCCCAGTGGGATATAGGTCAGTTCCTGGGTCGTATCTCCATCGAGGATGGGCGCCGTATGGCTGTCATGGGCTATGGCTGCTATGCGCTGGAGGGAGAAGAAGAGCTGTGGGCGGCTGAGTCCTGCGGAAGCGGCATCACACTCCCTTGCAAGCAGGGCATCAGAAGCAGCCTTGCTGAGTCTGTTGTTGAAATCAGGATGCTGGTTTTCCAGTGACTCGTACAGTGTGATGATGTCCTCTGTGGCATCCGCCATCAATGGAGTGAGGCTGAGGAAGACGACCAGTAGGATGCTGGTGATGCGCATGGCCTTCACTGCTTCCTCCGGCGCTTTTCACGCGACGACCTTCCACGGCGCCGGGCTTCAGCCTTCTCCGCCCGGGTCAGCTCCCTGTTGTGCCGGTCTGAGATGATGTAGGAGCCGACGATGGAGACGACCAGGCAGAGGCCTGCGAGTACGAGCCAGGCCCAGTTGGAATCAGTTCCAGGGATATGTATGTTCATACCGAAGAAACCTGTGATGAAGGTCGGTATGCTGAGTGCGAGGGAGATCACTGTCAGGCGCTTCATGATGACGTTCATGTTGTTGCTGATGACGGATGCGAAGGCATCCATCGTACCTGTCAGGATGTCGGAGTAGATGTTGGCCATGGCGATGGCCTGCTTGTTGTCTGTGATGACATCATCGAGGAAGTCCTTCTCATCCTCGTTGTTCAGTTTGAAGATCGGGCTCTTGACCATCTTCTCGAGGAGCATCTCGTTGCTGGTGAGGCTGGTCGTCAGGTAGACGAGCGACTTCTGGATCTGCAGCAGCTGGATCAGCTCGTCGTTCATGACACTCTTGTGCAACTGTTCCTCGACCAGGTCCTTCTGCCGGTTGATGTATTTCAGGATGCGGATGAAGACCAGGGCGGAGCGGCCCAGGACCGAAAGGACGAAGCCTTCCCTTGTGTCGACAGGATACTGGCGGAAGCGGCTGCGGGCGAAGTCCTCGAGGACTATGCTGTCACCCTGGCAGATCGTGATGACCTTGTCCGGGTAGAGGACGATGCCAAGCGGCACGGCGGTACGGACAAGTGGGTCGTCATCGTCCTCCTCGTCACGTGGGATACGGACGATGAAGGCAAGATAATCGTCCTCCTTCTCCATACGGCTCTGCTCGTCCTGGTCCAGGATATCGGCCAAGAGTTCTGATGATATCCCATACTCCTCGCTGAGCGTGGTCATATCATCACGGTTGACGTCCCGGGCATCCACCCAGGTGTATTTCTCACTATTGTTCCTGATTGTGATCATGGCTCCGCCTCCTGCCCATGCGGAGCCCGGACAGGCCTATCACGCAAGGGCTGCTTTGATGAATAAGTGGATGCTACTACTTGGGTAAGGGCTTGCGTCGTCGCACTTCTTCACAGCCTCTGCCTCCTGTCTTGGTCTTGCTCTGTTATACAACAAAAGCCATTCAATGGCCAGAGACCCTGGGCCTAGCGGCCCCAGGGCTGGAACGGATAGCCATCCGCCAGTGTGCGGATACGGCTTCCAATCGAATCAGGGAGCAGGCGCCCCTCCTCATCAGCAAGGCCATAACGCCTTGTGGCATTGCGGCTGAAGAGGTCTTCCAAGCGCCCTATGGACACGCCATCTTCCTTTAGACGGGCAAGGAGGTGGAGCGTGCCTTCGAAGCCTGGGATGCCACTCGCACCCTGCTCCTTGTCCTCAAGCGCATGAGGGGCATGGTCGCTTTCGACAAAGTCGATCGTACCATCGATGAGGCCCTGGTAGACTGCCGACCTGTCAGCTTCATCCCTCAGTGGAGGATTCATCTTGAGGTAGCGCCCATGGGCCTTGGCATCCTCACGTGTCAGCAAGGCATGGTGGGCTGTCGCCGCACAGGAGATGTCTATTCCAGCAGCCCTGGCTTGTTTGACAAGTCCAAGCGCCCCTGCTGTCGATATGTGGCAGATATGAAGGCCTCCCTTGAAGCCTGCTTCCTTGGAAAGGCGGATCATGTCTCGTACGCTCTCCACCTCGGCTTGGGCGGGACGGGCATCGCTGTGGGTCTCAAAATGGCCCGGCTTGTACAGGTCTGGCTTCAGCAATGACTCCTTCTCACAGTGGATCGCAAGTATGCCCTCATAGCCTGCCTCAGCCAGGGTCTTGAATACCAGTGACTGTTCAGCTTCGCTGACAAGCCCCATGTCACCTGTCGAGTGTCCTGCGAACATCTTCAAGCCCACGACAAGTGGGAAGAGCTCCTGCCAGGTTGAGACAGCCTCCCTGACCTGTCCAGGGTCCGCAGTCAAGCCCATGAAGACAGAATAGGCAACATGATGGCGTCGTGATGGTCCACTTGCCAAGGCAAGGCGGTCAAGGACAGTATCCCTGTCTGTCAACGCTGGTGCGGTATTGGGCATGTCAGCCACACGGTGGATCCCTGCTTTCGAGGCCATGGCAAGACCATGGGCCACTGTCTCCTTGGCTTCCTGCCCCCAGTCCCTGAGATGGACATGCATGTCTACCATCAATGACCTCCCTTCAAGAGCTCCGGGGCCTCATCCATGATGTATGCATAGGACTGGAAGGTGCCCCACTGACAGGTCAGGCGGTCACCACAGACACACTCTCCACAAAGGCCGACGCCACAGAGCGTCATGCGCTCCAGTGAGAGGTAGATGTCATCACGGGAAAGTCCTGCATCAAGCGCCTTCTCTGCGGCCTTGCCCATGAAGACCTCAGGGCCGACGAGGTAGAGTTTCACATCCTTGGCATCCCCCAGGGCCTCTGGGATTGATGAGAGCACACGTCCTGGCACACCATCATCTGCGATGACTGTATAAGAAGCAGCATGCTCATTGAGATAGTCCTCGAAGAGGGCCTTGCCATCACAACCAGTCGTTGATGAGGCTGAAGTGCCGACGAGTATGTCTATCCTCTCTGCACGGCCTTCGAGCGAACGGCAAAGCGATGGGACGACAGCCACTCCGCTGCCACCTGCGACCAGGAGCGCCCTCTTGCTACCGGGGCATTCAAGCGCGGCACCATAGAGGCCACGGGTATAGACGACGTCCCCTGGCTTCAAGTCAAACAGGTGCTTTGTGAACTCACCACGGCGCCGGATCAGGAAGGTCAGCGGCTTGCCATGGGCGACTGAGAAGGGTTTCTCCCCAAGGCCAGGCACGAAGAGGAAGGCGAACTGGCCTGCCTTGCAATCCAACTCCCCGTCCAGCTCCAGGAGGAGCATCTCCTCTGTATGCCTCACTGCCGATACGACCCTGTGCTCCCTGTACTCCATGCGGCGTCCAGGCACCCAGTAGTCCTTTGAATGGGAGGAGGCTTCCTGGCCTCCAAGCTCACAGGCGGCCTCATCCTTGACACACTTGATGAAGGCTGGCCAGTCCTGCTGGCGCACCCGGCCGAAGACAGAACCAAGTCCTACGGCATCAGCCCCGGCTTCGACCATGCGGGCGGCATCATGCCCAGAGGAGACACCACCCATGCCGATGATGATGGGACCATCTCCAATCGCCTTGCGTATCTCAGATACACACTTCAAGGCATCCTCATTGACCCAGGCGCCACTCGCACCACCCTTGCCACCAAGCTTGTTGTTCAGTATTGGGATGTCGGTGCCTTCGATTGTGTAAAGGCGGGGTCCGACCGTGTTGATCGCGACGATGCCATCTGCTCCCGCCTCGATTACAGCACGGGCGATTGAAGCGATGTCGTCGACATTGGGCGTCAGCTTCACCAGGAGGGCGGCATGCATCACAGGGCAGGCGGCCTTGATCGCACGCACATAGTCAGAGGCGATGCCAAGGTCGCAGCCTATTGATGCGCCATAACCAGAAGCGGCATGGGGACAGGAGAAATTCAACTCGATCGTGTCAGCCAGATCATCGAAGGCCTTGATGAGCCTTATGAAGTCATCAGGGCTGGAGGCGCTGACTGAGACATTGAGGATCTTCGATAGCCCCTCCTTCCGAAGCTGGGAGATGTCTTCAAGCGCCACATCAAGTCCTGGGTTCCTGAGGCCTACGGAGTTGCCGAAATCCCCCTCGCCCACCTCGCAGATCACAGGCTCCCTGTTACCAGGATTCACTGTCACCTGGAAGCTCTTGGTCGTGATCACATCGACATCCGTGGCCCTGTCGAACCAGCGTACAAGCTCCTTCTTCGTCGAGGCGACACCACTGACGGTGGCCAGATGGACTTCCTTCCTCAGATGGGCACCGGAGAGGGCCCTCGCCGCTTCATTCATAAAAGACTCCTACTTCAGCTGTGTCTTTCCAACCAGGTCCTTGAGCGCTGCCATGCAGACATCGAGCCAGTCCTCAGGGGCCGGGCCCTTCTTCCAAGGATGGGTCAGTCCGCTTGATGAGTTGATACGTGCCAGGCGGAGGTCATAACCGGCCTCGGAGAGGGCCTTCATGACATCCTCGGCAAATCCACCCTGGCTGCCGACACCAGGGATAAGGGTCGGGACATCCTTTTCCGCATAGTAGCGGACGATGGCCTTGAGCTCATCCATGCTCGTGGCACCGACGACAGCGCCAATGCCCTCATGCTCATTCGACCAGTGGGCGATCGTGTGGGCGACCTCGATATACAGTGGATAGCTCAACCTCTCCTCGACCTTGTCGATGACCAGCGTGTTCTGGAGCTGCTTGGCGCCAGGGTTGCTCGTACGGTTGAGCACATAGACACCCTTGCCCTCCACGGCGAAGGGGAAGACGGAGTCATGCCCCATGTAGGGGGAGACGGTGACAGCATCAGCACCCCAGCAGGCGAAGGCCTCATCGCTGTAGTTCTGACTGCTCTTGGCAATGTCCCCCCGCTTGCTGTCAAGGATGACAGGAATGCCAGGGAAGAAACTCTCAAGCATGTCGAGCACGTCTGCCAGTGCGGATGACCCTTCGAAGGAATCATCACGAGGCCTGTCGTGGATGGCATAGTAACCGATGTTCGGCTTGAAGGCGGCAGGGGCGACACCCTCCAGCCTCATGCGATGGAAGAGCGCCTCGCCAAAGGCATTGACACGGTCGCGGAAGCCACCTTCACCAGGAAGCGCATCGAGGACTGGGTCAAGGCCCATGCATATGATGTTGCCGGTTTCCTCCGCGCTCTTCTTCAACAAATCAACGTAGCTCATCTCTCCACCTTCCTGAAGCCATGCCTCTCACCCCAGCCAAAGGGGTCTTCACGCCACTCCCTCAGGAGGGACGCCTCATTTTCATTGATATAGCCTGTCTCAAGCGCTGTCTGGAGCATGACAGGATAGCTCAGGATCGTATGCGCCTCGCAGGCAGGGTCAAGGGCCGCGAAGGCTTCGGATGCGGCATCAAGACCATAAGTGAAGATCGCAAGGCAGACAGGCACCTTGCCATCAGCTTCGACAATCGCCTTGACGGCTGCGATCGAACTCTTGCCTGTGCTGATCAGGTCCTCGATCAGGCAGACAGGCTGGCCATGGTAGCTGCCATCCTTGCCAAGGCCTTCGATCTGATGACCAAGTCCATGGTCCTTGCTCGATGAACGGACATAGGAAAGTGGCTTCTGGAGCCTGTCGGCAAGGGTCGTGGCATGTGGGATGCCGGCTGTGGCCGTACCTGCGATGTTCTTGGGATCAAAGGAGAGGGCCTCGAGCATGTCTGTGAAAGCATCGCAGATCAGGGCACGCATGCTGGCACGGGCCAGGAACTGCCTGTTGTCATTGTAAATCGGCATGCGGTAGCCGCTGGCCCAGGTGAATGGGTCGGCCGCGTTGAGGCGGATGGCACCCAGCTCAAAAGCCGCCTTTGCCAGCTGTGGTCCGTAATATCTTGTTATTTCCTCAATGGTTTTCATGAAATGCTCCTTGTCTCAATCTTATCGGCTTAGCGGCCCTGTTTTCTACCCCTTGCCCATATTTCCTTGTAGCTGTGGAAACGGCCACAGTAAGCACAGGCATAGTGGCCATCAGCTGTCCTGATGAACATCGAACCGACACCCTCGCCCTGTGACGGATGGGAGATGCAGGCCTCGTTCGCACAACAAAGGTCGTCGAAGTTGTAGATCCTGGGTGGCATGTGGGTGCGGAACTTAGCGCTGACCTTGCCATCTTTGATGATGTTCAGCGTGCAATGCGGAGCCAAGGCGGCAAGGCGCTTGAGGTCCTTGCGGGTCAGGTCATAATCACCAGGGCGGAAGATGATGCCCTTGTACTGCCCATCAGAACCACGGCTGATCCACTCCCCACCACGGCCATCATCAATGCCAAGGACAGTGGAGATGAGCCTCATGTGCTCACGGATCGAGGAGGGATCCTCACCACGGCAGATGTGGTCAATCACTATGCCATTGTCGATTGGATGGACACCTTCAGAATAGTTCTTGACCTTGCCGCTGTCCTCCTTCTTCGAGAGGTCGACACGGACGATGTACTCTTCATCAGTGTAGTCAGGCAGTGTCCTGGCAGGACCTGTGTAGTCATCACCACAGCGGCCTGCGATCAGTGAAAGTAGGACGATGCGGCAGTACATGCCATTGATCGCCTGCCTCTCCCAGGCATTGAGGGGAGTGTTGTCCAGGAAGGTCGGGATTGTCGGATGCTCCTTGTGGCGTGGCAGTGGGTGGTAGAACTTCGTGCCCTCCTTGATACGTGACATGAACTCAGGGCGGAAGGTAATCGACTTCCTCAGTTCAGCCTGCTTCTGGAGGATGCGCTCACCCATCCTCTCAAGCTGGGGACGTGTGAAATACCACTTCATGGCGACATCACCCTGGTCGAGGTAGTCGTCAATCGAAGCGAAGGTGCGCACTTCAAAACCATTCTCCTTCATCTTTTCGACATAGCTGTCTGGCATGGCGAGTTCTGGAGGGGCGACAAGGTCGACTTTGACGTTGTCGAAGACCTTGAGACCGTCGGCTTTCGAGTGGACGGTACGTCCATGATAGAGGTCTCCAACAAGAGCGACATGGAGCTTGGAGAAGTCCATTCCGTTGTCTTCAAGGAAGGTGAACTCATCAAGGAGCTCCTGGGTTGGATGCTCGTGCTTGCCATCTCCTGCGTTGATGAAGGCGGGAGCAACAGGCAGGTGGTTGCGCTGGCTGTAGGCACGGCACTCCTCATCAAGATAACGTGTCAGCCCCTCGACCTTGCTGCGTACGATGAAGATGCGGTTGCTGTAACCAGAAAGCATGTTGAAGGTATCAGCATAACTCTCGCCCTTGTTGATCGAGGATGAGCTTGTCATCAGCTCGCTCACCTTGGCATGATGGAACTTGGCGGCATTGCGGAAGCTCTCCTTGGTCCTAGTGCTGTCCTCGAGGAAGACCTCATAGACACCGAAATCAGGGTCGTTGATCCGGAAGCGGTCCAGGACGGCCTCATCACCCTTCTCGTAAGCATCCTTCAGCTCACGCACCTTCTGGAAGAAATAGCGCCTCTCCTCAATGGAGAAATCCTCGATCACGGTCAGCGAGCGACCACGGAACACATTCTCTCTCATGTTGGCCTCCAAGCAAAAAAAAATCCCTGTGGAGGGATTCATCTTATTTTCATCAAATGGAAACAGTTGTCATGGCGCTTAAGCTTTCCGTCATACCTGAGTCTATCCATGCCCTGTCTCCTCGGCGGGGAGCTTAGCAGAAAAGCACATCAACTTTCAAGATGGGAGGAGGGCCTGTCTCCAGGCCCTCCTGCATGTCAGATGTCCATTTCAGGCTTGTATGGGTGCGTAGGACGGACCTTGCGCATCGTACCCTTGCGCTTTGTGTCGCGATAGCGGGAATCCCTCTTGTAACGTCTCCTGTAGTACATCTTGCGGGAACTGTACCAAGGTATGCGCTTGATTACGGAATCCATGGCGCCCTTCGTACCTGTGTAGTAACTGTAACCTGTACCACCACGGCCAGAACCATGTGTCGCGATGACGGCATTCAGACAGGCGCCGATGATCTGGGCACCAGTGTTCTTGAAGCTCTGGATCAGCTCCTCCAGCACGAACTTGTTCGAAATCCCTGCCCTTGTGACAATCAGGACCTCTGGTGCGTACTTGGTCAGTGCCAACAGCTCTGAAGCATACTCAAGAGGAGGTGCGTCGAAGAGTATGATGTCATAGCGCCTCTTCAGGGCTGCCATCATCGGGGCGAAGTTGTCTGATGAGAAGACCAGGGATGGGACGGCAGGCCGCGTGCCACAGGGAAGGAGGTTGAGGGAATCAACATCGCTGATCGGCTGGATCAGGCAGTTGTCCAGGTCCTCTCCATCCATGACGACATCGACAAGACCCCTCTCCTGGTGTTCCAGGTTGAAGAACTGCTCACAGCTTGGCATCCTCAAATCCCCATCGACAAGGAGGACCCGGTAGCCATTCTGTGTCAGTGCAAGGGCGACGTTGGCCATGACGCTGGTCTTGCCTTCGTTCTTGTCCGTGGAACAGACTGTGATCACCCTGTTCTGCTCCTTGCGTCCGAAGATGATGTTGCTGGCAAGCAGCTTGTATTTCTCACTCTCGAAGCTGTTCGTGTTGTTGTAGACAACGCTCTTGACGTAGCGGTTGCGCTTCTCAGACCTCAGCATAGGCAACCAGCCAAGGAATGGCACATCTGGAGGCAGGGCCTTGCGGAGGTCATCCGTCGAGAAGATTGACTTGTCATTCAACTCCAGGAGCAAGGCGATGCCACAGCCGATGAAGGCACCCAGGACGAAGGCGACAGCCAGGACCATCACCTTGTTCGGGCTGACAGGGAGCTCAGGCACCAGGGCCTCATCAATCAAGGTGACATTGTCATCAACAGCCGCTGCCCTGAGCTGGGCTTCCTGGCTCATCGTCATCAGGGAGACGACCATTGTCTGGTATACCTCGACATCACTGCGGAGGACGGCAAGCTCCATCTCCAGCTGGGGGACGGATGACAGGGCTTCATCCTCAGCAGCCGCCAGCTCGTCAATCAAGGAGAGCTCAAGCGCTGATGTAGCCTTCTGCACGACTGTGGAAGCATAGAGGCTTGCATCCTGGCGGGTGGTTCCAGACAAGAGCGATACGACCAGGTCGTTCATCTGGCGTTCGATCGTCTGACGTCTTGAGGAAAGCGTGAAATAACGGCTCTGCTGGGTCTCTGTAAGGATGTCCTGCGCAGAAGCGCTGACTGCGGCTGTCGACACCGTCATCAGGTCGTAGCTGAGGATCTCCTCCTCCACCTTGCGGAGCTCTGTGAGCAGGGCCTGCATGTCACTGCGGGCCATGAGCTCATCATAGCCTGGTGTCAACGTGGAAACCGCGAGGATGGCGTCAGCCTCCCCTTCCTCCAGGACCAAGGGGGCCCTGCGGTTGACAAGGTAGTTGTAGCGGACCAGGGAGACCTGGCTCTCCTGGGTCGCCTGGAGCACATTGTTCTCCCTCTGGAAGTCAGCAAGGGCCCTGGCCGCTTCAGCAGCCTGCTCCTGTACGACGGGAAGCTGGCTGTTTACGAAATCAATCGAAGCATTCGTCCCGCTCCGGGCGAAACTTGTCAGGACATTGTTGAATGCCTCTGCCAAGGCATTGGCGAAGTCCGCGGCGAACTGGGCGTTCGTATCCCTCACAGAGACCTCGACGATGTTCGTGTCAGTGACAGCGCTCACACTGATCATGTCGCCAGCGAGTATGCCGGCGGCTGAGAGGGGGACCTCCCTCTGGTCGTAGGGTATGCCATCAGGATCCGTGTACTTCGACAGGTCCAGTGAGGAGAGCGCATCATCGACAGTCCTACGGCTCTGCAGGAGGGCGAGTTCTGTCTCAATGGCCGCATCTCCGGAGAACGACCCGCTCAAAAGGCTGGTGAGGTCACTTGAATTGGAGCCACCAGACAGGGGTGAGACCATCATCGTGACGGTCGATTCATAGACAGGGTTGCAGAACTTGAGATAAACGAATGCCAGGGCGACAGCGACCACGACAATCAGCACGATCATCAGCTTCTTCCTGAAGATGGATGCGCAGATATCGTACAGAGAGATCTCGACTTCCTCGTCCTTGCGGTTCGTATAGGTTGAGTTTTCCATGACGTCCTCCTATCAGTTGACCGCGTTGACGATGCCAACGATAGTCGAAACGATTGTGGCAATCGTGCTGACGCCACCTATGACAGATATCGCGATGCCAAGGTCACGTTCGAAGGTGCTCCTGTCCAGCTCGACAGTCGTCTCCGCGGTGATCGGGCTGTCATCAGCGATCTTCTGCCCATAACTGTTGTAGAGCGTGTACTTGTCCAAGCCCTTCGCATCATCGGCAAGGCCACCTGCGAGGTTGACATAGTAGCTCACATCCTTGCCTGGCACATAGGCATAAGTGCCTGGATTGTTGACGGCGCCATTGACTGTGACCACCTGGTTGGAGAAGGGGATCGTGAAACGGTCACCACTTTGCAACAGCATGTCGCCGGCAGGGTCGTCACCGTAGAGGATCTCCCGGAAGGACAGTGGGTAACTGGCACCATCGCGCGTCAGATAACAACCGTCAAGATCGGAAGAGGCGGAGAAGTACTGGCTCATGTCCCTCAACATGGTCTCGACCGTGTCTCCGACTGCGAAGCGGTAGAAATACTGTGAGCTGACCTGGCCGAGCACCGTGTTGCCGTTCGAGGTATCAGTTGAAACAAGCGCACCTTCAATCGTCACAGAACCAACAGGGATGCTGAGGCTGTTGACAGTGACCATGTCACCATCCTGGAGCGTGAAGCCAGCCATCTCATCGGCAGATGGATGGAGCTCGATGTAGCTGGTGCCACTGCGGCGGGTGACTATGATGTCATCAGTGCGTGCCGCGCTTGTGAAGCCAAGCGCATAGCGGCTGACGAGGTCGCCTAGGTCCTCATCCTCCAGGACCTGGTAGGTTCCTGGACGCTGGATGCTGCCTGAAATCATGACTGTGGTGCCACGCTTATTGAAAACGACCTGGTCACCTGGGCGGAGCAAGGGATCCTGGGACAGGTCCCCTTCCCTGCGGGCGGCATAAAGGTCGTAATTGGCCTGGCTGCCATCCGCACCAATCACGGTCACATCACGTGTCGACGCCATCTCCCCTGCATAGCTGGAGAAGTCTGAGAGCCGGCTGAGCCCCCAGGCGTCAACCCTGGTGCTGGTCGTTGAAAGACCAGACACCGATACCGCGAAGACTCCCGTGTTGGTGATTGTCAACGTCGGATTGGAGTAAGGATAGAGGGCCGTGACAGCAGCCTCCACCTCCTCCTTGAGGTCCAGGTAGGTGCGGTTACCGACATTGAAAATGCCGATATTCGGGATTGACAGCGTTGGTGAATGAGTGACCATGACTGGCACTTCGACCACGCTGTTGTTGTAGAAATAAGAAAGGGTATAGATGTCGCCGACAGTCACTGGATAAGACGCATCACCGATGGCAGCGCTGGTGCGGACCATCTGCAAGTAGTCCAGGTCAATCGTCTGGGGCGTTGTCCAGCCCAGCTGCTCCTGGAAGCCCTGCCAGGACTGCCCCACTGATGTCGTGGTGCTGTCCAGGGCCTCCGCCCTGCTGCTTGTCACAACCTGGTTGTCCGCAATCAGCGGCAGGCTGACCAACAACAAGGCAACCAGAATGCTTAGTGTTTTCCTGATCACTGTACTCGAGTCCTGTGTATTGTTGAGATGCCTTTTCATAAGGAGCTTAGCCCAAGGATATGGCTTTTGTCCATGTCATGGCCTTCCATGCCAGAGGCATGCTGGATTATGTTTGGGGATGATGATCAAGAAAACAAATGCGATGAGGCTCCTCGACAGCATGGGCATCCCTTACTCATGCACCACCTACGAGGTCGACGAGGAGCATCTTGATGCCATACATGCGGCACAGTCAGCAGGGCTCGACCCCGAAAGGGTATACAAGACCATAGTCATGACTGGATCGTCTGGACAACTGTATGTCTTCGTCACACCCGCCCTCTTCGACATCTCCCTCAAGAAGGCAAGGGCGCTGACAGGTGAGAAGGCCTTGGAACTCCTGCCACTTTCACAGCTGCAGGCGAAGACCGGTTACATACGAGGTGGTTGCTCGCCCCTTGGGATGATCCATCGTTATACGACGTACGTGGAGGAGCTGGCCCAGCTCGAGGACCAGGTCTATGTCTCGGCAGGTCTGCGTGGTGTGCAGCTCTGCCTCAGCCCTGACGACCTGGTCAGGGCTGCAGATGCGTCCTACGCCTCATTCACCTGATGGCGATGACCTCGATTTCGACCTTCACATCCTTGGGAAGCCTGGCGACCTGTACGGCTGAACGTGCAGGGAGCACAGGGCATGAGGAGAAGGCCTCGGCATAGACCTCATTGACAGAGGCGAAGTCGTTCATGTCAGCAAGGAAGACAGTCGCCTTGACGACAGAGTCAAGTGCCAGTCCAGCCTCTTTGAGAACGGCAGCTATGTTCTTGAAACACTGGCGTGCCTGGCTTGGAGCGTCATCTCCTGCGATAGCACCTGTGGCCGGGTCGACAGGGATCTGCCCTGAGCAGAACACGATGTTCCCACAGTCGACTGCCTGTGAATAAGGTCCGATGGCCGCAGGGGCCTTGTCTGTCTGGATCCGCTTGATGCTCATCTCTCTTCCTCCTCGATGATGGAAAGTATGCTTGATGGACTGCCGATGACATGGCAGTCATCCGACTTGAAGTCTTTTGTGAAGCCAAAACCCCAGGTGGCTGCAGCGAAGCTGGTACCAGCTTCTGCCGCACCAAGAAGGTCGTTCATCGTATCACCAACCATCAGGACTCCTGCAGGTTGGACCGAGAGGTCCGCACAGGCCCTCTTTATCGATTCAGCCTTGGTGACCTTGCCAGCCTCATCAGTTCCCCGGATCGTGTCGAAAAGCCCTGTGATGCCCTTCTCATCGAAAATCATCCTGGCAAGGCGCTCGTACTTCAAGGTGCACACGCCTACTTTGAGCCCACGCTCATGCAAGGCCTCTATCGTCTCCATGATCCCATCATAGATACGGCACAGGTGCATGCCGACCTTCTCGTACTCAGCACGATAGACAGCGACACAGCGTTCAAGCACAGCCTCGTCCTGCACACCATAGGTGATCCTGAAGCAGTCCTTCAATGGAGGACCAACGAACTTGCGCAATTGCGCCTCATCCCAGCAAGGTTCCATGCCTAAGGCGGACATCGTGTAGTTGGCTGTATGGAATATGCCTTCTGATGTATCGAGGAGTGTGCCATCGAGGTCGAAAAGTACGGCCTTGATCATAATGAGACCTCCTTCCTGGTCTTCTGTGAATGTATCGCACTGACAGCGAGCACCTTGTACAAGCCGCCTTCCTGGCTGAGGATGACATCGACACCAGCTTCCTGGGCGATCAGGCAGCCTGCAGCTATGTCATAAATGTGAAGATACCACTCATAGTAGAGCGAGCAACGTCCACAGGCTGTATAGCACAGGCTCAATGCGGCTGAGCCTATCGAGCGTGTATCACTGACGAGGTCGTAGATCCGCCTCTCATCCTCCCAGAAACGTTCAAGGGAATCATGGAAGCGATGTGGTGGCACGACGAGGGCCAGCGAGGCTTCAAGAGGCAGCTGCGAGGCTGTGATCTTTTTCCCATTCAGGAAAGCACCCTCCCCCTTCACTGCGGTGAAATGTTCGTTGAAGAAGGGGTTTGAGACAGCCCCAGCCAGGCACACACCATCCTTGTAGAGCGCTATCGACACCGAATAGAGGGGGAAACCGTTCATGAAGTTGACTGTTCCATCTATCGGATCGACAACCCATAACCAGCCGTCCTGCCCAGCAGCCAGGCCTTCCTCCTCACCAAGTATGGCGTCATCAGGGAAGAGCGCGTTTATCCTCTCCCGGATCCAGACCTCCACCGTCTTGTCCGCAGAAGTGACAAAGTCATTGACGGCTTTCTTGACGATGCCATCAGCATGGAGGCCTCGCACAAGGTCAGAAGCCTCATAGGCCAGCTTGAAGAGCAGCTCACCACGCTCCATCAGGTCCTCCTCTTGATATCTTCACCCATGATCCTGACGATTTTCCAATCAACGGCACTGAATGAGGACTGGTCGATTTGACGCTGCCAGCTGAAGGCCAAGCGGCCATCGTCAGTAAAGGAAAGCAACATGATCGTCCATTCCTTGGCACCCCTGGCATACATCTGGGCACCAGCCTTGTTACACAGCTCACTCTTCCTTACGGGATCAAGCCGCGAGGTATGTGTGACGACTATTGAAAGTCCGGCCCCGGCAGCTGTCATCATCTTGTCATGTCCGTCCGCAGCCGCAGAGTCCATGCTGCGCTGCAATGCGAGTTCGAATCCTGAAAGCGTGGCACTATCCATGGAACGGAGGAAACGTAAGAAGAAAGACCGGTCCTCAAGAGAATCCAGGATCTTACCTGCAAGTCCTGTGTAACTGACAGGTCCTTCGTCTTTGGTTCCTGATTCTTCGACAGCTTCTGATTCTTCGACAGCTTCTGGTTCAGCGCAAGCCCCTGGTTCGGCGACAGCCTCTGGTTCGGCGACAGCCTCTGGTTCGGCGACAGCCCCTGGTTCAGCGACAGCCCCTGGTTCAGCGGCAGCTTCTGGTTCAGCGGCAGCTTCTGGTTCAGCGACAGCCTCTGGTTCAGCGACAGCCTCTGGTTCAGGAGCAGTATCGGATTCTGACCAGGAAGCCTCTGGGGCATAGGAAGCCTCATCCTCACTGATGAGGTCCTCATCTCCACTTGCAAGATATGCATCCAGCTCATTGACCAGTTCAGCATCCTCATCCTCGGCTTCCTGGGCTTCTTCGCTTTCTTCTGGAGGCAGGGACTCCTCCTCGGCTTCGGCTGCAGCTGGATCGAAGGGGGAATCCTCATCGTCAGATGGCACAGGGGAAAGCTCCTCCTCATCCGCCTCTTCCTCCTCATCAGCTTCAACCATCATGTTCTGATGAGGAGAGGCCCCATCTTCCGCCTCCAGCAATGAGGTGTCATCTTCCTGCATGTCAAGCAGCTGGTCTTCATCGTAGGCATTTGCAGGGCCACCTTCCTCGTCGAAGAGGTAAAGTTGCCCAGGATCATCCACAGTACGGCCTGAATTGACATCATAGCAGTAGCCATCAATCTCATCATGACCTTCTTGATAATCCTCATCGTCTTCATCGACAGGTATGGCGTCGTCATCAGCGAACAGGTCATCCAAGTCATCATCAGGGACCTCGTCAGCCTCCTCCTCGACATCAAGGAGATAATCCATACCATCGTCCTCTTCGTCATCATGGACGACAGCCTCGTCAGAAGGGCTGAAAAGGTCTTCTGCGTCGACATCATCCAGTTCTTCGCTGACCTCCTCGTCCTTCATCTCCTCTGGAAGTTCATAGAGCCCTGCAAGGTCACTGGAACTCCTCTGCCGGCTGGCTGAAGGCTCCTCCTCAACCATGCTGATTGGCTCCTGGTCATAGATGCGCTCGAGCATCCTTGCCTTGTCATCATCATCGCTCCTGTCGTACTCGGTCTCGTCGTCAGGCATGATCGAGGGGGCCTCATCGTCGTAAATCTCGTCAATGGAAGGAGGCGGGGCGTCATCGATGTCGAGTTCATCCAGCGCCTCTGAGAGCACGCTCTCTTCCTCGATATCCGAAATACTGTCCTGGAAGAGGGCCTGGTAGAAGGCATCCTGGAGGCTGGGCACGGCCTGGACATGGGCCAGTTCGGCAAGGGAGATGCGGAAGGCACCTGTTGGCGTACGTTCAAGGCCCCCAAAGCTGTCCGGATCCACGAAAAGCTGGGCATGGCCCAAGGCCGGCTTGGCCGCCATGGCTTCCAGCCTGCGTTCAACCCTGGTCTGGAAGAGTTCCGGGTATTTGTATGCGTTGACGTACTTCAATGATGAAAGGAGGACGACGTCGACCTTGTGTCCCCGCCAGGTGTAGACATCAACAATATCGCTCTCGATGAAGAGCGCTGCCATCGTCTTGGCGTAGAGGTCACCCACCCTCATCGCATAGCCACTGTGGCGGCTGTGGGAATGCAGTATGCGCCTTACGACAAAAGACGCTGAAGGCATGAAAAGCCGCCCTATGAAACAGTAGAAACGGTCAGCAAAGCGGATGAAGGGGAACTGCAGTGCTGTTAGGAAGCCTTCTGTGACGACATCATCCTGGCTTGAGGCATCAGCAGTGAAGAGGCGGCAGCAGTCGGTGGACAGCAGGCTGTTCATCTCGACTGAGAAAAGTTTCAAGCCACCACCCTCGTTGGTGATATCGCTGAGGACCTTCCTATAACCACCTTCAGCCATGACCCTGTCACTGGCCTCCTGATGGGACAGCCCGTCCTGGGCTTCCATCAACGCGACCTTGCCTCTGATCTCCTCATTGACAGACCTGAGGCGTTCATCGATGTCATTCACTGCGAAAGCGAAGGTGCGGCCCAAGGCTCCAAGCTGGGTTGTCAGGCTATCGACAGGACAGCCGAAGACCTGTGGAATCAGCCCACCCTCCTCCTCGAACATGGATGCGAATAGCGACTGCGCCGCATCCCAGCCATCACGTCCGACCTCATAGCCGAAGACCTGGAGGAAAAGCTTCTCCCGATAGGCGCTGAAGGCCTCACTGCTGATCCTGCCTTCATGGACAGCGATCAAGGCATGGCTCTCGATCAAGCGGAGGAAACGCCTTGAGGCGTCATCACAGAGGCTGTGAAGACGTTCCCAGTCCTTGTCACGGATCTCCTGGTTGGCGCTGTAACCAAGGTCAGGCACCTGGAAGTAGCGGCTCTGGACGACGGATTGCAGGAGGACAGGCATGAAACGGGCACGGGCCTTCGCCAACTCATCCTTGGCATTCGTCGTCGCCGCCCACCAGGCCGCCTTCGCCAGGACGGCAGGTGGCCAGTAACGCTGCACCACCTGTGCGATTGACTTGAAGTCGTTCTCCAGGAAGTTCATAGCCTCCGCATGGTTGCGACGGGCCTTGTCCTCACGGATGCGCAGTATGCCGGGATCGTCGGAAAAAACACTCACTATGACCGCCCCCTGTATGTGCTTTGATTATCAAGGAAAGGAAAGCTCACATGCAATACTTGCGCCTGTAGGCCTTGAGGCCCTCCTCCAGGCACTTGACGGCAAGTGAGAGCTCATGCTCGTTCAGGACATAGGCTATCCTCGCCTGTGTCCGTCCAAGGTTCTTTGTCACATAGAAGTCCTCAGCAGGAGCGAACATCACCGTATTGCCCTCCCAGGAAAAGTCACGCAGCATGAAGAGTGCGAACTTCTCCGCATCATCTACAGGAAAGTCGACGACGAAATAGAAGGCACCCCGCGGACGGCTGACCTTGCAACCAGGAATCTCCTGGATTCCAGCCACGAGGAGGTTGCGCCGCCTCTCATACTCCTCCCTGACGGCCTCGATGTAGCTGTCAGGTGCTGTAAGGGCGGCTGCGGCTGCGACCTGCTCGACAGCAGGAGGACAGAGCCTGGCCTGGGCCAGTTTCATCGCCGATGAGAGGACTTCCTTGTTGTAGGAGACGATGGCGCCGACCCTGGCCCCACACATGCTGAAGCGTTTTGAGAAGCTGTCGACACAGACGATCCTGTCCCTGTATTCAGGGAATGTCAGTATGCTGGTGAAAGACTGCCCATCGTAGCAGAACTCACGGTAGACCTCGTCGACGACAAGGAAGATATCATGCTTCTTGCACAGCTCAAGCAGGGCCTGGAGCTCATCACGGGTATAGACATGTCCGGTCGGGTTGTTCGGGGAGCAGAGGAGGATGGCCATGGTCTTCTTGCTGATCCGGGCCTCGAACTCCTCAATGGACGGCAGCACGAAGGCATCATCTATACGGCTTGTGACAGGAACCAGGTTGACCATGGCCGAGGCTGCGAAAGTCGACACATTGGTGTAGAAAGGCTCTGGGATGATGACCTCGTCGTAGGGATCGCAGAGGGTGGTGAATATGAACTGCAAGGCCTCGCTTCCACCTGTCGTGATCATGATGTCGTCAGCAGTGAGCTCGACATCATATTTCTTGTAGTAATCGACAAGGGCCTGGCGGAGGAAGAGCTCGCCTTCCGAGATGCCATAGGCGATGTAGTCCTCATTGTAGGCATGAATCGCCTCAATCGCCTCACGCGGGGTCTTGATGTCAGGTTGTCCGATGTTGAGGTGGATCACATGCACCCCCCGCTCTTCTGCCTGACGTGAATAAGGAACCAGGCGGCGGATCGGGGACGCCTGGAAGCCGGAGATGCGCATCGACATTTTCATAGCACTACCCACCTTTGCAATAAAAGAGGCCGCAGGGCCCCTCTCCTTTGCAAGGCTATTATTATTGAAAGCGACTCAAGGGTCTAGCCACCACAAGCCTGTCAAAAGACAATCCCCTGCTCTTGATGAGGCAGGGGACTGCGGTACAGACTGTTCCAGAGGGCTCAATCCGGGATGTTCTCGTTCGGGTCGACATCGCCAAGGATCTTGCGGGCCTGTGTGTCGTCGATCAGCTTCTGGATGAATTTCCTGTTGTCCAGCAGTGGGGAGATCGAACGGCCATGGTGCAACCTGGAGATGACACGGGCGAAGAGCTCTGTGACATCAGCCTGGATGAACCACTCCTTCTCAAGGAGGTTGCGGCCCTGGTATACGGCGTTCGTACCGATGATGCGGTAGAAGACACCCTCACGGTAGGCGGCATCGAAATTCTCAACCGCGTTGCCATTGAAGAATGGAAGCGAGACCATGCAGATGATTTTCTTGGCGCCGAGGTTCATCAGCTCCCTCATCGCTATTATCATCGTGCCACCAGTGGCTATCATGTCATCAGCCATCAGGACCGTCTTGCCCCTGACGTCGCCAAGGAGGTTTATGCTCTTGATATTGCTGTTCTTGGCATCCTTGCTGACAATCGAATAGTCACGTTCCTTGTAAAGCATGGCCAGTGGCCTGTGGAGGCCCTGGGCGTAGAACTTGTTGCGGCTGACAGCCCCAGTGTCAGGAGAGACGACGACAAGGTCTGGATCTGAGAGGTCGATGACCTTGCGCAGGGCGATCAGTGTCTGGTAGGAACCATGCAGGTTCTCGAGGTGGCAGGTCGAGAATGCGTTCTCAATCTCGCGCGAATGGATGTCGAGTGTGATGATCCTCTCGACACCGAGGTTCTCACAGAAGCGGGCGATCATGCTCGCAGTGAGGGCCTCGCGCCCACCCTTCTTATGCTGCCTGGCATAGGGATAGGTTGGAAGGACCAGCGTGATCGAAGCCGCACCTGCGAGCTTGACAGCATCAATCGTCGTGAAGAGGAACATCAAATGGTCGTTGACACTGAAGGGCTGGGCCTCATCGAGCCCGGCGACCTTTATCGGGGCCGAATTCGAGACATCATGGATGATGTAGACATTAAGGCCACGCACAGGGTCGATCAGCTCGGCCTTCTCCTCGCCATTGGCGAAGCGCGTGTACTTCACATTGATGGTGAAGTCAGGGCAGTAGAAGGCGCTAGGCATGCGTCCTGTGGGGATCTTCTTGCTGTCGAGGTCATCGAGTAGCGTCACCTGGTCAAGGAGTTCTGCCTCCGTGATCCCATGGCGCTTGCTAAGGGCCTTGGAGACCTTCTCATAACGGTCGATGTACAGCCGCCTGAGATGTTTGACGACCTTTCCGGTGAAATACTCCGAGCCAGGGCCTGCGATCACGCCCAGCTTGTGCGGTTTGATCATGCTCATGATTCGGATTCTACCGCCCTTTGGTGCTTTTGTCCAAGAGTCAGTCAGCTAGTCCCACAGCATGATGTCCAGATGGCACGAGGGCATCGTAAACCTCTTGCAGCCTGGCAAGACGCTGTGTCACCAGACCTGTCAGCTGACCGAGGAGGGCGTAATCATCATCAAGGCCGAGGTTGCCACTCGTGCCCGTGCTCGTACGGCGCTTGAGTGCGGCATCAGCATCGCCCTCCTCGACACTGTCGAGGTCGAGGCCGACGGCCTTGTAGCTGTCACGGAAGTTACCCCCATGGGCCACCGAGTCGAAGACCTTGTCAGTCGCATAGATTTCCTTCCTCATGCCCTGCCTCAGGCGGTCCTCATGGACCACAAGACCGGAAAGCATCCTGGCCATGACGGCTATGACATCATAGGCCGTGCGCATGCCATCCAGCAGAGGCTCCTTCGTATCCTGGAAATCACGGTTGTAACCACTGACAAGGCATCGGGTGATATCCTTGACGAGCATGGACGAGGAGGCGACCCGGGCGGCACGGGAACGCACGAGTTCAAGACCATCAGGGTTCTTCTTCTGCGGCATGATGGAGCTGCCGGTCGTCAGCTCGACAGGCAGTGAGAAGTAGCCAAGCTCGGGCAGGGTGAAGAGGATCAGGTCCTGTGCCATCTTCGCAGCGGTCGCACAGAGATAGCCTGCCACATCAAGCAGCATGGACTCGAAGCGCCCTCTGCTGTTGTTCGCATAGAGGACATTGTGCTGAGGTCCTTTGAAGCCAAGCAATGAGGCAGTGTATTCCCTGTCCAGTGGTATTGGCACGCCATAAGAAGCCGCAGAGCCAAGTGGGCAGCGGTCAAGCACACCTCCTGCAAGGAAGAGGAGCTGGTCCATGCTGTCCATGACCTCCTCAGCATAGGAAGAGAACCAGAGGCCCAGCGAGGACGGCATGGCAAGCTGGGTATGCGTGCGTCCAGGCATGGGGACGGACTCATGGCGCCTGGCGGCATCAAGAAGGCCCTGTGCCCAGCGTCCCGCCTCGTCGGCCAGGACCAGTGCGGCCTCCCTCATCCAGATCCTCAGCGCGGTCTGGACCTGGTCGTTGCGGCTACGGCCTGTGTGGATCTTCTTGCCGATGTCACCATACTTGGCAGTGAGGTAGCCCTCGATCGCGGTATGGCAGTCCTCATCCTCCTCGCGGATCTGGAAGCGCCCCTCCTCAGAGAGGGCTGCTATCTCACAAAGGCCCTGGCGGAGGGTGGAGACCTCCTCGGATGAGAGCATGCCGATCCTTCCAAGTCCCATGGCGTGCGCAGTGGAACCAAAGACATCACTCATCACGAGCTGCTGGTCGAGCACATAATCGTTGCGTACGGTGAAACGCTGCATGAGGCCATCAAGGCCATAATCCTTCTGCCAGAGTCTTGCCATTAGGACCCTCCTGATGCGCCCAAGCTTAGCATCAGCGCACCTCTTGGTCAAAATGGGACGGACCAGCCCTTTCCTGCATATATGAAGGGTATGAGACAGAGAATACTGACAGCCACCATCCTGGCGCTGCTTTGCGCCTGCTCACTCCCCGAAGCACCTGGGACGATCAACGCCATGCTGCACATGGACCACCAGGTCCCGGTGCTTGAAGAACTGTCGGTCCTTGACAGGCATGATGTCACATTGACATTCAACGAGGAAGTCGAGGTCCTCGCAGCATCATTTGACGGACTTGAGGCAGAAGCCTGGCCTGCCGCCCCTGGCGTCATACAAGTACACAGCAGCGATGAGCTGCCCCTCTCCCATGCGGCACAGCTGTTCATCAGCGTCCGCGACAAGGCCTGGAACAGCTCAGCCCTCTCCATACCCGTCAGCGGGAGGAACAACGACATTCCAAGCCTGGTGATCAACGAGTTCTCTTCCAAGGGCACTGAGACCCAGCCGGACAGGATAGAACTCGAAATCCACAGCGATGGCAACCTGGAAGGTGTCTGCCTCATGGATGGGACCAAGGGGAATGAACGCCACGCCTTCGTCCTTCCAGACATCGACGTGAGGCGCGGTGACTATGTAGTCATCTGGTGGGACAGCAAGTGTGACGCCCCTGAGGCGCTCAGCAACAAAAGTGGCAGCATGACATACAACCTGGAAGCAGGTTCGCCAGAGGGCTTGGCGACGAACAATGGGGCCTTTGTCGTCTACCCCACAGCCTCAGGTGATGGCCCAGTGATCGATGCCTTGGTCTACACAGATGGGAGGGCATCCACCCATGGCGGACTCGGTTCTGCCGCGGTCGAAGCCTCCTGGCAGGCGCTGAAGGATTCATTCGATTGGTTTGCACAGCCCTTCAACGCCCTCTACTCCACATCGACCAGGACGATCTGCCGCAGGATCTCGCATGATGACACCAACCGGGCAGAGGACTTCATGATCTGCGAGACAAGAGGAGGGACCTTTGGGGAAATGAACAGCAGTGCCGAGTACGTACCACCCCGGCAATGAGGACGGGCCCCGCAGGGCCCATCCCAGGCAAGTTCAGTACTCGTAGATAACGACGGGTTCATGGACCTCGCCATCATCCTCACCCGCGTTGATGCTGACTTCCTTCTCATTACCCCCTGCGCCCTTAGGCAGCTTGAACTCGACATGTTGGGCGACAATCGAACAGCTCTGCCGTTCAGCGCCATCCTTGCACTTGAACGATGAACTCTTCAGGCGTCCGACCACACGTACGCACAGGCCTTTTGCGAGCATGGCCACACAGGCCTCCCCAAGATTCCCCCAGGCCAGGACATCCATGTACAATGTCTCCGTAGCCCAGCGGGCCTCGTCCTCACCAGGGTTGAGCCTTGTATAGCGGTTTGAAGCGATGCGGAAGACGACGAGCTTCCGCCCATTGCTGGCAGTGGCACGCACCTGTGGTTCTGCGACCACATTGCCCTCCAGCAGGATGGAATTGAGGTGGTTCATATCAAAAGCCTCCTACCTCATCTATTCGCTTTTTCCCCTTGGATTGTGCCAAAGCGTCCTATGGGTTAGGATTCAGTTGTAGGAGGAGAAAGCCAATGCAGAACGTCACCGTGCTATCACTCGGAGGTTCGATCATAGCCCCTGACAAGGTCGATTCAAGCTTCCTCAAGGCCTTCAAGGAAGCCATCACAGGATATCTGGAAGCAGATCCCGGACGTAAGCTCATACTCGTATGCGGAGGAGGCGCCCCTGCACGCATCTACCAGGAAGCGCTTCGTGAGGTGTACAGCGGGGCGGATGCCTCCGAACAAGACTGGCTGGGCATCAGGGCGACCCACCTCAATGGAGCCCTGGTCAGGGCCATCTTCCTCCCCTATGTCAGCGACCAGCTTGTGACTGATCCCACAAGCGATGATATAAGCTTCGAAGGACGCATCCTCGTCGCCGCAGGTTGGAAGCCTGGCTTCTCGACAGACACGGACGCTGTCTACCTGGCCAAGCGCTATGGGGCAAAGACAGTGATCAACCTTTCGAACATCGCCAAGGTATATACGGACGACCCTCGGAAGAACCCGGATGCCAAGCCTCTTGATGAGATCTCATGGGATGATTTCATCAAGATGGTGGGAAGCGAGTGGACGCCTGGACGCAACACGCCCTTCGACCCAATCGCCTCAGCCATCGCGAAGGAAGCAGGCATGAGGGTTGTCTGCGCGCTTGGACGTG
Source organism: uncultured Spirochaetales bacterium (assembly GCA_944392695.1). Taxonomy (GTDB): domain Bacteria; phylum Spirochaetota; class Spirochaetia; order Sphaerochaetales; family Sphaerochaetaceae; genus Bullifex. Next base: position 178,236 of record CALXXN010000001.1, on the reverse strand, counting down.
ACATCCCCAACACGCTGGCGATCCTTGAAGGCAGGCCTTACGTAGGAACGACGATCAGCTGAGACGCTGCCTCTTCAACTCAAGAAAGGCAGGAAGGGCATCGGCGAAGGGCGCTGGGAAGGGTACATCCTCTCGGAAATCCGGGACCCAGAGTATGTCATCATCACTCTTCTCCTGGATGAATCCATCGTCTATGCCCAGCTCATCGACAAAATCCACCAGCTCATCATATTCATCGTCTGTGATGGGAGGAAAGATCCTATCAGCTTCATTTGGTGGTATGAACTGGACCATCAGGCTCAGCCAGCAATGGTCCTTGTAGTACTGGGCGAAGCGGCGCAGGAAGACCTTCGTCGCATCAAGCGCACCAGGGAAGACCAGATGACGCACGATCGTGCCGCGCATCGCATCCATGTCTGTCACATTCTTATGTGATATGATGAAGTCCATCACGGCATCAATCGCATCGACATAGCGCTCCTTGCCGCAGAAGGTGCGGGCGACCTGCCTGTCATAGGTCTTCACATCGACAAGGTAGATATCGACATAGGGGTCGATCAAGGTCAGGCCTTCCAAGGATTCATAACCCGAAGAGTTCCAGACGACAGGAAGGTGGAAACCCCTGCCCTTTGCGATATCAAGGGCGGCGGCTATCGATGGGATGAAGTGGGTGCCGGTCACCAGGTTGAGTGTCGCGGCCCCTGCATCCTGCAAGGAGAGCATCAGCTGGGCAAGCTCCTCATCAGACACCTCGATGCCATAGGCACAGTCATCATTGGATGAGATCTGCTGGTTCTGGCAGTACCTGCAGGCAAGTGGGCAGCCGGTGAAGAAGAGCATGCCAGAACCATGCTCCCCTGTGATAGGTGGCTCCTCGCCACGGTGCAGTCCCGCCCAGGCAAGCTTCACAACATCCCTCTGACCGCAGGCCCCAGGACGCACATGACGGTCCACAGCACAGCGGTTTGGGCACAAGAGGCACTTGTCATACATCGGATCTTCCTCCAAATTAGGATACTACATGAACGTTGGCACGATATTCAAAGCCCTCGCGGGAAAACGGCAGAAGGATGCGCAGGGTGTACAGGAACGCTTCATACTCTCAATCGATGGAGGAGGGATCCGGGGCATCGTCCCGGCTGTCGTACTCGCCCGCCTCTCGGACCACTTGAAGTCGCTTGGAGACGATAAGCCTCTCTATTCACACTTCGACCTCGTCGCAGGCACCTCGACAGGGGCGCTGCTCTCGCTTGGACTGACGCTTTGCGACATTGGGCTGGCAAATGAGGAAGGCCCTGCCATTCCTGTGACAGAGGATTTCAAGTCAGGATTCTTCAAACATGGCACAATGACAATCGGGTATATCAAGAGGGCGGCGGATCCACAGCTCTTTGCCAAGCTCTACCTCGACAACGCCGCAGGCATCTTCAGTCCGAAGATGAGACTGCTGGGACCTGTCTTTGGAAGCCGCTATGACTCAGCCTCGCTCGAGGATGTGCTCGACAAGACCTATAAGGATGCCAAGCTATCGGACTGCCTCGTCCCGACGATGCTGGTCAGCTATGACAGCCGGGAGGGACAGGGTGTCATGCTCTCATCCTACAACCAGTGGAAGGACATGGCGGCAAGCCAGGCGGCCCGGGCATCAGCAGCCGCCCCACTCTACTTTCAACCCCTCCATACAGTCTCACCGGAAGGAAGGGAAGCATCCTTGCTTGATGGTGGCATGATTGCCAACGACCCTGCCTTGCTGGCTTACGCCGAAGCCCGCAGGCTCTATCCTGATTGCAGGCGCTTCCACCTGCTCTCGCTCTCCACGGCACGTCCCCCTTACCGTTTCAACCCCAAGGAGGCACCAGGAGGGATCGCAGGCTGGGCCGAACCTGTGATGAGGATCTACCCAAACGCCCAGTACAGCCTGACGCACATGGTCCTCTCATCGCTCGAGGATGTCTCATTGACACGGGTCTACTCCCAGGTCACGAAGGAGAAGATCAAGCTTGACGACACCAGGCCTGGCAGCCTCAATCTGTTGCTGGAAGGCGGGGACAAGATGTGGGAGGACAACAAGGAGGCCCTCACCGCCTACGCAAGCCTCCTCAGCCAGAGGGAGGACTTCACCCAGGTGGCCCTTGCGCCTGCTGAAGAGGTTCCTCTGATTGAAGGGACCTGAGGATCTGGTCTACTGCATCTCCATCCCTGCAGCAGCATTTCCAATTCACACACCTTGTCTCACAGGTCCTTCCTGCCCTCTTCCGAGATCCACATATCAAAGAAGCAGCGACATATCATGGCAAGGCACAGTGGCCAACACTGTGCTTAGGACAGGCCTGGTCATACTTCATCATCATGGCATCTGCTTGACCGCAAAGGAGGACGGTCGGCAGGGCATGAAGAATAAGACCGGCGGATACAAATCAAGCGCCCTCCATGCTTACCTCCTACAGTAGCCAAGGGCGCTTATATCCTACGTTTTTCTCAAACCTTGTGCTCCAAGATTCATTTCATCATCAAGTCTTCCTTTCAAACCATCATTCTTTTGCTGTAAGATCTGGTCTGGAAAGCAGACTTTGCTGAACAAACTCAAAGTTGCATGGATGATTTGGATTTGAATTATTCCATGCTTCTATGCCTTCATTAAGCAAGCCAGTTGCATCGCTCCATGGAAGTTTCTCTGGAACACGTCCGACATCTTCAATTATATTTGGCTGATAAGGATAGCCAATATATGTTGAGCCACCTTCCCAGAAACAGTTACGTATTTCACCATTAGAGAGTATGGATCCAAGAAGGTGGGCTCCACCAGAACCAAATGGAGCATCAATTTCCCCGATGAAATAGCATGATTGGACTACTGCCCCATCTAAGTTGCGACCACATAATCCACCAATCCTAGTAAGATCTTTGTCGTGCTTCCTATTGTATCCAACAGCGGCATCTGAAACACATGCGATGACTACACCATTATTCTTGTTCTCTCCAACAACTCCACCAATGTAATCATCTGTGTATATTGCATTGCTGATGACTTCGCCACTAGAAGAACACCCGATGATAATACCTCCATAGTTATCTGCAACTATTCCTCCAAGACTTGCACCAGTATATCCAGTCTCTGATTCCATCGATAGGTTCGCATCCACTATACAGCCTTCAATTATCCCAGTCTCTCCATTGAGTCCAGCTATTCCTCCTGAATGGAAGGTTGACTGTACAAAACCAGAAAAGCTGCAATTCCGAATCGTTCCGTTATTATAGCTAGCTATTCCTGCTGTATATGCAAGACCAATTATTGTGGCATTCTCCAATGATACGTTTTGCACAATTCCTTCTTCTGCAACCGCACCAATCAGGCCACGTCCTGAATCCAGGTTCTGGATATTGGAGATTGTATATCCATTTCCTTCAAACACCCCACGGAACTGGATATTAGTATTGTTGAAAGGACTATCCCAATTACTGACATCTACAGCTTCCACTGGCAGTGCTATGTTTGCAAGAAGCAAACAACCTATGGTTGGATTGTCAACCGCTTCATTCCTCCAAGCATAAAGGCCATCGGCATCTTTGACGAGGTACGTCTTCACACCATCAATTTCTGTCGTTACACCACCTGACCATTTCAAATAAAGAGTCAGGTTGGAATTGATGTTTCCTGTAAATGGTGCATCAGCGCCTTCTTCGTACCATCCCCACGTACTGGTTTCTCCAAAGACAAGGCCTGTTTCTGGAATTTGGATTTCTTCAAGCAGGCTGCCATGGTTTACCTGGATGCTTTTGGAGTTTTCGCCATCAGGGAAGGCATATCCATCAATAATCAAAGTAACAGCAAGCTTTTCCGAACCAGGCTCGTCAGGCGTGGATGGGTCTCCTGGGCCAGGCTGTCCTACTTTAATGAACTTTTCAAAGAATTGGACACTTCCCCAGCTACCATCATTCTTGTTTGGGAACCAGAACTGTCCATCCGAAGTGATTTCATATTCAACATTTGCATTTGCGAGTTCGGGTGTTGTATACGTGGGAAGACTGATTGTAATCATGTTCCCTTCTACAGCATAAGTACCATCATATGTTTTGTCGCCGATTATTTCACTTACACCCTTTTCCCCGTATTGCATCGAGCCATCATCTCTGAACTCAAACCAATAGTATTCAACAGAACCAGGAATCACCGGCTCGGCTTCCCAGCGTCCGGTCAACTCCACATCATCAATTGAAGCTGGTGGCCTGACCGGGTTTTCTCCGCTACAGGAAAAGAGGACTGTAACAGCTAGTCCCATAAGAAGTATTGCAGAACAATACTTTAATCTAGAAAACATTTTAACCTCCAAAACTCAGGGTAGAGATTAAAATGTAAGAAATCCATCTATCCCTACCACTAATAAGACCCTAGCACTTTTCATGGGGGGGGCAACACTTTTACTTGATATTCGCCTCACCTCGGTCTCGGGCTGAGCATGGCCAAGCCAAAGCCTCCCTGAGCAAGACATTGGAAATGCCGACGCATATCCCATCAGGTATCTCGTCATTATCGATGCCGGTCTTCACTCAAGCGTTGAGGGCCGATGATATTGTTGCGGACATGTCGAAGACGATAGCATGACGGAAACATCTGGACACGCTCCAGATGACCTTGCAACTGCATACTGCGCGAATGCCTTCGTTCCTGAGTCCTGTTTCGTTGGCATACTCCACATGGAATCATGAAATGAGGTCCCTGATGATTGAAATGAAAGTGAACTCCAGGCTTTGAAGACTTTAGTGGTTTTCACCACTGAATCTTCCGAAAACCGTTTTCAAGGCACCATCTTCGCAACCCTGTCAATCACAGGCAATCATGCACTTACCATTCCTCACATAACCCCAGGCAGGCCCATTGCATCATCAAGCATGAAGGCCAAGTTCCTTGCTTGCAAATGAAACAACCCTTGAAGTGATGGATTCAGTTATCGCGGGGTCCTCATGCTTCAACGCATGCCCCGATCCCTTCACCACGAATACAGGGAAGCCATGCTCCTCACCAAAAGAGACCAATGAGGAACTATCCATCAAAGGATCTTCATCTCCAATGACAGCACAGGCCACTTCAGTTGATGTCTTGACCAAAGCAAGGGCATCCGGGGTCGGTGTCAGCAGCACATGACGTGCTTCAAGACCAAGGAGCTGGCTGTATTCCAATGCGCTTATGCAACCAAGGCTCTTGGAGACGAAGAGGAGATCATCGCAGTCCTCAAGCCCCTCACCTTCCAAAGCGCATATGGCAAAACCTACAGCCATGTCGCAGGCTTCAGTGATTGTATCAATGGCTTTGAAAGGGATGGCCTGCCAATCAAGTGGAACGACAGACCAGCCTGCTTGTCCCAATTCCTGTCCAATGCGCTGGAAGAGGTCCTCCTTGCAGGTGTAACCAGTACCGGGGAAGAATACCGCCTTCTTCATATGCGCCTCCTCTGTGTAGCTTCATCATAGCACGGGAAATGGAACAATCAAAACATATGGCGGATAAAAGAAAAGCCGACTCCACGGGCCGGCGGCTGGGGGCATCTATCGTCCCCACCATCTAGTACAAATCTAGTTTGTAAAAAACAACTTGTCAATGGGAAAGTGAAATAGACATTATCTTTTTCACCATATATCGATATCTTCCGCAAATGCAGGATGTAACAGGTGCTTGTTGCAATATGGGCGCCAGCATGAAGTATTCTCCTTCAATAGTCCGATAACATCGTCTTTGAATGACTCCTTGTTATCCAAGCGGGAATAAATGAAGTACAGTGTTTTCTCAAACTCATTCCCAGTATCTCCAAAATAACCAGGCAATACAGAAACATTGAAAATCAACGCATTCTTCAATTTCGCTGAAATCATATGATTGCTATGACAACAACGATTACGGATTATACGGACTGTATCAAAGTAACGACGCAACACATCTACAGAACAAGGATTCCGAAATGAGTACTTCGAAGTGAAGTCGAAATGGTACCTCAAGAACATTCCAGAATACAGCTTTGAAAATGTTCCGAGAGACATCGCATAGAAGGCCTGATGGTTCCTATCACTTGCGATTGAAAACTGCATGACACGCATTCTGGCATTGACTTCCGTGACCGCGATATCAAACTGACTTCTATCAACTCCTTTTTTCGCTTTGACGAATTGACTTGTGTAGTATGTTCTGTTGTTCCAAAAACTTTCGTCATTGGTTTCTTCAAACACACAATTTATGAAGTCCTTCTTCATCTGGACCTCCAACCGGAGGATGTATTTCAAAACCACAGCCCGTAGGTCCTCGTCAAGGAAGTACAGGGAGATAGCGTCATCAACATTACCAGAAGTGATCCTTAGGAAATCGACTATGTAATATGCGCTACAGTTCGCTTCTATGAAGCTGTCAAGTTTACACCTATCGGCGTCGCTCAGGCTCAAGCCTTTCTGCTTGATGATATCCATGCCCTCTCCTACGCATCATCGTATTCCCACCTATTGGATACAGTGTAACAGCAGGACATCCTAATGTATATAGGAATCCATGGGCAGGAGGGACTTCTGTCTGCTACATCTAGCTCAAATTCAATGGAATGCCAGGACACGTAGATGGATAAAGCCACTGTCAACACATCCCGTAGGAAATCCATGTCATTGAATCACTTCCTGCAACCCTGCAATCATCCTCAGCAGCCTCTCACAAGGAGATTATCATCTTCCAGCAATGCCTTAGCGGGGCGGTTGTCAACTATTCTGAGGACACCACCATGCACTGCTGTTGCGGTATTTTTCTGACTTAGGCTCATGACATCAAGTTCCCCATACCAGCTTATGCTCTCATCAATCACCACGAAAGCAAGGGCATGTTCCAATTCGACTGCCTTGATACCCAATCGCAGTAAAAGAGCCTTGGTACGGGCGGCCGCTGCTTCGCTTAATCGCGAGTATGACAAACGGAGTTCGAATTCGACACCACGTTCCATCGCCTCAACGGCACTTTCAAGAATCCGCGCAGAGGACTTTGATGCAACGGGGAAAGGTGATGAAATCACTATTGAGGAAATCGCTTTTGATAAATCAGCTATAAGACACTCTATGAAATCATCCTCATGATAAAGCTGCCTGACAGAAGGCCGCCCTACTCCACCTTTCTCAATATACCCCATGCGCCTGTATTCCCTTACACGCCTCGAGAACATATGATCCATACAAGGAATGAGGAAGTCGACATAATCATGAATCCTGGTCTCCTGCTTCCCTTCCCATTGCCTGGCAATACGACCAGCACACTGGACCATGACCCGTTCCTGCATATAAGGAGAAGCCAGGAAAAGGGTGTCCATATTGGGAATGTCCACTCCTTCTCCCAATAGCTGGTCTGTTGCGATGATTACAGGAGCATGTTCCTTGCGTCTGACATCATCCAGCAATCCTGCCCTTTCCGAGTCTCTCATCCCAGACTCCATCACGATACATGGAATAAGACGGGCATCAAGGCATTGCGCTATGGCATTGTTCTGCTTCACTCGTCTTGTGAAGACGATGATGTTCCGTCCATCGTGGTAGGCCTCTGCAATATCATCGGCAATCTGTGCATTTCTTGTCCAATCTTCCGCAAGTTGGTTCAAGAGTTCCGAGAAGCGTATGTGACCAGATTTACCTGGAGGGGCTGTTTCAAGATAATGAGGTACGAAGTACTGCATGATACCCCTCTCTCTTGCAAGTGCTGCACTTTCCATAGAGTAGACAACAGGGCCAATCTCAACATGCATCAGTCGTTCAAGCCCATCTGCACGTTTTACAGTGGCTGTCAGGCCATATACATATTTCGAATTGAGCACTGACATCACATTGCGGAAGTTGCTTGCAGCGATGCCATGGCATTCGTCGACAATGACAAGGCCATAGGATGGTAGTTCAAGGTCCTTGCCATCCTTCACCCTGCTTGCAAGCGTCTCAATGCTTGCGATATCGAAAACACCATAAAGATGTTTCTTAGACCCCACGAACTCCCCAACTGGATAGGATCCACTCTTGCGTTTCCACTTACCAAGGCTTGGCTGATTGTGGATTTCAAGCATCTCGACAGCCCGTTCTTTCCACTGGGGAACCAAGTCTGAAGGAGTTATGACCAGTGTTGCTTCGGCCCTTGCTGCAGCAATCGCAAGGGCTATGACTGTCTTACCAGAACCAGGAGGCAAGGCAAGTACCCCGATTTCATTATCCATCATGGCATCAAAAGCAAGGACCTGGTCTTTGCGGAGGACCGCCTTGAAAGTAGCATCAAGTCCTCTTGTTGTATGGCGGTGATCCTCAATCGTATACGGTATTCCGGAAGCAGACAAATAAGCTTCCATAACAGGGCGCAGGGCTCTTGGCAGGCATAACACCCTGTGGTTTTCCCGACTTACAGGAATGCAAGCAGGAGTATGGGCACGGCCATCCATGCGTGCAAGTTCTTTGTAGTGCTCTGGATTGGATACCAAGGCAAGACGGCGCAAACCTTCGATGGCCTTCTCGGACAAGGCCTTCTTATCAACACTCACTCCTGTTGACAGATAAAGCACCACAGGGGCCTTCACATCCTCCTTTGTAAGCTTTGGTAGACGCTTGGCCCAACTTGGATTAAGCATGTCCTTGTCGAGTGCTTCCAATTTGAATCCAATCTTGTTTTCATTTGTGGCAATCAAGCGCTTAAGCTCTACAGCGTCATGTCTGTGTACAGATGAAAGGTACGGAAACTGCCGGTAAAGCGGATAAGCAACACCGTTATCATCGAGGAAGACTGTACAAGAACGGCCTGCGGCTGACAGGACAAATGGCATGAGGACCAATGACCCGATTCCTCCATTCACCAAACCATCCTGAGACGGGATCAAGCGGTCATAAGAAGAAATGCTGAGTCCAGAGTGTGACTCCCGCGCCTTGTCTATGATGATGAACATGAGCCGTCTTGCCTCGGCAACAGGTACATCCTCACTGAAGAAAACCCACAAATGAGCACCTCGACCACTGAAACTACGCTCCCAGGCCATGCTGACACCCATGTTCCTCGCAGTATGCAATATGGCCCTGGCGTCCTTTTCCCAGTTCTTCTCATCAAGGTCGATCAGGATGAAGCGGGTCAGATTACCATCCTTCAATGGATAAATGCCTATGGCCCCCACACCATCATTATCAGTGTTCTCAAGATGCTTGTTGATGATTTTGTCCACATCAAGTGGTTGATAGGCCTTCATCGTGCATTTCGAGCATGGAGAAGCATCACTAATCGTCCTAGCCCCAAGTGAAACAGCCTTCGCACACCCACGCCTTTTGTAGTTTTCACATGGTGGATAGTACGAAGTACACCATGCATCCTTCTTACTTGAGTAATATATCCGCCTCACAGCATGGACATCACGTCTTGGTGAGAATAAATCAATGAGGAACCCTGCCTGTTCCTCCAATGATGCATATTCACTGATACGAGATGTTCCGAGTTCCAATGGAGGAATACTGTATCGCTTTGATTGCGCTTCAAGCTGTGCGGCCAATACGGCCCTCTCCTCCTTGAGGGCCTCGGTTTTCGCAATCAGCTCATCTAGCTGCTCATCGATGCTTTTGATGGCAACTTGGAGTTCCGAAGGCGACATCTGCCCATCTTGTCCTCCGACAAGCGTCATGCTGTCTACAAAGCGTACAGGCTCAGGCATCACCTTCCATCTTCTTTGCCTGGAGTATGGTCAGCTGGACATTGCCGACTCCACGGTAGTAGTTGCGGTTCATCCTGAAGATCATAGTCAGGCGGTCACCGATTGAGATGTCGAAGCCAGGGTCCAGGCGGGCACCCCACCAGAGACAGGGCCAGACAGTATTCCCAATCTGCACATTCACCTTGATATTCCCCTTGCTGACATCCCCAAGCGTTATGATGTCCACGACCTTGCCACCACTGTGCATGAAGGCCAGGGGAGGGTTCGCCTCACCATAGGGCTCGAAGAGTTCCACTGCGCGGATCAGGTTGAGATTCATGTCAGCATCGCTGACCAGGCTATCGACAGCCAGCTCCTCTTCCTCGATGCTGTAGTCCATCTTCATGACCTCTTCCTCGAGACCGGCCTTGAAAGCCTCCTTGGACGCTCCTGACATCGAGAAACCACCTGCATACTTGTGACCTCCGAAATCCAACATGTGGTCTTTCAGGAGGGAGAGGAAGTCACGGCAGTTGAGGCTGCCCCTGGAACGCATGGATGCGCTGACACGTCCATCCTCCTCTGCCGACAGGACGACCACCCCAGGAACCTGGGGGTTCTCCTTCAACGTACGTGTCGCCAAGGCCCCTGTCAGCCCACGCGGGGTGTCGATGTCAAGGAGGATGAACTTAGAACCGAAGGACTCAAGTGACTCCTTCGCCTTGCCACGGGCACCCTGCCAGGCATCGTCCCCCAGCCTCTGGCGTTCCTTGTTCAGGTCCAGGAGCTTGTGGGTCAGGTCATAACAATCCTGTGGCTCTGTGGCCTTGAGGAGTGAGAGCGCGACAGAGGGACAGCCCAGACGTCCTGCGGAGTTGATGACAGGAGAGATGTTCCAAGCGATGTCATGTGCCGTTATGGGATGGTTGGCAAGGCCCTGTGCGGACAGGAGCTGGATGAGGGAGGGCCTCGACATGCGGCCAAGCTCCTTCAAGCCCAAGCGTACCAGTATGCGGTTCTCATCAACAAGCGGCATCATGTCGGCGACCGTGCCTATTGCCACCAGGTCCAGCATCTTCACATAGTCCCGGCTCAATGATGGGTGCTTGTAGATGCAACATGAGGTGAAGAGGCTCAGCAAGGCCTCGATCTCAGGATGACCATCCGCATAGAGTGCGGCCCTGCTCTCAGTCGTCAGCTCGAAGAGGCTGCGGCCACGGGAACGGGGGATCACCGCATCAAGTTCCTTCCTCATGTCGACAAGGCTTATGTCGACACCAGGACCGAAGGCCTTGCGCAGCTGCCTGAGTTCGACATCCTTGTCCAGGACCATGATGGGGAGGCCTCGCGTCAGGAGGCGCACCAGGCGGCTCCTTGAGAAGTCGACAGCACCATTTGGAAGTTCTTCGACGACCCTGTCGGTCTCGACGAGGTTGTAGAGCTCTACTGCCTGGACGATCGTAGTCGTATCCTCCCCGGGTCCAGGCTCGGCATGCAGGAGTATGACATGGGACTTGTACAAGGGGGTCTGTGCGAAACGCAGCGCCCAGACAAGCTTGGAAGCCACTCCGCAACCTGCGAGGTGTTCAAAGGGATAGCCACAGCCAGGCACCTTTGGGTCGATGATTGCGATGGCATCAGGAAGCTCCTCCCCCGCGATATGATGGTCGGTGACGATCACATCGATGCCCGCATCGTTCAAGGCGGCCACCTCATCAACCGCCCCCACCCCGTTGTCGACAGTGATGACAAGGCTGGCGCCGACATCGATAATCCGTTTCACAGCGTCCATCGATATGCCATATGGTTCATCGCCCTCTGGAAGCATGGTCACGACATCAAGGCCCATACCCTCAAGCTCCAGCCCAAGCAGGGCCGAGGATGTGACCCCGTCGGCATCACGGTCGCCGAAGATGACAATGCGCCCACCCTCCTCCTTGATGGCGAGTATGCGCTCGACCGCCTCCTCCATGTCCTTGAAGAGGAAGGGGGAATGGAGCCAGTTCAGGCCATTCTCCAAATAATAACGGACCTCTCCAGGGGCTGTTATCGAGCGCCTGGCGAATATGTTCGCACAGGTCAGGTCGGTCTTGTAGCGTTCACAGAAGCGGCGCACGATCTCTGGAGCGACACGCTTCATGCTATATCTGAGATCTCTCATCAATCATCCTCCAGCGACAGCAGCAGGTCGGCACTGTTGAGGGTGACCTGCTGGACAGCTGACCACAGCCTGAGCGAGTAGCGCAGGAGCCGTTGCTCCATCAGGAGGCTCACTTGGAAAGCCAAGGCCTGTTCCAGGCCGCAGTGCAGGCTGTCATGTATGTACCTCCTTGCAGATGGAGGCAGGATCAGTGTCCCTTGGAAACTGTCGCAGTCCCAGCAGCAAGGGCTGGACACCTGGCTGTTGAAACCCAGGACCATGTCATCAGGATAGGGTCTTGAGCAGACAGGACAGTTCTCATAGTCCGTCCCCACGCCCGCGCTGTCAAGCGCCCTGATGACGAACTGTATGGCCACACGCCTCCACCTGTGATCCTCCAACGCGTCCAGGCAGGAGGTGAAAAGCTGGAACATGGCAGGACCATCAGCACCATGTCCTGCCAAGGCGACCTCGCTCATCATGGCAGCGGTGAACGAAGGACCAAGTCCATCCAAGGCCGCCTCATGGATCGAGATCAGGTCAAGGTCGACAAGACTTGTCAGCCCCCTCTCCCTGTTCTCGTAAACATGGAAGACGGCCTCCGTGTAAAGCGGGGCCTTTATGGCCTTGCGGCTTTTCTGGGCTCCATAGACCCTGATGCGGCGCAGGCCCCAGACAGGACTCAGGACAGTGGCCATGCGGTCCCTTTCCTTCCACCTCTCGCTCTTGATCACGATCCCCGGTGCGCTCTCATTCCTGTCCATCAAGGGGAAAAGTAGGAGGCGCAGGGCCTCTTGTCAAGGTGTCTCGGAGCTTCAAAGAGGAAGCCAAGTGCGCTAGACTCTGCCGTATGAGGAAAGTCTTGATGACGACCATCCTGGCCCTATGGATCCTGCCGGTCCTTGGCGCGGCCTCGGTCAGGGGGCCTGTAAGCGAGGACAGTTTCGAGGGGACAGAGGCCCTGGCCCTCTTCGATTTCACAGATGAGGAAGGGCTCGACAACGACTACCTTGACCAGGTCTCCTTCACCTTGGTGACACAGTCCCCTGGCAGGCCTGTCTACTCCTGGTTCGGGCATACAGGCCTTGTAGTCGACACGCCCTATGGGAGCACGATGTACGATTGGGGGGTCTTCTCCTTCTCCCCCTCATTCTACATCGACTTCGTCTTCGGCCGCCTCTACTATTCCCTCCTGCCCTCAAGACCTTCAGCCAGGATCGCCTCCGCAACACAAGAAGGGAGGCATGTTGATGCCGTGCCACTGCCAATGGACAATGCGGCGAAAAGGGCCACCATCCAGTTCCTCAACCTCAACAACCAACCTGAGAACAGGACCTACCTCTACGATTATTACTTCGACAACTGTGCGACCAGGGTGCGTGATATCATCAACGCGGCAAGCGGAGGTGCTTTCAAGACCTGGGCGGAAGGCATCAGCACAGGGCACAGCCTGCGCGAGCTGTCAACACAGTGCATGTCAAGGAGCACCCTCGTCTCCTTCACACTCAACTTCCTCCAGGCCTCCTCGATCGACCATGAGGCGACGTTATGGGAAGCCTGCTTCCTCCCATCCGTCCTGGACAAGGCCGTCCAGGAATGGACAGGACAGGAAGCCATCGTCTTGAATGAAGGCGATGGTGATGAGGCAGGACAGTCCTACCTCTTCATCACATCACTGTGCGCAGGCGTCCTGCTCGCAGCCCTCTACGGGGCGCTACTGGCCACAGGACACAGGAGGGCCTATGGAATCAGCTCAGTACTGCTGTGGCTCTACCTCTTCCTACTTGGAACCGTGCTGCTCTTCGTCATGTGCTTCACAGACCATGCTGTGACCTATGGCAATGAGAACATAGCCTTCGTGAACCCCCTGCTTGTCATACCCTTCGTACAGTCACTCTCCTGCATCATCAGGGGCCGTAAGGCGAAGTTTGGCGCAAGCAGGTCCACCTTCAGGCTCCTGCTGGCATTGGAAATCATAAGCCTGGTCCTGAAGGGCCTCTTCATGGACACCTTCATACAGGACAACCTGGCAGTGCATGCCCTTGTCTTGCCGCTCTACCTTGTCATGGCATTCAAGAGGAGGAAAGATGCTTGAGGAATGGTCTTATGATGACGAAGCCTTGATGGCGGAAGCTGATGCCGCCTCCTTCATCGCGAGGCGCGACGACCTCGCCTCCCTTTTCAAGAGCGTCAGGGCGTCATATGAGCTGGACTCCATGTACAGCTTCAGCGTGGCCCTCGAGGACTTGAAGACGCTCTCTGCCGCCCATGGCCTTGAGTGGGAGCGCAGCCACCTCTCATTGCTGGCATCCCTGCTGCCTGCAGCATCAGGCCATTACAAGGCAAGGGGACTTGGGGAAGACATGTTCCACTCCAGCTTTGACGACCTGAGGATCAAAGAGAGGGAGTGCCACAGCCTGCGCGGCATGCATGGTGTCTTCACTGCTTACTGGATAGAAGGATTCTACCACTTCGACCGCTTCGGCTTCGGCCGATTGGAAGCCGAGATACGTCCCTTCCAGAACGAGGAGTACCTCAGGAAGGGCTCTCCCGTGATCAACATCCACATCCCCTCCTCCGGACCATTGAGGGAGGAGGACTGCCAGGAGAGTTATGAGGCCGCGGCTGGCTTCTTCGCCGACCAGGCCTCACAGGTCGGAGGCCACCCTGCCATTGTCACAGACAGCTGGCTACTGAACCCAGTGAACAAGGCCCTGGGCAGGGCCTCTGGCATCGTACGCTTCGCAAGCCGCTATGAAGTGCTCGCCATGGTCCCGGACAGCAGTGACAGCGATGCCTGGCGTGTCTTCAACACAGAGGACATCAGCGACATCCAGGCCCTTCCTGAAGACACGAGGCTCCAGAGGATATGGAAAGCCCACCTGGCTTCAGGTGGGCATATGGACCGGGCTTACGGCGTCTTCTTCCTCTGAATCACTCGAGTTCGAAGGCACCTGTGTAAAGCTGGTAGTAGGTCCCCTTGGCGGCGACCAGCTCGTCATGAGTACCACGTTCGATGATCCGTCCATGATCGAGGACCATGATGCAGTCGCTGTTGCGCACAGTTGAAAGGCGGTGGGCGATGACGAAGACCGTACGGCCTTCCATCAGGCGGTCCATGCCTGCCTGCACAAGGGACTCGGTATGGGTATCGATCGAACTTGTGGCCTCATCCATGACAAGGACAGGAGGATCTGCGACAGCGGCGCGGGCGATGGACAAGAGCTGCCTCTGGCCCTGTGAAAGCCCTTCACCATCATTTTCAATCATCGTGTCGTACCCCTTTGGCATCATCATGATGAAGTCATGGGCACCAGCCAGCTTGGCCGCGGCCTCGACCTCCGCATCTGTCGCATCCAGCTTGCCGAAGCGTATGTTGTCCCTGATCGTACCCGAGAAGAGGTGCGTGTCCTGCAAGATCATGCCAAGCGAATGGCGGAGGTCCGCCTTGCGGATCTTGTTGATATTGATCCCATCGAAACGGATCTTGCCATCCTGGATGTCATAGAAGCGGTTCAGCAGGTTGGTGATCGTGGTCTTGCCGGCACCTGTGGAGCCGACGAAGGCGATCTTCTGACCTGGCCGTGCATAGAGGGTGATGTCATGCAGCACGGTCTTCTCCTGGGTGTAACCGAAGTCGACCTGGTCCATGACGATATCGCCCTTGACTGGCGTGTAGGTGACAGGGCTTCCATCCGTATGTGGATGCTTCCAAGCCCACTTGCCTGTCCTGCTGGCGCTCTCGACCACATGGCCATTGCCGTCATCCTCACAATCGACAAGGGTGACGTAACCATTGTCGACCTCGTCCTCAAGGTCGAGGAAGTTGAAAATCCTCTCAGCACCAGCGAGCGCCATCAGGAAGAAATTGGCCTGCTGGGCGATCTGGCTGATCGGGTTGGCGAAGGAACGAGAGAGCTGGAGGAAGGCTGCGAGCATGCCGACAGTGTATCCTGCAGCAAAGCCACCACCCAGGATGCAGACCGCCGAGCCGACGAAGACAAGGACGACATACTGCAGGTTGCCGATGTTCATCGACACAGGCCCCATTACATTCGAGTAGCCACCAGCCTTTGTCATCGTCTCACACAGGCGTTCGTTGATCTCATCGAAATCCTTCTCGCTCGCATCCTCGTGGCAGAAGACCTTTACAACCTTGCTGCCATTGATCATCTCCTCGATGAAGCCATTCACACGGGCCAGGTTGGCCTGCTGTGAGACGAAGTTGCGTCCACTCTTCTTGGCGATCGTCTTTGTCACAAGCATCAAGGCCACGGTCGCAAGCACGACTACGATGGTCAGGATCCAGCTGTTGCGCAGCATGGTGATGAAGACCATCAGGACAGTGAGCAGCGAGGAGATGACACTGACCATGGACTGGCTGATCATCTGCTGCAAGGTGTCCGCATCGTTCGTGAAGAGCGACATCGTGGCACCATGCTGAGTACTGTCATAGTATGAGATCGGCAGGTGCTGCAGCTTCTCGAACATCTTGTCACGGATATCCATCAAGGCATCCTGGGCTATGGTCACCATGATCCTCGAATAGACGAAGACAGACAGGGCACCACAGGCCATCACACAGGCCCAGCGGAGCATGGCCCAGGCCAGGTCCGTGAAACTGACACCGCGCCCCGTCAACATCGGTGTGACGTAATCATCAATCAACGTCTCGATGATGTTGCTTATGTAGACGGTCGTGAAGGCGGAGATGAGGATGCAGATGAGGACAAGCACAAGCTGCTTCATCTTGCCTTCGAAGACCTCCTTGAAAAGTCTCTTGAAGGTCCCCTTGCCGTCTTTGACGGTGGTGGACCCACCCATCCTAGACATCGGCCCTGGCATCCTTACCTCCCAACTGGACCTTGACGAGGCTCTGATAGGTCTCGTTGCGGCTCATCAGTTCTTCATGCGTACCCATGTCCTGGATACGCCCGCCATCCATGATGATGATCTTGTCGGCATCGATCACGGAGTTCACGCGCTGCGAGATGATGATCTTGGTCGTCTGCCCGATATCCTCCCTGAGCGCACGCCGGATCTGGGCATCGGTCGCCGTGTCGACAGCACTTGTCGAGTCATCAAAGATGATGACCTGGGGGTGTTTGAGGAGGGCGCGAGCTATGCACAGCCGCTGCTTCTGGCCCCCAGAGAAGTTGTTGCCACCCTGCTCCACCACGGAGTCGAGGCCATCCTTGTTCTGGAAGATGAAGTCAGCGTTCGCGACCTTCAAGGCCCAGCGCATGTGCTCATCATCAGCGTCCTTGTCACCCCACTGCAGGTTGCTCCTGACCGTGCCGGAGAAGAGCATGTTCTTCTGCAGGACGACAGCGACATTGTCACGAAGGCTGTGCAAGCGGTACTCCCTGACATCGTGGCCACCGACCTTGACGGAACCCGAGGTCGCATCATAAAGCCTGGCGATAAGGGAGACGAGGGTAGACTTGCCTGAACCAGTGGAGCCAAGCACGCCAACCATCTCACCAGCCTTGATCGAGAGGTTGATGTCCTTTAAGCAGAGGGCCTCGCCCTTGCCACCGTAAGAGAAGTCGACATGATCAAATTCGATGTCGCCATTGGGGACTCCTGTCAGGCCTTCGCCATCGAGTTCCATGTCAGCCTTTGTCGTCAGGACCTCTACTATACGCTGCGCACTCGCACGTGAGATCGAGAGCATGTTGATCACCACCGCGATCATGATCAGCGATGAAAGGATCTGCATCGTATAGGTGAAGGTGCTCATCAGCTGGCCAGTGCCCATGGCGCCACCAGTGATCAGATGGGCTCCGAACCAACAAATCGCCAGGATACAGGCATAACTGACAGCCTGTACGAGCGGGTTCATCAGCGTCATCAGGCGCTGTGCCTTCACAAAGTCGTTCCTGATGTCAGAGGAGGACTGCTTGAAGCGGGCGATCTGGTGGTCCTCACGGACATAGGCCTTGACCGTCCTGATGCCTGTCAGGTTCTCCTCGACGACCATGTTCAACTTATCATAGTTGCGGAAGACCCTGCTGAATATAGGGTGCACCCGCCTGAGGACTGACCAGACGATGAAGAGGAGGACAGGTATCGCTACAACAAAGACCGTGACCAGGGAGCCTCCTGTGTTGGCGACCATGATGATTGCGAAGACAAACATCACAGGAGCACGGAAACAGATGCGGATCAGCATCTGGAAGGACTGCTGGACGTTCTGGACATCTGTCGTCATACGTGTGATCAGCGACGATGTCGAGAATGAGTCGATGTTGCGGAACGAGAAGTCCTGCAGGTGGTAGAAGATGTCATGCCGTAGGTTCTTGGCGAAACCTGAGGACGCCTTGGCTGCGGTGAAAGCGCCACCTATGCCGAAAAGCAGGGAAAGGACCGCGGCAAGTACGATCAGGAGGCTCATGCGGACGATATAGTCCATGTCTCCTGCATAGACGCCGTTGTCGATGATCAGGCTCATCAGCATAGGGATCAAGACCTCCATGGCGACCTCGCCCACCATCATGATGGGCGAGAGCATGGCTTGTTTCTTGTATTCCCTGACGCTCTTAGATAATTCCTTTATCACCGCCGTCCTCCATGGCAGCAGAGAGGGCCTCGAGTATGAGGGCCAGCTGCTCCTGCTGGGACGCATCCAGCTTGGAAGCGAGGCTGCGCTGGAAGCGGGACACTTCCTGGTTGACCTTCTTTGCAAGGGATGTGCCGTAATCGGTCAGGCTTATCCTTTTGAGCCTTTTGTCGCGTTCGACGCCATCACGGACAATCAGCCCACTTGATACCATCTGGTCGACGGTCTGGCTGATCGCAGGACGCGAAAGCTTGAAAAGCGCTTCGATATCACGCTGGAGCATCGTCCCGCCGCGTCTTGCCATGTGGGCGCAGATCTTGACTTGGACAGAAGGATAACCACAGGTGCGCATGATGATCCGATCCACCTCATCCGAGCATCTCACACCAAAAGCACTGAGCGACTGGATAAGGTTCTCAACGTTTTCTTTAGCCATTTGTCTGAATACTCCGAAATCCAAGAAAAAGTATTTGAACATCCACTTGGCGTCAAGCAGATGCATGCTAAAAGATAGTAACAGGAATCAGGCTTTTCAAACAAATTCTCATCTGAAACAACAAAAGGGGCCGAAATGTCTCATTCCGACCCCCTGTTCCACTGTCCTGGTCAAAGCATGCTGGATGCTGGGAAGACAACTGTGAATGTACTGCCTTCCCCTTCCCTGCTCGCCACTTCGACCGTGGCGCCCATGACAGAGGCGGCATGTTTGACAATCGACAAGCCTAGTCCCGTACCACCTGTCTGGCGGGAGTGTGAGCTGTCGACACGGTAGAAGCGCTCGAAGATCCTCGCCTGGTGCTCGGCTGGTATGCCTATGCCATCATCCTTGACGGCAAGCTCGATACCACGCTGGCTCTTGTGGAGCGAGAGGACGACATGCCCACCTGGCTTGCTGTAGCGCACCGCGTTGTCAACCAAGTTGAATATGATCTCATAGACCAGTCGCTGCACGCCCTGGATGCGTATGTCATCCAGGTCTTGTGACAGCGTCACCTGATGTTCCTGGGCGTTCTTCCCAATCGCGTCGAAGACAGACGAGGCGATTTCAGCGAAATCAACCTCCTCCTTTGGGAAGTCCTGGCCTTCATCGAGCTGGCTGAGCCTTATTATGTCCTCGATCAAGGTCACAAGACGCTCGGCCTCGCTGTGGATCCTGGCGATGAAGGCAGGTTTGTCCGCCTCCTTGACCAGGTTGTTCATCAACAGCTCCGAAGATGCGAGTATTGAGTGCAGAGGAGTCTTAAGCTCATGTGATACATTGGCGCTGAACTCCCTCCTCATGCCTTCTGAAAGGACCTTTTCAGTCTCATCGACAATCAGGATGCAGGTACCAAGGTCCCTGTTGTCATCATCATGGATGCGGTTGGCGATCAGGCGGTTGATGAATCCATTGCGTTCGAAGAAGTACTCGCTCCTGCCCTTCTCCTTGACCTCGGTCAGGGCGTTCATGAACTCAGGCGAGCGCTCAAGGACGAGTATGCCACGTCCGATGACAGAGCTGTTACCTCCGAAGAGCTTCATCGCAGAGGAGTTGATGCTCACAATCTCATCGGCGCTGTTGAGGATGATCATGCCCTCCCTCATGTTGTCAGTGATTGCGGAGAACTCCTTCTGCCTCTTGCGGATTGTCTCGATCTGCCCTTCGATCTGGCGGTTCTGGTTCTCAATCCTTGTCAGGAGCGGGCTGAGCTCCTCATAGGTGTCGTTCTCAAGCGGCTTGTCCAGGTTGAGTCGGTTGAGTGGCTCTATGATCCGCCTCGAGACCCACTTTGATATGAAGGTGCACAGAAGCAAGGCGGCAATGAGTACGACTATCATGTATGGAATCATGCCAAGCGTCAGGCGGAAGACGGACTGGCGCGTCATGGACAGGCGGACGACAGAACCATCATCAATCCTCATGGCGCTGTACAGTGTCTCCTGTGAAAGCGTGTCAGACAATCTGGACGCTTCCCCATAACCCGCCTGGAGTGCCATGGCGACCTCTTCGCGGTCGAGATGGTTCTCCATCGTCTCCTCATCGCTCTCCGTATCCCATATGACATCGCCCGTACTGTCGATCCAGGTGACCCGGTAGACATCACTGGAGAAGGAATCAAACCAGTCAAGCCCGGACTGTCCTATGCTGCGGGCGACCATCTCCAACTGTCCACGCAGTGTCTCCATCTCCATGCCCATGAAATATGAGTTGAGGAAGAAGAGGGTCACGAGAAGGCTGAAGACCATGACGAC
The DNA here is from genome assembly GCA_944392695.1 of uncultured Spirochaetales bacterium. Classification (GTDB taxonomy): domain Bacteria; phylum Spirochaetota; class Spirochaetia; order Sphaerochaetales; family Sphaerochaetaceae; genus Bullifex. The sequence continues at coordinate 157,640 of CALXXN010000001.1, read as the reverse complement.
GCAGCAGGCAAGCAGCATCGAGCGGAATATCGTCTTGTTCACTTTCCATCCTCCGCGATACGGTAGCCGACGCCACGGACCGTCTCTATCACCTGGCCCTGTGCGCCAAGCTTCTGCCGCAACGTCTTGATATGCGCATCGACTGTGCGCGTCTCAGTTCCTGCACCCTGCATCCAGATCCTGTCGAGGAGCATCTCGCGTGTGAAGACAATGCCTGGGTTCTCCATCATCAGCTCCAGCAGCTCGAATTCCTTCAGTGTCAGGGCGACCTTCTCACCGCTGACCATGACGACATGCTCAGGCTTGTTCAAGGTGATCCGGCCAAGAGTGAGCACACCATCAGAGGCCTTGGCCCCGCTGCGGCGGAGCACGGCCTTGACACGGCTGACCATCTCCATCATGCCAAAGGGCTTTACAAGATAGTCATCAGCACCGGCGTCAAGGCTCTCGACCTTGTCGTACTCACTGCCCTTGGCCGTGGCCATGATCACAGGTATGTCACGCCACTGCCTGCTCGAGCGCAGGGTGCGTAGTATATCCACACCACTCTGGCCTGGAAGCATGATGTCGAGCATGACCAGGTCAGGCAGCTGACCAGATTCAAGGGCCTCGAACAGGGAGGTGCCATCAGAGAAGCCACGCGCCTGGAAGCCCATGCTGGTCAGTGTGTAGACCTCGATCTCACGGATGCTCTCGTCATCCTCGACTGTGAAAATCATACCTCGCCCTCTCTTCTGTGGTGTCCTGTGATCGAGAACTCGACCCACTCGGCCACATTGACCGCATGGTCACCTATCCTCTCGAAGTACTTGGCTATCATCAGGACATCGCTTGCGAACTCGCCATCGATCGTCTTCCTGTTGATATCATCAATCACTGTGCGCTTCACATTGACAAAGAGGTCATCGACGACATCATCGTGCTTTATGACAGCCTCTGCCATCGCCTTGTCCTGTGCGACGAAGGCGTCAATCGAGTCACGGACCATCTTCTTCGTAGCGAGCCCCATTTCCTTGATCAACTCATAAGGTGCACCACTATGGCTTGTCGTATAGCTGATCATCTCACCTATATCGTCCGCCTGGTCACCTATCCTCTCAAGGTCGGTGATCATCTTGAGGGCGCTGCTGATCGTCCTGAGGTCGCGGGCGACAGGCTGCTGGTGCAGCAACATCTTCATGCACAGGGCGGATATCTCACTTTCCTTCTCGTCGATCTCCTTCTCACGCTTGGAGATCTCCTTGACAAGGGCCTCATCACCGCTCTGCAGGGCGTCGACACAAGTATCAATCGCACTCTCACACAGACCACCCATCTGTATGAGTTCATTGTTGAGTTCGTTCAGCTGTTCGTTGAAGTGGATCCTAGTCATCTCAACCAAACCTTCCTGTGATGTAATCTTCTGTCTTCTTCAGCTTGGGCTGGCTGAAGAGCTGCTCCGTATCGCCGACCTCGATCAGCTCACCAAGGAGGAAGAAGGCGGTCGTATCGCTGATCCTCAAGGCCTGCTGCATGTTGTGTGTGACGATGACGATAGTATAGTCCTTTTTCAATTCCATCGCCAAATCTTCGATCTTGCTTGTTGAAATCGGGTCGAGGGCGCTGGTGGGCTCGTCCATCAAGAGGACCTTGGGCTCGACAGCCAAGGCACGGGCTATGCACAACCTCTGCTGCTGACCGCCGGAAAGCCCCGTGGCGTTCTTCTTCAAGCGGTCCTTGACCTCATCCCAGAGGGCGGCCGCCTTGAGGCTGCGCTCGACGATCTCATCAAGCTTGGCGCGGCTCTTGATGCCGTTTGTCCTGGGACCATAGGCGATGTTGTCGTAAATACTCATCAAGAAGGGGTTCGGCTTCTGGAAGACCATGCCGATGTCCCTCCTGAGGCCGTTGACGTCGACCTTTGGGGAGAAGATGTCCTGTCCTTCATAGAGGACCTCACCTTCAATCCTTACACTATCGATGAGGTCGTTCATCCTGTTGAGCGTCCTGAGATAGGTCGACTTGCCACAGCCAGATGGTCCGATGAGGGCCGTGATGCTCTTCTCCTCGATATCGAGGTTTATATCCTTGAGGGCCTGGCTCTGGCCATACCAGAGGTTCAGGTGATGGGTTTCCAGTATTTTCACTGTCCGTTTCTCCTTTCCATGAGCTTGCCCATGAACGTTGTGGCAAGATTGATCAAGATGGTCAGTATGACCAGGATCGCGGCAATCGCGAAGGCGACTTCGAACTCCCCCTGCTCCTTGGCATAGACGTAGAGGGCGACAGTCAATGTGGCACCCGAGCTCCTAAGGCCTTCGAAGAAGCCATTGAGGTTGTGGGCGAAGCCTGTCGTGAACAGCAGGGCGGCACTCTCACCGAGTATCCTTCCAATTGAGAGGATGCAGCCTGTGATGATGCCATTGATGCAGCTGGGCAGGACGACTGTCCTGATGACACGCCACTTACCCGCACCAAGGGCGAAGGCACCCTCCCTGTAACTCTGTGGCACCGTCTTGAGCGCTTCCTGCGTCGTGCGCAATATGGTCGGCAGGTTCATGATGACCAAGGTCATCGAACCGGCCAGGAGGCTCGTCTGCAATCCGAGGAACTGGCAGAACACGAGCATGCCGACAAGGCCATAGATGATCGATGGTATGCCGGAAAGCGTCTCAGCGGCGAACTCGATGAGTTCTACAACGCGGCGGTTCTTAGCATACTCATTAAGATAGATGGCCGCCCCCACACCGATTGGGAGGACCATGACCAGGGTCGCGATCACCACATAGACCGTGTTCATGATATCTGGCAGGATGCCAATCGTGTGCCTCAGGTAGCTAGGCGAGGTCGACAGGAGGTCCCATGTGACCTCAGGCAGGCCCTTCACGAAAACATAGATGAGCATGAAGAGGGTCAGGGCGGTGACTATGCCGATCGAGAGGTAGCACAGGGCTTTCATGATGGCACACCAGGCCTTCCTCTTGTTTGACAATGGCTGGATCATACTGTCTGACTCCTCTTTTTGATCACGAGCAAGGTCGCATTGATCAGCATGATGAAGAAGAAGAGCACGAGGGCGATTGAGAACAGCGCCTGGCGCTGCAGTCCCGAAGAGTAGCTCATCTCGCTTGCGACAGCCGTGGTCAGGAAGCGTACGCTCTGGAAGAGGGATGGCATGTTCGCCACGTTTCCGGCGACCATCATGACAGCCATGGCCTCTCCGATGGCACGTCCGATACCAAGGACGATGGCGGTGAAGATACCGCTCTTGGCGGCTGGCACCGTGACACGGAAATAAGTCTCCGTCGTCGTCGCACCCAGGGCGAGTGAGGCTTCCTCATAGTCGCGTGGAACGGCTTGGAGGTTGGTCAGCGACACGTTGATGACGGAAGGCAGGATCATGACGGCAAGGACGATGATGGCTGCCAGCAGGCTCGCTCCATCAGGTACGTTGAAGACATTCATGATTCCCGGCACGAGTATCAGCATGCCAACCAGGCCATATACGACCGAGGGGATGCCAGCGAGCACTCCGATGCACAGCTGCATGAAGGAGCACACTTTCCGAGGTGCCATCTTGGCGAGGTAGACGGCGGCGAAGAAGCCGATGGGGACTCCGATCAGGATGGCACCGGCCGTACCGTAGATGCTGGTGAGGATGAAGGGAAGGATTCCATACTCGGGCTCAGCGGCAGTAGAGGCCCAGCGGGTTCCGAAAAGGAAGTCCACCAGGCCTATCTCCCTGATGGCAGGCAGCCCGGAGATGACCAGGTAGACCGTGATCACCAATACCGAGCCGACTGCTATGAGACCGAGGATAAGGAATATGAAGTGTATGACATCCTCTTTGGATTTTTTAATGTTCATACTCCGTTTCCTGGCCAGTCTGTCTTAGTTGAGGGGGACTGCACCGGCACCGGCGATGATCGGAGCGGCCTCGCTGCTGAGGGCGTAGTCGAAGAAGGCCTGGGCAGCTTCACTGAGGGGCTCTGCACTCCTGGTGGCCATGACGAAGGGGCGCTGGACCAGGTATTCACCGCTCAGGACAGTCTCCTCGCTGGGAGCCACGCCGTTGACAGTCAGGGTCTTGACGCTGTCGCTGACTGCGGACAGGGAGGCGTAACCGATGGCATTGGGGTTGGTGGAGACAGTGGTGATGACATCACCAGTGCTTGTCAGCTCCTGGCGGTACTGGCAAAGGTCCTCAGTTCCAGTGATGGACTCGAAGCCGTCCCTTGTTCCGCTACCAGCCTCACGGCCGATCAGGACGACTGGGGCATCGGCACCGCCGACCTCGCTCCAGTTTGCGATCTCACCAGTATAGAGGGCTGCGATCTGCTCAAGTGTCAGGTCGTTGACAGGGTTGGAGTTGTTGACGATGATGGCGATTCCATCCAGGGCGAGGACGGTCTCGGTGAGGCCACCAGCCTTCTCATCATCGGTGAGGGCGCGGGAAGCAAGTCCGATGTCGCACCTGCCCTCGCTGACTGCTGTGATGCCACTGCCGCTGCCAGTCGGGTTGTAGGTGACTGTGACATTGGGGTTCTCCGCCATATAGGCCTCAGCCAGGGAGCCGATGACAGACTCCATTGAAGTCGATCCATCGGTGGAGACGTTCTGTGTGGACTCAGAAGCGCCACTGGCGAAGACAAAGCTGATCGCGCACAGGGCGACAAGAGCAATCATTGCAAGTTTCTTCATTTCATTTCTCCTGAAATTGGAAGTTTTCCTCTTAGGATGGCTCGAAGGCTATCAGTGCCATGTGAAATGAAGAGACAGGAGTATGTAAAATCTATGTAAAACAGAAAAACAATTGCAACAAAAGCAATTATCCGGATTGTGAAGTCCAACGGGTACGGGATTTCACATTTCCGGCACCTGGAACGCTATCACTTCATGTCCCAGTGAGGTCAAAATGGAGGCCAGGTCAGCCGTCTTCATCCAGACTGTCGCGCGGTTGTCACAGGGGTGCAAGCCAATGACCCCACCATCCTCCCAGAATGACTTGTCCAGATACAATGAGACTGTGTGTGATTCATCATTGAGCACGCCAAAGGGGGTGACGGAACCTGGCATCAGACCAAGGTGCTCCATCAGCTCAGATGGCGAGGCGAAGCTCAGCGGCCTTGTCCCTTGATCCATCCTGAAGGCCTTGAGGTCCAGCCTCTTGTCCCCCATGACACTGACAAGATACCAGCTTTTCCGTTTGTCATCGCGCAGGAAGAGGTTCTTCGCTTCCCGTCCTGGATAAGGCAGCTCAATACGTGCCGCCTCCTCCATCGTATTGACCGCAGGGTGCATTGTGATCTCATGCCATACACCCCGCCGCTTCAGCAGGTCAATGATTGATTCACGTGAATACATGTCTGCCAAGTCAAGCCTCCTGTCTGGAGACGGGGCATTCCATTCCAGATACGAGAAAACCGGTTCCAGGATATCCCCAGAACCGGTCCATTTGGTGCAAGCCTCTTCATCCTTCCCGTCCGACGCACCTTGATGAGGGTAGCCGTAGATGCGCCTTCGTCCTTTCTCTCCCCCGTCGTGGTTGGGAATGTGACGGGGATCACAGGGAGCCGTATGTGGTCGGCTTCCAGGACGGTCAGGAGCCAGTGGTTACTTGCTGTAGAACTCGACGACGTACTGGTCGTTGACTTCGATTGGGATCTCGTTCCTTTCAGGAAGCCTGACCAGCTTGCCGCTGAACTCCTCGTCGTTCTTCTCGAAGTAAGCGAGGTTGAAAGCGGGATGGCCGAGGAAGCAATCCTTGAACTGCTCGTTCTTCCTTGACTTCTCCTTGAGGGAGATGACATCACCAACCTTGACCTGGTAGGAAGGGATGTCGACCTTCTTGCCATTGACCAGGATATGTCCGTGGGACACGAGCTGGCGGGCAAGGCGGATCGAGTTGCCGAAACCAATGCGGTAGACGCAGTTGTCCAGCCTGGTCTCGAGCTGGATGACGAGGGCATCGCCTGTCATCAGGTCGCTCTTGAGAGCCTTCTCATAGTAGTGGTGGAGCTGCTTCTCAAGGACACCATAGTAAGCCTTGAGCTTCTGCTTCTCCGTCAGCTGCTTGCTGTACTCAGTCGGCTTGCGCCTCTTTGTGAATGCCGGGCTGTTGGCCCTGTTCATTGCCTTGGGATGTCCACATACATTGACCCCAAGTCTTCTGCACTGCTTGAATCTAGGTGACATGTTCCTTGCCATTAGATCAATACCCTCCGAAAGATTATGTGCTGGCCAGGCCAGCCCGATTAGAATACTTTCATCACCATTCCTTCGTCAATACATTTTAGACGATGGAAATAGACATGATGCCACATGGCCATCCGGCCTCAGAGGTAGCGTTCCCTGAGGAAGTCAAGATCCAGGTCAGGATAGAGTGGATGGGCCTTGAGCAGGGCCGCCACCCTCGTCTCCGCCTCCTCCATGACTTCCTTGGGGGCCTTCGCCCTGCTCTTGGACAACTGGCCTGCATTAGGTCCCTTGCTGATGACGGCAGGGCGTGCATTCCTCATGACCATGGCGATGATGGAGGCGATCTCCTTCATCTCAGCCTCCCCCATGCCAAGTGTCGTCAAGGCCGCCGTACCAAGGCGGAGGCCCGAAGTGTACCAAGGGCCGTTCTTGTCAAAGGGCAGCGCATTTCGGTTGAGGGTGATCCCACAGTCCCGTAGCAATGACTCAGCCTGGCGTCCATTGATTCCAAAGGAGGACACATCGACCAGCAGGAGATGGTTGTCAGTGCCACCTGTCAGTACAGACACACCCTCCTCCTTCAAGGCCAGTGCGAGGTCCTGGCAGTTCGCGACTATCGTATGCGCATAACGCTTGAACTCATCGGTCCTGGCCTCGATGAAGCAGAGGGCCTTGGCTGCGACAACATGGCCAAGCGGACCTCCAAGCACCAGGGGGCAGCCCTTGTCGACAGCCTCACGGAACTCCTCAGTGCAGAGCACCAGGCCACCACGTGGACCACGCAGCGTCTTATGTGTCGTGCTCGTGACGACATCAGCCCAGGGGACAGGATTGTATTCATCGGTGAAGACACCACCAGCCACGAGTCCTGCGAAGTGGGCCATGTCGACCATGAGGACGGCACCATTGTCATGGGCGATCCTTGCCATGCGGCGGAAGTCGATCTTCCTGGGATAGGCGGAGTATCCCGCAAGCAGGATCAAGGGCTTGACTTCCTTCACACGCTCCTCGATCGCATCGTAGTCAAGGAGCTTCGTCTCCTCATCGACGCTGTAAGACCAGGCATCGAAGAGCTGGGCTGATATGTTCTGCCTGTAACCATGGGTGAGATGACCACCTGAATAGTAGTCCAGTCCAAGCAGGCGCTGGTTGTGACAGGCTTCCCGGATCCTGCCCCAGTCCTCACGTGATAGCTTGCCGGGGTCTGTCACACCCATCTCCTCCAGCATCGGGACCTGGATGCGCGTGTTGAGTATGGCCCAGAATGCACAGAGGTTGGCGTCAGCTCCGCTATGCGGTTGCACATAGGCATGCTGGGCGCCGAAAAGGGCCTTGGCTTCCTCTACGGCGAGTGATTCGATTGCGTCGATATTCCCACAGCCCGCATAGAAACGGTGCCCAGGGAAACCTTCTGCGTACTTGTCTGTCAGCAAGGTCCCCATGGCTGCCTGGACGGCATGTGATGAGAAGTTCTCACTTGCGATCAGCTTCAGGTAGCCCTCCCTCTGGTCTGAGAACTCCTGGACTATCGATGCGGCAACAGCTGGGGAGTCGGCAGACACAAGGTCGAGCGCTGAAATCATATGGACCATGGCTGTCGTGGCCCCATCCCCCGCTTGTGAAAGATAATCCCTTAGGTTTCCTGATAGCATATGATCCACCTCCTTGCCTTGGAGCTACAGTAAGCCATCAAGGCCCTTTGGGACAAGGCGTCGGAGGACAATCTTTTTTACGAAAAAGTCTGTGCAATCCAGTCATTAATGCTCTACCATGACAATAAACTAATTCAGACAGGTATTTGAGACGGCCAGGCCAGCTACCTGTCCAGAAGGGAGGTAGCAACCAATGGATGGACACAGAGAGAAAGCACCAAGGCGTACCATGAAGAGGGAGCATGGGAGGAACGAGTGCCTGATACACACCCACAAGCCAAGGCCGGTCAATGAAAGGTACACAGAGGATGCATTCAACTTGATGGAGGTCTTCAGGACCAACCTGCGCCATTACAGGCTCATGAACAAGATGACACAGAAGGAGATTGGCAGCAGGACAGGACTTCCACCTTCCCTGATCGGGGAGATCGAGCGTGGGGTGCGCAACATCACGATGGAATCGGCAAGCAAGATCTGCCGTGGCCTCGAGATTCCTGTGAGCAGGATGTTCGCCATGCCATCAAGCTGCTATGTCAACGATGAAGCCAGGCAAGAGGCTTCAAAGGAGGACCAGTTGTTCGAGGACATGGCCAGGGATGTCGTCAAGGTCATACACCGCTATAGCATGATGCAGGGGAAGGAAGATTGACGCCGGCGGCGGTGGTAAATATAATCCAGCCTTGTCTGAGAGACATTATTCAACTGGAGGAACAGTGGCTAAAGAAGAAGCGATCGAAGTAGAGGGCGTTGTCAAGGAAGCCCTCCCCAACACCAGGTTCAGGGTCGAGCTGCAGAACAAGCTTGTCATACTCGCCCACCTTTCCGGAAAGATGAGGAAGCATTATATCCGCATCGTCCCCGGAGACATCGTCAAGGTGGAGCTCTCACCCTACGACCTCACCAAGGGCAGGATCGTCTACAGGGAGCGCTGAGCACACCTAGGACAAATGCATCACAAGCCCATCTGGCTGAGCCAGGTGGGTATTATCATGCCCTGCGGCCACGCCTGTCGTTGAACCAGCGCCACCAGCCGTAAACAAGTGCGCAGACAGCGGTCGCCGTGAAGATCCGGGCGAACAGGTCAGGGAACATCGTATAAAAGGTCAACGGCGCATCCGTATCGACAGGCACCTCGTACATATGCCAATCGACAGTGAAAGGTTCGAGGGGGTCGACCACCTCGCCTGTCGGAAGGACCAGGCAGGTGATTCCAGAGTTCGTGCTCCTCAAGAGCGGCCTCCTGTTCTCTATGGCACGGAAGATCGAGAGCTGCTGGTGCTGGACCTCGGCGGGAATGGCACCCGACCAGACATCATTGGTCATGTTCAGGAGGAAGTCGGCCCCGTTCTGGACAAAGCCGGCTGAGATGTAGCCGAAGGTGTCCTCGAAGCAGATTGGAGTGGAGAAGCGGACTCCATCATGTTCGAAGACCGTGGCCTCCGTCCCCTCCTCCCACCAGTTGTAATCATTGTCAAGCAGAAGTTGGTAGAGACGGGGGAACTGCTCTCCGTACGGGAAGTGCTCGGTGAAGGGCACCAGGTGCTGCTTCCTGTACGTCTCCTTCACCGCACCGTCAGAGAAGAGGAGGACGGTGTTGTACTTCTTCCAGTTCCAGGTGCCATCCTCAAGGTAAGGGGGAAGTGAAGGATCCGCGATCACACCCTCCGGGTTGCCTGTCACCAGGGGGACAGGCAGGCTGGTCGCGAAGTCGACGAACTCCGCACACAGGCTCTGCCTGTAGCTTGATGGAGGATAGGCCATGTTCCAGGTCACGGAAGGCACGAAGGCCGTCTCAGACCAGGCGATGATGTCTGGGTCCTCCTGCAAGGCTTCCAGCGTCATGTCGCGTAGTGTCTCGAAATTGCGCCTGTACGTGCTGTCCCCACCCTCCCAGGTGTCTGCGCTGTGCTGCAATGCCGCTATGCGCAACACCCTCTCTGGCTCCTGGACGGAGTAATGGTGCAAGGTCATGGCTCCATATAGGAGGTCGAGGGCGAAGAGGCCAAGGATGAACATGACCTCCATATAGCGGCCACGGAGGCTATGCTCATGCAGGACCTGGGCGGCAAGGGCCTGAGGCAACACGAGCAGCATGGCCACGCCCCAGATTCCTGTGATGTCGGCGATCTGGATCAACAGCGTGTAGGCAGTGACTGCCGAAGATATGTTCCCATAGGGGTAGCCTATGAAGCCCTGCTGGGTCAGGTAGAGGTAGGCAAGGTAGATGAAGGACTGCACCAGCCAGGAGCGGCGGTGGAAGAGCCTCGTAGCCGCCTTGAGGCAGAGGAAGAGCGGTATGTACTGTACACACTTGAGTATCGGGGCGATCAGTATGGCCAGGGGATGGAAGGTGGAAAGCCAGTAATTGTAGAAGATATAGAACATGAAGCCATAAATAGCTCCAAGGATGGGTGCGCGTACCCAGCTTGTCCTGTTGACGATCCAGAAGACTGGTATGAGGTAGAAGAAGGCGATCCAGCCCCAGCCTTGTTCATTGAAGGGGCCCGGGAAGGCAAGGGAGGCCCAGAAGGCCGATGCGATCAAGAGCAGGGCCTCCACTATGAAAGAGCCGAGCGAGTGCAGGAACCTGTGCATCATGACACCTCCTTTGGCGCACCCCAACGCCTATGGGAAGGATCTTAACATCTGGACTTGCAAACCACAACAGCAGCTGTGAGGCAAACGTGCTATGATTGACATATGGAACACGCTTTCCTCCTGGCCTTGCAGTCAATCAGGGGCCCTGTCATGACGGCAGTGGCCAATGTGCTGTCCTTCCTCGCTGAGGAGACAGTCCTGGTCGTAGTCCTTGTCGTGATCTACCTCACTCAGAGCAAGAAAGCCGGCTTCGGCCTTTTCTGCTCGCTGATGTGCGCCCAGCTTGTGACCAACACATTGAAACCAATCATCCACCGTCCACGCCCCTTCATGGTGTACAGCGACATTGATGCAGGCAGGTTGTCGACAGCGACAGGCTGGTCCTTCCCCTCTGGCCATACGACAGGGGCTGCAGCCTTCCTACCTGCCCTCGGACGGCTCTCGGGCAGGACATGGGCTACAGTATTGGCAGTCATCCTCGCCGTGCTGGTCGGACTCAGCCGCAACATGCTGGGTGTGCATTGGCCTACAGACTGCCTCATAGGCCTTGCCATAGGCCTCATCTCATCCCTTGTGCTCCTGCCACGTCTGATGGCGCTCTATGAGGATGAGGAGAAGCGGTGCACGACCTGCCTCGTGGCAGCTCCTGTGCTTGCCGTGGTGGCGCTCGTGCCTTGCATCCTCATCCAGCTTGGCATCATAGAGGAGATCGATGGAAAGGACCTGATGAAAATCGCAGCCCTCTCATCTGGAGCCATGGCAGGAGTCCTGCTCGAAACAAGGAAGGCAGGCTTCAAAGAGGCATGTGGGCTGAAGAGGAGGATCCTGAACAGTCTTATCTGCCTGGCAGGTGCCGGCATCATAATGGTGGCTGACAGCCTTGTACCCGCCCCGGTTGATGCCGTAGGAAGCCTCATCCTGCACCTGCTCCTGGGCTTCTGGGCCGTAGGCCTCTACCCCTTCATAGCAGTCCGGACCCGCCTTCTGGATAAAGCTTCTTAGGATAAGCCACCCCACGCAGGCGCAGCTCATGGTCGAGCGTCGCCTTGTCGTAGAGCTTGCCTGCCAACAGACGGCCGAAAAGACGTCCACACATCTCTGCATCGCTTGAAGCCACATGGGCGTCGTACACGGTCTCCAGGTAATTGCAGACAAGCTCACCGAGCTTGTGGCTGCGCCCTGGCAGCATCCTCCGGCTGAGGGCAAGGGTGCAGTAGTACTCCCAGTTGGGTAGCTGAACGCCGTAGGCTGCCGCACTGGAACGTAGCACACGCATGTCGAAGGCGGCGTTGTGGGCGACAAGCGGGTCATCCCCGATGAAGGGGACCATGTCTTTCAGAACTTCGTCGAAACGCCTCTCCCAGCGGCAATCAGATGCATTCAACCCATGTACAGCCACGCAGACCGGATCGAAATAGAGGACGGGAGGTCGGATCAGGCTCGTGTAGGAATCAACGACCCTACCCTCCTCGTCAAAACGGACAAGACCAACAGAGCAGGCACTATCAGGTGCCGTGTTCGCAGTCTCGAAGTCTATGGCCACATATTCCAATTCCTCTTCCTCCAATCAGAGGAGCGCCTGGAAGGCCTTGCCACCTACCCTGACATGATAGCCTTCATTGGATGCGGGGATGTAGCAACAAGCACCTTCCCCAAGGACCAGGTGCCTGGCACCTGTTCCGACCCTGACACGGCCTTCTGTGCACAGCAGGACCTGCGGCCCCTCTCCTGGGATATCATAGGAACCACTGGGCAGGAGGGCAAGCGACCAGCGTGGCCCATGGAAGACCTGGCGGAGGAAGCGGTCCTCAATCCCCTGTGCCTTGCCTTGGAAATGCTCATCATAGTTCATTATCCTCAAGGCCTCATCAGGATCCTGGTGGTGGTCGCCAAGCGCGAGGCGCACCTCGTTGTCAGAAGAGTCCTCAAGCTCTATGCCGAATCCATGGATGTAGCTGTGCAATGTGCCACTATCAATCAGTACGGCCTCTCCTGGCCTGAGATGGACGATGTTCATCAGATAAGGCATCAGCACAGCAGGACAGGGCCCCTGCAAGGAGAAGAGCCGCTCCGCGATACCCCGCTCTGTCAGGAAGAGCCCTGAACGCCTGACCTCCTCGCCTTCCAAGGAGGAGAGGAACTCATCACACAAGGCAGCCACACTGCCCTCATCCAATTTGAAAAGGGTCTTGATGATCCCCCTGCTGGTCAGCTTCGCACTGAAAACCGGTTCAAAGGACCTGGGCAGGAGGCGCGATAGATGCTGCCTCATGTCCTCGGCGGCCCGTAGTCCTACTAGCAAGGTCGATGGGGAAAGTGCATGGAAGAGCTCCGCCTTCACCCCCTGGTCCTTGTAATCCAAGCCCTTCCTGTCGGCCCCTGCCTTCCTCAGAGGTGCTTCCCGCTTCCACCCCGCTTCGACCTGGGCCTCGTCTGGATGGACGTGGAGGCTTAGCGGTGTGTTCACAGCCAGGACCTTCAACATGAAGGGCAGAGGATGGTCCAGCACCTGGTCAAGCGTCCTGCCATCATCAAGCCTGGCAGGTCCATCAGGATGCGTTCCAAACCAGGCCTCGGCCTGTGGTTGTCCATCGCTCTTGTAATGGAAAAGTGATGGGAGATGATCACGGGAGCCCCAGCTGTAATCTTTGATCGTGGGATGAAGGGTGATGATGTCCACGGCCTACCTCCACAATCGATTCTAACACAGCACCATCAATCCTCAAGTCCAAGCCTGAAAGCCACTGTCAGGTAGTCGAGTGGTTTGTCACCCAGGCGTACACCATACTCCTCGACAGCATAAGCCAGGTCGAGGGTGAAGACCTGGAAATCGAAACCAAGTCCAAAGGCCATGTAGCCTGCATTGAGGCCGAATCTCAGCTCGAAGGTCCTCATCAACCTCAGCTCGAATCCAAACCGGAGCCTGGAGATGAAGTCCTCACTGTCCAGGGCGTCCTCCATGAAGAGCCCTGCGATATCAACGAAATCGACAGCCGCGCTGATGTCGATCCAGTCCCATATGCCGCCTTCCGGGCTCGAGAGTGCGAAGCCGATGTCGAAAGAAGGCATGTTGTCGAACACGAACGAGCCCCCTCCCTCCAGGCCTCCGGGGAGGCTGGAACCGAGATGGCCTCCTGTGAGGCTGTGGTAAAGCTGGTTCAGTCCGTTGTAACTCTCCATGTGATAGCGTCCATTCAAGTTCGAGACGACAGCACCGACAGTCACGATGTCACGCCACTTGTAAGAGAGCCCGACGTCTATAGGTACGGCGAAACCAAAAGCCACAGGCACCTGGTTCAGCAGGCTGTCCAGGATCGCCTCCTGGCTGATGATGTCCAAGAGGCCTCCTGCCGTGATCCCCCCCTCGGTGAAGGGGGCGTCCATGTCCTGGACTGTCAAGGCCCTGAAGACGAAGTGGGCCCCCACACCAAATGAGATGCTGTGGTCTCCGAATTCAAATGGCAACGACAGGGCAAGGCTTGCCGCCAGGTTGGCCTCCATGACAAGTGTGCTGGCCTCTCCACCACCCCCCTGGCTGTGGAAGGCGAGCTGGCCATCAAGCCCCAGGCCGGTTATCCCTGAGATGAAGCCCATGCCAAGATCCAATGTCGCAGTATCCCCATAGCCAGGGCCTATCGATGAGATCAACTGGTTGACCGCCCGGTTCAAGACCTCTTCATCCCAGGGATCTTCGAGGAAGATGTCCAAGGCCCCGCCAGGTTCGACAAGCTTGTTGAAGTTGTAGAGGGTGAACGAGAGGCTTGGAAGTGAGAAGAACTGCTCGTCATGTCCTACGAGCGCAGGATTCGCCCAGAGCACGTCCTGATGATGGCTGGATGCCACACCAGTGCCACCCATCGAGGACGAACGTGATGATACAGGCCTCCAGGCATCCATGGCGCTGCCTGGCCGCGCGACAAGCGATGCTGTGCAGAGGGCCAGGAGGATCAAGACAAGCAGGCGCTTGCTCATACCCCCTCCTCCAGCATGTATGCGGTGACAGCTCCAAAGGCATCATCAAGCCAGCCAAGGCCTGCCGTCCTGCAGGCGGAACGGGCCCAGCCTATCGACGAGGCCATACGGTCGACATAGTCAGCCTCCAAGGCATCACGCCCATTCGAGAAAGCGCTGACCAGGTCATTGATAGTGACAATCCGCCCTTCTGGAAACCATGACAAGGCATCCTCGACCACATTCATGACAAGGGCCATGGCCAAAGCCTGCGCCCCATCAAGAGACTCATCCCCAATGGGTATGAATGCGGCGACCAGGTCATGGATCCTGTCCGACACCCTGCCTTCCAAGGCTCCAACGATAGCGGCGAGGAAGGCTTTTGTCTGGATGACCACGGCAGCCTGGCCAGCATCAAGTCCCTGCGATAGGACATCACGCACCGCTTCGCAACGCACCGTATTGTCAACAGCGAGCGAAAGCGTCTGCAACAAATCCTCATCCAAGGGCGCGAGAAGACTGCCCCACCGTCCACCAAGCCCCTCCATGGAGAAGGAGGCTGTCGACAGCGGGACCTGGCCGTCCCGGCAGTCCAGGACAGGCAGGGATGTGCTGAACGCTGTCAGCTGGTCTTCAAGGTCCGTGGTATCCACAGCCACTGCTCCTCCATTCACAGCCAGGTTGCCCTTGAAGACGGAACTCATGTTGTAAAGGAGGTCCAGGGAACAGGATGTCAGGAGTGTGGACATCAGGACAAGGATGGCTAGCCGGGCAGGGTGCCTCATCTGCTACCAGTTCAACTATGACAGCTGCATGAGCCACCGTCATGACCATGATGGCACTGATGTCCATCCTCATGGCCATGATGGCAGTCGTGGCCCTCTCCGTGGTCGTGGTGTGAACAGTTGGCACCCTCCCTCTTCACAAGGGAACCGGAAAGATAGGCAGCCACAGCGGCATCAGGGTCTCCAGCGGCACCAGGCCACACCTCTATGCCGGAATCAGAGAGCGCATTGACAGCACCAGGTCCGATTCCACCACAGATGAGCACATCGACCTTGGCGGATGAAAGGAGGACGGCAAGGGCTCCATGCCCCTGTCCATCAGAAGAGAGGACACGGGAGTCTGAGACCTTCCCATCCTCGACAGTGTAAAGCTTGAATGCAGGAGAATGCCCAAAGTGCTGGCAGATGACGCCATCTTCATAAGTACATGCAATAGTCATCTAATGTACCTCCTTCATCAGAGGATAGCCATTAGCAAGCCTGCAGTCAAAGCCTCAACGCCGCCGCCTCAAACGTTTGAACAGGCCTTCACGCTCCTCCTCCACTTCCTCGATGCTGGCACTGACGACCTTGTACCCCATGGCGGTGGCAGCCTTGCCCACAGCCTCTGTATCAGGCTTGTCCTTGCTTGTGATCACCACTTCGCCCTTCTTATGGTCACTTCTGACCGAAGCCCCCGGGCAGGTCTTCCTCACGATGTCATTGACATGGGCTTCGCACATCGTACACATCATCCCATCAATCACCAGGACTGTCCTGTACATTGGCGCCTCCTTTTGTTAGTCAAGACCAACTTTACCTCACCTTCCTTGGTTGGTGAACAGGGAGAGGGCATCGCTGACAAAGTTGAGCACACGCTCTGGCGCATCCTTCTGGTACATCAAGCCATAGGGTATGGTCCAAGACCAATCCACAGGCAACGTGACCAAGGCGGGATGGATGTCCGCCCAGCACTCTATGTTCAATAGCAGGCAGTCTTCAGCCACCGCCTTGTCGAAGACAGACAGGTCGTAATGAGTGGCGCTGTCAACAATCTCCAGACTGGGTTGGTGCTCCATGAGGTCTTGCCGGATCTGGTCGTTCACAGGGCTGTCCCCTGGACCGACCATGATCAGACGTTCCCCTGCCAGGTCATCAAGTGACAATTGCTGACGCTTGGCAAGGCGGTGTGTACGGGGGATGGCGATCATCTTCCTCCAGGAACCAAGCATGGTGAACCCCACCCTGGAAAGCCATTCCTTCGAATCGCAGACACCGAAGATCAGGTCATAAGCGCTTCCAAGGGCGTCAATCGCATCATTGACCGTCCTATGGTCGTCAAGGAAGGGGACGATGGAGGGTTTCCAGCCATGCCCATCCCCTCCCCTTGCATACCATAGCGACAGGAATGTGAGCGCAGGATTAAGGTAAGACGAGCCTATCTTGATGGAACGATCCAAGGCCTCTCCATCGCGCCGGGCCTTCTCGATAGCTTCCTGGGACAGCCTGACAAGACGTTTGGCATCACGCAAAAGGCTTTCCCCTGCTTTGTTGAGGCGTATCCCACTATGGTTCCGTTCGAAAAGGCGGAAGCCCAGCTTTTCCTCAAGTGCGTTGACCTGCTTCATGACAGCAGGAGTAGTCAGATGCAGCCTCTCACCAGCCTTGGTGAACGAACCCGCCTCAGCGGCTGCGATGAAGCTGAGGACCTGTTGGTCTATCATGAGGTGATTCTAACATGGTATTAACTTCTGGTTAACACATCCATACAAAATTGAAATTCCCCAAGCACCCAAGCATGTCTTATTTTCAAGATATGGGAATGGACAAGATAGTAAAGCTTTCAAATCACAACAGGAGCTGCGGCCGCAAAAGTCATGGCCTATTGGTGGCAGACAAGACAGCAAGGACCGATACCTGCAAGGCCTCAGGGCTCATGGTGGGTGCGTTGCCCTGCCCATTTTCAGCGGGAGGTGAGGCATGAAGGCTGTCGTATGCTTCTCACGACCTGGAGCCAACTGGTGTTCAGGAAGTGTCAGGAATCTTGAAACCGGCAACACCCTTGTCGTTGCAAGGATGATCGCAGAATGGCTTGGATGCGAGGTGCATGAGATAGAAGCGCTCGAACCCTACCCTGGACCTTACAAGGAATGTGTCGCAAGGGCTGTGAAGGAGATGAAGGCCAAGACCTGCACACCCATCAGGGGGCTTGGACTAGAATTGCATGATGGGGATGTGCTCTACCTGGGCTACCCGGACTGGTGCGGGACCTTCCCATCGCCTGTCAGGACCTTCCTCAGCACCATCAGTGACATCCACTTGACGTTGTATCCATTCTGCACCCATGAAGGCAGTGGCATGGGTACGAGCCTAGACGACCTCCGGGAACTTCTCCCAAAGGCCACAATAGCAGACCACATCGCGATCCACGGGTCGGAGGCCGCCACAGCCGGCGATGTCATCCACTCGTGGTGCGCAAGACATGAGGAGGGTTGACACATGAACGACAATGGGAAAGACGGAATCATGTTCGGCCTTGGCAAGCCGAATGACGCGTTCGCACAGTACTTCATCGGGCAGTCTTACCTGAACCCGCTGACAGACCCATCATGCGGCCTCTTCCTGGCCAATGTCACCTTTGAGCCAGGTTGCCGCAACAACTGGCACGTCCACCATGCCACAAAGGGTGGTGGGCAGATCCTGATCTGCACAAATGGCCGCGGCTGGTATCAGGAATGGGGCAAGGAGGCGGTCGAACTGAAGCCAGGTATGGTGATCACCATCCCGGCAGGTGTCAAGCACTGGCATGGAGCCGCTGCTGACTCATGGTTCAGCCATATCGCAATCGAAGTCCCAGGAGAAGACACGTCCAACGAGTGGCTCGAAGCGGTCGATGAGGAGGCTTACAATGCGCTTTGATCCAACAAGGGACCCTGAGCTTGCCCGCATCTTCAAGGACTTCCATGATGAGGTCGACCGTCTGGAATCTTCCGTCCTCAGTGCGAAGCAGAAAGACCTGGTGAAGGCCTCAGCCATCCTCGCCGCAGGAGGCAGGTCAGCCTGGCTTGACTACCTGCAGGCCACATCGCTCAAACCCGTAGAGTTACGTGAAGTCATCTACCAGGCGACAGCCTATCTTGGTGCGGGACGCACTGCGGACTTCCTCCAGGATTTCAACTCCTACCTCGGGGGCCGGGGTACGGCCCTGCCCTTGCCAGACCAGGGGACGACGAGCAAGGAGGACCACCTTGAAAAAGGCGCTCAGGCACAGATCGACCTCTTCGGTGAAGGCATGAGGGGCTTTTACGAGAAGGGTGCGGTCAACTACCTCCTGGCGGAGAACTGTTTTGGCGACTACTACACAAGGAAGCAGCTTGACTACCAGGAGAGGGAACTTGTCACCTTCATCCTCCTCACAAGCCTTGGCTGTGTCGAACCACAGGCTGAGAGCCACGCCAAGGCCAACCTCGCCAATGGCAATGGAAAGGATGTGCTCATGGCAGCCCTGCTCCAGGCCCTGCCCTATGTGGGCTATCCACGCACATTGAACGGCATCGCCATAGTGAACAGGATTTGAGACAAGACAGCAGTAAATATGACAGGAGGCCCCACAAATGGAGGCCTCCTGTTTGTCATTGATGATCCGACGTGGGTCCGCAATCAAGCGACGCGGATATCCATGATTTCCTTGACGAGGGGTTTCACAAGGGAAAGGACCTCGTCCAGCTTGTCGGTTGCGACCTTCAGGGTGCAGATCCTGTTTGACACCTCGGTGCCCATGAACGTTCCAAAGGCTATGATGTCGAAACCTGCGTCAGCTATGACCTTGGACACCTTGGCGATGAAACCAGGAGTGTCATCGACCAAGAAAGTCACACGGACCCCGATATGCCTGGCTCCAAAGAGCTCTGTCAGGATCTTGAAAAGGTCACTCTTGCTGACAATACCAATCAGGCGGTCCCCTTCGACAACAGGAAGACAGGAGAGGTCCTGGTCAGCCATGATGCGTGCGGCCTCCTCGACAGGAGTGTCCTTGCCTATCGTGACAGGATCCTTGGTCATCAGCTTCTTCACTGTCAGTCTGCTCAACAGGTAAGCCATCTCATGGATTGATAGGCTTGATGCGGGAGATGGTGTCGCGTGGAGTATGTCCTTTTCAGTGATCACACCAATCAGCTTCTTGTCCTTGTCCAGGACAGGAAGGCGGTGGACCTTCTCCTTCTTCATCAGGTCGCTGGCCTCGACGACACTGGCGTCAGGGCCTATCGTAACAGGATTGAGTGTCATTCTTCTTTCGACGGTCATGCGTTTGCTCCTTACCTAGATTCTAATCCCTGTCGGCTCATTCTCCAAGATAAGCCTTCTTCACCCGCTCATTGACAAGCAGGGCCTCAGATGCATCAGACAGGACGATGTTGCCAGTCTCCATCACATAACCCACCGTGCTGTTGCGCAAGGCCATGCGTGCGTTCTGCTCGACAAGGAAGACTGTCACCCCATCTTCCTCATTGATCAAGCGGATCTTGTGGAAGATGTCCTGGACGATCAAGGGGGCGAGCCCAAGGCCTGGCTCATCCAGGAGGAGGAGCTTTGGTGAGCTCATCAATGCCCGGGCGATAGCCATCATCTGCTGCTCACCACCGGAGAGGGAGCGTGTCTTCTGCTTCCGCCTCGCCCCTAGGATGGGGAAGAAGTCGTACATCTCCTCCTTCTTGCGCTCAATCACAGCAGGGTCCTTGACCAGGAAAGCGCCCATGTCGAGGTTTTCCTCGACAGTCATGTCAGCAAAGACATGACGTCCCTCAGGGACAAGGGCGATGCCAAGCTTGGCGATATCATGAGTCGGCAGGGCCTTGCCACCCTCCTTCTTCGAATGGCGTGGCACACAGATGGGGGACCCTTCGAATGTGATGGATCCACGTGTAAGCGGGACCTGGCCGACGATGGCCTTGAGCAAGGTGCTCTTGCCAGCGCCGTTGGCTCCTATCAGGGAGACGATGCCACCAGCCTCGACTTCCATCGAAATGCCATGGAGCGCCTCTATGTTGCCATAACTGACGGCGATGTCATCAATCTTCAGCATCTGGGCCATCACTCTTCCTCCTCATCAGGCGCACCGAGGTAGGCCTCGATGACAGTACTGTCATTCTTGATCTCCTCAGGGGTACCCTGGGCGATCTTCTGTCCGAAGCTGAGGACAGTGATCTGGTCGCAGATGTTCATGACCAGCTTCATGTCATGCTCGATCAGCACGATTGTCACACCAAGGTCCCGGATCCTGTTGACGGTATCCATGAGATGCTCGGTCTCAGCAGGGTTCATGCCAGCAGCAGGCTCGTCAAGGAAAAGCAGGGAGGGCTTGGCTGCCAATGCGCGTGCGATTTCCAACTCCCTCTGCTTGCCATAAGGCAGGCTTCCCGCCAGCTCCTGTGCGGAATCCTCAAGACTGAAGAACTCAAGCCATTCCATGGCCTGCAGGTAGACATCCTTGTTTTCGCTTCCTGCGGTGAAATAGCTCTTGAAGGCCTGGGCGAAACGCCCCTTGAACGGATCCCGGCCAACTGTGAAGTGAAGTCCTGTCATCACGTTCTCAACAACAGTCAGGTCCTTGTAAAGGCGGATGTTCTGGAAGGTGCGTGCGATGCCAAGGCGGCTGATCTTCCATGCAGGCAGTCCTGTTATGTCCTGGTCGTTGAAGATGATCCGCCCCTTGGTCGGCTTGTCCATGCCTGTGATCTGGTTGAAAAGCGTCGTCTTGCCAGCGCCATTGGGGCCGATCAGGCCGTTGACCAAGCCCTTCTCCACCTGGAAGTTGACATCATTCACAGCCACGACGCCTCCGAAGATGCGGCTAAGGTGTTCAGTCTCAAGGATCCTCATGCCCTGCCTCCTTCTTTCCTTGCACCCTTGTGGGGGATGGCCAGCCTCCTCTTCTCGATACCGTAACGGAACTTGTCTCGTCCAAGCAGGCCCTGGGGCCTCCAGATCATCATCACGACCAGGATCAGGCCATAGATGATCTGCTGGGCCTGGGCTGGAATGATGCTTGACAAGCCGAAGAGCTGCGGGAAATAGGATATGAACTGTATGATGAAGGCACCAAGGATGACACCTTTGCCATTGCCCATGCCTCCAAGCACGACCATGCAGAGCACCATTACAGACACCATGAATGTGAATGTACCTGGGTTGACTGTTGCGGTATAGGCAGCCATGAAACAACCTGCGACACCACCGACAGCGGCACCGAGCGTGAAGGAACCAATCTTGTACTTTGTCACATTGATGCCATTGCTCTGTGCGGCGATCTCATCCTCCCTGACCGCGTTCAGGGCACGTCCGATCCGCGAATGGGCTAGACGCTGGAAGAGGAAGTAGAAGACCAGGACGAAGACCCACACCAGGGCGATGAACTGCCACTTGCCACGGGCGGAGAACTCATAACCAAAGAGGCTCGCACGTGGGATGGCCTGGTATCCGACAGGATTGAGGTTGGTCGCGATGTTGCGGATGATCTCACCTAGTCCAAGCGTCGCTATACAGAGATAGTCACCCTTCAGGCGCAGTGTCGGCACACCAATCAGGAAGCCGACAAAGCCTGCTGCGATGGCTGCGACAGGTATGGTCAACCAGAATGAGAGGCCAAAGGTCTTGCATAGTATGGCTGTGACGTAGCTGCCGATGCAGAAGAAGCCCGCATGGCAGAGTGAAAGCATGCCGGTATAACCAGTGATGCAGTTCTGGCCTATGGCCATGAGCGCATAGATGCCTGCGTAGATGATGATGAGCTGGAAGAAATTGAGCATCAGACCTTCTCCTTCTCGTTCTTGCCGAGTATGCCATCGGGCTTGACCAGGAGGATGATGATCAGGACCGCGAAGGCGATCGTGTCCTTCATGGCGTTAGGTATGTGCAACAAGGGGGCGCCTACTGACTCGAGTATTCCAAGGAGGACACCTCCGAGCATGGCTCCAGAGATGTTGCCGATTCCTCCGATGACAGCGGCGACAAAGGCCTTGAGGCCTGTCATCGTACCCATCGATGGATAAACGCGGAAATCAAAGGAAGCGAGTATGCCTCCAACAGCGGCAAGGGCGGATCCTATTGCGAAGGTGAGCGAGATCACACGGTTGACATTGATCCCCATCAGCTCGCTCGTCCCCTGGTCAAGGCTGGTCGCCCTCATGGCCTTGCCCATGCGTGTGCGGTTCACGAAGAAGGTCAAGGCGACCATCATGACCACCGCCACTATGACAATCAGGATCTGATGCGGGGTTATCGTGACCCCAAGGATGCTGATCGGGTTGTTTGCAAAAGGATAAGGGAAACGCCTGGACTGGGTACCGAAAACCCAAGCGGCCCCATTGGAAAGTATGAAGGAGACGCCGATAGCGCTCAGCAGGGGAGCCAGGCGGTTGGCATTCCTCAGCGGCTTGTAGGCGACACGCTCGATGAACATGCCCAGCAGGGCGCATAACAGTGCGCTGACCACAAGTGCGATCAGGAAGGCCAGCATCATCCAGCTGGCGCTGGTCGAATCCCCAAGAAGGGCCTGATAAGTCAGCAAGCCTATGTAGGCTCCAACCATCAGGACATCTCCATGCGCGAAGTTGATGAACTTCAGGATGCCATACACCATTGTGTAACCTAGGGCGATCAAGGCATAGATCGAGCCCAAGGTCAGTCCATTGATGATGTATTGCATATAGACGGTAAAGGTGTTCACCGGGGTGCCCCCATTGTATGGATTGAACTCATTTAAACACAAATCTGCAGGGAGAGTCATTTCCCCCTGCAGATCTCATCATTGAGACCAGTCGTGGCTCAGTCGACCTGGACGATGTGGCCATCCTGGACCTGGTAGGCACCAAGGTAGACAGGGGTCTGGTCGACAACCTCGTAGACACCCTGGCTGGCGATGAGGTCACCGTTCTCAGCGAAGTTGATGATGCCATTGGCTCCCTCGAAGTCCGTCGTGGCAGCGACTTCGTTCCTGATCGCCTCGCGGTCTGCGCTTCCTGCCCTGTCAATCGCCTCAGCGAGGATGTAGGTCGCATCGTAGGCGTTGGTACTGAAGGAATCAGGGGCGTCGCCATCGTAGGCGGCTGAATAAGCAGCGGCGAAGTCATTGTACTTCTGGGAGGCCTGGGCCTGGGCGGGACCGACATAGATGACACCATTTGTGTAGTCACCGGCAAGGTCATAAATCTCAGGATCGCTGAAGCCATCAGAAGAAAGGAATGGGATGTCGATTCCAAGCTGTGAGGCCTGTTCAAGGATCTGGGCCATCTCGACTGTGTAGTCAGGCATGTAAATGGCATCCGGGGCCGGATCCAGGGAGCGGATCTCAGTCAGCTGGGTCCTGAAGTCCCTGTCACCAACCATGAAGGTCTGCTCGTCGACAACTGTGCCGCCAAGCGGTGTGAAGTAATCGACAAGACCCTGTGCAAGGCCCTGGGAGTAGTCATTCATCGCATAAAGCGTGGCGATGTTCCTGTAACCAAGCACTTCGTAGAAGTAATGGGAAGCGACCTCGCTCTGCAGTGAGTCTGAAGGTACGGTCCTGAAGATGTAATCACCAGCGGCGGTGACATCCTTGTGGGTGGCGCTTGGCGTGATCATCACGATACCATCCTCACAGCACCTCTGACCGACAGCCAAGGCAGGAGAAGTGAAGACAGGTCCGATGATGGCGACGACATTGTCAGAATAGGCAAGCTTCTCGTAAGCGGCGATGGCCCTCTCGACAGTCCCCTGGCTGTCTTCGGCGATCAGCTCGAGCATCTTGCCATCAACACCACCAGCGGCATTGATCTCGCTGACAGCGAGGCGTGCTGCGTTGGAGCACCTGATACCATAGTTCGCATTGTCTCCTGTGAGAGGTCCGATGAAGCCAATCTTGTATGTGTCACCCGAAGTCTCGGATGTACCGCCTGCGAAAAGCGATACGGCACACAACAGGATGGCGAGGGCAGTCAACAGTTTCTTAGCCATAAGACACCTCCTGATGATCTTTAGGTCTGTAATGACTCTGATTTATACAAGAATGGGTATATTTATGCAATGGATATTCCCCATTGCCCTGCAAAATATTTCAACCACACCAAATAAGATATTGTATTGTAAATACATATCTGACAAAAAAAGAAAACAAGACAACACAATCCAGGCAGTTTGTAGTACACTATCCACGACACAGGAGGACTGGATGGCAGGCTTGGAAGCGCGGCTCGATGGGATGATAAAGGAAGTGATGGAGGCATCCGGTGCCAGGGGCTTGGCCCTTGGGATCATAGACCCTGACGGAGATGCCAGGCTCTCCTGCTACGGTTGGGCCGATGAGGAAGCTGGGCGGCCCATCACGGCAGACAGCATCTTCGGACTTGGCTCGATCACGAAGTCATTCACAGCAATCGCCATCCTCCAGCTGGTTGCAAAGGGCATCATCCACCTTGATGACCCGGTCAGCAGGCTCATACCAGAGTACCATGACCCCAAGGAAGGTCACATCATCACAGTGGATCAACTGCTATGCCACAGTGCGGGATTCTATCCACAAAAGAGGTTGACAGTGCCATGGCTATGCGACCAGCTTGGCCTGGATGACAAGACCACACCACTCGAACATGATGAGGCTTACGCCAATGAGGCCATCAAGGTGATAGCAGGGCGTTTGAGCCAGCAAGAGCACCTCACAGGTGCCCCAGGAACACATTTCAGCTACTCAAACGACTCATTCGGCCTGCTTGGGGACATCGTCAGGCGGCATGGAGGAGAGCCCTCCTACGAAGCCTATGTCCAAAAACACATCCTGCATCCAATTGGAATGGAGCATAGCGGGACAGGATTCTCATCAATCGCCAACACAGGCCAGGCGGCAAAGCTCTACAGGAAGGACAATGGTACATGGAAGGCTGACTATGACTTCACAGACAACGCCTTCGCCCTCCCAGGAGGAGGGGCGATGAAGGCCTCAGCCCATGACATGGTCCTCTATGTCAAGGCATTGACAGGCCATTGCAAAGGCCTGTTGCCCCATAGTGGCTTTGAAGAGTTGATAAGGCCACGCGCCTACGTACACCCTGGATTGTACTATACCGCGGGTCTTGAGAGGAGGGAATGCTGTTCCAGGGATGTCATCGAACACGCAGGCAGCATGACAGGAGCATCGTCCGACATGATCGCCGCGATTGATGGTGGTCCAGGCGTCTTCGTCCTCTCGAACACATCGGATGTGCCCGTGTCATATATAGCAGAAGCAGCATTCAAGATGGCACTTGGCCATGATCCCCTGCCAATATGGGAAGACGCCCCAGGATCCAAGTGGGATGGGCAAGCGCTCAAGGACATCCAAGGCACCTACATCTCAGATGAAGGAGGATCCGTTGAAATCACAAATGAAGGAAACAAGCTCTCAGTGAGACGCGAGGGAGAAATCCTGCCTCTATACCGCATAGATGAAGATACAGGCTATGTGCAGAAACCTTGTTCGAGGACCTGGGTCACCGCCATCAGGGACGGAGACGGGAGGGTCTACGCACTGCGCTATGGAAGCAGGATGTTCCCAAGGACCTCCCCCTGACACACTCGCAATGGCGTACCGCCTGGCAAGAGCACATGACACTTCCAAGCAGGATGGCGGATGAGTCCACCATGACGCCCGGATGCCAGGCAGCAGGAAGTAATGCATACCGGACACAAGCTAAAACTGCGACATGCACCTCTTACCTTGCATAATGACATCAGACAGCAATGCCGGCATACTTCATAAGCAATCCTAACAAACACCCCTGTATTGCCTCCACCCCTCCATCGCGATAAGATCCAGCCATCATAAGGAGGACGAAGTGAGCACATACGACTTCACCCACTCAGCAGACAGGAGTGGCGACAGGAGCGAGAAATGGAGCAAGGCGAACCTGCTTGCCATGTGCGGAAACGCAGATGCCCTGCCATTCTGGGTCGCAGACATGGACATCAGTGTCTTCGAAGGCATAAAGGCTGGACTATATAGGGAAGCTGACATCGGGGTCATCGGCTACCGTGACAACAGCGGGCTGGCAAGCCTCTTCACCGACTTCATGAAGGAAAAACATGATACGGTCCTTGACGAGGACCATGTGACCTTCGCCCAAGGCATGCTCCATGCGATCTCACTCGCCATGAACATCTTCACAAAGCCAGGTGACAGGATCCTGTTACCCTACCCAAGCTACCATCCCTTCATCGAGATGATAGAAGCCAACGGCCGTGTCATAGTACCACTTCCCCTCAAACGCACCAGTGACGGCTTCGTCTTCGACCCCGCTGACTTCAAGAAAGCTGATGAGGACTGCCAGGCCATACTCTTCTGTTCACCACATAATCCTACGGGGATCGTGTTCAGCCAGAAAGAACTTGGATGTGTGCTGGAAACGGCCAAGGAACGTGGACAGCTCGTGCTGTGCGATGAGATCCACTCCGACATGGCCTACCCTGGATACAAGCACATCCCCATGGTAAAGGCCAATGAGGCCATTGGAGCCAGATGCATCTCCTTCTGTGCGGCTTCCAAGAGTTTCAACATCGCAGGAGAGCACTGCGCCTTCGCCCTCTTCAGTGACAAGGCGATGAAAGAGGAATACACAAGCGTGCAGAAGCGCCTCTATCTATCAAGCCCCGGCTACAGTGCGGCTGTCATGGCCGAAGCAGCATACAAGGATGGCCTGGACTACAACAAGGCGCTGTGTGAGGCTCTTGCAGCCAAGTCAGCCAAGGTCGGGTCATTCATCAAGGAACGCTGTCCAGAACTCCGTTACTGTGCACCACATGCCTCATTCATCGCGTTCATCGACTGCTCAGCCATACGTGCCGCAGTTGAAGCAGACAAGGCAGCCAATCCTGGACTGTACAGCCACAACGACTACCTCATGGCGTCCTTCTTCGGTGCCCGCGGTGGGATCTGCATGAACGACGGTTCGATGTTCGGCTCCGCCTACTCAGACTATGTGCGCTTCAATTTCGGTTGTGGCGATGAACTCCTGGAGAAGGGTCTTGAGGGACTCGAGAAGGCCCTCAAGACAATACGCTAGAATCCACCTCCCCGCCCTCTGCGTCCCAAAGCGTGGAGGGTGCATCCTCCCTCAAGAAGAACAAACAGCCGGCAGCAGGCTTCTTGAAGGCGGCCTGGACCGCCTTCAGGTAGGTCAGCACCTGGCCTTTGTGCCTCCATTCCGCCTTAGTCCTGTCACTCTTGAAGTCAATCACAATAAGACGTGGTCCAAGGTCGACAATGAGGTCGACAACACCTTCCACAACAGAATCACCAGCCTCGTCGTGGGCCATGAAGCGCCATTCGTTCATCCTCTTGAACGAGGCCAAAGACTTCCAGAAAGACGATGAAAGGAAGTTATCAGCCATCTTGATGGCATCAGAGCGCAACGTACGCCCATCAGGGCCAGAGAAAAGCGGGTCCGCAAAGGCAGGCTCGATATCTTCATTCTTCAGACTATGTTCAATATAAGCATGAACAGCAGTACCGAATACGGCACTTTCTTCCTTGCTTTTACATATAGCATCTGAGGCAAAAGCAGGAAGCTCTTCGATTCCACCATCGTAAAGCTCTTCGATATCACTTGGCTTTACGGCCTTCTTCCTACTCTCGAAAATGGGTGCTTGATGCCCCACCCCCGCCTTCTCTAGAGATGTCAGATAGGAATCATCCCTCCTGCCATCAAAGGTACGCTCATGGAGGGATATCATCCTTGTGGTGACACCCTTTGGAAAAGCCGGTGGATTGAAGCTCACACCAATGGCCTCAAGGTAAATCTTGAAGAAGGGGTTGCAGGTGATATTCAACGCCTGGGTCAGGTTGACCAGCCCACTGACTACAAGATGGCGCTCTGCACGTGTGAGGGCGACATAAAGCAACCTCTTCTGTTCAGCCTCGTCCATCTTCTTGCCCTCGTCCTCAAGATAGGAGCGCAGGTCCTTGTCCAGGCTTGCCACAAGACGGCCACGATGCATGTAGACGTAGCGGCTCTCAATGGCCTTGTTCGATGCTCCACCGCAGGATGCTACTATGACGATAGGGAACTCAAGACCCTTTGATGCATGCACGGTCATCAACTGCACTCCATCCTTCCTCTCATGGAGCACGCTGGTATCATCAAGCCGCTCACGGCTTCCGAGACGTTCCCTCATGAAGGACAGGAAATCCGTCACACCCAGGCCTGCCTCCTGATAGGCCACAGCATAAGAGAAAAGGTAGTCATGGTGTTCCTGATAACCGCGGTAGGATTTGTCCGACTGGAGGAAGGCATGGTAGCCACCCTCGTAGTAGATATGGTCCAACAGCGCTGGGATGCTGTACGAGGATACGCTGTCCTTCAAGTCATTGAAGAATGTGAGGAAGGCTGAAAGCTTCGCACCATCAGCCTCATCAAGTGTGGCATCAAGACCGTCCTGAGCTATGGCTTTCAATCCCTTGTCACTGATCCTTGCAAAGGGAGAACGCAGTGTTGAAAGCAGGAAGAACTCCTCTTCTGGATGCAATGCTGCCTCGATCAGGTGGTAGTAGTCAGAAGCCAAGGCCTCCTGCATCAGGCTCTTGGGCACTGCCACCTGATATGGTGTGCCATGACGCTTCAAGGCTGTCTCGAACTCGACCTGGTGGCTGCGGCGTGGGAAGAGCACTGCGATATCAGCAGGCGTGGGACGCCTGCCATCAATCAGGAAACCGTCAGTCGATAGCATCTCATCAATCAAGGATGCGACCTCTTCAGCTTCGCACTCGTCAGGGCGCATCGCGTCTTCATCACTACTCTTCAACGTGTCCTTGTCTGCGAGCATGAGTGTGATGGAACAAGGGCTGTCGGGACGCCCTGCGATGCTCTCCTCATAACGTGCCTCGTAATCCTCGGTGACAGTGCCCATCACATTGGCGAAGACAGAGTTGAAATGGGCGACCAAGCCAGGGGCGCTGCGGTAGTTATGCGACAGTTGGATCAGCGTCCCACCTGAGGAGGAGATCTCATCCTGAAGGGCACGGAAGACAGAGACATCAGCACCTCGGAAGCGGTAGATGCTCTGCTTCTCGTCTCCGACGAAGAAGAGCATGCCATCCTCAAGTTCATCCACTGTGGGCACACGACCTGTGCAACAGAGTTCCTTCTTCTCTGCAAGGAGGAACATCATATCACGCTGGAGCGAGTTGTTGTCCTGGAACTCGTCTATCATGATGGCCTTGAAGCGGTTTTTGAACCATGTACGTACCTCTGCATTCTCCCTCAATATCTCAAGTGCGAGATTGGCCACATCGCCAAAGGAGAGCACGGAGCTACGGCGCTTCTCACGCTTCAAAATGTTTGCGAACTTCTCGATTGCCGTAAGCAACTTGTCATAAGGCAGGTCTGATGAAAGATGACGGTTCAAGACAAGGTACTTGGCGAGCATCTCCTTGTACTCCCTGACCAGTTCCTTCATCTCCTCGTTCTTGCCTGATGCGGTGAACTTGTATTCCTTTGATGCATCCTCAAGATCCCCATCACCATCCTCACAAATGTGCGAAAGATGGACGATGGCGCTTTCCCTGTTCTTTGGGCTTGCTATTGGAATCAACTCTCCAAGTGTCCTCACCATCTGCCCACGCAGCTTCGCATGATCTGCGACAAGACGGCTGTCAAGCCAGTGGGCGGTGCGTTTCGCATCGTAGTCACCAGTGAGGGTCACACGCTCATCGACAAGGGCGAAGAAGGAATCGAGGATCTGGCTTGGGCTGTAACAGCGTGTCAGCACAGCACACTCGGCCTTATTCGCCGGATCTGCGAGGAACTCATGTGCCAGGCGGCGTACCTTGGCATTCCTCGTCATCTCATCCTCAAGCTGGAAATCCCGCGAAATGCCATAGCGTACACAGTCCATGCGCACTATCTGTGAAGCGAATGAGTCCAGAGTTGAGATCTCCGCCTTCGAGAGGCGTTCGAGGTCCTCCTGGCCGACCTCAGGGCCCGCAAGGCTGACAAGCTTGCGTATGCGCTCACCCATCTCCATCGCGGCCTTGCGTGTGAAGGTCAGCGTCAGGATCTCATCGCTTTTGGCCTTGCCTTCCAAGAGGAGGCGGAGGAAGCGCACAGACAGCACGCTTGTCTTCCCTGAGCCCGCACCTGCGCTGACGACAGTGTTCTTGTCAGAAAAGACGGCAGCCAGCTGTTCCTCATTCAACTTGCGCCCAGGGTCTATCCTGGACAGAAGTGATAGCAGCTTGTCCATACGCTCACTCATCTGAGTGTGAACCTCCTTCTACAAAGCGGCCTGTATGCGCAGTATGAGCAGGATTCGAAGTCCTCGGTGTAAGGCCAGGCACCTGAAGACCAGCCTGACACCGCATTTTCGATATCCATCTCCATCTCAGCAACAGGATCATCCCCGTCCCGGGTGTTTTCCCTCACTTCGGCTTCAAAGTGGCCTTCATCCTTCTTTGGTTCGTAGATGAACTTGTAATAACAAAGGTCATTGGTGTCGATGTCTTCACCTCTTGAGGCAAGCATCCGCCTGTACATCAAGAGCTGGTAGCGCCTCTTCGAGGGAGCCCTGCGGGTCTTGAAGTCGATCAGCATGCTGCCATCTGTCCAATCGACCACGGCATCAATGCGGCCAGTGAGGCCATCTTCCTCTGTGACCATCTCGATGCCACGGGGGATGGCATCTCCACCACAGCGCTTCAGCAGCTCGCCGGGGAATGCCTTGAGGCCTGGAAGCGCCACGTTCTCAAGATAAAGGGCTGTGTAATCGTCAAAGCCCTGCTCTGGAAGCAGCCTGTGGAAAACATCCTCAATCTCACAGATGTAGTCTTCAAGCCCTGCACTCACAAGATGCCCTCCTTTGTGGTTCCTCAGGAAGGTCTCGACCACAGCATGCAGGAAGGAGCCGATATCCCTCGGATCCGCCTCATCTGGCGCCATGTCAGGTTCGTCAATCTTCAAGACA
Source organism: uncultured Spirochaetales bacterium (assembly GCA_944392695.1). Taxonomy (GTDB): domain Bacteria; phylum Spirochaetota; class Spirochaetia; order Sphaerochaetales; family Sphaerochaetaceae; genus Bullifex. Next base: position 126,532 of record CALXXN010000001.1, on the reverse strand, counting down.
TTCCTTGAGAAAGCGGCAAAAGGACAACGTGCGTACTCTGACACTGTCGAGTAGGAGAACTTCTCAGGGACAGGGCCATTCAAAATGGCACCCCGCCCTATGTCATCCTCCCTCGCGGGCCGGATGAAGCGACGGGAGAAAGAAGAGGCCTCAAGCTCCCTCTCCTTCCAAGGCCTGGAAGGCTTGTAAGGAGGCATCTCATCCACAAGGCCACGCGAGATGAAGGCGAAGGGCGTTGAGTGCTGTCCGTCCCAGCCGACCTGGCTTCCAGACAGGCGCACCTCGTCAGCACAATGGCAATATAGGAGCAGCATGGCCTCCGTGGCATCGTGGACTTCAGCTCCATCATCCTCCCATTCCGACAGGAAGGATAGCGGGCGGTCCTCCTTCTTCACACCATCCTCCTCCAATGCGAAGACAAAGCGGTATGGCACATGGAGCTGGTAGTCATGACCATAAGCATTCACGCTGATTCCAGGGCTCCGCTCCTGCTTGATGTAGGTAAGTGACGAGAGCGTTGTCAGGAAAAGGCTGAAGAGAGGACCAGGCTGCACGGCCCCAAGCTTCCTGACAAGCTTCGAGAAGGCATCATAACGGTCCATGATGTAGGAATAGACGGCACTGTCGGACTCATCACCTCTGAACTGGGTTGGTCCGAAAAGCCAATCCCCCAGGCCTTGCAATGATGCAAGCAACCTGTCAGGATCCTTCTCCCTGTTGATGGAGTCCAGATGTCCTCTGAAACGATGGAAGAAGCCCCGCACCTTCGCATCTGGAAGCCGTTCCTCCATCCGTCCATCAGCATCGCTTACGATTCCGGCTCCTATCATGGCGCCAAGCAGTGCCTGCCCTTCAGCATAAGCCGCGTCCAACCAAGGAAGGCTCCTGTCAGAAAAGATGCGTTCAAGGATGTTGAAGTCATACTTCGTACGATGACACTCGCGGATCAAGCTCAAATAGCGTACGACCTTCGTATCAAGGAGGCGTCCATCATCCTCGAAGGAAAGCGGTATGGCCCGTCTGGCCGCCTCACTCTCCAGATAGGGCCTGAGGCGTTTCAAGGCAGGGCTTGTCAGCATGATGTCATCCATCAGGACGCCGGCATCCCTCAAGTCCTCAAGCTCATCAAAAAGCGAGAGGATCTCCGCCTTCTCGTTCTCATAGAGCCTCATACGCCCATCCAAGGCCTCCTTGCTTTCAAGGACTTCGATGAAAGGCGGCTGCCCCACCTGGGCAAGGAGGCGCTGCATGCCGAGCTCGGCCGAAGGACAGGCGAGGACGTAAGTCAATGCGGCATCCCCCTTGAAGAAGGCCGCATCCTTCTTCAACCACCGAGCTTCATAAAGGCCATGTGCATCCATGAAAACCTTGTAAGCTTCCTGGATGACCAAGAGGTCATGGCGTGTGCCATTGCGGGCAACAGAGGCCAACCCATCCGGGAGCGCAGGAAGGATGGCGGCTATGAATGACGCAGCCCTCTCCTGGGACTCTGGGTACTTGCTGTTGTAGATGCTCTGCAATTCATCGCGGTGTCCCATGAGGAAGAGCGATGCGAACAGGGCCCTCTCAATAGGACCCGCCTGAGTCCTATCGCCAACATCCTCATCAAAGAGGGCTGAGAAGGCATCGAAGCTCATCGCACGGGAGGCTGCGATGGCGGTCTTACGGCTCCTGGCATAAAGCGAGAGCACATGACGTACGGAGCGCTGGGTCGGCAGCACGAGGACCACCCCATCCCTGTCAAGCACACGGAACAATTCCTCTTTCATCCGCGCCCTCCGGCAAGAGAGGGGAACTTTTCCCCGTTTTCTGCTATCCTCGCTTCCATGTGGAAAGTGAGAGTGGCATCAATACTGGTCCTGGCGCTTGTGTCCATCATCGCCTTGGCACCTCCGCTGGTCATTATAGCAGGCAATCTTATTCCTGCCCCCTATGCAGCCTTCATCAACCTCAACATCCCTCATATCGTCATCATCCTGGCAATCGTAGCAGGCTCACATATCTTCATGAAGCAGGATATCAGGCCATTCATCCAAGACAAGCCAATACACAGGAGGAGCTGGAAGGTCTTCATTGAAGCCTTCATCATAACAGCCGTCGTACTCCTGGTCTCAGACCTGGTCGCAACTGACATGTCATTCAACAGGAGCGCCATTGCCGAGCGCATCATCTTCATCCTGCTCTCACTTGCGCTTGTACCTGTACAATGTCTTGGTGAGGAGCTTTTGACGCGTTCCCTGCCACTACACTTCATCATGGGGCCATCATTGCAGGAAGGGAGCAGGTTGAGGAAGAGCACCGCGTTTGTCATATGCGGCATCATCTTCGCCCTCTTGCACCTGGCGAATCCAGAGTTCCAGGAGGAAGGCGCCAACGTGGCCCTGCTCCTCTCCTGGTACTTCCTATTCGGAGCCGCGGCATCCGCCCTCGCCATCTGGGATGGTTCATTCATGGCCCCTTGGGCGGTGCATAGCGCCAACAACCTGCATGGGGCCTTGGTGGTTGGCTATGCCGCCTCACCATACAAGACAGCACCATTGTTCATGCGCCAAGGAAGCGCCCCAGTCATCGAAGCAATGACAACCATGACAATAATTTTCATCATCCTGGCATTGACCAGGGTGGTTGGGAATACAGGAAAAGACACAGGAGGAAGGCAGGCAAATGACTAAGAAGTCGTCGAAGAAGAAAAAGCATGTGATCAGGAAGATCATCTTCCTGCTGCTGTTGCTACTGGTCATCTTCGTAGCACTTTGCTTCATCACACCAAGCGAGGCCGAGATGTCACTGACAGGTGCGTCAGGCGAGGTCATAGGGCTTGAAATCCCCGCACTGGTTCCTGGTGAACAGGTGATTGAACATACAGGCTACACATTAAGCTACAACGAGGAAGCCGAACAGGCCAGCTGGGTGGCATGGTGCCTGACCAAGGACGAGGTCATGTCAGCCGTTGTCGAACGTGATGACAACTTCCGTGAGGACAGGTCCGTACGTACAGGCTCCGCCACTCTTGATGACTACAGGGGTTCTGGTTACGACAGGGGGCACATGGCACCTGCTGCCGACTTCCGCTGGAGCGCTGAGGCGATGAGCGACAGCTTCTACTTGTCGAACATGTCGCCCCAGGTTGGTGCGCTGAACCGTGGCTTCTGGGCAAGCCTGGAAGGCATGGTGCGCCAGATGGCTGTTGACAATGAAATGGTCTATGTCGTCACAGGTCCCGTCCTCACGGACGGCCCTTATGAGACAATCGGGGAAAACGAGGTCGCCATACCAAAGCAGTATTACAAGGTCGTGCTCGACTACACCGAGCCTGAGGTCAAGGCGATCGGCTTCGTAGTTCCGAATGAGGATTGTGATGAGGATGTCACACACTATGTAAGGAGCATAGATGAAGTCGAAGAACTGACAGGACTCGACTTCTACCCGCTCCTTCCAGACGATGTGGAGACAGTCGTGGAAGCGGAGGTGGACACCTCACTCTGGTCCTTCAGGGAGTACTCATCATCAGCGGTGAGCGAGGACTACACGCCAACTGTGAGCACAGGAGCGGGCACAGGAGCCAAGCTCCAGAACACTTTCAACGAAGTCTTCTACGAACTCAAGAGCACCATCTTCTCAGCCCTTGGCATCACAGAGCTTGCCAGGGCCCTGGACCTGATGTAGTTTTCGCTGGCACTTGTGTGCGGCAACGCCTCAAGGAGGTTGGAATACCATGAAAAATAAGCTGATGGCCTTCCTCGTACTCGCCATCGCCCTCGCTTCCCCTCTCTCCGCCATGGATGGCCAGATTGGCATCACAGTGGGTTGCCAGTGGAACACAGAGGACTTTGACTTCGACAGAGGCACAAGGGAAATCCCCATCAACATCAGTGGTTCTGACTACTTTGGCCGTGATGGGGGCTTCGGTGTTGAGTATGGAGCAGGTCTTGGCATCTGCATTGGTGGTGTGGATGTGGATTCCAACTACGCTGAAACCAATCCACAAACACCTTTCTTCGCCAATGTAGGTGCAGGCTGGCGCTTCCACTTCGATGACACATTCGGAGTGAAGCTCGGACTTGGCGTCGACTTCCGCTACATGAGCAATGACAATTGGAAGCGCTATACGCTTGGAGCCTATGGGCGTGTGGCGCTGGACATCACCTTCGCAGACCATTTCCGACTTGATGTCGGAGCCAGGATCGGAGGTCCTTTGCATGCAGAGCAGGCCATTGGCAGCCTGAGCGGCGAGGTTGATGTCAAAGGCGTCTACGCCTCACCTTATGTGGGACTCGCATACGTTTATTGATAAGCACCACACTAAAGCTTCATGAAAGGTGGCGGGGAAAACCTGACCACCTTTCCTTAAATCGGCGGCTAATAAATAAAATCATGTTTTGTGGGGATATGAACGCCATTTTTGTAAAAACTGCGCAAATATCTTGAATATACTCACGCAATCCAGGTCCATATCCCATATTCATCCAAAGTGAAAGCATGTGACTTGGTGATGGATCCTTGCCTGGCGACACACTTACAACCATGAGTCAGAAGCAACCATATGTTTGAAGTAGGAAGGATTGCACTATGGAAAAATGTGGGGTTGCTGCCACAAAAACACACAAAGAAAAGCAAAAAAGATTTGCGTTCTCCTTGGTTGTGTGGTGAAATATTTACAAGCACTTCCCCATCGGAGGAAGAGCTGCTTTTCACAGCATTGAAAAAAGGAGAGTAAACAATGAGAAAAGCATTCGCAATCGCCATGATCGCACTCATCGCGATGACATCAGTCTTCGCACAGGGCGGTGCCGAGGGAACTTCAGCCGTTGTTCCAAACAACCAGAAGCCACTCGTGTTCTTCAACCGCCAGCCGTCAGACCCTGTCACCGGTGAGATTGATATGGAGACAATGAACTGGAACGAGTCCACTTACTATGTCGGATTCGACGCCGCCGGTGGTGGTGCCGTCCAGGGCCAGATGATTGTCGACTACCTCGCTACAGCTGATCCAGCCACCCTCGACCGCAATGGTGATGGCATCATCGGTTATGTCCTCTGCATCGGAGACGTCGGCCATAACGACTCCCGCGCCAGGACCCAGGGCATCCGTGAAGCCCTCGGCACATGGGCAGGTTCAACCGACGCTGGTGTCGTCCAGGAAGGTTCCGCCAATGTTGGTGGCACTCAGATGAAGGTTGTCGAGATCGCATCCCGCGCAATGACCGGCACAGATGGATCCACATGGAACGCCAACGCCGCCACCGATGCCATGGGCAACTGGGCCACACAGTATGGTGACCAGATCGACATGGTCGTCTCCAACAACGACGGTATGGCCATGGGCTGTCTCCAGGCTTCCAACTACCCGGCCGGTGTTCCTATCTTCGGTTACGACGCCAATGCTGACGCCATCGAGGCCATCGGCGCTGGCCAGCTGACCGGCACGGTCTCCCAGAACGTCGACGCCCAGGCCACAGCGACCCTCCAGGTCCTGCGCAACCTCCTCGACGGCCTTACAGGTGAGGATGTCTGGACAAAGGGCATCACAGAGCCCGACCAGTATGGCAACCAGATTTCCGCCACTGTCGAGTACCTGCCTGAGACAAAGGCCCTCCTGGCCACCAACACTGCTGTCACCATTGCCAACTGGACTGATTACACAGAAGGCACAAGGGACGCTGGCATCTCCCAGACCGAGGCAGAGCCTGTCGATGTCCTGCTGACAATCTACAACAGTGCTGATAACTTCCTCTCATCCAGCTACCTGCCAGCCCTCAACTACTATGCACCGCTGATGAATATCAACCTCACGATCGTCCAGGGCGATGGTCAGAACGAGACTTCCTGTCTTGACCGCTTCACCAACCTTGGCGCTTATGACGCCTATGCGGTCAACATGGTCAGGACGAACTCCGGCCCCGACTATACACAGAGGCTGATGTACTAGTCCCAATCACTGTTCCCGCCATGTATTGGCGGGGACATGGCGCCCGCGCCCCGCGAGGCAGGGTGGAAGGCCTTCTCCATGCAAGGCAATGGGAGGCGCCAGAAGTGGCAAGCATGTGGGCCATATGGCTCGCATGCTTGTTTTGAATAAAGGGAAGGAATTGCAAGTATGGACAACACGATACTGGAAATCAGGAACCTATCCAAATCCTTCGCGAAGAACAAGGTCCTCGATGGCATCAACCTGACGCTGGACAAGGGCTCCGTACTTGGCCTCATGGGGGAGAACGGTGCTGGAAAGTCCACGATGATGAAGTGCCTCTTCGGAATCTACGCAAAGGATGAGGGACAGTTCATCTTTGATGGACGGCCTATCAACTTCAACAGCCCCAAGGAAGCGTTGGAGAACGGCGTGGCAATGGTGCACCAGGAACTCAACCAGTGCCTTGACCGCTCTGTCACAGACAACCTCTTCCTAGGCCGCTACCCGACCAAGGCCGGTGTCATTGATGAGAACAGGATGCTGACTGAGGCGAACAAGCTCTTCGCATCACTGAACATGAACGTCAACCCGACGACTATCATGAGGACGATGTCTGTCTCACAACGCCAGATGGTGGAAATCGCCAAGGCTGTGAGTTATAACGCGAAAATCATCGTACTTGACGAGCCGACGAGCTCCCTGACCGAACGCGAGGTCAAGAAGCTCTTCGCAATCGTCAACGAGCTGAAGGCGAAGGGGGTCTCGTTCATCTACATCTCACACAAGATGGATGAGGTCTTCGAGGTCTGCGACCAGGTCGCCGTCCTCCGTGATGGCAAGATGATCATGTCCAAGCCTACGAAGGAGACCAACATGAACGAGCTGATCAGCGCCATGGTCGGCCGCTCACTTGACAAGAGGTTCCCTGATGTCGACAACGTCCCCGGACGTGATTACCTGGAAGTCAGCCACCTGACGACAAAGTTCGAACCAAAGCTCGAAGACATCTCCTTCACGGTGCGCAGAGGAGAGATCTTCGGCATCTATGGACTGGTAGGAGCCGGACGCAGCGAGCTCCTGGAGTCTCTCTTCGGCATACGTACAATCGCCTCAGGCCGTATCATCCTCGATGGCAAGCTCCTGCGCTTCCGCTCCTCGAAGGACGCCATGGATTACGACTTCGCCCTTGTCACAGAAGAGCGCAAGCTCAATGGCATGTTTGGAAAGGATACGATCCGGTTCAACACCGTCATCACGAATCTTGACAACTACAAGTCACACGGCATCCTGAACAACCGCATGATGACAGAGGCCGCCAACCGCCAGATCAGGCAGATGAACACAAAGTGTGTTTCATGCGATGAGCTGATCACCGCCCTCTCTGGTGGCAACCAGCAGAAGGTCATCATCGGCAAATGGATGGAGCGTGAACCCAATGTCTTCCTGATGGACGAGCCAACCAGGGGTATCGACGTTGGTGCCAAGTATGAGATCTACCAGCTGATCATAGAGATGGCGAAGAACGGCAAGACCATCATAGTCGTCTCGTCCGAGATGCCCGAGATACTTGGTATCACGAACCGCATAGCTGTCATGTCCAACCACCGCCTCGCCGGCATCGTTGAGACGAAGAACACAGACCAGGAAGAGCTTTTACGCCTTTCTGCGATGTACCTGTGATAAAAAAGGAGTTGAGAGAAATGGCTAATGAAATCAAGAACACGCCGGCAGCCATCGGGGAAGACAGGAAGGTACAGGACTACCTGGTCCGTCTTGCTTCACTGCGCAGCACTGGTGTGACGAGGATCAGCGAGCTCAAACAGCAGATAACGGCCACCAAGAAGAGCAAGATGCTCTCCTCGGAGACCAAGAGCAAGATGATTGACGACTGCAAGAAGCAACTTGAAGCCGCCAAATCTGATGCCGCAGCCCATAAGAGCGAAATCGACGCACTGGCAAAAGAGGCGGTCAGCTACGTCAACAGCATCGCCACGAAAGTCGAGAAGGCAGTCGAAGAAGAAGAGAATGCGAACATTGCCCGCTTCAAGGATGATTACAAGAAGAAGGTCAATGAGATCAATGCTGAAACCGAGCGCCGCATAGCAGCACTGGACATCTCTGATCCTAAAGAGCGCAAGGCTGAAGTCGATACCATCAAGTACGAGAAGAAGTCCGCCCTCTTTGATGCCAAGAGCCAGATGACGACTGCCTGCGACAGGGCCAAGGCCAACAAGAACCAGGCCTATGTCGACCATGTGCAGACAAACAGGTCGCTTCGCAATGGCAAGACCAAGTTCAGCGAGGACATGAAGCTCAAATGGAAGGACTACATCAACCGCTTCAAGCTTTCCACGTTCTTCCTGAACAATGGCCTCTACATCGCAGTCATCATCTTCTTCATCGTCTGTGTCGTCGTGGCTCCGCTCCAAGGACGTGGTACGCTGTTCTCATTGCCTAACATCCTGACAATCCTCGAGCAGTGCTCGACAAGGATGTTCTACGCGCTTGGTGTCGCAGGCCTGATCCTTCTTGCAGGTACCGACCTCAGTGTAGGCCGCATGGTCGCCCTCGGATCTGTGACGACAGGACTCCTCCTGCACCGTGGCACCAACATCGTAAGCCTCTTTGGCATGGAGCCATGGAACTTCGACGCCATCCCGATGGGCCTCAGGGTCGTAATCGCGCTGTGCCTGTCAATCATCTTCTGTGTCGCCTTCGCCTGTTTCTCTGGTGTATTCACTGCGAAACTCAAGATCCATCCCTTCATCTCGACGATGTCGACACAGCTGATCATCTACGGACTCCTCTTCTTCGGAACCTCTGGTACGCCTACCGGTTCCATCGACAGCGGGATCCGTGACCTGATTGGAGGACGATGGACGCTTGGAGTCGTCGGAGGACAGATCATAACCTTCCCGAAGCTGATCATCCCAGCAGTCATCGCCTGCGTGGTCGCCTGGTTCATCTGGAACAAGACGACCTTCGGAAAGAACATGTATGCAGTTGGTGGCAACAGCGAAGCCGCCGCAGTGTCTGGCATCTCGGTCTTCGCTGTCACGATGGGAGTCTTCATCATGGCCGGCATCTTCTATGGCTGTGGAGCCTTCCTCGAGGCCTTCCGCGCCAACGCCTCCGCAGGTACTGGCCAGGGTTATGAGACAGATGCCATCGCAGCCTGTGTTGTCGGCGGCATCTCATTCAACGGCGGTATCGGAAAGATCAGTGGCGCCATCATAGGTGTCATCATATTCACTGGCCTCACATACTGCCTGACCTTCCTGGGCATTGATACGAACCTCCAGTTCGTCTTCAAGGGTGCGATCATCATCGCCTCTGTCGCCCTCGACAGCGTCAAATACCTCAAGAAGAAGTGATTGTCCATACCAATCAACTTCCCGAAGGCCTCTGGAAACAGGGGCCTTCCTTTTTCAAGCACTGACATCGGCAAAACTGGAAGGGGGGAGGTTCCCCCCCCCCTGTCGTCAACGTTTCTTCTCTATGGCCTTGATGGCATCCTCGAGCGTGAGCGAGGCGACATCATTCTTGTAGGCAGCCCCCAGGGCGATATTCCGACCATCCCATTTCAGGTAATAGCCGAAACGGCCATGGGCGGTCAGGACAGGCTTGCCTTCATACTCACCAATGACGACATCACTCTGCTTCCTGGCCTCGGCCTCCTCCTGGAGGACCCGCTTGGCATCATCAAAACTTGGAGCGTCCATGCCACGTGGCAGGCGGTGGTTGGACCCCTTCCACTTGAGATAGGCACCGTAACGACCATGTGCAAGGGAGACGGGCGCTCCATCGAGTTCACCGAGGACCACATCACCCTTCTTCTTATCAAGGCCTGCCTTGACGCTTGCGATTGCAAGCTCCGCAGTCACAGGCTCTTTGCTGTTGATCCGGAAGTTGGCCCCCTGCCACTTCAGGAAGGCACCATAACGGCCAGAATGGACTGTGATCGGCGCCCCATCAAGGCTCGCGACAACAGTGCCGTCCTTGCTTGGGGTGTCCGCATCATCCTTCTTCTGGGCAGCGGCATCGCAAAGCGCTTCAAGCTCCTCCTGTGAGAAGGACTGGTCCTCCCTCTTGGGAAGACGGATGTTCTCATCACCCCACTTCAGGAAGAGGCCATAACGTCCACGTCTGACCGAAAGCGGACGGCCTTGGTAGTCAGCATATTGGATGGCACTGGATGAAGCTTCCTTGCGGCGTCCAATCAAGGCCCAGGCCTCATCTTCGCTCATGTTGAATGGGACCTTGTAGCACTTGTGGTTCTGCCCCTTGTAATTGATGTAGAAACCATAGGGGCCGCTGTTCAACATGGCCTCATTGCCATCATCGTCTTTTGCGACGACACGTGGAAGGGAAAGCAGGTACTCGATCTCCTGGACCGTGTAATCATCAGCCTTGCGGCGTCCACGTGGTACAGAACAGGTCTTGTCACCCTTCTGCCAATACTCGCCACGCTGGCCATGACGGAGGACGATTTCGTCAGGAGAGCCCTCCTTATGACCAATCACGGCCTCCTCGATCAATGCTGAGATGTCATCGTCATCCATTGTACCTGGAAGGGCATAGGAAGGGATGTTGACCAGGACAGGCTTGCCATCCTCCTTTGCAAGAGAAGTGGCCAGATAGGCGCCATAAGGACCGACCTTCACACTGTATGTGCAATCACGGCCATCAGTGAGCACGGCCTTGCCGCTGAAATGAGGGAACCTGATTGTCTTGTAGTCCTCAGAAGAGGCCTTCGCACGCTCAATCATCGAAGACAGGCCTTCGTGACTGGCATCCCCATTGTAGAACTTCTCAAGATAAGACTGGCTGTCCATGCTTCCAGTGGCGATGCGGTCAAGCTCATCCTCCATGTCAGAGGTGTAGGAGTAGTCGACCAGCTGGGGGAAGGCCTGAACCATGCATGCATTGACCGCGAAACCAGTGAAGGTCGGAATCATGCTGCGGTCAGCTTCCCTGACATAGCCCCTGTCGAGCAATGTCGAGATGATGGTAGCATAGGTGCTCGGACGTCCTATGCCCTGCTCCTCGAGCTTACGGATCAGGCTGGCCTCGGTGTAACGTGCCGGAGGTGTGGTCACATGGGCATTCGCGCTGAGCACGGCCTTGCCAAGGACCTCTCCTTCCTGGAGGGATGGAAGGCGGGCACCATCATCCTTCTCATCCTCATCATAGACCCTGAGGAAACCAGGGAATAAGACTATGGTACCTGAAGACGAGAACAGGCAGCCGCCATTGCTTATCTTGATTGTCGTCGTACTCTTCCGGGCGGGGGCCATCTGCGTAGCCAGTGTGCGCATCCAAATCAAGGTGTAAAGAGCGAGTTCCTTGCCCTTCAACCCCGTTTCATCTGGACGGCGGAAGCTGTCACCTGCAGGGCGTATAGCCTCATGAGCCTCCTGTGCGTTCTTGCTCTTGTTGGCGAAGTGGCGCGGCTTGGCATTGAGGTAGTCAGAACCGAACTCACGCTCGATCTGCTCGCGGGATGCGTGGATGCACTCATCAGAAAGGTTGACGCTGTCAGTCCTCATGTATGTTATGAAACCATGTTCGAAGAGGGACTGTGCGATGCGCATCGTCTCACGTGATGAGAGGTGCAGCCTGCTCGAGGCCGCCTGCTGGAGCGTCGATGTCGTGAAAGGAGGCTGAGGAGATGAGGTCGAAGGCTTCATGACGGCAGATGACACGGTGTAAACCCCATCATCACAGCGCCTGATGATCGCACGGCAGGCCTCGTCATCGAGGATCAGGGCCTTGTTGTTGAAGCCGCCTGTCGCACTGTCGAAGTCCTTGCCCGTTGCGACACGCTGTCCATCCACGCTCTCAAGTGTCGCACTGAAAGCACCAAGAGGATGTTCGAAAGAGGCCTTGATGTCATGATACTCACTTGTCTTATATGTCAAGCGGTCGAGTTCCTTCTCGACGATGAAGCGCAGTCCGACGGACTGGACCCGTCCTCCGGAGAGCTTCTTATTGGACAGCTTCCTCCATAGCACGGGCGAGACCTCATACCCATAGAGACGGTCGATGATACGCCTGTCCTCCTGGGCCTTCACAAGATTCATGTCCAACTCACGGCCACCAGAAAGGGCCTCGCTGACAGCCTGGCGGGTGATCTCATGGAAGACCATGCGGCGCGTGGGCACCTGCGGTTTGAGCAGCTCACTGAGATGCCAGGATATCGACTCACCCTCACGGTCCTCATCAGTCGCAAGCAGGAGCTCATCGGAATCCTTCAGTTTGCGCTTAAGGTCCCCGATCAGCTTCTCCTTGCCCTCTGTTATGACATACTCAGGTTGGAAGCCCTTGACTATGTCTATGCCGAGGCGGTCCTCTGGCAGGTCCCGGACATGGCCCTTGCTGGCCATGACCGTATAACCATCAGGAAGATATCGCTTGATCGTCTCCGCCTTCGTTGGAGACTCCACTATCACAAGGGTCTTCTTCTCTTTGCTCATTATCCTGATTCCTTCTTCGGCAAGATAGATAATGAGGAAGCATGTCACTTGTCAAGCGCATCAAAGCAAGCCACACAGGGCCTTATTATTCACTATATAGTGATTAATAAGGGATCAGATCCGCCTGAGCCGGAATGTATGCGGGTCATCAGGAGAGAGTGGGTTGTCGAATAGCGCCATGCGGACGACACCTGGCCCATCGACAGAGAGGTCGAGCCAGGCACCCTCCTCGTCAGCACCAAAGGTGAAAGAGGTCGTCGTGGATATATCCAAGCCCATGGCATGGGAGACGACTTCGCTGAAGGCGCTGTCAGTGGAAATCCTCACAGAACCTGTCCTGAACCGGCTTGGAGTGATGTTCAGGCTGTTCATCTTGGCACAGTTGGCAAGATAGGCTGTCGCGACATCGCTGCCACTGTCAGTGTCGACCCAGGGCCAGCCCTCGTCGAAACCCTGCAGGGGGAAAATCACAAGACGGCGTCCGTCGACGTCGATTGAAATCTCCATGTATTGGCCATACTCACGGTCTTCGACGAGACGGGCATGGTAGACAAGCTCCTTCATACGACCCTTGTTATCGTCGTCAGTGGGATTCGTCCAGACATAGGTCCCTTCATAAGAAGCCGTGGTGACGCTTACAGCTTCAGCATCAAGGGTGGCATTCGCACCATCCCTGGCTCCAAGAACGATACGGTGCACAGCATCCTGGCTGAGATGTTCGACCGTGTATGAAGTCTGCTCAGATGGCAGGCGTGTGATGAAGGCCTCACCATCATATATATCGTACCAGGTGGCATCATCGACCTTGTCCCAGCTGAGCCGCACCTGGTTGATGAGGACATCAGCCTTGAGATGGAGGTCCCTTGCTGAGAGCGTGGTGATGATGCAGGTGATGCTAATTAACAGGATCAGCGCGCGTTTCATTTGTTATTGTCTCCAGGGAGGGATGTAGACCACGTGCCAAGAAAGGCTCCTGACGCCCTCCTCCCAGGGGGCGGGGAGTGTTTTCCTACTTGTCCGTAGTACCACATTTCCTTATCCTATGTCCATGCTCAGAAGACTAATACCCCTATTCATGGCTGCCCTCGCATTGACAGGCTGCACAGTCACAGAAAGCCTCGTGATGGGCACTGATGGCTCCTCATCAAACACAGATATCAGCGTCGAACAGTTCTTCGTCGATGTGTTGGCGGATTATTCTGAATTCATGCCTGCCTCTGATGAAAGCATCATGGATGCGGCGGTGTCCAGCTTCTCCAAACAGCTCGACGACACAGGGCTCGTCAGCCAAGTCGTCTCCACCAAGGATGGTGTCAACGAGTACACGGTCAACTTCAACTACGACGACCTCGAGGAGCTGGCCAACGCGCTCGGAGGACAGGAGCAGTCGATCATACGCCAGGACGGATCCTCTTTCAGCTTCTATGTCGACATAGACAACTATACTGAGCTTGAGCGCATAGTACCCTTCCTTGGGGATCCGAATGTCGCGGTCTACCTCGCGAACTACAATGTCGGTTACAGCGAGCAGGACTACATGGACATGATCACCTTCGCCATCGGAGAGGAGGCTCCGGATGCGCTCCGAGACAGCCTGATCACTTTCTCAATCCAGGTGCCTGGGCGTATCACCAGCCTCACAGGTGGTGTGCAGACAGGCGAAGACTCATTCACTTATTCCTTCCCACTGATAGACTTCCTTCTCTTGGCGGAGTCTCTTTCCTTCTCCGTCACCTGGCAAGTCTGACATTGACAGCGCTTACTCATAAGTGCTATTTTCTCCTCATGTCTGTATCCATTGGAGAAATGGATATGACTACGTGAGCACAAAGGAAGTAAAAAAATGGCCGATACAGACAACAAGGACAAGGACATAGACTTCAAGAACGCCAAGGACCAGCTGCAGAAGAGTGATGCTGTTGCGGCCAAGGCGAAAAAACCCCACACCAAGAAGAACTTCGGCTGGTGGATCGGGGTCATCATCCTAATCCTGATCTCCATCACCTTCGTACTCCCCGCTACAGGGTTGTTCGGACTCTTTGCAACCAACAGCATCGAATTCGGACGCTACAATGGAGAACCCATAGAGTACAGCGCTGGCAGTTACATGGAGAACCAGTACTACAACCTTTACACCCAGTATGGTGCATACATGGACTCCACCTCACTCCTCTACCAGGCCTACTACAACGCAGTCGTCCACGAAGCGCTGGACCAGCAGGCAGCCAGGCTTGGAATCGGCTTGTCAGAAGAGATGATCAACCGCACGATCATCGACAGCGGCTACTACAATGACGCGGATGGCAACTTCGACGCTTCCGCTTATGAGGCGGCTGGTGTATCCGAGCGCCGCAGCGTCTACAACTCTGTCGAGACGGGGCTTCCAGCCATGCTTGTCGCCCAGGACATCTCTAGTGTCGTCTCCTCGGACGCTGAGAAGGATTTTGTCGCATCAATGGCATCTTCAGGTCGTTCATTCGACTACGTGCTCTTCGACGCGGACCTTTATCCTGCTGACAGGCTCGTGGCGTATGCGAACTCCAACCCACAGCCTTTCACGCAGATCACCGTCTCAATCATCAGCGCAGACAGCCAGGAAGCCGCTGACAGCCTGATGGACGAGGTCACAGCGGACCCTGCTGCTTTCGACACACATCTCGCCGAGGATGGTCTTGCCAACCAGGTCTACTGCTTCTATGAAGTCCAGGGCCTTGGTGAGGAGAACGCCAACACCCTCTTCTCGACGGCAGCCGGATCCTTCGCCGGCCCTTATCAGGATGGCAGCTCTTACGACATCTACCGTGTCGAGGCCGCTCCTTCCATGCCTGACTTCACCACAGACGATATGGCATCAAGGATCCGCACTTACATCGCAGCCAATGACAGCGAGGCGCTTACAACCTGGTCACAGGAAGCGGCCACAGCCTTCTACGAAGACGCCCAGGCCAATGGCTTCGACGCAGCCCTCGAGAATGCTGGCACCACAGCGACCAATGTCGCTGTCACACCGGCCAACCCCTCTGCGGCCTCCTCAATGCTTGCCTCCTTCTACGCCACGGACAGCGAAGGCGGCCTGAGGGATGCAGCCAATGCGGATGAGACCTACATGGCAAGCCTCTACAACAGTGAGGAGGGCACCATCCTGGCCCCTCAGGCATCTGGCGACTACTATGTGGTGACACGTGTCGGGGCAGATGGTACTGACGAGGCCCGTGGAACATCGACACACGACTTCTACGATTACATGGCATCATCAATCGCCCAGAGCGACCTGCAGACCTCGATCCTCACAAGTTCACTATTTGAGGACAACTTCCTCTCAGTCCTGATCGACACGATGGGCACATCGAACTGATCAAGACCCATGGGGCTGAAGGGCACGGCAGACGCCGTGCCTTTTTCTTTGTCCGCCCCTGTCCACAAGCTGACCTAAGCCTTACAATAGAGGTATGAGCAAGGAGATCAAAAGCCTCATACCACTGCTGGGACCTGATGGCAGGATCAATGAGGAAGGATGGGCACGCCACCCCTACTTCGCCTACGAACCAGGTTCGCTCAAAGGGACCCGTAGGACGGCGGTGGAACGCTTCGTGATCACTGACATCGAGAAGGGTTGGAACCTATGCGCATCCATGGTCCTCTCTTCAGGCAAGATTTTTTCCAGCCTTATCTACGCAGACCTTGTCTCAGGCAAGGCCGTCATGATGCAGACAAGAGGCCGCCAGCCCATCCCCCGCCCCAAGGTCCCATCCTCGTCAACAGAGGATGGCAGCCTCCATTGGACAGATAAGGAGAAGACGATGACGATGACCTTCATGCACAAAGGCGCGGCAAGGTATGTCGTCTTCAATGCGCCAGGCATGGAGCTGCCTGGGGGGACAAAGGGCTTGCTTGGCGATTTCTCCTTGCAACAGGACTACGATGATGAGAGCCTGTCGATGGCCCATCCTTCAGCTACAGACCCAGGCCAGGTCACCCTCGAGGAGCAGATCATGGGGCTCAAGCCAAGTGGTGGCTTCATCAGGAAGGGTTGGGACAAGGACTGGCTCTGTGATGATGGCGCCTCGGCCATGATGACCTGGATCCGTAGCAACTGCAGGCAGTGGCCCAAGGGGACGAGGGCCATGGCCTCATCAGGCCATCTGGCCTTCCACCTCGCAGACGGGAACCATGATGGCGCCATCTGGCAGGATGGTGGGCTCACCCATGTCGATGACATAAGCATCAAGGATGGACATGTCAGGGACTCCGCTGGATTGGTCGACCTGGTATTCGAGGAGCGTTGCATGGTCGGCATCCCACTTGGCCGGTCCTACGAGGCGAAGGAGGCACATGGCTTCTACTCAGGCACGATCGCAGGACGGCACATCGATGGGCTGCAGGGCCTGATCTCCTGGCTGCATTAGAGGCTCTTGCCTAAGATCCCCTATTCCGTCATACTCCATTTCCGCCCATCACAATATCTGGGCCATGAGGAATAACACAAAATAATGACAGAAGATGCGATACAGCCCTCCTTCGCAGGTCTTGGACTTGGAGAGGAGACGCTGAAGGCCCTTGAGAAGAAGGGCTTCACCACACCAACGGAAATCCAGGCCGCATGCATACCCCTACTGCTTGAGAAGGACATCGACGTGATCGGCCAGGCGCAGACCGGCACGGGCAAGACCGCCGCCTTCGGCCTGCCCATACTTGAGAAGATCAACGAGGACGACCGCCGTCCACAAGCCCTTGTGCTCACCCCGACCAGGGAACTGGCCATGCAGGTGGCGGACGAGATCATATCCTTGAAAGGTTCCCGCCACATCTCGGTTGAGGCGATCTACGGAGGCTCCAGTTATGAGAACCAGTTCAAGAAGCTGAAGAGGGGCATACAGGTCGTCGTCGGCACACCAGGCCGCATACAGGACCACCTCGAGAGAGGGACGCTGGACCTCAGCGCACTCTCCTTCGCCGTCCTCGACGAGGCTGATGAGATGCTCGACATGGGTTTCATAGAAGACATCGAGAAGATCCTTGCCCAGACGAACAAGGACAAGAGGATGCTCTTCTTCTCCGCGACAATGCCAGACCCCATACTGAAGCTTGCAACACGCTTCATGGGCTCATATGAGATTGTCAGGACCCAACGGCCAGATGACGAACGCTCCTCCACAGAGCAGTACTACTGCTACCTGCGGGAAAGTGACAAGATGGAGGTCCTCGTCCGCATCATCGACCGCTACAAGGACTTCTATGCCATCGTGTTCTGCCGCACCAAGGTGCAGTGCGAGGAGATCGGACGCAAGCTGATGGAGCGTGGCTATGATGCCGAGGCACTGCACGGCGACCTCTCCCAGAAGCAACGCGAGCTCATACTCCAGAAGCTCAGGGAGCACAGGATAAACATCCTCGTCGCGACTGATGTCGCCGCACGCGGTATTGATATCAGTGAACTGACCCACGTCATCAACTACACCATCCCCTCGGATCCAGAGGTCTACACCCACCGCATCGGACGTACGGGCCGTGCTGGACGTGAGGGGCTCGCCATCACCTTCGTCACCCCTTCGGAGAAGAGGAAGTTCAACTATATAAAGAAGGCTACGAACAATGAGATCCGCGAGTACCGCGTACCCAGTGTCGATGAACTGATGAAGGTCAAGAAGGAGCGCATGGCCGCAGAGGTCGTCAAACACCTCGAGAAGGAGGATGACGACTACGCCGACCTTGCAGACGCACTCCTTGAGGAATCCGACCCGCAGAGCCTCGTCAAGGCCCTGCTCTCATTACACTACACAAACGCCCTTGACAGGAGGCAGTACCATGATGTCAGTGTCATGGCCTCCCAGGAAGAGCGCACCAGGCGCAAGGGTGGCAAGGAGCAGTTCACAAGGGAGTCGATTCCTGAGGAGATGGTCCGCCTCTTCATCGCACGAGGCCGCAAGGACCACCTGACGAAGAGGGCCTTGGCAGACCTTGTCAGCGACCACTGCGGAGTACGTGATGAGGATATCAGGGATATCGAGGTAATGGACTGCTTCAGCTTCATCAATGTCCCTGAGCGTGCCGCATCCAAGATCATTGAGGCCTTCGAGGACATGGGCTCTGATGGACGCCCGCTTGTCGTCAGGGCAAAGGAGGAGGACCAGAAGCGCCGCCCACAGAGACGCCCCTCCTCTGCCAAGCCTAACCGCAGGAGGCGTGAGTGGGATGATGACACCTGGTCACGCAAGAGGGACTACAGTGAGGACTACCGCCGCAAGGCACGTCCATCACGCCGCAAGGAGCATGGACGCTACAACAAGAAGCGCTAAGTCCACAAAAGGCAGGATTCCACAAGGATCCTGCCTTTCTTATCGTCCATCTCCACGCATTGCCGCCCCTATACAGTGGATGATGTGGTCAAGGACATGCCATCAGAAGCTGATTTCAAATTCAAAAGCACGCTGCCTGCATGCTTGGCGAGTCCAGCCACCAACGGGAATCAACACTGATGAATAGTTGAGCAAGTGAAATGAACCAGGATAATGAGGAACTTGCGCAAGAGACCGTTGCCACAGGCCGCTTGTAGGCTGCCCAGTCAAACCAAGCTGTTCCACATCTCATAGTGAGGCTTATCTGAGCCAAGAGCATGTAGGGAATCAAACTTGACAGATATGAAAAGCCATAGCTTACTGGAAAAGGAGGAGTCCCGAATGAAGAAAACCATACTATGCATGATCCTCATGGTCCTATGTGCTTCAAATGCTTTCTCAGCGTTCTTCCCGATTGGGATTGATTGGGATATAGACGATATGGACAAAAAACATGTCCAATACGAATTCGATTCCGTAAGTAATGGCGGCCCGGTTTTCCGAATCCTATATCCTTTGGCAGGAGGCGACATGCCTCATTACTTTGTCTTGATGTCCCCAGATTTTGAAGTGACAGGAATGGGCGCATTTGCAGATGACAGGAGTGATGGCTCGGGAATCACCATGAAGGAGGTTTTCGATAAGTATTATAATGCCTTGGTAGCTGATCATGGCTTTCCATTGATGAAGGCAAAGGGGAATCCTGCTGATGAGGACGATGTATTCGTATACAGACAAGGCGATGAGGACATATTTGAAATAAGTCCTGAGTTTATTGTCGACGCCTATTGGATTGGAACCGAATCCACTGATTTCCTTTACAACAAGTACTGTGAGAAGGATCAGTACATGTGCGCATGGCTTGTTGACTCGGAAATCCTTTACATCGTTGCCGGAGCGACGTCTGCCACCGAGTGGCAGATAAGTGTCTACTGGGGAGTCTGAAATGTCCGTATAATGAAATATGCGGATGAACTGTCGCATTCCATCTGATCCAGACCAGTCCGCCAGCACAAAGCCCAGGTCTCACTTGGTGACTGTGAAACGCAGTGAGAAGAGGAAGTCGTCCGCCAGGGTGTCATAGCCGAAGCGGAAGGTCATCGGAATCTTCTGCAAGCCGATCAATGAGAGCTCGAACTGCAGCTCGACACCCGTCGAGACATCAGGCACCGCCCCATTGCGGAACAGCAGGTCGCAATAGAGTGAGAGCTCCAAATAGTCAGCCCTCAAAAGCTCTCCAAATGTCGGAGCCGAGGTGAAGGCGTATCCAATCGACAGGGGGACGATGAAGAAGTAGGGGTCGCCCTTTCCATCCGTGCTGTTCAGCACATTGACTATATCAGCATTCGAGATGAAACCATCCGAGGGGTAGATTGGAGCAGGATCACCACTTCCATCTATGGAGAAGCGGGTGAAGATGCCAAGGTCGAAGAAGAGAGAGGTCGCACTTGGTATGACATGGAGCCTGGTGTCCGCACCAGCCTGGAGGTAGTGGTGTGGCAGCATGTCGAAGGCCTGGGCGTTCAGCATGTAACCTACGTTCAAGTTGAGGCTGGCATAGCTGAACAGGTTGACAGCACCCCTGGCCTGGACCGTGAGCATGTACTGGTCCTCATCGCCTGGCTCCCCTCTTTTATGGAAGTCCTGGTAATACTCGAAAGCCTGGTTCAGCTCAAGCGTGAAGTAATCGTTCGATAAGGCCTTGTAATCGAAACCCTGGCGGAAGTAGAGGCTTGGTGTGTACCAGCGTGGCTCGCCTTCAAAGGTCGCGGCCCCGTAAGCCGTCAGGCGCAGGTTGCCGACCGGGTACCAGGCGAATGAGAGCGAGACAAGCAGGCCTGCCGTGGTATCCTTGTTGACAGTCGTGTCAAAAGCCCCGCCGACAAGAGTCGAGAACTCGATGGAACGGCTGGCGAAGCGGTATTCCAGACCGAGGTCATAGGTGTTCCTCAGGTAATAGGGGTACTCGTTCGTCTGCGATGTGTACATGCCAAGCGAGAAGGTGTTGGACGCCACCGGCTGCTCGACCCTGGCGAAGTAGAACTGGTTCTGCACCGCCTTGTCTATGCCAGACTGGAGCTCCTCACGCTTTGCCTCAAGACCAGGAGACATGCCATGCTTGTAAACCTGGTCAAGCTGCGTGGCCATCATCGACGCGCTCTCATAGCCACGCTGGGCCAGGTCCCTGGCGGCACCGAAGTCCATGAAGCTGAAATCCTCGACCGCACAGCGGATCCAGATCATCTTGTCAGAATAAGCCCTGATGTCACGGGCGGCGTTCTGGCGCTTGACAATCTCGAAAGCCGTGTTGACTATGTTAAGGGCATTGCGCAAGTTGAGCGCATCATTGTCGTAGAATGTCGTCGAGACGATCACCGTGTCGCTGTAGTCATAGGCGACATCGATTGGCGCCAGGTTGACGATACCACCATCAATCAACAAATGCCCATTGACCTCGACAGGTGGGAAGTAGGCAGGGATGGCGAAGGAAGCCAGCATGATGTCGGTGAAGGGGCCTTCCATGAAACGGACCTCACGCTTGGTCACAAGATCCTGGCAGATCACCATGACGGGGATTTCCAACTCATCCAGGTCAAGGTCAGGTCCGACAACTGACTCGACAAGGCCTTGGAAACCAGCTGGATCCAGAAGACCGCCTTCGATTGGCACAGTGAGCTTGAAGAAGGTCGAGAGGTCTCCTGAGGTGATCATGTCCATGATCTGCTCAGGACTCATTCCTGCGGCATAGAGCAAGGCTATGATCGACCCCATTGAGTTGGAGATGATGAAATCCGGCTCTATGTCATGCTCCTCGAGGTATTTGATCACGCCTATGTGGGCAAAGGCCCTGGCAGAGCCTCCTGTGAGGACAAGGCCTATAGGATCCCTCTCCCCCTTTGTGCGCTCGAGGATACGCTCCCTGAAGCCCTCCTCTCCGTAGGAGATAGGGATGTCAGCCAGGAGGAGGTCGTCCGCCTCCATCACGGCAGCATTGGGGAGCGTACCCTGCTCCTGTCCATCAGCCATGAGGATGAACGACAGGAGCAGGATGATAAGCATGACCAGTGTTCTTCTCATCGCTTGTCTCACACAAGGGCCCGGGAATGGGCCTTTTCATCAATGAGGCACCTGCGACAGAGGTGCCTCGGATAGCCACGGTCGGGATCGAACCGACATGACATTGCTGCCGACAGATTTTGAGTCTGTTGCGTCTACCAGTTCCGCCACGTGGCCAGGTACGGAATGAATCCTAGGAGGGAATGGGGCCCTTCGTCAACACATGCCAAAGGGCCCTCAGCCCGCCTTACTCCTCTACGACCTCGAAGTCCTCAGGACCGGCACCGCAGACTGGGCAGACATAATCTTCGGGAAGGCTGTCGCCTTCATACTCATAACCACACAGGACGCATCTATACTTCATATCGCGCCTCCTTATCCCAAAAGTGAGTTAATGGTAACATCCAGCGCTGTCAGAAGGCAAGCTAGATGTGCAGATGATCGTCATAACGCTCTGAGAGCTTCCTCCTGACATAACCATCCTTCTTCTTCAGCATCTTGGAACCACGGGTGATCCGGCAGAGGCTGATGCCAAGCTGGGAAGCAATCGTACGCTGTGGAATGTGCTCATAGAGTTCGTTCATCAGCTTCCAGCGTATAGTGAAGTCCTTCAGCTCGGCAGATGTGAACATGTCTTCGAAGAGCGCCTTCATGTCATCAACATCCTCCACATCGGTGAAGAGCTTCAAGAGGTCGTCATAGGCCTCGTTGAGCTCGGCCTCACTGATCCTTGCTTCCTGCTTTCCCTTTCCTTTCACTGCCATAGGCTTCCTCCTGGATCAAAGCGCAGGTGCGAAGAAGCCAAGGAAGGTGCGCACGATGCGTGTCACAAGGCTGACATCACCCAGCTTCTCCAAATCCTGCTCATCACCCCTCTCCATCGCATATATCGTGTCATCCTTGACCGCCTTCACGACATCCGCCCCTGTGAAGAGCACTGACAGCTCGAAGTGCAGGTAGAATGAACGGTAGTCGAGGTTGGCAGTCCCGACAATAGCCAGGCTGTCATCGCTGACCAAGGTCTTGGCATGGATGAAGCCAGGGGCGAACTCATATATCCTCACACCCTCTGCGACCAGCTTCGCGTACATCGAACGGGTGACTTCATGGACGGTCTTCTTATCTGGTATGGCAGGGGTCACTATACGTACATCGACACCACTGCCCGCCGCAAGCGAAAGCGCGCTCGCCATCTCACTGTCCAAGACCAGGTAAGGTGTGACAATCCAGACATAGCGCTTGGCATTGTTGACAGCCTGGATGTAGACGTTGCGGGCGACCTCCTCATCCTCGACAGGGCTGTCTCCAAAGGCCTGGACATAGCCTGATGATGGCAATGGCGGCAGGGTCGGTCTGTACAGCCCCATGTCCTCGTGGCTGTGTTCAAGCGCATTCCATGTGGTCAGGAACAGCTGGGTGAAGTTCCAGACAACAGGCCCCTTTATCTTTATGGCGTTGTCCTTCCAATAGGCGAAACGGATCTCGTCATTCGTATACTCGTCCGCAAGGTTCAAGCCACCCGTGAAGCAGACATTGCCATCGATATCCAGGATCTTGCGGTGGTCCCTGTAGTTCAGTCGTGGGTTCATATGGAAGGCCACAGGGTTGAAGACATGAGCTTCAAGACCTCGTGAGCGCAACATCTTGTGGTAACCCACGCTCAACACATTGATCGAGCCCAGGTCATCGTAGAGGATGCGGACGATGACGCCCTCCTTGCTCTTGGCCTCCAGGGCATCCAAGACACGGTCCCAGACCTTGCCAGGAGCGAGGATGAAATACTCGATGAAGATGAAGCGCTCCGCCTTGGCGATCTCAGAGAGGGCGTCCTCGACGAAATCATCACCATAGGGGTAGTAGTGGACCTCGTTGCCCTTCCAGGCATTGAAGCCTGTCATGCGCTTGATATAACTCATCTGACGGGCGATCGAACTATCAAGGTCATCATCAAGTTCAAGCCTGTCAGCCTCAAAAGCCCTGAGGGGACGGGTGTTCAACAGCTTCCGCCTGCCCCTGCGGCCAAGTTTCTTGTTGCCGAAGATCAGGTAGAGCACGGCTCCTACCAAGGGGAAGACTATCAGGATCAGCAGCCAGGCGTTCTTGTAATCAGTCGACTCATCACGTGTGACAATGAAGAGGGCCATCACCAACGTCAGTGCGAAGAAGAAGATGAAGACATAAGTGTTGTTCGACGCATAGACGACGGCGGCGATCAGGAGGACGAACTGCACCGCCATCATCAACACAAACCAGAACAGGCGGCTGGAGAGGAGTTTGAACAGCTTCTTAAGCATCATCCCTCCTCATCGAGAACTCACAACCACAATATTCCTGCCTGTACAATCCCAGTTCCTTTGAAAGCTGGATTGAACGGTTGAAACCATCTTTTTTCTTGAAGTCAATCTCCTCGAAGCCTTCAAAGGCATCTCCAACAGCGAAGATCGTAGCACTCTTCTTGAAGCGCGAGACTGTCAGCGTCGTTGTGAAATGCCCTATGCCCAGCTCCTTGGCCGCGGCAGCGGCACGGGAGAGGTTGAATGCGAAACAGAGCGCACAACGGCCCTGCCCTTCCTTGTCAGCCTCATGCCCCTTGACTGCTTCAAGCCACGCGGCATGGTCCCAGGAGCCTTTGTACAACTCAAGTCCATAATGGTCAGCGACCTTGGCAAGTTCAGCATGGCGTTTGTCATACTCGGCCTCTGGCCAGATGTTGCTGTTCGTGTAATAAAGCACGGGGAGCCAGCCCATCGACAATAGGCGTTCGATGGAAGCGGTCGAACAGGGGCCGCAGCAGCAATGCAATAGGATTTTCCGCACTTCCAAAGACATTGTGGAAATTGTAGCATGGATGAAGACAAAAACCTACGGGGGGCAGTGATGACTTTCCTTGACAAGACCAACGTCGCCGCGCTGGTGACACTATTTTTGATGGTCATGGCGATCCGCTTCGGAGGCCTCGACCAGGGTGGCCAGGTCATGGTCCTCGTCCTTGCGGTCGTGGCCATAGTCATAGCAAAACGTGGACTTTTCCACCTGGCCAAGGGCAACAAGGCCTACAAGTCCAGGGACATCCGTCAACGGCCTGTCTATGTATCGGAATACCAGAAGGCCCTCAAAGCAGGTGTCGGCTACAAGACAAGTGTCATCCTGGGTTCGATCCTGATCCAGGCGGGAGAGGCTGATGCAGGACGCCGTGCATTGGAGAAGGTGCTGTCAAACAGGCTGATCAAGGACGAGACGCTGCTTGCACAGGCAAAGACAGCCCTCTCGATGGCCTACTACCAGGAAGGTGACTACGACAAGGCGGTTGAGCTATGCGAAGCCGTAATGGCCGGCAAATACCGAGACAACAACCTCTACATCAACCTTGGGACATATTACCTGGCCCAGAAGCGCAAGAAACGCTTCATCGAGCTCATGAACGAATGTTCCCAGGTCCTGGCAAAGGTCAATTCCCCCGCCCTCGTCGACCTCGTCGTCGTGGCCCAGATGCTCGATGGCCGCTGGAAGGAGGCTGACAGGATGTACCAGGCGCTCTTCGAGAAGACGACCTTCCATTTCCCAGACCCATACGCCCATTGGGCCCAGGTCAAGATGCACTACGGCTTGGCAGACGAGGCCATCAAGCTCCTTGAGGACTCGCTTGAGAACTCGAACTTCATGGCGGTTTCCGTAATACCAGAGGAGACGGTGACAGAGCTGATCGCCCTGCTTAAGGACCCAGCCACCCAGCGTGCCATCATGCTTGGCAACAACAAAGACCCACTGGCCCTGATCAACCGTGGTGTGCCCAAACCGCTCTATGATGAAACAGCTGTCTTCGCCGACCCTGCGGAACTCGACACCCCGCTCCAGATTGAAATGGAGGATGATGGCATCGAGGAAGAGGATGAAAGGGAGATGAACACAGACCTCGACGAAGCTGACGAGGCCTGGGTACGTTCACATAAGGATTCCTGATCAGTCCTTGAGTGGGATTTTGAACGACATCCTGTCACGTGTGAGGATGGTGTCCGGGAAGACCTCCTGGGCCTCACGTTCAAGGGTCTTGAGCTCAGCATTGCTGTAACGTGGCGAGTAATGCTGGAGGCAGAGCATGCGTGCGCCTGCGTCCCTTGCGACCATGGCCGCCTGGCGTGCGCTCATGTGCTTCTTCTCCCTGGCATCATCCTCAAGTGCGCTTTCGAACATGCCCTCGCAGAAGAGTATGTCAGAGTCATGCGCGTAGTCGGCGAGCTCAGGGAAGTAGAGCGTATCGGTGATGTAAGTGAACTTACGTCCTTCCCTGGCAGGTCCGAGGACCTGATCCGGATGTACAAGGACACCATCATCACTCATTACGGACTGTCCACGCTGCAACTGTGCCCACAGCGGGCCACGAGGCACGTGGAGGTCAAGTGCGGCTTCGACAGAGAAGGCCCCTGGGCGCTTCTTCTCAACCAGCGAGTAGCCATAGCAGACCTTGGTGTGGCAGAGCATGAAGCAGTTCATGGTGTACTCATCGGTCTCGACCAGCACCCCCTCCCTTACAGGGGTGAAGATGATCTCATAATTTATGAACATGTCCAGGATGCGGCGGGAGGACTCGATGTAGTCGCCAAGCCTGTCAGGACCATAGATGTACAGGGGTTCCTCACGCTCCACCTGGCTTGACAGCATCAAAAGCCCAGGCAGCCCGGTGACATGGTCGGCGTGCATGTGGCTGATGAAGATCGAACTGATATGCTTCCACTTCAAGTTGAGCATCTTAAGCGAGATCTGGGTGCCCTCACCGCAGTCGAAGAGGAAGAGCTCCCCCTCCCTCCTTACGAGGGCGCTTGTCAGGAAACGGCCGGGAAGAGGCATCATCCCGCTGGTGCCAAGGGAGAAGACTTCGAAATTCACAAGTCTGGAGTATAGCGGTCGACGGCCTGTGGAAACAAGTGCCTAGGTCGTCAGCATACGGTAGGGCTTCCTCAGCGAACGGGAAAGTGAGAAGCGCAGCGAGATCCAGGAAGAGGACACAAGGGCGAGGAACATCAAAAGGAGCGTGGGGATTGGTATGCGCACGCTGAAGTTCGTCACGTAGCTCTGCAGTGCAGGGACCTCGTAGGCATCCAGGCTTGAAAGGAAGGGGATGAAGGCCATGGCGGCCAGAAGTCCCAACACAATGCCGGCAGACACGGCAACGACCACACGGAACAGCGTGATGGACAGGTAGGCATGGGCGATCCGGCCTTCCTCGACGCCCTCCAATGACAGCAGGGCGATGTCATGACGGTCCCGTTCAAGGTACTCTGCAGCCACCGAGATCGCGAAAAAGCCTGCAAGGAAGGCGATCAGGACGACTATGGTCGACAGAAGTCCTACAGAAAGGTCCAGGTTCGCCCAAAGCCCAGGATATAGCTGGCGGCTTGATGCCACCACATACCCCTGTGAACGCAGTGATGAGGCAAGCGCATCAGCATCACCATCAACCATGACCTCCCAGCACAGGTCCCCATCAACCAGCTCCTGGCTGATATAAACCAAGGTCTCATCGAAATCCGCATAGCCGGTCGAATACAGGCCCTCGATGAAGAAGTAGACAGGACGCACCCGGCCAAGAGAGGCATCGTGGATCATCAGCACCACACGGCCACCTGCCTCCACTCCAAGTTTGGAGGCAAGCATGCGTGAGAGCACGATGCCATTGAGGCCCGTCGTGTTCTCAACCCACCTCATGTCCATGACAGAGCCCCTGTGGCCTGAAAGGTAGTCCCCGTCGACGCCCTTGACGCTGACAAGGGCTGTCGCATCCTGTGAGGCGGCAAGTGCCGCTGCTGAGCGTACAGCCTCGGCATCCCCGCCCTCCAGTGATGCCGGCAAGACCTCGTCATAGACGACAAGGTCCCCTGATCCCAGGACTGAGATGACATCAGCAAGTCCACTGGACATCGAGTCGATGAAGACGATGGCGAATGAGAGCGCCAGGCTGACGAAGAGCAGGAGCAGTGTCGGAAGGACCGCACGCAACCGCCACCCAGGCTTCTGTCCCTGACCGCGTTTCCTCCTGATATAAAGGGCAAGCGCTCCATCACGCATTATCGACAAGCTCCTTATGGGTGAGTGTCAAGCTACGCGAAGAGCGTGCAGCGAAGGCGGTGTTGTGGGTCACAAGCAACAGGGAAATCCCCAGCGACGAGACAGCTTCAAAAAGCATGTCCTCGACCTGGGCGGCGCTCTCCTCATCCAGGGCACCTGTAGGTTCATCAGCGAAGACGATCGAGGGCTTGTTTATCACCGCCCTGGCAAGTGCGACACGCTGCCTCTCTCCTCCAGAAAGCTCAAAGGGCCTGTGGTCAAGCCTTCCGCCCAGCCCCAGCCTGTCCAGCAATGCTGAAGCCTCATCGTAAGCCTCCTTCCTCCCCATGCCGGAAAGCATCAGGGGGAAGGCTGTGTTCTCAAGGGCGCTGAAGTCCTCAAGCAACATGCTGTTCTGGAAGATGAAGCCCATGTGGTCCCTGCGCAAGGCGGCACGGCCTGCTTCAGACAGCCCTGCGGTATCCTGTCCATTGATGATGACCTTGCCAGAGTCCGCCTCCTCCACCAGCGCCGCGATATGAAGCAAGGTGCTCTTGCCAGAGCCGCTGCGGCCGCTGATCGAGACGCTCTCGCCCCTGTGAAGTGTCAGGCTTATGTTCCTGAGCACTTCAAGCGCAACAGCCCCAGAGGGGGACTTGAATGTCTTCGAAACACCAACAAGCTCAAGGATTGCTTCATTCATTGCTGTCCAGGGCCTCCTCGACCCTCTCTTTGCCCAGGTTGGAGCGGAAGGCGGCCGCATAGGATATGAAGGAAAGCAGGGTCATCAAGCCTGCAAGGACCAGTACGGTGGCCCAAGGCAGGTGGAAGACCGCAGCCCCACCAGCCCTGGCGAAGGGGGCGTAAGGCAGGAAGTGAAGGATGACAAGTGAGAAGACGATGCCGAGGCTTGCGGCCAGGACGCTCATCATGACACCTACAAGGCCGAAGTCCACCACGACACGCCAGCGTTCCATGCCAAGAAGGTAGAGCGTCACACTCTCCCTCCTCTTCGTACGGGACAGCATCAACGCACTCTGTACGACCTGGACTGAGATGATGATGTAGAGAGTCGACAGGAGAGCTGTCATGACAGCCTCCTCAAGCATCATCGCCCCATGGAGCGCGCTCTCGGCCTCCCACCAAGGTACGGCATCCAGGCCGGATTCCTCGATTGAGGCAACCAAGACCTCCTCCTGTCCCTCTTCACACATGAAGGCGCAAATCCAGGGAAGCCCGTCTGGAGCCTGGGAAAGCGGAAGGAAGACATGGGATGCATCGAAATCAGGCAGGCTTGTCTGGAACCAGCCCTCCACATGCCAGGTGGAGCTGTGAGGGACTATCCTCGCCGCCTGGCCACTGCCAAGACGGGTCAGTGTGACATCAGCATAACTCGTGCCATGCGTCCTGAAAGGCAGCATGATGCCGTAAGTGGGGACCGCCCCCTGGCGGCTGGTCAACAGGTAGCCCTTGTAGCCGCTATCGATGTAGCGGACCGAGACGCCCTCGCCTCCCTGGACACCGATCTCCATCAAGGCAATATCCTCCTTGTAGATGAAGCCGGGGACCTCTGGATAGGCATCAAGCAAGGCCCTGGCCTCCTCAAGGCTGCTGGTTTCAACAATGACAGGGAAGCTCTGCACGCGGCACACCTCATCAAAGCGGCTTGACTGGAGGTATTCCATCACTGACAGCGTCACACTCATCAGCAATGTCGACACAGCAAGGCCGATGATGATGCGGAGCGTCCTTGAACGATGGCGGTTGGAATGGCTCAGCAGGTAGCGGAAGACAAGGCACCAGGTCATAGCATCTCCAATGAGAGCACCACGTTGCTATCGTCATCGTAGATGATCCTTGCGTAGGGGCCACCGTTCCTGTATCGAATGACAATCCTCGTACCATCCCCAGGCCAGCTGCGTCGTTCGATGACTACTCCATCCTCGAAGATGAGCTGTTGGGTCAGCATGCCTATGGAATAATAGGAATCCGTACGCCTTGTGCCCTCGTCACGGCGGCTCAAGAACAGGGAGCCTGTGCTGTCGTACTCATGGACCTCTGTCCAGAGCACCGTCCCCTCAGCGTCAGCCAACTCCTCCCTCACAGGGCGGTAGGAGGAATCGAAGATCGTGGTGAGCACACCTCCATCGACCTCCTCCCTGAGCGTGGCACTACCATCCTCCCCCCTTTCCAGGTCCGCTGAGGCACCAGGGCTGAGACCTGTGCGCAACTCCATGATGGCTTCCTGCCCATCCTGGACACGGACAGTGTCACCAAGCCTCATCGATAAGTTGTCACCTGAGTACAGGAAGAGGCCATCAGGCCCTAGGTCCGTGTAATAGGCAAGGCCTGTCAGAGGTGACCAGTGGTACTGCCTCGTACCAATCACCTGACCATCCCTGCTGCCAATAATCCGATGCAGGCTGCCATCAGCTGCGTATTCGTAGCTGTATGTGGTGAGTCCGGAAGCATCCTCGATGTCCTCGCTCACAAGACGCCCCTCGTCAAAAGTCCTGACAATGCGCTGTCCGTCCATTTCGACAACCTGGCTGTCAGGATTACGTTCAATTGTCATATAAGGCCGCCCATCGACCATGAGCACATAGCCCTGGCCCTGCTCCTGGACCTGCCATGCCGATGCATGCAGACATGACGATACAAGGAGGAAGAGGAGCAAGGGCAGCTTCAAGGCTCAGTCCCCCATACCCACAAGGGCATCCAGGAACTCCTCCTTGTCGAAGGGGTGGATGTCGGCATAGGTCTCGCCAGTCATCGTGAAGAGTATGGGCAGGCCAAGCTGCTGGCCGATCTGGACAAGGGCGCCACCCTTGGCCGCGCTGTCATACTTCGAAAGGATGACACCATCAAGCTGGACCGCGCTGTTGAAGAGCAGGGCCTGGCTGAGGCCGTTCTGGCCAGTGGTGGCATCAATGACGATCAGCTTCTTGTAACGCTCGCGTGGTATGCCACGGCCTGCGATGATCTTGTCGATCTTCTGGAGCTCCTTCATCAGGTTCTCCTTGTTGTGCATACGCCCTGCGGTATCGGCAAGGATCAGGTCATCACCCTGGGCCAGGGCGGTTGTAAGCGCATCGTAGACGACAGCACCAGGGTCGGATCCTGTGGATTGCTTGACAATCCTCATATCCAACCTCTTGGCATGGATGTCGAGCTGGTCGACCGCAGCCGCACGGAAGGTGTCGGCGGCAGCGAGGAGGACCTTGCTTCCCTCCTGCCTGTACCAGGAAGCCATCTTGGCTATTGATGTCGTCTTGCCAACCCCGTTCACGCCGAGGACCAGGAAGACATTCAAGCCACCTGGCACAAGATTGGTGTCGCCCGCCTTCACGTAGGGTGAGAGGATCTGCTTCATAAGCTTCTGCAGGTCCTCGACAGTCGTGGCCCTCTCAGCCTTGGCTTCAGCGCGCAGCGTCTCAATGACCTCGTCGGTCAATCTGGCACCGAGGTCGCCCTCGATCAACGTATCCTCAAGTTCCTCGAAGAAGGCCTCGTCTATCTTGCGTGATGTGAATATTGATTTGATTTTCGCCCTAAAGCGTTCGAACATCGCTCACTCCTGGAGATACACCTGCTTGGCGGTGTCGTAATATGAAATACAGTCATAAATGAAATCAACGAGATTTACAACAGCGACACCACCTGCGAGGACGCCAAACGCATCCGTCCAAGGGGAGGCATCGGAGTAGATGTTGCCTATCGCGCTCATGGCCACATAGAGCCCGAAAGACAACAGGCTGTTGCGCATCGAGCGGTACATCCTGTCCTTGGCCTCACGTACCCTGCCATCATCCGCCATCCACTGGGGGCGCAAGGTCACACTGACGAAATCCTGGCCCCCATCCAGTTGGAGGGTCGTCGGCGCGAAGCCTTCCTTGCTTATCGTGGCAAGCACCGCACCGCCTTGGAACGAGGCGGAAAGAGGCAGGGAGGGCATCTCTACACCAAAGAGGCTGAGCGTGGCATCAACAGGCGTGGCTGTGATGGTCACAGTACCCACTGGGAGGGGTTCAAGCCCTCCTTCCAAGACTGTGACTGCACCTTCACTGACAGTGAATGAGAGATCCAGCGGTTCGTAATGATCCGCCAGGACACGCAAGCTGTGCCCACCATCCTCCATGACAAGAAGACCTCCAGGGGCGCTTTCCAGCACGTTCCCCTCTTCATCCAGCACCTGGCAGGACGGAGGGAAGGCTGAAAGATCGACAAGGCCAAGCCCATCAGAGAAGTGGCCAAGCAGGACAGCTGTGGCCTCAGGAAGCAGGTCCTCATAAGTCCCAGGCAGGCAAAGTGCGCTGTAAAGCTCTTCCGTGACGCCATCAAAGCTGTATGAAATTGAGAACATGTCCAGGCCATCAGCATCTGTCACCGAGAAGATGAAGAACGCATCCAAGGCGGAACTTGACATGTTGTAGGCTATCATGGAGCTGTCAGCAGAGGCGATGAAGTCATCTTGTGCGGTGACTGGGATGATCTCATAGACAGCTTCCGTCTCGTAGTAAGGGATGTAGGGTTCACGTTCAAGGCTGCGTGGTGCCCTCTCCTCACGTAATGCCTGATGCTGCTCCGTATCAAGCGTACGTCGCCATGCATCATCCTCACGTGCCCTCTGGGCCTCCTCGAAAGCCACTGAGGGTTGGATGGAGGAGAAGACCAGGTCGATGCATGATGAGGCAGCCTCAAGCAGGCCATCACCACCTGCCACGGCAAGACCCAGCCTGAGGGGCCCCGCCATCAGTGACAGCGGGGACAACAGGATCCAGATCAGCAGTGGCAGGAGCCTTCTCAAGGTCCTAGGCCTCCTCTTTGGCCCAGTTCAGGTAAGCTTCGATGAATGGATCGATCGCACCATCCATGACAGCGTTGATGTTACCAACCTCGACGAGGGTGCGGTGGTCCTTGACCAAGGTGTAAGGCTGGAAGACATAGCTGCGGATCTGGCTTCCCCAGGAGATGTCTTTCTTTGCAATCGCGTTTTTCTGATGCTCTTCCTCGCGCTGTTTCTGGTAATACTCATACAGCCGACTGCGCAGCATCTTGAAGGCGACTTCCTTGTTCATGAACTGGCTACGCTCGTTCTGGCACTGCACGACGATGCCCGTCGCATAGTGCGTGATACGTACAGCGGAGTCAGTCTTGTTGACGTGCTGCCCACCCGCACCACCGGCACGGTAGGTGTCGAGACGGTAGTCCTCTGGTTTGAGCTCGATCTCGATATCATCATCGATGACGGGTGATGCGTAGACCGAGGTGAAGGAGGTATGGCGGCGCTTGTTGGCATCAAAGGGGCTTATGCGGACCAGGCGGTGCACACCAGCCTCGCCCTTGAGATAACCGAAGGCATATGGACCTGAGACACGTACAGTGGCGCTCTTGATTCCACCCTCGTCCTCAAGAAGGTCCAGCACCTCGCTCTTGAAGCCATGGCGCTCGCACCATCTCAGGTACATGCGCAGCAACATGTTCGCCCAGTCGCAGGCCTCGGTGCCACCAGCACCGGCATGGATTGAGAGGAACATGTCGTTCTTGTCGAACTTGCCATCAAGCAAGGTCTTCAGTTTCAAGGGGCGGTACTTCGCATCCAGGTCCAGGATCTGCTGGTCGAGCTCAGCTGAGAGCGTGTCGTCATCCTCGCTCGAATAAAGCTCGATCAGTTCACCGATGTCATCAATCTCCTGGATGAGGTCCTTCCATGGATAATAACTATCCTTCAGGGCATTGAGCTCGCTGAAGGTCTTCTCGGCCTTTTCCTTGTCACCCCAGAAGCCAGGATCTGCCGTCGCCTCCTCGAGGGAAGCTATCTGCTTTGTGATGTCAGAGGAGTCAAAGACGCCTCCAGACGTTGTAGGCTTCTTCTTTTATCGTGTCGTACATGGCCCTGTTCTGCAAAAACATATCAGACTCTCTCCTTTGCGCTCGAGACGCGTGTGATTATGTTCAGGCTGGCCGCACCCTCGGCGGGCACATCGAGGCTGAACGTCAGACGGACCTTAGTATAGAGGTAAAACTGCTGTGAGCCAAGCGTGGTGACCTCGCTCTGGTAGCGGTTCTCCTCATGCACGCAGAAGCTGTCACTGCTCGTGAAGGAAAGCTGCATCGAACGCTCACTGTCATAGAAACGCACGTTGCGTATGCCTGAAAGGGCACTTCCAACCAGAGGCTCCCTCCGCTCATCATAAGCGAAGGCCGTCGCACCAGGAAGCGTGAAGTAGACACTCGTCGTGTAAGCGACCTTCAAGGCCTTCTGGCCACGGTTGACAAAGGTGTGCGACATATGGAGGTTCTGATTGGTCAGCCTGTAATGCTTGCTGACTGTGAAAGGAAGGTCATCCGCATCCAATGAGAAGGTGAACTCACTACGGCTGCGGTTGACGGATTCCAGGTTGTAAACCCTGTCCTGAAGATCCCACTGCTGACCGTCGATGACATAAGAGTCCGTGAAACTGCGCTTCTTGGATGATGACGGATAGGTCCTCACCCAAGGAGGGACGGTATCGAAGATGTTCACCAGGAGCTCTTTCGAGCAGTATTCGTAGACAGACCCTCCTGTCAATGAGAAGAGGGCTGATGAGAGCCGCCCATGGCAGAACTCCTCATCGAGTCCATCATCATCGACGTCAGCGCTTGTCAGCGAGAGCCCATTCTCATAAAGGGACTTCTCCACACTGACAACAGTCCTGTAATACTGCCTGTGCTCTGCGAGCGACAGCGCCGAAGCATGGGTGTCGCAAAGGAAGAGGGATCCCGATGGAAGTGTCGAGAGCTGGTCCGACAACCTTCTACGCAACACCCTGTCCTTCTTGGACTCGTCAACGAACTCATTGAGTGTCAGATAACGGCCAAGGTAGAAACGGAACGATGCGTTCCTGGTGAAAAGGTCATGGAAGGACTCGAGCCCTCCTGCATAGGCGTCACGCCCATACCAGCCGGCCTGGAGGTAGCCCACCCCCCTGCCCTCGAGGTCCCGGGCAAGCACGACCTGCGCCCCCTTCTGTGCCGCTGCGTCGAAGAGCGTCGTGAAGACCGTCTGCAAGCCCTCATCATCCTCCCTGTTGTAACCTGCCCCTTGGCAGAGCTGGTCCATGTTGATCGCACAGATGATGTCCCTGTCATCAGGACTGGAAAGGATGATGGACCTCAGGTCGGCCTTGAGTTCCTCAAGGCTCGATCCGTTTTGGGCATAAGTGCTCACAGCCCTGGCGAAGCGGTCATCGGAAAGGACGATGTCAACCTTGCGTCCAAGCTCGTTCATCCTGTAGCAACCAGGAGCGGATGCCTTCTGTGTCAGGGCGTTGTAAGATGAGGTCATGACCCGTTCAAGCCCTATCGTACGCATCATCGCCACGAGGCTTGGGGACCAGATCTGGCCATAACACCACAGTGTCGTCGCCCTGACTCCATAGGTCTTACGGATCAGCGTTGTCGTCTTCTCCACTGATGAGGCCCTGTCCTTGTGAGGGATCAGGGAGAGTATCGTATTGGATAGCGCGCTTGTGAACAGCTCGACCGAGCCACTGCGCGCAAGCGAGGATACGAGGAGGTTGACCTCAGGAAAGTCCTGGGCCAGGTATGACACCATGGGTGCGCCAAGCTGCAGGGAGATCTTGCAATCCCTGTTGTTGTGCACATGTGTGAGTACGGGCTTCAATATGCAATTGAGCGCCCTTGAGAATACAGCCGTCGGCGTATTGGCCGACAGCTGGGTATAGAGGCCTAGGACGAACTTCACCACCAGCTCCTAACGCTCGATGATGCACTTGCGCGGACAAAGCGAGGCAGCCTGTGCGAGGGCCTCCTCATCCGCTTCGTGGTAATCAATAGTGCTGAGGAAGGATGTGACATGGCAACCAGACCCTGGGGCCTTGGTCTCGCATATCTTGCATCCGATACAACCGACCTGGCACTTGGAGCGCACACGGCCACCAGGCTCGTGGTTGTTGCATGCGACAACATGGCTTGCGGATGCAGGAATCATCTTGATCGCACCTGTTGGACATACCGTGGTGCATTTGGCACAACCTATGCACTTGGCGGCATCGACAACGATGAAGCCTTCAGGGTCCTTGGAAATCGCACCGGCAGGGCAGACAGAGGCACAGGATCCAAGATGGAGGCAGCCTTCCTTGCAGGCGTTCGGTCCCGCCTGGAGCAGGAAGGCGGCATTACAGTCCTTCAGCCCTTGGTATGCGAAGTCCTGACCCGTCAGCGCCTCTGAACCACGGCAATGGACGAAAGCGACCTTCTTCTCCATGTCCGCTGATACGGCGACGCCCATGATCTGGCCCATCTTCTGGGCGAGGGCTGCCCCTCCTGGGGAGCAGAGGCCGACCTCGGCCTCCCCCTTGAATACAGCCTCAGCGTAGGCGGAACAGCCGGCGAAGCCGCAACCGCCACAGTTGGCACCTGGCATGGCACCTTCGAGTTCGATGAGCTTTTCATCCTTGCTGACTGCGAGTTTCTTATCAGCGATGGCAAGTCCAAGTCCCAGGACCAGGCCCATGCCTGCGATGACGAGGAAAGCGGAAAGAATTGCAGTTAACATGTCCAAGCCCTCCTTACGCCAGATGCAGGTTTGCCAGCAGGCTGCGGTCGAAGGACATGAAGGCCAAGGCCATGAGTCCTGCGGATACAAAAGCGATGGGAACACCACGGAAGGACCTCCTGACAGGAGTCAGCTCGAGTTTCTCACGGATGTTGCTCATCAGTACGATGGCGAGGGTGAAGCCGAGTCCTGCGGCAAGTCCTGCGCAGAAGCTCTCGAGCATGTTATAACCCTCGTCGATGTTGATGATCGCGATGCCAAGCACGGCGCAGTTCGTCGTAATCAGCGGCAGGTAGATTCCAAGAGCCTTGTAGAGCGAGGGGCTCATCTTGCGGATCACCATCTCGACCATCTGGACCAGTGCGGCAATGACCAGGATGAAGCTGATCGTCTGCAGGTAGGCCAGGTCGAAGGGTATCAGGAGATAGGTGTAGACAGCGTAGCAGACGACACTGGCGACTGCCGTGACGAAGGTGACGGCGACGCCCATGCCAATCGCGCTCTCACTGCTCTTGGAGACGCCTATGAAGGGGCACAGCCCCATGAACTGCACCAGGATGAAGTTCTGTACGAAGACGTAGGTTACTATGATTCCAATGTAGCTCATGCGGACTCACCTCCCTTGGCCTTGCGTCCAGTGTTCCAGTTGAAGAAGGCCTTCAGATAGCCCATCAACAGGAGGGCGCCTGCGGCCAGTGTCATGACTCGTACAGGGCTCTCGCTGATCCCAGGCAGCGTGATCACGACACGCTGGGTCTCTGAAAGGTTGAGGAGCGTGATCGTACCAGCTCCGATGACCTCCCTGATCGCGGCGATCAGTGAGAGGGCCAGTGTGAAACCTATGCCCATGCCAATCGCATCAAGGGCGCTGTCCAGGACGGTGTTCTTGTTGGCGAAGGCCTCGGCACGACCCAGGATGATGCAGTTGACGACAATCAGCGGCAGGTAGACGCCAAGCGCGTCGTAGACAGCAGGGACATAGGCGTGGAGCACCATCTCGACGATTGTGACGAAGGAGGCGATGACGACGATGTAGGCCGGTATGCGGATCGCGTCAGGGATGACCTTCCTGAGCGCTGATATGATCATGTTGCTACCAAGGAGGACGAAAAGCACGCTCGCACCCATGCCGAAGGCGTTGAAGACCTGGGTTGTGACACCCAGCGTAGGGCACATGCCCAGCATGATTATGAAGGTGGGGTTCTCCTTGAAGATGCCCTTGGTGAGTTCTTTCATATGTCCAGCCATCACATGCCTCCCAATGTCTTCACGTATTCAGAGCCCTCGCGTATGGCGCTGCTGACACCATTGAAGGTGACAGTGGCACCAGATACGAGGGATGGGTCGACGAGGTCGTCCTTGGTCTCAGGAAGCGGGCTGTCCGCCCCAAGTCCGCTGAACATCTCCATGTACCAGGACTCCTCGGCCTTCTTACCCAGGCCAGGGGTCTCGCTGTCGCTCATGACCTTGCTGGAGAGCACTGAGCCATCAGTGAGATAGCTTGTGGCCATCGTGATCTCACCACCATAGCCAGAGGTCGAGAGCTCCAGTATGTAACCAACGATGGAACCACCATCAAGCAAAGGTGTGACTGAGGTGACAGTACCACCATCACCTTCCCTGGCCTCACCCTGCTCATAACCACCAGAGACCGCGGCAAGCGTCTCCTCAGCTGTCTGCTGCACGTTCAGCGCTATGCGTGGGGCCGTGACCTCGTTGATCACGGCAAGGAGGATGGCGGCCACAGCACAGATCGCGAAGAGGATGAAGGCTGTCTTGAGGTATCTTGTCATTTCCTAGCCTCCTTCACCGGCTTCACATAACCGAACTTCTTCGGCCTGACATAGCGGTCGATCGTCGGCGTGAGGATGTTCA
The DNA here is from genome assembly GCA_944392695.1 of uncultured Spirochaetales bacterium. Taxonomy (GTDB): domain Bacteria; phylum Spirochaetota; class Spirochaetia; order Sphaerochaetales; family Sphaerochaetaceae; genus Bullifex. Next base: position 88,276 of record CALXXN010000001.1, on the reverse strand, counting down.
TCAGGATGATCGCGAGCGAGACACCTTCAGGAAGTGAACCGAAGTAGCGGATGAGGAAGGTGAAGAACCCACAGCCAAGTGCGAATATCACCTCGCCCCGTTTCGTCGTAGGTGTCGTGACCCAGTCCGTCGCCATGAAGAAGGCGCCGAGGAAGAGGCCACCTGTGAAGAGAGGCATCAACACCTCGCCATTGAAAAGGCCAAGCCCTGCCCTGACACCTCCGAAGACCCATGAAAGGATGGCGAAGGAACCAAGGTAGACGACCGGGATATGCCAGGTGATGACACGGCTGGCGATCAGGAAGATGCCTCCGACAAGGAGGAGGAGCGAGGAGACCTCGCCGATACAACCTCCAACGTTGCCGATGAAGGCATCAACCGTATAAGGGGAGATTCCAAGCGTGGAGCCAAGTGACTGTGCGAAGGCTGTCGATGTATGGCCGAGCTGGTTGAGCACCCCTTCATAGTCCAGCCCTGTCATGCCTCCGGCGATCGCCGTCTTGACAGCTCCAAGTGGCGTGGCTGATGCAAGGGCATCGGCAGCCAGCGCCCTTGGTGCGCTGAATGACGACATGGCGGACGAGAAGGAGAAGAATACGAAGACACGTCCAGCCAAGGCGGGGTTCATCCAGTTGCACCCAAGTCCTCCAAAGGTCCACTTGACAACCAATATGGCGAAGAATGATGCGATCACCGGGATGTAAAGTGGGATCTGAGGCGGCATGTTCATGCCGATCAGGAGCCCCGTGACCACGGCGGAAAGGTCTCCAAGAGTGTTCTTCTTGTCAATCCTGCCAAGCAGGAACTCGGTAAGCACACTGGCGGCGATTGACACCAGGAGGACCAGGAGGGCCCTCAGGCCAAAGGCATAAACACCCCAGATGCTGCTCGGAAGCAGGGCGATGATCACAAAGAGCATGCTCTTGCGGATGTCCATCGGGCTATGGACATGTGGGCTTGCGCTGACTTTCCTCATGCCCTCCTCCTTGACATCTTCTTACCCAGCTTGAAGCCCTGCACGAGAGGCAGGTGCGCTGGGCAGATATAAGCACAGCAACCGCATTCCTTGCAGTCCAGGAGGCCAAGATCCAAGGCCTCCTGGTAGCGGCCGTTCTTTATGTTCCGGAACATCCTGTTAGGCATCAGCCCCATTGGGCAGTGCGCGACACACTTGCCACAGGAGACGCACACCCCCTCGTTCAATGGCTCATCAATCAAGGCGAGTATGCCGCTCGTCCCCTTGACGATGGGAGTGTCCTCATCTGCGAAGGCGAAACCCATCATCGGTCCACCAGAGACGAGCCTGTCTGGTTCTTCCACGCTGTATCCACCACAGAAGGCGATGAGGTCGGCAACCCTGGCGCCAATGGGTGCGAGTATGTTGCGTGGTTCCTTGATGCCCTCGCCAGACACTGTGACGACACGTTCTATCAAGGGTTTGTGATGGACCGCGGCCTCATAGATGGCATAGCAGGTGCCTATGTTGCATACGACAGCACCGATATCGATTGGCAGGGCCCCAGATGGCACCTCACGGTCAATCGTGGCCTTCAGGAGCTGCTTCTCATCACCCTGTGGGTACTTCATCTTCAGTGGCATGACCTGGATGGGATAGCCCTTCTCCCTCACCTTTGAGGAAAGATAGCTGACAGCATCCATCTTGTTCGCTTCAATGCCAATGATGATACGTCCTGGGGAGAGGATCCTGGCCAGGACCATGATGCCTTCAAGCGTCTCGTCGGCACGTTCGATCATGCTGCGGTAGTCACTTGTCAGATAGGGCTCGCATTCGACTCCGTTGATTACGAGCGCATCGACCTTCTTGCCGTTCACTGCCAGTTTCACATGCGTGGGAAAGGTAGCCCCTCCCATGCCGACTATGCCCATGTCCTTGACCAGGGCGAGCAGGTCCTCCGGACTCATGGCACGCCAATCATGGATCGTGTTGAACATCTCAGGCTGGATGTCATCTGGTTTGATGACAAGCGCCTCGCTGACCGCACCGCTGGCAAGACGGACAGGGACGACATCAGCCACCGTCCCTGTGACAGGTGAGTGTACATCGGCAGATACGAAGGAGGAAGCCTCCCCTATCTTCTCGCCCATCACGACAGCGTCCCCCTTCTTCTTCAGCGCCTTGGCCGGAGCGCCCAGGTGCTGGGACATGGAGACGGTCAGGAGCCCAGGGAGGGGAAGGCGCTCGATGGCCTTGCCCTTCGACAACTCCTTCTTGTCGTTGGGATGGACACCACCACGTTTGAAGGTGGACATTCGCATCATTATCTCAAGTACTCCTTCTTATGTGTCTCGGATAAAACAGAACAGGCTCATGATACACCAGCTTCGCCCATCTTGGAAGCTATGCAAAATTGACGAGCAGCCAGCTCGGAACATATACTTCCACCTGATGAATCGGATTTTCAAGTTCGCCTTCTCCCATTTGAACGGTGTCAAGGTATATGCGCTCGTAGGGCGCAGCGGCACCGGGAAAAGCCACCACAGCAAGCTTGTCGCGCAGAAACACCACATCCAACTGATCATAGACGACGGCCTGCTGATCAAGGGTGACAGGATCCTCGCAGGGCACTCCGCCAAGCGGGACCCCAACTTCCTCGTGGCTGTGAAGACAGCGGTCTTCGATGACGAGGCCCACCGCCAGGAGGTCGTTGAAGCGCTGCTTAAGGAGAAATACAAGAAGATCCTCATCATCGGCACCAGTGAGAAGATGGTCAACAAGATCGCCCAGAAGCTCGACCTCCCTCCTGTCAGCAAGGTCTTCCACATAGAGGAAGTCGCAAGCGAGGAGGAGATCGAGACTGCGATGAGGATCCGCTATACGGAGGGAAAGCACGTCATCCCCGTCCCATCGATCGAGATCACGCGCAACTATCCACAAATCGTCTATGACAGCATGCGCGTCTTCTTCGGGCACAAGAAGCCCTTCCAGAAGAAGCAGAGTTTTGAGAAGACCATCGTGCGCCCTGAGTTCAGCCGTCCTGGCAAGGACAGCATCAATGAGACGACCCTGGTGCAGATGGTGCGCCACTGCATAGATGAATACGACAAGGTGATCAAGGTCAAACGTGTAAGAAGCACGCTCAGGGCCAACAACGAATATGACATCAGCGTGACGCTGCAGGTGCCATTACGCCACTACATCGGACAGACGATGAGCGAACTGCAGGAGTACATTGCCGACTGCATAGAGAAATATGGCGGGATACTCGTCCACCAGGTCTCCGTCGAAATCGAGGAGTGGGGCTGATCAGAGGTCGTGGGCCTCAGCGCTTGAGGATGGACCCTGGCTGTCACCGGGTGCGGCACCCTTGGCCTGTCCTGTCCTTCCCTTCCCCTTGCGGCGGCGCTTCCTGGCGCCCTGCCCCTGGCCCGCAGGCCTCTGCGGTCCCTGGGTGTTCCTGCGACTCATCTGTGAAGCCTGCCTGCGCCTTGCGAAAGAGACACGGACCCCATGTTCCATCAGCAAGGCCTCGATGGCACGCTCGATCTCATAATTAGGAGGTGTGAGCGGGGCGATCAGGACCTTGACCTGGCGGAAGAGGTCATGGGCGAGCGCATCGCCCGGAAGGGAATCATCAATGTTGACCAAGGGGCTGACCATGATCTTGATGACTTCGCTGGTTGATGCCGCCCCACCTGCATCCTTGGCAGCCCTTACAAGCCCATCAAGCTCACAGAGCGCCTTCCTGACACTGTCGTAGCGCATGTACTGGTCGAAACCAGGCATGATGAAAGCCAGGAGGCCGTACTTGTGCAATGCACTGAAGATGGCGGACGAGTCGCCAGAGGCGAGGACCTTGCCCATCTCATCTGTCAACCTGGAAGTCGAGACCTTCTCTATCTGAGGGGCATCCCTCTTGACCGCGCGTGCGACATCCCACTTCAGGCGGAAGCCTGTCGTGCACATGTATTTGAGGGCGCGGATCATGCGTACAGGATCCTCCTCGAAAGAATAAGACAGCGGGATGAGGGAACGGATCACCCTACGCTTCATATCACCCATTCCGTCGTTGAAGTCCAGGAGATGCCCGTCTATTGGATTGTAATAAAGTGCGTTGATCGAGAAGTCGCGGCGCCTGGCATCCTGCTCTATCGTGCCATAGATGTTGTTGTTGCCTTCCTCGAAGTTCTCCTCATCGCTACGGAAGGTCGTGACCTCGATGATCTTCTGTCCGAAGAAGAGGTGGACGATCTTGAAACGGCGGCCGATCTGGCGGCTGTTCCAGAAGAGGCGCTGCACCTGGCGGGGGCTTGCGCTTGTAGCGATATCGAAGTCCTTTGGCCGGCGGCCCAGGAGCATGTCACGGACAGCCCCACCTACGATGTAGGCCTTGTGCCCCGCAGTCCAGAGCTTCTTGACCGCCCAGAGGCAGTCCTTGTCAATCTGGCTGGGATGGATGCCGTGCTCCTTGGCCGTATAGACCTTGGCGACCTCGACCTTCCTGCCCTTTCCGTCAGTCGTGTATCGTGTGAACATCTACTCAGCTTCCCGTAGAATGGAAAGGAGGTCCAAGACTCACCTGGACCTCCCCTAGTCAGGTGTCGAGCGGATTCGAACCGCTGAAAGACGGTTTTGCAGACCGTTCCCTTAGGCCACTTGGGTACGACACCATAGCAGAGGTGAGCATAGCAGATTCCATTTTCTTAATCAAGGCCACACCAGCCAATGTGGACCACGGCCTGGCCCTGGTCAGCAAAACGCTTATCAGACACTCTTCCTTTCTCAAGCTTCTCATCTGCTGTCGGGGAACAGGACATCACAAGACCAGGCCCGGGGATAGGGGCCACCATGCATCTGATACCAATCCACCCATGCAAGCCAAACCGTCTCAATACTTTTTGTACCATTTCAACCAATCGGACACCACAGGTACGATATTCCACGTTATACTCTTGGGCATGAAGAAGATCATTCTTACAGTCATCCTGGCGTTCTGCTGCCTGGGTGGGGCTTTTGCGGTCATCGAGACCGATATGACAGTGATACCACCAACCTATTCCTATGTCTCGCTTGGCACTGGTTATGTCGCAGGGTTATCCAACCAGCCTTACAGGCAGGCTGTACCTGTCAGCATGCAGGCAGGAGTGCTCTCAAACAACGACAGTGGGACGATGGGACTAGGCTTTGGAACCAGGCTTGACCTTGGTTTCGACGTCGGTGGTGATGATGGCCAGCTCTCATTCGACATCCTCACAGGCATGGACAGCATCTTCCGTCTGAACAGGGTGCTCTCACTTGATGTGATCTTCGGCCTGGCGACAGGAATCGTGGATGATGACAGGGGCGGATCAATCGTCACACTCGGACCTGGCATCTCGGCCGCCCTCAGGATCACACCTCCAGGCTTCACAGGTATCGCTTTCGACATCGGAGCCGCGGCTTATGGCCAGTTCGGCGTCGGAGAGGACTACATAGGGGTCGACATCGTACCCTTCGTCGGAATCACATTCAACGTCTCAAGCTGGCCCTGGTTCTACCACCCACTCTACCTGGCTGAGACACTCATTTGGTAGGAGGCGGTGCATGAAAGACTATCTTGAGACTTATGAGGAACACTACAAGGACTGCACCTGGGTCCCCTTCGACAAGCTTGGCGCCTTCATGGATGATGTCCTCAAAGCCGTAGGCGTACCACCTGCAGATGCCGCCATCATATCGGATGTCCTCCTCGAATCTGACAGGCGTGGCATAGACAGCCACGGAATCGGACGTTTGAAACCAATCTACATAGACAGGATCGATGCCGGCATACTCAACCCAGTCACCCATGTCGAAATCATCAAGGATGAGAAGGCCTGTGTCACAATCGACGGTCACAATGGCATGGGCCATGTCGTAGCCCACAAGGCCATGGAGATGGCGATCGCCAAAGCATCCACGTACGGACTTGGCATGGCTGTCGTCAGGAACTCCACCCATTACGGCATCGCAGGCTACTACGCCACCATGGCGGTCAAACAGGGCTTGATCGGCATCACAGGGACAAATGCCAGGCCATCGATAGCCCCGACCCATGGGGTTGAGAACATGATGGGCACGAACCCGCTGACCTTCGGGATTCCTACAGACGAGGACTTCCCCTTCGTCCTCGACTGCGCGACCAGCGTCACACAGCGTGGCAAGATCGAGGTCTACGGCAGGGCTGGACGTGAGCTGCCATCTGGCTGGGTCATAGACCAGGAGGGCCATGACAGGACGGACACGCTTGGAGTCCTGGAAGACCTGACAAAGGGCAAGGCCGCCCTGACACCACTTGGAGGGATCGGTGAGGAACATGCCGGCTACAAGGGTTATGGTTACGCAGCTGTAGTCGAGATACTCTCAGCCGCCTTGCAGGATGGGGCCTGGATGAAGGCCTTGAACGGACGTGATGCTGACGGCAGGCCCATACCCTACCCGCTCGGACATTTCTTCATCGCAATCGATCCTGATTTCTTCATGGGCCGTGAGACCTTCAAGAGGATCGCAGGAACAATCTGCCGTGAACTGAGGGCTTCGAAGAAGGCACCAGGTGAGGCACGGATCTACACACCTGGTGAGAAGGAATGGCTCGCCTGGCAGTACAGGAAGGAGCACGGCTGCCCTGTGCCACCTTCCTTGCAACGTGTCATCAAGGAGCTGACAAGCCGCTTCGGCCTTGATTACTCCTGGTCGTTCTGAAAGAGCCTGTCGGCAAGCTCCCGGATTGTCTTGAACTCGTAGTCGCACTGTATGTAGGCGTAGCTCTTCGTGCGTTTCAGCACAAGGCCGAACTCCTCCTGTTCAAGCGTGTAGAAGCCTCCTCCTAGACGGGGGTTGTCGAAACTCGTGAAGGCCTGGCCTGAGACGATGTCCAAAGTCCCACCTGGTTTGAGGACCCATGAGGATGGACCTGCAAGGACACCGTGATGATCAAGACGGCCATGGCCTACTGTCAGGCTGAAGACCTGCCCCGTCCCCCCTTCATAGAGGGCCCATGGGCTGTCCATCCGGCCAAGCAGGTTGTAGGCGATATCGACATGAGGGGACTTCATCACCTGGTCTGGCAGCTTGCTGTGCACAGCTGGGAAGAACATCAGATGGACCATCTGCAACCTGGGGTTGATCATTGCCGTCCAACCAAGGTCCGTGTTCCTGTCAAGCTGACCGACGATATAATCATAGCTTCCCGTAGGACCGGGGATGTAACCAGCATCAAGGTTGGCTCCATTCACCGCCGGTGCATGGCGCAGGTCTCCAAAGACCTGGCCAGGGCGCATGCGGTTGAAAGCGACTTCGCGGAAATTAGGTGCGAAGGCCGTATAAGCGGCACCGGAAGTCGAAAGCAAGCAACCTGATTCCAGGAAGGGCGGTGTCAGCATCGCATGGACCGAGGCATTGTAAGGGAGGTCCTCCTCCCCGCTGTTGACAACCCGGACGAGGCTGTATAGCACAGGGTGCCCTGGAAGGAGCAGGTCCACCTTGTAGGCATGGTAACGCTGCCCTTCCTCGCGGCTCTTCATCGTGCTGAGGCGCCAGACACCACCGCTGCCACCATCGGAACCATAACGCCTGACCAGCCAGGATGTGTTCGTAGTCAGTATGTGGTCCTCATCCTTTGACGGGAAGCTGACATAAACCCCTCCAGCCTGATAGAAGGAACTCCTGCCTTTCCACCAGTCGCTGTTCGGGTCTGAGAGCACCCCCGGGCCCCTGCCACGGAAGTAAGGAGGGGTGACGGCGTTGACGAAGCCACCCTGGATGGCGGCGGCACTCAGTTCTATGGCCACCTCCCCCTGGTCCTCGATCACAGTCCGGAGCAGGTTGTTGCTCATGTAGGTCGCGTTACGGGACTCCCAGAGCGGGATCCTTCTTATATCCATGGCACCCTTCCTTTCTTTTGGCTTCTTTTACCGCTATACTTCATCTTGGGTAGGTACTTCGGATGATAGCTGTAAAGAACAATGTTTTCCACCTTGCGGCCAAAGAACTGGGCTATGTCTTCAGGATTTCCCGCCGTGGTCTTGCGGAGCACCTCCATTTCGGACGGAGGCTCAAAGACCCTGTGGGCGACGAAGACGCGCTCTCGATGAAGCGCCTGGCCCCGCGCCCAGGAGAAGCCTCGCTGAGCCTCAGGGCCTGGGACGAGGTCCTGCAGGACCTACCGCTTGAATTCACAAGCGAAGGCATGGGGGACTTCAGGACACCTTTCATCAGCATCGAAGGAGGGAGGTCCTCGACCCTGGACCTCCGTTTCCGGCACAGTGCCACAGGAAAGGGCATTGCCAGGATGAAGACAGCCTACCCACAGGCCCTGGCAGGAGAAGAGGAGGCACAGAACCTCATCCTGGACTTCGAAGACGAGACATCTGGCATAAGGCTCACACTGATTTACACCATATTCCCAGGCTATGATGTGATTACAAGACGCTCCGTGCTCTTCAACGCTTCGAAGGAAGCCATACGCATCAAGGAGCTGGCAAGCCTCCAGCTTGACCTGTTCACCGCGGACTGGGACATCCTGCTCACAGGTGGCCCTGCGGGAAGGGAGAACAGGGGCCGCTGGCAGAAGCTGCAGCAGGGGCGCTTGGTGAACGAGACCCGTACGGGATTCAGCGGGAGGACGAGCTCCACGGCCTATCTTTCCAATGGTCGTGGCTGTATCGCCCTCGGCCTGCTCTGGCCTGGCGACCACAGGAGCAGCTACGAGGTCACCGGATATGGCAAGACCCATATCATCTGCGGCTTGAACTACGATCTCATACACCCCGTGCTCCAGCCTGGGGGTACATTCGAGACACCAGAGGCCTTCCTGACCTGGGCTCCAGACCAGGACAGGGCGTGTTGGAAGCTGCAGGATTGGATCTCAGGGTGCATCATGCGTGGCATCTGGAAGGACCGTCTGCGTCCGGTGACATTCAACACACGCTTCTCAGCAGGCCTTGACATCAAGGAAGGGAAATTGCTGGACGAGGTGAAAACCGCAGGCCAGCTCGGTTTCGAGCTCTTCTGCCTCGATGATGGCTGGTTCGGAGTACGGCAGGACAAGAACGACTCGCTTGGGGACTGGAGCGCCAACCCGATGAAGCTTCCTGACGGGCTCGCAGCGGTCTCAAAGGCAGTGCACCTGGCAGGCATGCTGTTCGGCATCTGGATCAGCCCTGAGCTGGTAAGTGCGCAAAGCAGGCTTTTCTCCCAGCACCCTGACTGGGCTGTGAAGGATCCACGCAAGAAGAACCCGCCATACCAGGGAGGATCCTTCCTCCTGGACCTGACCAGGGGCGTGGTCTATGACGAGGTCCTGGAAGTGCTCACCGACCTGGTTGAAAGGACACAGGTCGATGCCTTGCGCTGGGACATGGGCTGCCAGATGCTCGACATCTGGACAAGTCCGGATGGGGCGGATCCAGGCACCTGGAGACTTGAGTACATGCTCGCCTTCCTCCGCCTCCAGAGGGCGTTGTCACTGCGTTTCCCAAACCTGCTGATCGAGAACGTCTCCACGGGCTCACCCCGCTTCGACGCATCGATGCTCAACTCATCAGCCCTGCTTGCCGCAGGTTCATCGGCTGACGCCTTCGAACAACTGGACAGCATCATAGGAGCATCCCGCCTGGTGCCACCTGCAGCGGTCTCCACGACTGTCGCAGAGAGGAGATGGAACTTGGAAGGACGCTACTCCAGCCTGTCCACGGCCTTCAACATCGCATCCTTCGGCGCCCTCTCCTACTCGCTGGAGCTCAAGGGCCTAGACGCCCGGGAACGCAAGTCCATAGCCGGGCAGATCGCTTTCTACAAGACCCACCGCACCGTATTGCAGTTCGGACGCCGCAGGTTGCTATGCGATGGACGCCGCGTCATGCTCAGCGCGGCCTCTGATGACAAGGCTGAGATCATCGTCCTCCTGGCACAGCGCACGATGTGCTCCAACGGGGAGGATGACATCTTGAGGCTTGAGGATGTCGATGAGGGTGCCATCTACAGTGTCAGCCGCCGTGAGGAGGCAGGCGAACTGACAAGTCCTGATGATTATTTCAAGGCCCCTCCACTTGAGGAAGAGGCCTACCGTGTACATGGAGACACATTGCGCCATGCAGGGCTGCGCCTGATCGAGCCCTATCTTGGTGGCGCTTATGATGATGCGATGCGGGTAATGGGAGACCATTCATCAAGGCTCTACGTGATCCGCCGCATCGGCTGAAAGGAGAAGACATGAAGAAGACAAACATCATAGTAGCCGGAGGCGGTACCTTCGGCACGGCGATGGCTGAGCGCCTCGCGTGGAATGACCACAACAACGTGATCATACATTCGATCGAGGAAGAAGTCGTCGAGTCGATCAACAAGTTCCATAAGAACGAGAAGTATTTCCCTACACGTTACCTCAACCAGAACCTGGAAGCGAGCACCGACTACTCCGTCTTCCGCGACGCTGATGTCGTCTTCCTGGTCATCCCTTCCAAGGTCATCGTCTCCTTCTCAAAAGAGATGAAGAAGCACACGGGAGGACGGGAGCCCCTTATTGTGAACCTGGCAAAGGGGATGAGCGATGATGGGGCCTTCATCACAGAGAAGATACCCTTCAACCATACGGCAAGCATGAAGGGTCCAAGCTTCGCCATCGAAGTCCTGAACGGCCTTCCGACCGCATTCACCTTTGGAGGCAAGAAAGAGGACCACCTCTTCGTCAAGGACGAGGTCTTCCGAGGCACAGGGCTCATGTTAGACCACAGCGATGATGTCAGGGGTGTTGAACTCACATCGATCCTGAAGAACATGTACGCCATAGCCATAGGTCTTGTCTCTGGGCGTTACAACAGTCCAAATGTCGACTTCCTGGTCTACACGAAGGCTGTCAATGAGATGAGGCTTTTCCTCAGGCTCTTCGATTGCGATGAGGAGACGATCTTCCGCTACTGTGGGATTGGAGACCTTGGACTCACCGGCCTCAACGACCTCTCCCGCAACCGCACGCTTGGCATGCTGATCGGCAAGGGCTTCGACTACAACACAGGCTCGTCTGCGACAGTGATTGAAGGTCACCGCACAATCAGGCTCTTCGGAGAGCTCACAAGAGAGAAAGGACTTGAGAAGGACTTCCCCCTTGTGCAGGCCCTTTACAGGCTGATGTACGAGGATGCCAAGTTGAACGACTACCTGATGACGGTGTTCAGCTGATGCTGCAGCTCCTACCAGAGGCAAGGGCCAAAGAGGCCCTGCTCCACCTTGCAAGCCTCATCTGTGGACGTGGCACTTTCGATGAGGAGGGCCTGCATCCCATAGAAGGACGTACACTCATGCTCGGCGCCCTCACCTGCCGCCTGGCAGATGGGGCGGAGAAGACCATATACGCTTTCTCTGGAGCCCTGGATGGGGACTACCTGGTCCCCGGCTACGTACCGCCCTGCTTCTCGGTCAAGGCTTTCAGGGAAATCACAGCGATCTACGATGGCCCACTCCACAGCCTCCCTGACGGGGAGGAGAGGCGCCAGTTGTCCAATGAATGCCTGGCAAGGCTCAGGGAGCTCTATGTCTTCCACAGCCCCTATGGGAAGCTTGGCTTCAAGGACATGGGGATTGAGAGCATGCCCACAGGGACAGGGGACTGTGCGGCGATCAAGCTCCTCTCCTATTGCTTCAAGCGTTCCTGGGAACCCGTGTCGCTTTGCGAACTCCACTTCGGGACAAGCCCATCACATGGACATCTTGAAAGCCGCACGCCCTGTGATGAACGCTGTGGACTCATCCTCCCGCACATGTTAGGGCTCAGGATCTGCTACAGTGATGACGACATCATCATCGTCGACAAGGAAGCAGGCATGCTCTCCGTCCCTGGACGGGGTGAGGACAAGCAGGACTGTGTCGCAACCAGGCTGAGGCGGATCTTCCCGTCGATCCCCGCGCAGCCATCGGTCCACCGCCTCGACATGGACACATCAGGCGTCATGGTCTGGGCGAAGACGCCACAGGCCCAGCGCAAGCTCTCCATGGCCTTTGAGGCCAGACAGGTCAGCAAGAGCTATACAGCCTTGGTCGAAGGGCTTGTCAAGGAAGACGGGGGACAGGTGGACCTTCCCATCAGGCTTGATGTAGACAATAGGCCCTGTCAAATCGTCGACCCTGTTGACGGGAAGAAGGCGGTCACTGATTGGAAGCGCCTTGGGGTGGAGGTCCTCGATGGGCGCACCGTGACCCGGATCGCCTTCAATCCACGTACAGGACGCACCCACCAGATCCGTGTCCATGCTGCAAGCGGACTTGGCCACCCCATAGTCGGAGACAGGCTTTACGGGACGAGGAAGGAAGGTGAACGCCTCTGCCTCCATGCCACCACAATCAGCTTCACACACCCCGGGACCGGGGAGGAAGTGACATTCTCAACCCCTGTCCCATTCTAAGCGTCCTGGTTTGAAAACAGGCTTCACAAGCTTGATGCCGAGCCCAAGGGCCCACTCCTCCACCATGCCCCTGTCAGCGCACAGGTGGCCTGGCTTGTGTGCATCGCTTGAAATCACAGCAGGAGCACCAAGTTCAGATGCCAGGCGCCAGAAACCCTCATGAGGATAAGGGGCCCTGCCTGCCACCTGTGGCTTGTGCAGTCCGTTCGAGTTGACTTCCAAGGGCAGCCCTGAAGAGAGTGAGAGCTGGATCACATCACGCGCCAAGGCCTGGGCTCCGGCATCCCACCCGGCATAGCCCGCCATGAAGAGGTCAGGATGGGCGATGAAATCGAAGAAGCCTGTAGAGACCGCCTCCTCCATCTGCTTGTAGTAAAGCCAGAGGTCCTCTTTGACCAGTTCATCAGAGAATGGAGTGACACGCCTGCCATCAGGACGGATGATGAAGTGCGTACCTGTGACCAGGTAGTCCAACCTGCCAGAATCCTTCAGGTCCTTGAAGTAGTCATGGTACTTGGTGAAATAGTCGCATTCATAGCCCAGCAGTATTGGGAATGGGGCGGTCTTTGCAACCTCCCTGACATCAGCCTCATAGGCTGGCATCATTGAGATATCCATGCGCGAGCGCTTGAGGAAGTGGTCTGGAAAGGGACAGTGCTCGCTGAAGCCAAGGAGGCCAAGTTTCCAAGCGGAAGCCTCCTCCACGTAATCATGGACCTCCCCTGTGCCATGGCCACAGTAATGGCTGTGGGTATGTATGTTGTAATCTGCTGTGAACGCCATCAGACCCTCCATGCACAGTCTAGCCAGGGCTTGGTGGAATGGGAAGTCAGCGGAAACGCACCTGGTTGTCCAGATGTCCTGCGTAGTCATCAGCCAGGTGCAGGTCCCCATCACTGCCATGGAGGTAGTAGAGTGCGGAGGTGTCAGCAGGATGGAGGACTGCGAGGATGGCATCAACGCCAGGACAGCCTATGCCTGTCGGGGGAAGGCCTGGCACACGCCTTGTGTTGTAAGGGCTGGATGATTCAAAGTCATCTGCTGACAAGGCACGGCTCCATTCATCGAGCTCGTAGCGCGTAGTCGCATCGATTCCAAGCGGCATGCCAAGTCCAAGCCGGTTGAGGATCACAGCAGCTATGACCGGCATCTGATCCACATCCTGGGTCTCACGGTTGACCATGCTTGCGATGATGACGACCTCATCCAGGCTGAGACCGCTTGAGGCCACGGCCTCCCCTTCACTCTTGAGGAGGGAGAGCATGGATGAGAGCATGTCGGAAGCCAGGGCACCGGGGCTGCTGTAAGCATAGTCCCCGGCCAGGAGCCAGCCTTCTGAGAAGGAAAGACCTCGCTCATCAGCAAGCGCCTCCACCGCATCAGCAAAGGCACCCCGGGCGGAACGGCCTGTGGATGAGAGCCCTTCATCGATATCAGCGATGTCCTGTCCTGGCCATACCCTGAAGACCCCTTGGGGACGGGTGATCATCGTGGCGATGTCATTGGCGTCCATGCCAGGACTTACCGTATAGGTGCCTACCTGGATCGAGGATGAGAGCCCCTCGGCTTCCAGGACAGCTGTAAGCTCATCAGGATCCACGAAACCATCGAAGAGCATGGCTGCCTGACGGGCCCCAAGGCCGCGGTCGATCACGACAGTCGAAGATGCCTGTGTGGCATCCCCTCCTCTTGAACGGACCACCAGGAGCACGATGAGCAGCACAATAGCCAAAGTGGCAGCCGTGGCTATGACAGGAAGGAGCCAGTCAGGGCTTTTCTTCGACTCGACATGACGTTCCCTTGTTGGACGTACTGCCTTCGGAGCCTTGGCTTCAAGGCTCCTGCGCATCGAATCATAACGCCCAGCCTGTGAGGCCTGTGGCTTCTTGGCAGGTTCTTTCTTCCTGGCCTGGTCTTGCCCGAGGACCCGGCCCATGCGCTCCTTGCGCGTCAGTGTCGCCATGTCAGGGACATCAGGCAGCTCCCTGTGTTCAAAGACGAGCTTGGACTTGGCTTTCGCTGTGGAAGCCTTTGTCAGGTCGGCGGCACGCTTCCTGACAGGATTCTGGGCAGCCTTCTTCTGGGTCGGTGTCTTCCTGGGGCTGGGTTTGCGTGGGGCTGGCGTGGCCTGGCTCTTCGCAGGTACCTTGAAACGGTTCTCGCTCACTTCAGCCTGGCCTCCACATTGGAGATCTTCCGCCTCAGCCCCTCGTTCTCCTCCTCGACCTGGGCGATCTCCTCCTCTATCGTCCTGATTTCACGACGAAGGGCCTCTATACGGCTGTCGTTGAAGCTGATCATCGACTTGAAGTCCTCAATCGCGGCCCAGTCACGCTCCTTCTCCATGTTGCGGCGGCACTCCTCGATATGGCCCTGTTCATCCAACATGCCCTGGACCAGGTCAAGGACGCTATCGCTTGTGTCCTGGCTTATCCACTTGCCACCATTGTCGAAGAGGTAGAGGCCATAGGCGATTCCCGCCTCACGCTGGGCATCATCAGCCTGGGCCTCCTGGGCCTTCAGCCGGGATCCATCCTGGTCGTCATCCATCAACAGCTCACGGGCAGAGAGCCTGTCACTGCCAGCCTCAAGTTCCTTGGAAAGCTTCCTGGTGGACTTGGAAAGCGCCCTGTATGCATCGACCAGGGCTCCAGCCCTGTCACCAGAGAGCTTGTCAAGCAGGTCCTTGGACTCCAATGTATGGAAGATCTCGGTGAAGACAGCGGCCTCACCCCTCTTGTAAAGTGCAAGCTGGGCCTTGGACGCAATCGCCCTGAGCCCCCCACGTCCAGCAGCCTCCGCCAAGCTGTTGCGGCGTTCTATGAAGGGGGTGATGGCCTCCTTCACACCAGGGTCGGCATCAGGGCTGTCACCCTGGGCCATGGCGACAGCACCGATGAGTTCTTCAAGCTCAGCAAGCTTCTTCTCCCCCTGGGCCTTCTCCTTCTCCAAGCGGGACACGCTCTGCCTTCCCTCATCCAGGCGGCGGCGTTCCTCCTCCCCTGCCAGCACCATGGCCTTGATTGAATCATGGCGGCTGACAGCATCCTGGAACCCAGTACGCAAGGTCGGTGAGATCAGGCTCACAGGGCCATCATCTGTGATTGCCCACTGGGCAAGACGGTAAGCCTGGCTCCGCAACGAGGCCCAGGCCCTGTCCATGTCTTTCTGAAGTTCATCCGTACGGCTTTTGACGCTATCCATCCGTGGATCGGATTATAGCATCCGGGCCATTCTGGCACTAGAGCCCTTCATTGACACAGCATCGCCCTTCTGACTATCCTGATTGGAGTCCCCCTGCGAATCAGGACGCTTTGTTCCAATTAACGCAAAGGGATGCATCACAAACATTTAAGGTGTAATCAGCACCTAGGAGTCGCAACACAAATGCCAACAGACAACCAGATTAGCGAGGATGTCCTCATCGCCAGGATCGGCCAGCTCGTCGAAGCCATACGCTCAGATGGCAGCCCTGAGGAGCTCGAGAGGATCAAGAAGCTGATCCGCCGTAATGTACCCTTCACCCTCCGTGGTTATTTCTCCGCCTACCTGCTTCGTGAACTGATGAAGACACCACAGGCCCGTGACGGCCGCCGTGAGCGCAAGGATGTGAGGGCTGAGAGGCAGGAGAGGAAGCCTCGTGAAGTCCGTCCAGAGAGGCCTGTGAGGGAGCAGAAAGCAGAAGAGCCTGTGCGCCGTGAACGCGAGGAGAGGCGCCCCATGCAGGCAAAGCCCCAGGACAAGACCCAGCAGCCCAAGGAGAAGCGCATGCGCGAAATCCCAGAGGGGGCCAGGACGCTTTACATCAACCTCGGCAAGGCCAACCATGTCTACGCCCGTGACCTGATCAGCCTGATCACAGCCGAGGGCACGGTCAGCAAGGAAGGGATCTACCTGATCCGCATACATGACAAATACTCATTCATCACACTTTCAGAGGAAGACTGCCAGGACGTCATCGCACGCTTGAACGGCACGACCGTCAAAGGCCGCCTCGTCCAGGTCAACATCTCCAACAAGGACCGCCGCCCAGGCGAGGTCGTTGAGAAGGCCTCTGACAAGGCTGCAGCCACCGCAACTTCCAAGCAAGAGGAAGCCCCTGTTGGAGAGGAAGCCACCATCGGTCAGGATGCCCCGGCAGTGGAGGTTGTCTCAGAAGCGCCCGTAGCAGAAGAAGCCCCGGCTGTTGAAGAGCACATCGACAATGAGGATAAGCTGTCTGACTAATGGTCCCTTTGGGACGAACTGTTACATCCTTGAAGGGGACGAGGTCGTCCTTATCGACGCCCCGGCCCCTGCAGGGCGCATCATAGAGCGCCTGAAAGCCCAGTCCCTGACCCCGTCATGGGTCTTGCTCACACATGGTCATGCTGACCATGTCATGGCCCTTCATGGCTTGAAGGAGGCCTTTCCTGGCCTGAAAACCGCGATATCGGAAGCTGACAAGGATTTCTTGGAGGCCAGGGCCATGCTGGCCACGCTCTCACTCTTCTCGCTCTCACCCGGAAGCAGTGATGAACTCGAAGCCCCCGCTCCTGACCTCTTGATCAAGGATGGAGACAGCCTGCCGGGAGGCCTCATGGCCATAAGCACACCAGGACACACTGCAGGAAGCCTCTGCTTCCTTAACCAGGAAGGCGGCTTCATGTTCTCCGGTGACACCCTTTTCGCAGGAAGCGTCGGGCGCACCGACCTTGGAGGTGACGCAGGCATGCTCATGTCATCACTCAAGCGCCTGTGCGCCTTGGTCGGTGACGATGTGGATGTGCTTCCCGGGCATGGCCCCTATACGAAGATGGGGCTGGAGAAAAAGACCAACCCCTATCTTTGATGCCTTAGAATGAGCGCCTCTTCTCCTCTGCGCTCTTGCAATCTATGCAAAGGACAGCTGAAGGCATGGCACGCAAGCGGTCCTCAGGGATCTTGCGACCACACTTCAAGCAGATACCGTAGCGGTTCTCGCTGATACGCTTGAGTGCGTTCTCGACAGCTGTGAGGTTCTTGGCGTCCATGGCATTCAATGCCTCACGTTTCTTGAAGGCACCCTCATCAGCAGCGAGGTCGACACTGTCGCCACGGCCAGTAGCCCCCTCTTCCTTGAAGGAGCTGTTCTCCCCGTTCATGCGCTCCAGAAGCTCGCGGCGCTCCTTGAGGAGCACTTCTTTCATCTCTTCCGTGAAGCTCTGTTCCATAACTTACCCCCTTGCCTGGATGGTTTTCAGAAGAAACACTAGGGAATATACCAAGATCCTTCCTTTAGTCAAGGCTGGAGGTGATGGCGACAACCCGTATCAGCCTGTCCCACAAGGCACATCAAGCTTGACCCGGCATCCATCCACCACGATACTTCAAGCCAAGGAAGCCTGGTGGACCAGAAGCGCCAGCCTCCTGCCAAACTTCTAAAAAGGAAAAAAAGATGAGACATCTCTTCTCCTCGGAGTCCGTCACGAGCGGACATCCGGACAAGGTCTGTGACCAGGTCTCCGATTCACTTCTGGATGCCTTCCTGACAGACGATCCCATGACAAGGGCCGCGATTGAGACTACGGCCTGCCCTGACTTCATCCATGTGATGGGCGAGGTCACGACGAAATCGAAAGCTGATGTTGAACAGGTCGTACGTGAGACGGTACGCCGCATCGGTTATACAAAGGATGAATACCTCTTCACAGACAAGGCCAAGTTGGTCGTGAGCCTGCACGCCCAGTCGCCTGACATCGCGATGGGTGTGGACTCTACAGAGGAGCTGGGAGCCGGGGACCAGGGAATGATGTTCGGCTTCGCCACGAATGAGTGCGACAACCTCATGCCATTGGGGCTCAACCTGGCACGTGCCCTCACCACTGCGCTGACTGAGAAGCGGAGGAGCGGCCAACTGCCCTTCCTCCGCCCTGACGGCAAGGCCCAGGTGACGCTTGAGTACGATGGGGCAAAGGCGCTGCGCTGTTCCACGATCGTGCTGTCAGCCCAGCACGATGAGGATATAAGCATTGGTGACCTGAGGCAGACACTCAAGGAGGAGGTCATCCTCAAGTGCATACCATCCCCGCTGATTGACGAGGGCACACGCTTCCTCATCAACCCGACAGGACGTTTCGTCCTGGGCGGCCCCGCCGCGGATACGGGTCTGACGGGACGCAAGATCATCGCCGACACCTATGGCGGCTACGCGCCTCATGGTGGTGGCGCATTCTCTGGCAAGGATGCCACCAAGGTCGACCGCTCAGCCTCCTATGTGGCACGCAATATAGCCAAGACAATCGTCGATGCTCGCATCGCCGACCGCTGCCTTGTCCAACTGGCCTATGCGATCGGCATAAGCAAGCCTGTCTCCGTACATGTTGATTGCTTTGGTACGGGACTTATCGCTGATGACAAGCTTTCTGCGTGGGCCGCTGAGAGCTGGGACCTCAGTCCGCTTGGCATGATCAATGAGTTCCACCTCAGGCAGCCTCAGTACGCAGTACTCTCCGAGACAGGCCACTTCGGTGGACTCCAGGCCTGGGAGCGGGTCGCTCCAGAACGTCGGGAACAGTTGAAGAAGATGGTCTGGGACGAAGCCCGGGGCTAGTCCTTGTCATCCTGGCTGTCCTTCAGGCGCCGCGTACCACGGATAAGACCTGCACTGACAGCCAGGTAGGCTATGAAGACAAGGACCTTGACCCAGACAGGTCCGGTGTAGACTGTTGCAAGGAGGAGGAAGCCAACACCCATGCCAACCACCAGGACGGCGATCGCAGCCCCGAGTCCCTTGAGAGGATCCTTGTCCTCAGCCATTGATGAAGTCCCCGATCACAGAGAGGAAGTCCTCATATGTGTTGACAAGAGGCAGGTCCGGCTCCGCCTCTGCGATTGACTCGGGAGCGCGGAAAAGGCAACCAGCATCAGCACAGCGGATCATCGTCAAGTCGTTGTGGCTGTCGCCTGCCGCGAACGTGCGGAAACCCATGCCCCTCAGGTGTTCGATGGCCTTGCGCTTGCCGTCCTGCTGCCTGAGCTTGTAGCCCGTGATGCGTCCATCAGCATCGACCTCGAGATTGTTGCAGAAGATCGTTGGCCAGTCCAGCTGGCGCATCAGTGGGGATGCGAACTCCCTGAATGTGTCAGAGAGGATGATCACCTGGGTACGTGAGCGTAGCTCATCCAGGAAGTCTTTTGCCCCGTCCAAGGGGTGGATCCGGTCGATCACGGCCTGGATGTCACCAAGGCGGAGCCCATGCTCATCAAGAATACGCAGGCGGCCCTGCATCAACACATCGTAATCACTGACCTCGCGTGTCGTGAGGCGCAGCTCATCAATCCCCGTCTCTTGGGCAAAAGCGATCCAGATCTCCGGGACCAGGACACCTTCAAGGTCCAGACATACTACTTCCATGGCAAGCTCCTTGACTCATCCTAAGGCAATTGCCTCCTATGGGCAATCCATCAGGCTCATGCTAGGATGGCCCCATGGGAAAGAGTGCGGCTTATTTCGTATCGCTCCTGACTGGGGCCGTGATCAGTGTCATGGTCGTCGCCAACACGGAGCTTGGACGGATCACCTCAAACGAGGTCTCCTTGATCATCAACCAGTCGATTGGTGTCATACTGACAAGCCTGATCCTGCTAGTGGGCCGCAAGAGCCCCGTCATCGCCCCACCCCGCCGCAGTGCGAAGTGGTACATGTGGTTCGGGGGACTCTTCGGAGTCTTCGTGATGATATTCAATTTCTACAGTGTCATGCACATCGGAGCCTCGCTCGCCATGGCGGCCGCCGTCTTCGGCCAGAGCGCGACAGGACTCGTCCTCGACCTCTTCGGCCTGGCAGGCATGCAGAAGAGGAAGATAAGCCCATTGAAGTGGCTTGCCCTGCTGATCTCATTCGCAGGCATCGCCCTGATGAGCCTGTCCCAGGATGGGACCTGGGTCTTGGCTTATATAATCATGGGAGTGGCGGCAGGTGTGCTCACCATGTTGCAACTGTGCTACAACTCAGCCTTCGCCGCAGCCAAGGGTGCGATATTCTCAGCCAGGCAGAATGCGCTTTCAGGGCTCTTGGGCACCTTGGCCTATGCCTTCATCCTGCTACCAGTGAGTACACTTGAAGGCTTCACCAGGCTGCCTGGCACCCCAGTCCTCACAATAGTGCTTGGTGGTGTGCTCGCGATCTTCGTCGTGACCAGCTCGAACATCATCATACCGAAGATCCCAGCGGTCTACTCCTCACTCCTGCTCTCCGCAGGCCAGATACTGATGAGCCTCGTCCTGGACGCACTACTCTACTCAAGCTTCTCAGCGCCCCTCCTGGTCGGAGCGCTGGTCATGCTTGCTGGCATGCTTGTCAACTTCCTGGCAGACAGGAAGGCCGCCTCAGGAGAGTGAGGCGGGGTCGAAGGCCTTGCCAAGGCCTGAACGGGCAAGGGACGCATGGGCCCTGCTGCCAATCAGCACTGATGCTGAGAGGATGCCTGCATCAGTGAACCAGGCCTCCCTGTAGCCATCACCCTCGATGACATGGCAGGCCTCATGCCTGGCTGTGGCATCACCTGTCGTGATCACATCAAGACCAGCGACCTTCAAGATACTTGAAGAGACAGGGGCCTTGTAGCTTGCATCCCCGTCCAGGATCACACGTGAAAGCGTCCTTGCCATCTCCATGGCAACGGAAGCGGTCCCTGGGACCTGTCCATGCCATTCGGCGACATCGCCAATGGCATAGATGTCCTCATCGCTTGTGCGCAGCCTGTCATCGACAACGACACCGCGCTTGACGTCAAGCCCCGCATCAACTGCCAGGAAGGTGTCGGGACGGATTCCAACCGACTCGATGATCGTGGAGGCAGGAATGGTGAAACCGTCATCACATTTGATCGCACTGACCTCACCGTCCTTTGAGAGGAAGTTCGAGGTCTTGACTCCACAGACCACATTGACACCAAGACCCTGCAGGCGCTTTTTCAAGTAAGCAGCACTGTCCTTGTCCAACTGGCGGGGCAGCAGCCAAGGGGCGGTCTCGACGACTGTGACAGGACGGCCTGCGTAGCCTGCGACCAAGGCTGCGGCCTCAAGGCCAAGCAGCCCGCCTCCAATGACTGCGCAAGGACCTGCAGCCCCCTTGCCATCCAGCCAGCGCTTGAGCGACTTGACATCATCCACGCTCCTGATGGTGAAGACACCAGACGACTTGCCCCCTGGCAACGCCAAGGAAGCGGCCTTGGCCCCACAGGCCAGGACGAGTATGTCGTAGGAGACGGATGAGCCATCCGTCGAGAGGACGGACTTGGCACGCCTGTCTATACAGCGGACAGCAGCCTTGTGAATGGTGAGGCGCTGGTCAGACAGGGTGGGAAGGAGCAATGACGAGGCCTCCCCTCCAGGAAGGAGGGAGAGGACACGAGGCCTCTGCAGCGGGGCTTCAGCCTCTGCTGAGAAGATGTCGATGTTGATGCTGTCATCGTCCTTGAGGAGGGCCGATGCCAGGGTGTGGGCGGCTATGCCATAGCCAATTATGACGACTTTCATATTCACCAATCCAAAGAGAAGGTCACGCTGACAGCAGCGCTGACCTGGAGCTCACCTGCGTAATAAGAGGCCTTCGCCGATGCCGACTCGTCAGCGGCAGCAGCATAAAGGGCTGTCGGCTGTATGCGGTTGACATAGGTGCTGACGCCACCCTCCTGGATCTGGATGGGGGAACCAAGCTCCATGCCAGCTGCATGGGCATAATCAGCAGCGCGCTCGATGGCGTCCTCCATCGCAAGACGCCTGGCCTCAGAGCCGGCCTGGCTCTTGTCGGATGCATCGAGGCTGATCGAGGAAAGGCTGATACCTGAGACAGTGGATAGGCTGTCGACAATCGGAGCCAGGTCATCAAGCTCATGGACAGTTACAGAAACCGACTGGGAAGCGGTCTGCCCAATCAAGACCTGCTGACCATCCTCATAGCGGTACTCGGGGTAGAGGCTCATCGCGGTCGTACGCAGGTCTTCCCCAGATATGCCGTAGTCATCCATCAGGATCCTATATACCTCGTCCATGCGCTCGTTCGTGGCAGCCTGGGCCTCTCCTGTCGTCTCTGCTGTCGACTCTACCGAAACGGAGAATGAGGCCATGTCAGGTGAGATGGAGACAGACGACTGTCCTGCGACTGTCACTGTTCCAACATTGCTTGACATTGTGCTCTGGCAGGATGCCAGGAGCAGGACGGCGCACAGCGCCATTGTGATACCGAGGGCCTTCCTCATGCGTTCCTCCTATTGAGTTCCCAGACAGCGAGCCCGGTCGCGGCCACCATCAGGGAGTTGTCGACTTTCCCCGAGCCCATCAGGCTTACAGCCTCATCAAAAGGCAGGGAGAAGACCTCTATCTCCTCGTTGGCATCGAGGTCCTGGTCTGCGACGGACTCAAGGTCCTCAGCCAGGTAGATGTGTTGATGGTTCGACATGAAGGCGGGGTTCGGGCAAAGTGAAGCCAGTTTGGTGACACGCCCTGCCTTGAGCCCGGTCTCCTCGAGGAGCTCCCGCTTCGCCGCATCGAGAGGATCCTCGCCCTTCTCGACCAGACCTGCGGGGTACTCGACCGTGATGCTGTCGCTGCCATGCCTGTACTGCCGCTCCAGGACGACACGGAGGCGTCCATCAGCACCCTTGTAGATGGGTATGATGATGATCCACTCAGGACAGGCGATCTCGATGAAACGCCCCTGGCGTCCATCATGACAGGTCCGGTCGACTTCGTTGACAGAGAAGATTGGACAGGAATAGGCCTTCCTCCTCCCCCCTGTCGACCACATCAGGTCCTTGT
Source organism: uncultured Spirochaetales bacterium (assembly GCA_944392695.1). GTDB lineage: Bacteria > Spirochaetota > Spirochaetia > Sphaerochaetales > Sphaerochaetaceae > Bullifex. Next base: position 65,119 of record CALXXN010000001.1, on the reverse strand, counting down.
CCTCAGGCAGTGTTTCCAGTGTCAGCTCTTCAAAGGTCATTATTTATTCCTCGATGGACAGTTGCTTGTGCAGGACGCACAGGCGGATGGAGAGCACTGTGGCGTCCCCAGGAAGGAGGTGTCACGTCCTGTCGAACAAGCCGTGCCGAAATTGATCTTTCGACAGATCTCCATGATCGCCTCACGTGAGGGGTGGCTCGCACCTCCTGCCATGAAGTCGACCCCCTTGTCCTCAGCCTCACGGAGGTCGATCTCCATGGGCACGCGCCCAAGGAAGGGCACATGCATGTCAGCGCACATGGCCTCGCCACCACCGATGCCGAAGACAGGAATCTCCTGACCGCAATGCGGGCACTTGAGTCCTGACATGTTCTCAATGACACCGATGATCGCGGCACCGACCTTGCGTGAGAAGCCGACCGAGCGGCGTGCATCAAGGACAGCGACGCTCTGGGGCGTGGTCACGATGATGGTACCAGTCAGGGAGAGGATCGACTGGCAGACAGTGAGCTGCTCATCACCGGTCCCTGGAGGGGAGTCGATCAGCAGGTAGTCCAGGTCCCCCCACTCCACATCAGCCAGGAACTGCCTGATCGCGGTGTTCTTCAAACTGCCACGCCAGATGACAGGGGCGTCAGGGTCTGAAAGGGCGAAGGACATTGAGACGACCTTCAAACCCTTCCTGGGTTCATGCGGATAGAGCGTCTTGCCATCTGGAGAGCCGAGCATGCCATCCTCGCAGCCCAGCATCTTGGCCACATTGGGTCCTGTGATATCAGTATCGAGGATGCCTACAGTGCATCCCATGTCCACCAAGGCATTCGCCATGTTGACGGTCATCGTCGTCTTGCCGACACCGCCCTTGCCCGACATGATCAGGATTTTGCGTCCGATCCTGTCCATGCGCTCCTGGATCTGCTCAGTCTGCAGGTCCCACTCGCTCTTCTCAGCCATCGAGGGCCTCCTTCTCAAGCAAAGATAATGTCAGCAGGGGTGGCAAATCAAGGATTGTCAGGGAACCTTATATCACCACCAGTGGCTTCCCCGGCCACGACCTCATCCTTGTGGCGCTTGTGATGCGCATCCTGCTCCCTGACATAACTGCGTCCGGAGGAGAGGAGGACGGCGATGGGCTTCAAGGATGGCGTGATCGCACAGACAATCTGGATGATCGACATGATAGGTACGGCAAGGAACATGCCCGGCAGTCCCCAGATGTAGCCCCAGATGGAGAGCGAGACCAGTATCATCAAAGGCGACATGTTCAACTGCACCCCTTGCAGCCTTGGATCGATGATGTTGCCAAGGATCATCTCAATCGAAATCGTCAGCAGGAAGACATAGACGATGTTGATCCAGCTGTCAGGGGCGAATTGGATCACCGCCATGAGGATCGTAAGGACGGTGACGATGATGGACCCGATTGTTGGGATGAAGTTGAGCAAGGTCGCAAGCACACCCCAGACAAGGGCGAAATCGAGTCCTGTCACAACAGCGGTGAGGTAGAACATCAAGCCAGTGATCAGGCTGATCAGGAGCTTCAGGACCAGGTATTTCGAGATCTGGCGGTTGATGCGTCCAAGCATCGATGAGAACTTCTGGCTCTTGTCCCGAGGGAAGGCGTAGGAGATCTTGGGCAGGAAGGTCGTCCTCTCCAAGAGCAGGAAGAGGAGGATTACGAAGACCATCATCGCATCAGACAGGATTGAGACGGCCTTGCTCGAGAAGCCTGCCAGCCAGCTGGAGGCAAGGCTGTACCAGTCGACATTGAGCAGGGTCAGGAATGAGAAGCCTGGTGGCACATCGTCGAAATGCTCCACGATGTAACCAGACAGCAGGCTGTCCAATGAGCGGATGCGGTCGGCGTAGTATGGAAGCCGGGCCAGGAGCATGTCCGCCATCATGATCAATATGTACAGGAACCCGAAAAAGATCACGACGACCAGCGCCAGGCAGATCGCTATTGAAAGGAGGTTGGGGACCTTCCAACGTCCCAGGCGTTCCATCAGAGGGTTGACGAAGGCGAAGATGAAAAGCGCCATGGCCACAGGCAGGACAACCTCCTGGGCCGCCTTCAGGACGAAGAGGAAGAGGATGATCGCGGCAGCCACAAGCGTGTTGCGGACCTGTCGTGAATAGGGGTTGGCGCTTTCTCTCATACCCTTTCAGGATACGACAGATGGGCGCACGGCGCAATCACGCCCTAGTGTTGCACCACAGGCCTGTGGAGGCTAGAATCCTTTCCTGAGATGGAAGACAAGGAATACCTGAAGAGGATACGGATCGTCCTGGTCGACACCCAGGATGGTGCTAACATCGGCTCTGTCTGCCGTGCGATGAAGACGATGGGGCTCTCATCCCTCGTCCTCGTGACAGACAGGACTTACGACGACAACAGGGTGCGCACCCTCGCGCTGCACGCTTATGACATTTATGAGAACGCAAGGATCTGCAAGAGCCTTGACGAGGCCCTTGCCGACAGCATCTTCACAGTCGGTGCGACACGCCGCCGTGGCAAGCTGCGCAAGATGTCAGCCTACTCGCCCGAACAGCTCGCCGACCATGTCAGCCAGTTGCCAGAGGGTCCTGTCTCAATCGTTTTCGGACGTGAGTCTGATGGACTCAGGGATGATGAGGTGATGAAGTGCTCATCAATCGTCACGATCCCGACTAGCGATGCCTTCCCCTCCCTCAACCTCTCACAGGCCGTGCAGATCATCGCCTACGTCCTCTTCATGCGTGCCCAGGCCTACCCCACAGGCATGAACGCAGTCAGCCATGAACGCATCGCTGGTGCGGTCGAGGAAGCCTCCGACCATCTGGCGGCAATCGGCTATTTCAAGTGGGATGAGGAGCGCAAGTGGACCAGCTCCTTCCTGCGTGACATGCTTGAGCGTGCTGGCTTGAGCGAGAGCGAGATGCAGCGTTTCGACAAGATCTGGCGCAAGGTCGAACAGATCAAGATCCACAAGGAGTCCTGACATGACACATAGCTTCCTTGCCCCGATGCCCAGGGTCGTCGCCCACCGCGGTGACAGCAAGCACTTCCCTGAGAACACCCTGCCCGCCTTCGAATCGGCGGTGAAGATGGGCATTGATGTCGTAGAGACCGATATACATATCACAAAGGATGGGCAGCTCGTCATCTGGCATGACCCCACCCTTGAACGCAACACAGATGGCACAGGCAGGGTCGAGGACCACACCCTCGAAGAGCTCCGACACTACGATGCCGGCTACACCTTCACCAAGGATGGAGGCAAGAGCTATCCATTCAGGGGCCAGGGTGTCAGGATCTGCACGCTCTCTGAGGCCCTTGAGGCCTGTCCTGGACAGCGCTTCAACATAGATTTGAAGACAAAGTGCCCTGAAATCGTCGATGCCTTCATCGAGACGATCCGCCGCCATGACGCCGTAGACAGGGTCGTTGGAGCCTCCTTCCACCTGTCGAACCTGAAGAAGCTGCGCAAGGATGCACCTGAGATTCTGACAAGTGTGACGACAGCAGAGGTCGTACCCCTCCTTTTCAGGCAGAAGACCCACACACTGCCCTCCTCCTTCAAGAGGAAGATCATCTTCCAGATCCCCCGCCAGGCTGGGCCTGTCAAGGTCGTGACCCCATCCTTCGTTGATGCGATGCACAAACGTGATGCCATTGTCATGGTCTGGACGATCAACGAGGAAGCAGAGATGAGGGAACTCTTCAACATGGGTGTCGACACTGTGATGACAGACGACCCAGCCACTGTCATCAAGGTCGCCAAGGAGCTTGGCATCAGACAGTGAGAAGAGCCATGGAATGACGAAGCCACCCTTCTGGCACGGGGTGGCTTCCGCTTTTTTCTGTCAGGAGGCTACCGTCTATCGGCAGAGCCTCTCTTTGCCTTGATGATGCAACCTGCATCCCCTTCATCAGTTCAGCCTTGCATTCAAGTGACAAGCCACCTGGAACCGTCCAAGTGGCTTGCCTGTTTTCCTCTTAGAGGATCCCGTCTGGGTCGAGGTAAGGAGCTTCGATGTCCTTGAAGTACTTGTAAGTGCCGACCTTGAGCTCAGAACAGGCACTCTCGTCACAGACAATGATGGCCTTGGGGTGCATCTGGAGGGCCGAGCAGGTCCAGTACTGGGAGACAGCACCCTCGACAGTCGCCTGGAGGGCACGGGCCTTGTTGTGGCCGTTGACCAGGATGACGACCTCCTTGCTGTCAGTGACTGTCTGGACACCGACTGTCAGGGCCGTGCTTGGCACTGCGTTGACGTCACCACCGAAGAAGCGGGAGTTCATGACCTTCGTATCATAGGTCAGTGTCTTGATCCTTGTGCGTGAAGCAAGTGAGCTGAAGGGCTCGTTGAAGGCGATGTGGCCATCCGCGCCAATACCACCAAGGAAGAGGTCGATGCCACCATAGGAGGCGATCTTCTCCTCATAGCGGCGGCACTCAGCCTCGAGGTCTGGGGCGTTGCCGTTGAGGATGTTGATATGGTCGGCAGGGATGTCGATGTGGTTGAAGAAGTTCGTATGCATGAAGGACCAGTAGCTCTCAGGATGTTCCTTGGGCAGTCCGACATACTCATCCATGTTGAAGGTGACGACGTTCTTGAAGGAAATCACACCTTCCTTGTTGAGGCGGATCAGCTCCTTGTAGGTCCCAATCGGGGAAGATCCTGTGGGAAGACCAAGGATGAATGGCCTCTCCGGAGTGGGGCCGAAGTCCCTGATCGTCTTTGCGATATGCCTGGCGGCCCACTTCGAGAGCCTGTCATAATCATTCTGTATGATGACGCGCATCTGGAGTTCCTCCTTGCTTAGTACACAATGAGGTTAACACGTGTTGATGCCTTTGTCTAACGTGGAGAGGCTAGCAGGCCTCCAGCCACGACGAGGTCTCCATCGTAGACGACAGCGCTCTGCCCTGCACTGACTCCATCCTCTGGGGAGAGGAAGTCGATGCGCAGGCTGTCATCACCTGTCTTCGTCACATAGGCAGGGGAACCTTTCGAAGCGCTACGGACCTTGACCGTATAGACACGTCCCTCCTCGAAGTCCAGGCAGCTCGTCCAGACGACATGGTCGACATAGGCGGTGGACACACCCAGCTCATCCCTGTAACCGACATAGACCCTGTTCGTTGCGCTGTCGGTGTAAAGCACATACAGGGGGGCTGGAGCGGCGACGCCAAGCCCCCTCCTCTGGCCAACGGTATAGTGCCAATAGCCATTGTGATGCCCAACTACACGCCCATCAGTCATGACGATCTCACCAAGCTTGTCCTCGACACCGAGGAGTTCACTGTAGTCACCACCGTAGAAGTCCTGGCTTTCCGCAGCCCCCTTCTCATGAAAGCCCTGCTCCTCGTCGATTTTCCTGACTTCCGTCTTGTGATAGGAGCCAAGTGGGAAGAGCGTATGGGCAAGCTGGTCCTGAGAGAGGCGGTAAAGGAAGTAGGACTGGTCCTTGAGGGGATCGACCGCCTTCCTCAGTTGGTAACGCCCAGTGGACTCATCCCTTGTTATCCTGGCATAGTGCCCTGTGGCGAAATAATCGAAGGGGATGCCCTGGGCGCGGACCTCATCCAGCATGGCACCGAACTTGATCTTCACATTACACCAGACACAGGGATTGGGCGTACGTCCATCCATGTACTCACGGCGGAAGTCCTCGAGGACCCCCTCCTCGTAAAGCCGGGTGCAATCGATGATGTGGTGGGGGATGCCGATGCGCCTGCAGAAAGCCGTGACCGCGGCCTTGTCCTCAGCCCGGGCTGGTGAATAGCAGCTGTTCGGGCTGACCGGTGCGGGGTATGGCGAGTCCTTGCGCCAGATGAGCATCGTGGCGCCTTCAACCTCATGGCCTTCCTTCTTCAAGAGGTAGGCGGCGACGGAGGAGTCTATACCTCCCGAGAGTCCTACAAGAATCCTCATGTCCCCGATTCTCATCCATGGCAGGGGGCTTGTGCAACAGAGGGCCCTGGATTCTCTTCCAAGGCCCTCCTCTCATTGTCTGGCAGTACTGCTCACTTCAGGGCGCGGCCCGCCTTGAAGGCATCACCCACCCTCTCACCTGTGGCAAGGTAGCCTGCACGCACTGGGTCGAAGCTGATCGGTTTAAGCAGTGTGACATCAGGCTGGCCGTCAGTGCCGAGGACAGATTCGTCGACAGAGACGTTGACGATGCGTCCGATTATGTGCTCATCGTCGTCAATCCTGACAAGCTCGCACTCGATGGCCATCGGCAGCTCGTTGAAAAGCGGTGCGTTGACATGGCTGCTCTTCGTGACTGTGAAGCCTGCCTTCTGGACCTTGTCTGGGACGCTGTTGCCACTTGTGATTCCGACATAGTCGCAAGCCACCATCTGCTCTTCAGTCGCGAATGAGACCGTGAAGGCCTTGAGTGCATTGATGTTCTTTGTGGTCTTGTGACCCTTGCTCAGGCAGAGGATGAACTTGTCATCATCGTAGATGCCTCCCCAGGCGGCATTCATCGCATCAGGCCTGCCCTCCTCGTCATAGGTGCCGATGATCAGCACAGGCTGTGGGTATGACCAGGCTTTTGAACCGAAATCCTTTCTCATTTCCTATTCTCTCCTTGATAGGGGAATATAACAAAGCAAGGGCCGTGCGTGTTGGGCGGCACGGAATTGCGGGACATATGTGGCATGGGGAAACCCGGCCCTGCAGCTGCAGGACCGGGAAAGGGGAAAAACACAATTCTGGAGTCTTACCAGCAATCACCTGAAAAGGATGTCCGAATATGTCGGGACAGGCCAGTATTCCTTACCTACCAAGGCCTCAAGGCTGTCAGAGGCATCACGGCACACGTCCATCTGTGCGAGGATCACATCTGATGCGTAGCGTGCGCCATCCATGACACCGTCGACTTTGCGTGATGCGATCACATCAAGCGCGTCGACAGACTCGACCAACGAGTCGAGCAGGCCTGTGACACGGCGGCACAACGTCCTCTCGCCTTTCGACTCAAGCCCAAGCGCGGACTTCGCCTGGATGGACTGTGCGAGGTCTTTTGAGAAGGCGCTCGCTGCAGGAATGACCTGACGGTGCAGCATCTCAAGCATGGCGGAAGCTTCTATGCGCACTGCCTTCTGATACTCATCAAGGCAGATCTCGGCACGGCTGACGAGCTCCTCGCGGGTATAGACATGATGGCGCTCGAAGAGTGAGACATTCTTCTCATCTGTATAGTGTTCAAGCGCATCAGGCGTCTTCTTGTAGTTTGACAAGCCGCGGCGGGCAGCCTCCTCCTCCCACTCCTTCGAATAGCCGTTGCCATTGAAGATGATCCTCTCATGGGCCTTGAGCTCGCGTGTGACCAAGGCGTTCAGGCTCTTCAAGAACGCCTCTTTGTCACCTGCCGCCGGCTCAAGCTCATCCGCAAAGGCTTCAAGACTGTCAGCGACAGCTGTGTTCAGCATGATGTTCGTACAAGCGATGTTGAACGAGGAGCCTGGCATGCGGAACTCGAACTTGTCACCCGTGAAGGCGAAGGGGCTTGTCCGGTTGCGGTCGCTGTTGTCGCGTGCGAGCTTCGGAAGCACAGCCGCCCCGATATCGATCACGCCGGATTTCTTCTCCTTCCCAGAACCAGCAGACCCGGTCAAGGACGAGATCACAGACTCGAGTTCGTCACCGACAAAGATCGACACGATGGCGGGAGGGGCCTCGTTCGCCCCAAGGCGGTGGTCGTTGCCTGCCGATGCGACAGAAATCCTCAACAGGTCCTGGTATTCATCGACAGCACGGATCACAGCGGTCAGGAAGAGGAGGAACTGCGCGTTGCCAGCCGGCGTGCGGCCAGGATCGAGCAGGTTCTCACCACTGTCTGTGGAGATAGACCAGTTGTTGTGCTTGCCGGATCCGTTGACACCCTTGAACGGCTTTTCATGCAAGAGGCATGCGAGGCCATGGCGCTCGGCGACCTTGCGCATCAGCTCCATTGTCAGCTGGTTGGCATCTGTCGCGACATTGACATTGTCAAAAATGGGTGCCATCTCATGCTGGCATGGTGCGACTTCGTTATGCTCTGTCTTTGAAGGTACGCCAAGACGCCACAGCTCCTTGTCCAAATCCTCCATGAACGCCTTGACCCTTGGGCGGATCGAACCAAAGTAATGGTCGTCAAGCTCCTGGCCCTTGGCGGCGGGGGCGCCGATCAGGGTACGTCCGCTGACCCTCAAGTCAAGCCTCTTGTCGTAATCAGCCCTGTCGATTAGGAAATACTCCTGCTCAGGGCCGACTGTCGCATTGACACGGCGGACCTTCTTGCCGAAGAGCGCGAGCACACGGACAGCGGCAGCGCTGAGCGCATCCATGCTGCGCAGCAATGGGGTCTTCTTGTCCAGGACCTGGCCTGTGTAGGAGCAGAAGGCTGTCGGGATGCACAAGGTGCCATCCTTGATGAAAGCGTAGCTCGTCGGATCCCAGGCCGTATATCCTCTCGCCTCGAAGGTGGCGCGCAGACCGCCAGAGGGGAATGAGGAAGCATCAGGCTCACCCTTGACCAGGGCCTTGCCAGAGAACTCACTGATCATATGGCCTTGGCTGTCACGGCTGAGGAAGGCATCATGCTTCTCTGCCGTGATCCCAGTCATCGGCTGGAACCAGTGGGTGTAGTGGGTGGCCCCCTTCGACATGGCCCAGTCCTTCATCGCTGCTGCGACGACATCGGCCACAGCCTCGTCAAGGCTACGCCCCTCCTCCCTTGTCTTCTTGAGAGATTCATAGACCGTCTTAGGCAATAACTGCCTCATCACATGGTCAGAGAAGACCATGCTTCCAAATTCTTCACTGATGTCAAACATGTCCTTGGTTCCTCGTTCAGCCTCCCTGGTGCCAGAGGGCCAGCTCCTCCCGCCTGACTCCAAGTGCGGCATCGATGAGGCTGGTCCTGTCGTCCATGGCCCGCCTCTCGATCATATGATGGGCTTCCTCCTCGCTCAGCCCAAGCCTGCGTGCAAGCAGGCACTTCGCCTCACATAGCACACGCTCATCATTCAAGCGGCGCACAAGCTTCCTGCAACGCTCCTCGAGCCGGTCTATCCGGCTCCTGCCCGCTGCGATTATCCTCAAGAGGGCCCTCAGCTCTGCAGCACTGCAGGTCCTCGAGAGGACATAGACTCCCAGACGCCCAAGGGAGAATGAGAGGGCGTCGACCTGGCTTGCATTGACAAGCAGGACGACATCAAGACCCTCCATTGCCGCCGCGCTGGACGCCACTTCCCTGCCACTGCCATCGAGCAGCGGCGACTCTATGACCAAGAGTTGGAAATCGACATCCAGGAGAAGCTTCCTGGCTTCACAGACAGAAGACGAGATCGTCACCTCATAACCCGCGCCAGTGAGCACGAGCTCCTTCTCCCGTGGCCTGTCAGGGCTTCTCAACAGCAAGGCGTTGGGCATCCTCCACCTCCTCTCCTAGATATAAGGAAGGTAGTGTTCGAGCTCGAACGCATCCTTGTCCCCGGTCGACTCCCATGCCAAGGCCTGTTTCTCCTTGACACGCAGGTAAGATTCCAGGACAGGAGATGGGATGACAGCTTTGACGAAGTCGCTCTCCTTCGCCTTCTCCACCGCTTCCAGGAGGCTCCCGGGAAGTGGCCGGAGGACCCTTGAGGCCTCCTCGTCGTAGCTGCTCTTGTCATAGGCCGGTGGCAGGCCAAGGCCATCCTCGATACCCTCGAAACCAGCTGAGAGCAAGAGGGCGAAAGCGAAATACGGGTTCACTGCCCCATCCGCGCTACGCACTTCCATCCTTGCGCCCTCCCCCTGGGCCGCAGGCACACGGATCAGGCTCGAGCGGTTCTGGCATGACCAGCTCACCCGGCCAGGCGCCTCACTCCGGCCAAGCCTCTCGTAGGACGAAGGAAGAGGGTTCAGGAAGACAGTGACTTCCTCCATGTGCCTCATCACACCAGCCATGAAGGCGGAGGCTTCCTTGTCTGGAGAGGTGGCGAAATCTTCAAAGAGGGCCCTGCCATCCTTCCTCAGCGACATGTTGATATGAAGGCCGCTGCCGCTTTCACTTCTCAGCGGCTTAGGCAGGAAGGAGGCAAAGAGGCCCTTCGCGCTGGAGACCGACTTGACCGCCATCTTGAAGGATAGGAAATCATCAGCAGCCTTCAGTGGACTTGATGCCCTGAAGTCGATCTCGTTCTGCCCGGGTCCGGACTCATGGTGGCTCCGCTCCGGCTTGATACCCATGTCCTCAAGCGCGAAGCAGATCTCACGTCTTACATTCTCCCCCCTGTCGACCGGGTAGACGTCGAAATAACCTGCCCTGTCAAGCGGTCTTGTCGTCGCCTTGCCCTCGCTATCTGTCTCAAAGAGGTAGAACTCACATTCAGGGCCTAGGAGCATGCTGTAGCCCTTGGCAATAGCCCTGTCCTCAAGGGAGGAGAGCAGGCTGCGCCCGCAACCCTCGAAGGGACGGCCATCAGGATAAGTGATCTGGCAGTAGAAACGCGCCACGGCGCCAGTGGCCGGCCGCCAAGGCAGGATGGCGAAACTGTCCAGGTCAGGCTTGAGGAAGAGGTCGGACTCGTTGATCCGTCCGAAGCCTTCTATGCTCGATGCGTCGAATGATATCCCATGCTCAACCGCACCCTCCAGCTCATCAGCCATGATGGCGATGTTCTTCAATGAGCCAAGGATGTCGCAGAAAGCGAGGCGTACGAATTTCACTTCATACTCATCCAGCATTGCTTTGATATCAGCGAACTGTCTTGTCATCTCCTCCTCCAAAAAGGGAAAGGGCACCGCGGTCGAGTGACCGCAGCGCCCTTGCTGTTGGCATCATTCTTTCCACAAGGCATGTCTTTGTCAAGACAGTCCTGAGATGATTCCGTCATCACTTATCCTCATCAGCGTGGCGGCAGGTTCCTTGGGAAGCCCTGGCATCGTCATGATGTCCCCTGCATAGGCGACGATGAAGCCAGCCCCTGCACTGACGCGTACATCGCGGATCTTTATCCTGAAACCCTCAGGTGCACCTGTCTTCCTGGGGTCGTCAGAAAACGAGTACTGGGTCTTGGCTATGCAGACAGGACAAGTCCTCCAACCTTCAGCTTCAGCCTTGCGCAGCTTGGTGATCACGCCAGGTGCGAAGTCCACACCATCTGCGTGGTAGATCCGACGTGCCACTGCACGGATCTTGTCCGCAGGTGAGATGTCATCAGGATAAGTGAAGTGCGCCTGCTGCCGCCCTGACTCATCAAGGGCCTTCATCACCTCATCAGCCAGGCCAAGTCCACCCTCGCCGCCACTTGCGAAGACCTCGCAAGGACAGATCCTCACACCCTGTGCGCTTACATGGCTTGTGACAAGTGAGAGTTCTGCATCCGTATCGCTTGAAAAGCGGTTCAGGGCGACTACAGGTGTGATGTTCCAGACATCCCTGATGTTCGAGATATGACGGTCGAGGTTCGACAGCCCTTCCGCCAAAGCCTCCAGGTCTTCTTGAGAGAGCGCATCCTTTGCCGCACCCCCATGGCTCTTCAAGGCACGTACCGAGGCGACAAGGACAATGGCTGATGGCATCATCGACGAAAGCCTGCACTTGATATCTATGAATTTCTCCGCCCCAAGGTCAGCACCGAAGCCTGCCTCTGTGACGACGACATCTGCAAGCTTCAAGGCCAGCCTCGTGGCGATCACACTGTTACAACCATGGGCGATATTGGCGAATGGTCCGCCATGGACGAATGCGGGAGTGCCCTCCAGTGTCTGTACGAGGTTGGGCTTGAGCGCATCCCGGAGGAGTATGCAGACAGCATCCGTGCCACCGAGGTCGGCGACTGTCACAGGCCTGTCATCATAGGTCCTGGCGACGACCATGCGGGCCACACGCTTCTTCAGGTCCGCCAAGTCCATCGCAAGGCAGAAAGCCGCCATGACCTCGCTTGCCGTCGTGATGTCAAAGCCCTCCTCACGTGGTGTGCCATCGCTCCTGCCACCAAGACCGGAGATGACATGCCTCAACTGCCTGTCATTCATGTCAAGGCAACGACGCCAGGACACCCTGCGAGGGTCGATGTCAAGCGGATTGCCCTGGTGGATTGAGTTGTCGACCAAGGCCGCGATGAGGTTGTTGGCAGAAGTGACCGCATGGAAGTCACCCGTGAAGTGGAGGTTGATATCCTCCATGGGTACGACCTGGGCCCAGCCTCCACCAGCGGCCCCTCCCTTCAGTCCGAAGACAGGCCCCAGGGAGGGCTCCCTGAGTGCCAGGCAGGTCTTGACCCCACGCCTTGAAAGCGCGTCAGCAAGCCCGATGGACACTGTCGTCTTGCCCTCCCCTGCAGGGGTTGGGTTGATGGCTGTGACAAGGACGAGCCGCCCCTGGCGGGGACGGGATGTATAAGCCATGTAGTCGATCTTGGCCTTGTAACGGCCATAAGGCTCGACGAGGTCCCCTGGGATGCCAAGCCTGGCTGCGACATCCATTATGGGGAGCATCTCCACGCTGTGTGCGATTTCCATATCTGAGAGCATGTACAGACTTTAGGACCAAGAAGACGCATGGTCAATCATGCACAACGAATGACCTCCACAGGAGGCTCCCCCATGGAGGTCAAACAGGAAATTAAAGAGGTGTACCTCAAACCGCGCTGAATGAAAGCCTATAGCTTCCAGCCTGTGCGGGGAAGGAGCTGTTGGAGGCGACCAGCTGGCCATCGAGGTCATAAACATCAAAGCTCACATCTGAAGAGTTGACACTGGCACTGACGACTGAATCGTCGACAGAGACGCTGGCCCTTGGAGGAACAGTCGCATACAGGTGCAATGTGACCACATCAGTAGCAGCGGCCAATGATGACAACACCATCATCATGAGCACCAGGCTGACCAGGATCTTCTTCATGTATGCTTTCATATCTCCACCTCTATCATCGAACTTGGCCCAATAGTAGGCAGAAGGCATGGTGGAAGTCAATGGATTTTTCAAATAATTTATTGCATTAAAAGAAATTAACTTATGTCACAAGTTCCTTTGCAAGCGCTTCCAACTTATGACATAAGCCAGACTTCTGACGTGTTCCAGCTCAAGCGGACATCCCAGGAATGTAAGAAGTTTGTAGGATGAACTGGTACAAAATGTTCATTCCTGCCTCATTTCAAGCAGGAAACACCTATGTCACAAGTCAACTTATGACATATGTCAAAGCTTGATCAAATGAAGCAGGAAACAGGACCTATGACATAAGTGGAAAAGCTGAAAATGTAAAGTAAATCATACTTCGTACAAGACAATAATGGACGATGTGGAGACCACATCGCCCATGAAAACCCAGAGGAAGCCCTGATACCTAACAGGTAAAGAAGGCCTTGAACAGCTGTACCAGGTATCCTACATCCTTTGTCCCAGCCGTCTCCCAGGCAGAGTGCATTGCAAGCTGGGCCGCCCCGATGTCGACGCTTGCGATGCTCAGCTTCTGGGCACTGAGGTTGCCAAGCGTGCTACCTCCCCTTACATCGCTGTTGTTGACGAAGACCTGGCGCGGTATGCCACCACGGTCCATCAAATCGGCAAGGAAGGCCGCACTATATGAATCGGTAGTGTACTTCTGGTTTGCAGAGTATTTGATGCACACCCCGCCATTGACAACAGGCTTGTTCGTTGGATCGCACTTGGCTGTGTGGTTGGGATGCAAGGCATGGCAGTTGTCCGCAGATACCATTATCGACCTGGCCTCGACCATGGCCTTCCCTTCCACATCCAGTCCAAGCGCATTGGCCACACGGGCCCATGTTGTCACGAGGAAGTCCGAGAGCGCCCCTTGGCGGCTGCCGGATCCGACCTCCTCGTTATCGAAAAGGGCCAGCAACTTGATGAAGCGTCCAGCATCAGCCTTGGAAAAGGCGCTTGCCGCGCTCCAGGCGCACATCAGGTCATCAAGGCGGCCTGATGAGATGAATGCATCTTCAAGCCCCCAGATCGAAGCAGGCGTCCTGTCATAGAGGAACAGGTCGTGTGAGAGCACATCATCCGCCGCCACTCCAAGCTCATCAGCAAGCAGCTTGTCGAACGAGTCCCTGTTGCAACCAAGGCCGAGTATGGGCTTCATGTCAGTCTGGACACTGATCTTCACACCATCGTTCACCTCACGGTTCTGATGGATCGCCAGGTTGACGATGGAGACAAGGTCACGTCCGAAGTCGACGAGACGCTCCTCGATGCCCGAGCTTGTCCTGACCTGCGCACGTCCTGCGATGGACAGCGGGCGGTCGCACCAGCTGTTGTAAACAGCTCCACCATAACTCTCCACGTTCAACGTGGCATAGGCCCCACTCGAAACATCCACAGGATTTGGCTTGATCTTGAAGGAGGGGCTGTCTGTATGGGCGGAGGCACAACGCATGCCCTCGATCCCACCATCAGGGATGATGAAGGCGATGAGGGATGATGAGTTCCTCACGACATAATACCTGCCACCCTTCTCCAGTTTGAAGGTGGCAGCCTCATCAAGGGCCTTGAAGCCCTCTGCTTCCAACATGGCCGCCACAGATGCCGTGGCATGGAAGGCAGTGGGACTTGCTGCTATGAATGCGGCCAGGTCGCGGGCCGCCTTGGTGTTATCACTCATGCTGGAAGCATAGCAACTTGATTGACGGAGGGGAATCTGCTATCTTGATGTTAGCTAAAGGTAACTTTTATGGAACTCAGAAAGATATTCCCTGACGAGGACGTAGAAGACAGGGGCCATCACGATATAATCCATCTCACATGCAGCGGCGGACAGGGCGATGGCCGCCTTGTCCACCATGAACTACTGGAAGGGATAGACCTGATCTTCGACGAGCTCGAATGTGAATCCATACATTATCATGGAACTGTCCCGCCTGACATGATCGAAGTCAACCATTGCAAGGAAGGGCACTATGATGTGAGCCTGTCTGACGGGAGGCTGATCAGGATGAAGGCGGGAGACAGCTGTGTGAACCTGACCAGCAGGATCCATGAGTTCGGAGTGGGGCTTCTGCCCATGGGCCATTACAGGGGGCTGACACTGTTGATCGATCCCACAGCCGCATCCCGGTCACTCAAGGCATTCCTTCCAGAACTCACAGTCGACATCAAAGGGCTGCAGGAAAAACTTGAGGCAAGGAAGGACAACCTGCTGCTGATCAATGGAGGCAGGCTCGACCACTTGTTCAGGAACCTCGACCATGAACTGTACACACGGGACAAGGATGCCGCAAAGCTTTGCGTGATTGAGGCCCTCATTGTCATATCATCCCTCGACACTGATGAACAAGAAGGCGTGCACTGGTCCCCTATCGCACTGCGGCGTGTACATGAGTGCTTCGAATACATCGAGGCGAATCCCGCGACCAGGGAGGGCATCAAGGAACTCAGCAGGCGCTTCGCCCTTTCCTCCACCTTGCTCCGCAGTTGTTTCAAAAGCGAGTACAAGGTCACACTTGGAAGCTTCCTGCGCAAGAAGAGGCTGACATATGCTGGCCAGCTGCTCTTGTCCAGGCCCACGCTCAGCATAGCCCAGGTCGCAGAGAAGGCTGGCTATGCCAACCATAGCAGGTTCTCATCCGCATTCCGCTCACTGTATGGGCTCAGTCCCAGCGAATACCGTCAAAATGCAGGACGATGACAGAAACGCACAGGCGCTGACAAGCGCGTGCTATCACCAGGTAGGTCCAGACAGTTAGAATGCCTTGTAGTTAGCAAAGGCTAACACAAGGAGGAGGAATGAGACTCTCACAATGCCTTGGCAAATTGTCAGGTTATTCCGGGCGGTGGAAGGCGCTGACAGCCTTTGGACTTGTCCTATCTGCAGGAGCGGCCGTGCTTGGCCTCTTGCCATATGTCTTCATCCATGGGGCGGTTTCGACAATACTCATGGGAGGTGGGGCGGAAGCGGTACGTTATGGATGGTGGGCGCTTTGGGCGGCAATAGCCAATATAGCAATCTACATCGCGGCTCTGATGAGCACGCATATCGCCGCCTTCAACACGGCACGCAACATGCGCATCATGGCGATGGATCATGTACGCGGGCTCCCACTTGGCTTCTTCACAGGGAACCAGAGCGGGAGGATCCGCAAGCTCATAGATGATGGCAGTTCGATGACCGAGGACATGCTTGCCCACAAGCTACCGGACATCGCAGCAGCCATTGTCACCCCGGTTGCAGCCATCACACTCTTGTTCGTGTTCTCTCCTTGGATGGGTCTTGCCGTCCTGTTGACAATGGTCCTGGCCCTGATGGCGATGATGAGCATGATGGGAGGGCGCAACGCAGGATTCTACATGCGCTACCAGAAACAGCTGGGTAAGATGGCGGCAGAGGCGGTGGAATACGTCAGGGCGGTTCCCGTGCTCAAGACATTCAACCAGACAGTCTGGTCCTTCAAGGCCTTCCACCGAACCATCAAGGAGAATGGTGATGCGGCCCTGGACTACGCACTCTCCTGCAGGAAAGGACAGAGCGCCTTCCTGACCATCATCAACTCGGCATTCGTCATGCTGATTCCCATGGCGCTCATCCTGGCAGGCCGTGGAGACCCTGCCCTGGTCCTGGTCGACTTCATCTTCTACACCTTGTTCGCCCCCGCCTGCGGGACCTTCATCAACAAGCTGATGTACTCATCAGAGGCTGTGATGAAAATCCACGCTGCAGTAGAGGGAATCGAGGAGGTCATGTCGATAAAAAGCCTGGAAGAAGGAGGAAAGATGCCACCTGATGGACATGAGCTCAAGTTCTCACATGTCTCATTCACCTATCCTGGACGCGATGTGAAGGCGGTTGATGATGTCTCTTTCACATTGAAAGAAGGCAGGCTCACCGCACTTGTGGGACCATCAGGAGGAGGCAAATCAACCATTGCAGCGCTTGCTGCGCGTTTCTGGGATGTTGATGCAGGTAGCATCACATCCGCAGGCGTGGACCTGAGGGACCTTGACCATGGGGCATTGATGGAGAAGACGGCCATTGTCTTCCAGGATGTCAGGCTCTTCCAGCTCAGCATCAAGGAGAATGTACGGGCAGGACGACCTGGTGCAAGCGATGAGGAAGTCAGGCAAGCCCTTTCAAAGGCACGTTGCGACGATATCATCGCAAGGTTGCCCAATGGTGTGGACACGGTATTCGGATCCGAGGGCACCTGGTTCAGCGGGGGTGAGGTGCAACGCATAGCGTTGGCAAGGGCCTTCCTCAAGGACGCCCCTCTTGTGATCCTCGATGAAGCTACGGCCTATGCTGATGCAGAGAATGAGGAAAAACTCCAAGAAGCGGTCAAGGAGCTTGTCAAAGGGCGTACTGTGCTGATGGTCGCCCACAGGCTATCCACTGTGGTCAATGCGGACGATATCATCGTCATGGACAAGGGCCGGGTCGTAGAAGAAGGGACTTTCGATGCCCTTGTGTCCAAAGGTGGGCTCTTCAGCCAGATGTGGTCCAAATGGAATGAAGGTGCCAGCTGGAAGATAAAAAAGGAGCTTTGAGATGACAAAATGGATAGAAAGGACATATGCGCTCTCACACAAGGGCGCCACGGGTTTGGAGAAGGCAGTCGTGCTGACAATCCTGTGCAACCTGTCATTGATGCTGCCTGTCTCAGTATCACTGTTGGCAGTACGTGAGCTGCTCAACATGATTGATGGGGAGGCTGCATCAGTACTCCCCTTGACAGGCATCGCCATCATCGTGCTTGCCTTGATCTGGGTGCTCCACTACATGCAGTACCCGACACTTTACATCAACACTTATGAGGAAAGCTCCGACAGGAGGATCCGCATGGCCGAGCATTTGAGGAAACTCCCCCTCTCATTCTTCAGCCACAGGAACCTCAGTGACGTGACCCAGGCCATTGTCGGAGACTGTGCCGAGCTTGACCAGATGTTCAGCCACTACATACCACAGACCTTGGCAACTGCGGTCTCGACCCTTGTCATAGCGGTGATGATGGCCTGTATCGACTGGCGCATGGCTTTGGCGGCCTTATGGGTCGTCCCCATAGCCGTACTCTTCCCCGTCATCGGGAAGAGATTGCAGGACAGGGAAGGTACAGCCAACATCAAGGCGAAGCTGGCCACGGCAAACCATATCCAGCAGACACTTGAGACGATAAGGGAGATACGCGCCTGCAACATGGAGGACAAGGACGCATCGGCCTTCAGGCTTGTCACTGCCAACCAAGTACGTCATGAGATCAGGAACGAACTCGTCAGTGGCATCTTCGTATCAGCGGGCTTCATAGTCCTGAAGCTGGGCATCGCCAGCACGGTGATCACAGGAACCACCCTCTTGCTGGATGGCAGGCTCAGCCTGTTGTACTTCATCGGCTTCATGGCCGCAGCCGTAATGGTCTACAACCCGATCGACAACCTTTTGCAGAACATCAGCGCGACTTTCAGTGCGAAACTCAGGATCAAGCGCGTCAAGGCTGTAATCGACAGCCCTGTCCAGGAGGGATCCAAGTGTTTCACCCCTCAGGGCCATGACATCACATTCGACCACGTCTCCTTCTCTTACGAAAGCGGCAAGTCAGTCCTCAAGGACCTATCCTTCACAGCCAAGGAGGGGGAAGTCACGGCACTTGTCGGACCATCGGGTGGTGGGAAGACAACCGCCTGCAGGCTCGCAGAACGCTTCTGGGATGTCGACGAAGGCAGGATACTCGTTGATGGCGTGGACATATCAACAGTGGATCCAGAGGTCTTGCTCACACACTACTCCTCCGTCTTCCAGGATGTCACGCTCTTCAATGACACCATCATGGAGAACATACGCCTTGGCCGCAAGGGCGCAAGCGATGAAGATGTCATCAGGGCCGCACGTGCCGCACAGTGCGATGACTTCATCAAAACCCTTCCTGACGGATATGACACTGTGCTCAGTGAGAACGGCGCATCCCTCTCTGGAGGGGAGAGGCAGAGGATCAGCATCGCACGCGCCCTCCTCAAGGAGGCACCTATCATACTGCTTGACGAAGCGACAGCATCCCTTGATGTGGAAAGCGAGAGCGAGGTCCAGAAGGCCATCAGCGCACTTACGAAAGACAAGACGGTCCTTGTAATCGCACACCGTCTGAGGACCGTGATCAACGCAGACCATATCCTTGTCCTCGCAAATGGCCGGATTGAAGAGGAAGGTCCTGGCAGGAGCCTCATGGAAGCAGGTGGCCGTTTCGCACAAATGGCGGCACTGCAGTCAGGCCTGCAATCCTGGACAGTGCGGGAGTGAATCAGACATGGCCATGGGGACGGTTTCCCATGGCCATCAATCCCATCAGAACCCCACACACAACATGTGCAATGATGGCTTACCACCAGGTGGCCAATCACATCCCAATCAGCAAACCTGGACAGCCATCCTTGCATGTCTTCCTGAAAGCATGATCCAGGTCCTGCAACGATGGAAAAGGATGCATAAGCTCAAACAGGTCTGCCGTTGCACATACAATGCGCATCAATGGAAAAGGCAGTTGCATATGATAGGCCCCCCTCTCGTGCTTTCTGTTATTCCATCCTGCCCGCGGAAGCAATGCAAGGGGCATCAATCATCACGAAGGATGAAATCCAAGGCCTCCGTCAACCTGCGTCCTTCCCTGTCCACATGCCCTCCTGGCACAAGCCTGTACAAGCTATCCACACCTTGCGCGGCAAGTCTTGATGCCATGAGCCCACAGACAGACTCCACGCTTGAGAAAGCATTGTTCCTACCCTTTGATTCCTTATCACCAAGCAAGATGGCGGCCTTCTTGAGATTGGTGCACACACTGTGTGCAGTGATATACTCATCAAATCCGGGATACCACAACGATGGAGATACTGCGGCAAGCGCATCGAAAGCATCACATTCGTGCACTGTCCAAAGGGCGAAAAGGCCTGCCATTGACGTGCCTGCGATAATCCGGGCTTGTCCTCCTGCCCCGCAGCGGGAAGTGGCTTCAGGCAGTATCACATGGACGAGGGATTCGAGGAACAATGAAGCCTCACCTGCAAATGGCAAAGCTCCTTTGAACACAGCTGGTGCCGGCCAAGGGCTCAGCAAGCTGTTCCATTGAGAGGCATCCAGCAGGATCCTGGCAAATGACAAGCCACGCTCCAGACGGGGCCAGGCCTCATCCTCGAAGCAAGGCCACAACAGCAGCGGCCCTGAGGAAGGAGCAAGCTCCACCACAAAACCATCCACTTCAAAGCGCATCACATCCATGCATCAATCGTAGCACATGTTCCAGTTTACTGCAGGTAAGTTCTTTTGATTGTATCTTGCTTACTTGATTTTATAATCCGTGTTCGGTGTATTAATAGGTTATTACAAATTAGAACTCCATCTTGTCTCACCATTTGCACCGTCCCAGACCATTCATCTGGTTTTCCATGGGCTTTCCATCTCAGCTTCACCCCACCCTGCCTTGTGGTATACAATACGCGCAACGAAAGGGGATTGGAGGAAGACGATGTCCAGCCTTTACGCGATGAATGAAGCCAGTCTCAGCCAAGCACTTGGCTTGGAGAAGAGTTATCAAGCAGGTCAGGTGCTTTCCTGGCTTGCGAAAGGTGCCACTGACTGGGATCAGATGACCAACCTGCCCAAGAAGGACAGGGAGAGATGGAAAGCTGATGGCCTCAAGGTGATTTCATCGCATGTTGTCGAGCGGCATGAAGAGCGCAGCGCCTTGAAGCTCCTCGTGGAGCTGGAGGATGGGGAACTCATAGAATGCGTAATGCTTTCTGATGGCACAGGAAGGAAGACTGCCTGCATCTCAAGCCAGGTAGGTTGTGCAATGGGATGTGCCTTCTGCAAGACAGGTACGATGGGTCTTGTGCGCAACCTCAAGGATTATGAGATTGTCGAGCAGATGCGCCATCTGAAGGAAATCGACCCAACTGTTGGACACATCGTCTTCATGGGCATGGGGGAGCCAATGCATAACCTTGGTGCCCTCATGAGTGCCGTCACCTGGATGCACAACCCCAAGACCTATGGCATTTCCTATCGGAAGATGACAATCTCGACCTGTGGCCTCGTCCCCGGCATACGCAGCTTGGCGGAATTGAAACTGGGCATCAGGCTCGCGGTCTCACTGGTCACCGCTGATGACAGGACGCGTAACCGCATAATGCCTGTAAACAGGAGCTTCCCACTTGCTGAATTGAAGAAGGCCCTGCTCCTCTTCCAGCGTTCATGCGATAAGCGGATAACCCTCGAATATTGCATGTTGAGTGGTGTCAACACAGACCCTGACAGCGCCAAGGCGCTCTCTTCATTCGCCACAGGCCTGCAATGTGTCGTCAACCTGATTCCTTGGAACCAGGTCGATGACCTGCCCTGGCAAAGCCCATCCCAGGCTGAGATCCGCGCCTTCACCCATGAACTCGACAAACTACGCGTCCCCTACACGATACGGATGAGCAAGGGACGGAGCATTGGTGGAGCCTGTGGACAGCTGGCGACCAGCCGCCGCAATCAGAGCTGAGAGACAATTGCCCGGACACGGGACTCATCAGTATGGGTGATGGTGAACTCATCCTGGCGCAACAGGCCGCCCATGTAGATGTGTCCTGGATGGAAGCGCATCCTGCTACAGCTTTCCACGTCCAAGGCGACATGGTATTCCTTGGCTCCGATTATTCCGTCCATACGGTGGAAATTGCGCTCGCTAAGCCCGCAACCAGGCATGACGATGATCCTGTCACCAGCCTGCCTGACAAGGTCGCGGAGCACTTCAGCCCCCTCTGGCACAGTCGCTTCGCCACCACTCGTAAGCACACGGTCGACACCAAGGCTTACAAGGTCCTCAAGCGATGACGCCAGGTCGTACGTCATGTCAAAGGCCCGATGGAATGTCACGCTGAGTGGACGGGCGAGGCTGATGATCTCCTTGGAGCGCTCCATGTCGACACGCCCATCCTCGGTGAGGATGCCGAAGACAATGCCATTCACACCCTCTGCCTTGAAGGCCCTGACCTCTTCCTTCATGACTTCGAATTCGACATCGCTGTAACAGAAGTCACCACCACGTGGACGCACCATTGCGTTGATTGGTATGGACGACAGGCGCAGCGCGGTGCGCACAGTACCGATGGATGGGGAAAGGCCTCCTTCGAAGAGATCGCTGCACAATTCCACACGGTCAGCACCACCACGCCCGGCGGCAAGTACAGATTCAACCGAACCAAGACACACTTCAATCAACTTACGATCAGACATCCCGCCTCCTGTCCAGCACAAGGACGCTCTCCTCATGCGAAGATGATGGATAGAAATCAATGACAAGACCCTCAACAGCTTCGTAAGCCTGGCTTAGTATTGCCAGGTCCCGAGCCATCGAGCGGCTGTCACAGCTCACATAAATGATACGCTGCGCCTTCCAAGATGAGACAAGGCGCGAAGCGTCTTCTCCAAGCCCTGTACGTGGGGGATCGACGATGATGCAGTCGGCTTCATCCTTGCGTTTACGCCCCCAGAGGGCCACATCGTCCGTGAAGAAGTTGGCAGAAGGTGCGTTCTTACGGGCGAATGCCAGACATGAAGGATCCTTCTCAACCGCAGTTACGATAGCCCCGGAGCCCTCGAATAGCGCTGAAAACGTGCCAACTCCACTGTAGAGGTCCATGATGTGCTCCCCATAAGCATGCTCCTTCACAAAGTCCAGGAGGCGTGGCATCAAGACAGGGTTTGACTGGAAGAACACAGAGGCTGAGAGTTTGTAAGCAATGCTTCCAATTGTCTTCACGCCCTCGTCTGAGCCAATCAGGACCCTGTCATCCGCATCGAAGAGCGGGAGCTCAACGTATCCTGTCTTCTTGTTGACACCCTTGGAGAGCGCCTGGGGCCAGGCACGCCTCAAAGACTCATCAGGCTTTGAAAGGAAGCACTTCAACCTTGGTGAAAGCAGTGGGCAGTCCCTGACTTCGACAAGCTCGTTGCTCCTCTTGGCAAGGAATCCCATGCGGCGGTCCCTCATCGAGAGATGGACACGGCAACGCGCCCTGTAACCCTCGCTTGGAGCCCAGATGGCTTCTGGATAGATGGATGAGGCATCACATCCAAGCGCACGCGACACCCTTGAGACCACGAGGGAGCGCTTGATGGCGGCTCCATCCACCTCATCCACATGATCGAAGTCACAACCTCCACAGACACCACTCAATGGACAGCGGGGAGTCTTCCTCATCGCACTTGGTTTTACAACACCTTCGACCACGGCCTCCTTGCGCCCCTGGCGCTTGATGATGGATGAGACCTCGGCCACCTCACCTAGAAGGAGGCCAGGAAGGAGCACTGGACCGTCTACGGTGCTGGAGACCCCGTATGAAGGTGTCATGAGCCGTTCACATGTGAGAAGCAAAGTCTTCCAACCTCCTTACGTATTCCCCTACGACATCAAGTCCGGAAAGCCAGAACGCCTTGTCCGTGATATCAATTCCAGCCATGGCAGCAACAGCTTCGCAGCTCATGCCACCTGTGGAGGCGAGCAGCTGGTCATAACGAGCTGGGAATGAGGGGTCACCCTGGCCTGAGGCATGAAGACCAAGTGCGAAGAGCTGGCCAAAGGCATAGGGATAATTGTAGAAACTGAAGTCCAACGAATAATAATGACCCTTCACCGCCCACATCAGCTCATGCTTGTCGCAAAGCGCATCGCCATAGCTGTCCTCCTGGGCAGAGAGCATCAAGGCTGATAGTTCCTGTGCCGAGAGCTCCCCCTCCCTGCGTTTCTCAAAGAGCCTGCTCTCGAAGAGATAGCGTGAGAGTATGTCGACACAGACCTGGGTCGTATCAGAGACGAAACTCTCTATCAGGGGGATTGCGGAACGCTCATCACGGCGTGAGAGCTCACGCTGGAACAGGAGCTGTTCACTGAATATGCTGGCGGTCTCAGCCAAGGTCATCGGGTAGACACCAAGCAAATATGGCAGGCCTGCCACCTGCGAATCATGGTAGGCATGGCCTAGCTCATGTGCTAGCGTCGATACAGAAGACCAGTCTCCTGTGAAATTTGTAAGCACACGGCTCTCGCCGACAGAGGGGAAGGCCACATCATAGGCACCACCAACCTTGCCAGGACGCGGCTCGGCATCAATCCACCCAGAACCAAAGGCCTTCATGGCGAAAGCCCCAAGCCTAGGTGAGAATGAAGAGAAAGCATCCTCGACCAGCTCACGTGCCTCATCAAATGAATACGTCCTGTTTTCAAGACCTGGTAGCTGGATTGGTGCGAAAAGATCGCTCCAAGGCAGTTTTTCCTCACCAAGCAACCTGGCTTTTGTCCTCAGGTAACGGTGGAACATGCCAAGGGAGTCCTCGATCGCACCAAGAAGGGCATCGAGCGACCCCGGCTCCAATCTGGATATGAAGAGGCTGTGCTCAAGAGGGCCTTTCCATCCTTGGCGGGCCTCTATCGTCAGGCAACTGCCCTTGATCGCATTGAGGCAGGCGGCCACAGGATCCTGGATACGGCGTAGCGCATCCTTCTCCCTCTTGTAGGAACTGGCCCGCAAGTCCTTGTCTGCGCTGTAAGCATCTCCACGCAGCTCATTAAGGGAACGGCCTCCGTCCTCCGCAGTACTTGTCAGACGGTCGAAGAGACGTTCAAATGCGTAAGCACCACTCCTGTTGAGGTCGGCGGCCAAGGCCTCCTCGGCCCCGCTCATCCGATGACGGGCCTCTTCATTCATATGGCCTAACACATAAGCATGGGAAGAAAGGGCTTCATCAGAAAGCTCACCCTGATGGGTTGTCAGATGTGTGAGGAAGCGTTGCTCAAGCGCCTTGACTGACAATCCCAGGGCTTCCACATCAGTCACGGCACGTAGCCTCCTGCTGTCACCTGTGTCTGTCGAAAGATCGGATGAGGCATATGCGGAGAGCGTCTCATAGCGGGCCATGAGGTCCTCGTATGGCCCCAGCACCTCCTTAAGTGAGGCACCATCATCCATCATCTGGCTGATCGCGGTGCAACCAGATCCGACGTCATCAATGCCACGGCGGAAATCATCCGACGTACTGAAAATGCTGCCAAGGTCCCAATGGGGGAGATGTCCTTCATTCATATCCCCATGTTAACCAAGCGGCCCCTTAGCCGCAATGGCATCACTACAGCGCTATCGTGCGGGCGATTGGCAGCAGGACCTCGTCATCATCCTCATGGGTGACGACCAGGACGGTGCGGCCATCTTGATGACGCACTATCGCCTCGCAGGCAAGACGACGGCTGCCAGGGTCAAGTCCTGTGAATGGTTCATCCAGGATCAGGAGTTCGGAATGTGCCAGCAAGGCCCTGGCAAGCGCTATGCGCCGCCTCATACCACCAGAACATTCATCAACACGCTTATCATGATCCTCCAAGCCAAGTTCATTTAGCATCGACAGGATGGCATCAAGGCCCACATCCCGGCCCAGGGCATGACGCAAATTGCTTACCATGCCCATTGTCATCGCAAGGCGGTCTTCTTGGAAGAGCATGGAGACCGTCCGCCCCTTGAAGTCAGCACAATCTGCCTCATCAGGTTCCAAGCCGGCGACCAGGCGCAGCAGTGTCGTCTTGCCACGGCCAGAGGGCCCTGTGATCCTGTTCATGGCCCCGTCCACAACGTCGAGGATGAAGCCATCCAGTACGGCCACTCCATCATAATGCTTTGTGAACATGCCTTTCATACTGCCTCCAAACGATGTCCTATGAACTTGATGATAGCCTTCATCACATACTCGAACAGCACTGACAAGGCTACAATCACCAGTGTATATGCGAAGACATCGGCAGTAGCGAAGAAGAGCTTCGCCTCGTAAAGCCGCTCTCCGAGGCTGCCCTGCGGTATGCCGATGACCTCGGCAGCCACAGCGCTCTTCCAGGCAAGGCCCAACGCAAGGGATGACGAAGAGAGGAACCAGGGATAGACCTGCGGTATATACACCAGGCGGAGGCGCTGCCAAGTACCCAGCCGGAAGACCCGGGCCATCTCGACCATCTGCTGGTCTGTCGTGTCAATCGCTCCCAACATGTCCGTATAGAGCACAGGGAAGACCATCATGAAGCTGATGATCACCGAAAGATTGCGGGATGAGACCCAGATCAGCACGACGATGACGATCGAGGCGACGGGCACTGTCTTGAAAGCCTGCACAAGTGGAGACAAGAGGATCCTGATGGGTTTGAAACCAGCTGCCAGCGGGGCCAACACCAAGGCGGCAAGCAATGCAAGGAAGAAGCCGCCTGCGACACGCAGTGTCGAGAAGGCGGCAGATGCCCAGGTGGATGCGTCCTGCAGGAGCTTGAAAAGCCTCAAGACGACGTCCACCGGAGAGACAAGGAGTATGCGCTCCCCGACCACTCTTGCGGCGACATGCCATACGAGCAGCCAGAAGAGCACAGCTGTCAGCTTTATGATGCGCTCAGTAGTAGAAGGCCTCATCAGGCAGACTTCCACCTACCGAGGTGGGATTGGCGTTGTACAAGACTTCAAGATAAGCAGAGAGGTCGTTCTCAAGCTCATCTCCTGTGATACAGACGATGTTGCACTCAGGCAAGGCCTTTAGGGCGACTGCCTCAGGCACTATGCCAGCCTGCCCGACCAGGACAGCCGCACCTTCGACATCACTGTTGGCGAAATCCGTGGAGGCCTTGTAATCGACAAGGAACTGGTCGACAGCAGCCTTCTCCTCATTGATGAAGTCCGTGCGGGCGACAATGACTCCTGTAATCAGCGCGCTTTCAGGACTGACCTCCTCCCAAGCCTCGTTAAGGTCGAGCGCGACACGTATCGAGGAATCCTGCATGACCGCCGTCGTCACAAAGGGCTGAGGCAGGAGGGCGACGCCATCCGTATCGTTGACGAGGGCTGCGACGGCTTCTGCATGCTCGCTCTTCCATTCAACACGCACACTATCGGAAAGGCCTGCCTCATCAAGGATGTAATCCAAGGCGTACTGTGGAGTGGAACCACGGCCACTCGCGTAAATCGTCCGTCCTTCGAGGTCGGCAAGGGAATGCACACTGTCCCCCTTTTCAACGATGTAGAGGACACCAAGAGTGTTGACAGCAAGCACCTGGATCCTGCCATCCGTGTTGTTCCAGATCACAGATGCCAGATTGGCGGGCATTGCTGCGATATCAACCTCGCCACGCACAAGCATGGGAGTGATTTCCGTTGGGCTTCCAACAATCGAGAACGTATAATCATTACCATTCACAGGACCATTTGAAGCCTCATCCATCAGACCAACCAAGCCCATGGCCGTAGGTCCACGCAGTGCGGCCACACGCACAGGTGTGGCATCATCCGCAGCCAGCGGAAGCAGCACGATGATTGTACAGACAAGCATCATGAGGATCTTCCTCATCTCAACACCTCCATCAGTTTTCCCTCATCCAGGACCTCAATCACATCCCCCTCGACACGGAGCGCACCCACATCAGTGAAGTAGGACAGCTCCCTGAAGAGCGCCGAACGGCTGATCGCCAGATACCCGGCCAGCTCCTCACGCCGCTTGAACAGGCCAGGCATTCCATCAAGGACCCAGGCGGCCACACGCTGCCTGTTCGACTTCAAGGAAAGAAGTGAGATCCTCGACATAAGGAAGCCAAGCCTGTCATTCAAGAGACGGCAATAGGCATGGAGGAAAGCCAGGTCCTTGTCCATCGCCTGCCTCACGGCTGACTTTGGAAAGAGCACCAGGATGGCATCCTCCACCGCCCTGAGACGGCTTGGCATGGCTTCTCCGGAGAAAAGGTTGACCACACCGAAGACAGAACCAGGGGCGAGCTTGTTCACAAGCGTGCCGCTCCGGCCCAGGACTTCGACCGAGCCCTCCTCGACCAGCACGAGCACAGGCTCACCATCAGGCCGCATGTCATCAAGGAACTGGCCCTTGCGTATGGCAAGGCGCCTGCCCTCAATGGCGTCACAGGTGGTCAGGTAGTGCTTGAAGTCTTGCATCAAAGCGAGCTTAGCACAGGGGCAAAGCGCGTTTCAAGGCGTCAAATGAGTCCCAAATGGGATTACAGCTGGATTCCATACTCAGCGATCTTGCTGATAAGGGTACGTCTGCTGATCCCCAGTTCCTCGGCGGCGTGGGTGCGGTTGCCCTCCCAGCGCTGCAATGAACGTATGATGGCGTTCTTCTCAATATCCTTCAGTGTGACAGCACCTTCATTGACAGCCGCCTCACCTTGGTTGTGCACAGTCCCTGGGCGTGAGACAGAGCCACGCAGGTCAAGATCCTCAACACGTATGATGCTGCCTTCTGCGAAAATCATTGTACGCTCCAGGATGTTCTCAAGTTCCCTGACGTTCCCATAGAACTCATGTCTCTTGAGCATCTCAAGGGCTTCTGGAGTGAAACCGGTGATCTTAGTACCCATGGTCCGGTTATAGCGGCCTATGATGTTGGCAGCCAGGAGGGGGATGTCATCCGCACGCTCACGCAGTGGAGGGATCTCGATCCTTACCACATTGAGGCGGTAGAAGAGGTCCTCGCGGAAGCTTCCATCCCTTACCATGGCTTCAAGGTCCTTGTTGGTCGCGGCAATGATCCTGGCATTGATCGGCATGGGACTGGTACCACCAAGTCGCGTGATCTTGCGGTCCTGGAGGACACGGAGGATCTTGACCTGTAACGACAGGGGCATGTCGCCGATCTCGTCAAGGAAGAGCGTACCACCAGATGCCAGTTCAAACATGCCGGTCTTGCGGCTGACAGCACCAGTGAAGGCACCCTTCTCATAGCCGAAGAGCTCGCTTTCAAGAAGGTTCTCAGGAACACCACCGATGTTTATCGCCACGAAGGGGCCATTGCTGACTGATGATTTGGCGTGGATCTCGCGGGCGACGACCTCCTTGCCAGTGCCTGACTCACCAGTGATCAGCACGGTGGCCGATGAAGGGGCTGTCTTGCGGATCAGTTCCTTTATCCTGGCCATGGCGGGAGCCTCTCCGACAAAGGAGCAGCTGTCCTCGCTGGAGGCCTTGGCGTTCTCCACCACGTTGCGGAGGTTCGATGATTCGACGAGGCTCTTGATCTTTATGCACAGCTCCTCTGGGTCGAAGGGTTTGACGATATAGTCCTGCGCACCTTCCTTCAAAGCTGTCACGGCATCGGAGATGTCACCATGGGCGCTGATCATGATCACAGGCATGCGGAAGCCCTCGGCCCGGATCCATCGGATCAGTTCAAGACCATCCATGCCAGGCATCCTGAGATCGACGAGGACGGCATCATAGGCCGTCTCCTTCAGCATCCTTTGTGCGGAAAGTCCGTTCTCAGCACCATCTGAGTCTATGTCCTCGATGGCGAAGAAACGCCCCATCGTCGTACGGATGTTGACTTCGTCATCTACGATCAAGACCTTCATGGAAACCTCCAGCGGCTAGCGGCCAAGGCCCCCCTTCTCCTTCTTCCTCCGGGCACCTTGGACGACGAGCTCCTGTACGAAAGAATACTTCGCGATGACCAACTCGACAACCGTCCCCCCTCCTGGACGTGGGCTCAGCTTGATGTCACCACCACGGGCCTGGAGGAACTGACGTGAAATCGCAAGTCCTATACCGGAACCATGGATTTTTGTCGTGTAGAAGGGATCGAACAATTTCTCAGGATCCCCCTGTATGCCATCACCGCGGTCGCGTATGTAGATGTGATACATGCCACCACGTCCAAGCACGATTTCAATCTCCACCTGGGGGTCGCGGCCCTCACAGCTTTCACAACCATTCTTGATGATGTTCTCAATCACTGAGCGCAACCTGTCCTGGTCGAAAAGGACATAGGCATGCTTGAGGCTTCCTTCCAGGACCTTCACAGGGTAGGCAAAGAGTGGCACAAGCTGATCGACCATGGCTGCGACATCGACCTGTTCTGGCTGGCCCTCTGGGTTGCGCAGGAAGTCTGAGACCCGGTTCGTCAGGTGGATCAAGCGCTGGGTCTCGCTCTCAATCAAAGTGACCTCATCGAGGTACTCTGAATCCCTGAGCTGGCGCTTGAGGAGTGCGACCTGGATCGTGATCGCACTAAGTGGGTTCTTGATTTCATGAGTCAAGGTACGTGCCGCCTGCCCCAGGGCTGCCAGGTTGTCCTGCTTGGCCATCTTCTCCTTGTACTGCCGGTTCTCCCTGTTCGTGCTCATGACGAACACGTAGAGGAGGATCACTCCGGCAATCGCCAGGAGGGAGACAAGGCGGATCATGTTGCGCTGGCTGATGTACTCGCTTCCATCGAAGGAGATGAAGATGAAATGCGACTGGTCACTAAGTGCGGAGGCACCTGTGAAGGCCGCCGACAGCAGGCTTGTCGAACTCATCAATGGATGTTGCACGAAGCGTATGTACTCAGCTGTCCGGGAATCCTCGTCGAAACTGACAATGACAGAATCGCCCACCTCAGCCATCTGCTGGGTCAACGTTCCCACAGGCAGCATGTTGTACACCCTGCCCCAGCTCATCACGAGACTTCCCGATGCGTTGTATATGCCAACACCATTGACCTTGTCGTCCGACATGACCGAACCCGTCTGGGTCCGTCCCTGGTCAAGGGCGAAGATGATGTCGTTGAAGCTGCGCTCGATATCGTTGGTCATCTGCAGCCGCTCAGAGGAGATGACGACATCTGCCATGAAGATGATCATGACGGCGATGCCCAGGAAGGCGACAGTCGTCGTGATGCCGACAAGCAGTGACTCCCTGTCGTTCTGCGAGAACCATCCTGCTATGCGACGCTTGCGCTTCCTTCCACCTTCCTTGGCCACGTCTTCCTCTCAGCGTACCGCCATCATTCGTAGCTCAGGGCCTCGATCGGGTCTAGCTTCGAGGCCTTGGCTGCAGGATACCATCCGAAAAAGATACCCACGAATGCGCTGAAGCCAAGGCTGATCACTATGGCGGACCAGCTGAAATATAACTGCCAGCCAACGACATTGACAACAGCATAACTCAGGAGCGACCCGAAAAGGATGCCGATCACACCACCTATGATTGTCAGTGTCAGGGCTTCGATCAGGAACTGCATCATGATCACCCTGGGGCTTGCACCGAGGGCCTTGCGTATACCAATCTCACGTGTCCTCTCGGCAACCGAGACAAGCATGATGTTCATGATGCCGATGCCTCCGACCAGGAGCGAAATCGCTGCGATTGCGGCGAGGAAGCTCGAAAAGGTGCTCGTGACCTGGTTGGCCATGTCGACAAGGCTTGCAGCACTGAATACGGTGAAGTAATCCGAACCGACAATCTCATTCAGATAGGCTTCGACCTCGTCTGCCACCGCCGTCGGATTGTAACCATCTGCGACCTTGCAGGTGTAGCTCGATAGTGTCGATACCCTGCGGAAACGCTGGTCATAGGTGTTCAACGGTATGAACACACTGTTGTTGAAGCTTGTCCCAAGTGTCGCATCCTTCTCATCAAGGACACCCACGACCAGGTAGCGTCTTGAAGACTGGCGGAAAATAGACACATAGGAACCAACCGCATTGCCTACTGGGAAGAGCTCATCTGCTACATCCTTGCCGAGGACGACGACCTGGCGGCGGTTTATGTTGTCGTTCGCGGAGAAGTATTCACCATACAGCAGTTCAGCAGAGTTGACATCGAAGAAGTTCGATGTGACACCGCCGATTGTCACGCTCAGGATCTCCTGTCCACTGCGGATCCTTGTCGACGAGCTGGCGGCTGGAAGGACGGACTCGATCCCCTCGACATTGCGCATGAGCGTGTCACCGAACTGCTCATCAAAGACATTCAGCTCACGTGCTGAACCTGTCGGGAAGATGTTGACCATGTCGATGCCACCAATCTGCATGCTCTCATTAATCGACTCACTGACCGACTGTCCAAGGTTGAGGATGGCGACGACGGATCCGACACCGATGATGATGCCCAAGAGTGAGAGCAAGGTGCGCAACTTGTTGTGCACCATGCTGGTTATGGCGATCTTTATGTTCTCCCAGATCATCTCTCGTACCCCTCCACGATCTTGCCATCATGGATGTAGACCTGTTCGCGGCAACGCATTCCAAGTCCCCTGTCATGAGTGACGAACACCACGGTCCTGCCTTCGTCGTTCAAATCCTGGAAGAGTTCCATGATCTGCTCACCAGTCCGGCTGTCCAAGGCCCCTGTAGGCTCGTCAGCCAAAAGAATGGATGGGTTGTTGACCAAGGCGCGTGCGATGGCGACGCGCTGTTTCTGACCACCTGACAGCTCGCTTGGCAGGTGCTTCATCCTGTCCTTCAGGCCAACACGTTCAAGCAGGGCCTCAGCCCTCTCACGCCTCTCATGACCTTTGACACCGGCATAGAGCAGTGGTGTCATGACATTCTCAAGCGCGTTCTGCTTGCCCAGGAGGTTGAACTGCTGGAAGACGAAGCCGACCTTGCGGTTGCGAAGGCTGGCAAGTTCCTTCTCAGACAGGTTGTTCGTGTACTCGCCGTCTATCCTGATGAAGCCGCTGGTTGGTGTGTCAAGGCAGCCGATGAGGTTCATCATCGTGCTCTTGCCAGAGCCGGAAGGGCCCATGATCGCTGTGAATGAACCACGGCGTATGTTCACAGACACCCCATCAAGGGCCTTGACGCAGAAGTCCCCCACCAGGTAGTAGCGGCGCACGTTCACCAGTTCTATGACGTTGTCCATCACCTAGGGCCTCCGCCCATCATCATGCCCATGCTGCTGTTGCTGCGTTCGTATACCAGTGTATCTCCAACGGAAAGATTACCTGACAGGAGCTGTGTAAAGCCCTCTCCGAGGTACTTTACGGAGACAGGGACAGTCTCTGTGCTTCCATCAGCGTTCAAGCGCTCGACCGTAGTCAAGCCGCCACGGCCTGTCGTGACTGCGGCCTGCGGGACAAGCATCATCTCGACATCACCCTCGCTGGCGATCGTACCCTCGAAGCTGTAGCCAGGCTTCAGTGAGGCAGGTGGGTTGTCGATGGTCAGTTCGACCTCGACGACACCAATACCCTGGGATGAGTAGGTACCAAGAGTCGGGATGTAGGAGACAGTCGCCTCGATTGTCTGGCCTGGGAGGGAATCGAAGGTCAGATAGGCGGTCTGGCCAAGCGTCACATACTGCATGTCGATCTCATCAATCTCGACAGTCGCCTTCAGCTTGGAAAGGTCAGCAATCGTGATCGCCGCAGTCGTCGTACCAGCTTCGAAGTAGTCGCCCTCATCGATGTTGACACTGGCGACAGTGCCATCGAAGTTGGCGACGAGGTTGGTATATTCGAGGTTGTTCTCCGCAGTAGTCAGCTGGAGCTTGAGGAGTTCAAGCTGGGATGGTGTCCCATTGAGTTCAGCCTGGCGGATCTGGTTGCGTATGCTCTCGACCTGATAAGTCTGGTTCGTATTGTCAATCGAGGCCAGGACATCGCCCTTCTTGACGCTGTCGCCCTCCTCGACATTGACACTTGTCACAGGACCTGTCGCACGGAACCTGGCTTCCTGTATGTCATAGGCCTCGACATAGCCAGAAAGGTCGATCGTCGCAGTGTAGACATCCTGCGTCACCTGCACTTCGACACGGGTGCTTGAATTCAATGCGGCCTGTTGCTGGGCCTGCATCGTCGCACGGAGGTTCAAATACCAGTTGCCGACCAGGACGATGATGGCGATGACGACCAGCCAGATGATGATCTTGCGGATCCTCTTGCGCCTCTTGTTGGCCTTGGCCTGCTCACGGAGCTCCTGTTCACGCTTCTCGCTCTCTGATAGGACCTTCTCGTCTTCTATCTTGATGTCGTTCTTGTCACTCATGACTCTCTTCCTTTCAGTTCAATCATATGTTCTGCTGCTGGATCTCATTCTGCAGCAAAAGCCCATCAACAGTGTTGATCATGTTGTCATATGAGGCCCATTCAATCGTCTTCTCAGCCTGGCGCACATCATCCGCGCTGCACAGCCCTGCCTCATAGAGCTGCTTCTGATGCTCCAGGGCGGCTGTGTTGTAAGCATCGGTCGCCACCTGGTTCTGCACCGTGTAGTTGTGACTGATCACCCTGTTGGCCAGATCCTGCATCGCCTGCACATAACTCGTACGGGCTGCTGTAAGGTCGCTCTGGGCGCTGATGACTTCATTCTCAAGTATCTGGATTTGAAGCTCATCAGAGCGCTTGGTGGTCTTGTTGGACCAGCTGCCTGTAAAAGTGAGGGATGGAATGAAGTCGGAATTGTCATAAGATCCGCTGAAAGTGGTTCCAACGGACCAGTTGCCGGCATTGTAGGACAAGCCGACATTTCCACCTGCGCTGTTGTCATTCTTGTTGATCGTCCCGTTCACACCACCAGACAGCGTGATTCCTGACGGGCTGACGGCATGGCGTTTGTCAGCAAGGGCCTGCTCGGCGATCTGGACATCAATCTGGGACAGGATGACAGTCGTGTTCCCAGTGGGGAGGATGTTGACCGTGAGGTCGGGGGTTGGAAGCTCATCGACACCATCCCAATCAAGGCCTGTCAGGGTCTTGTACTGCTCCTGGGCCGTAGCTATTTGCTTCTCCATGGCATCGATGTTGCCCTTCTGCAGGTTGATTGAGTTGACTTCCTGCTGGTAACTGACAGAACCCTCGCTCATCAAGCCAAGCGTCAGGTTGTCCTGGAGCTCCTTCTCAGCGACTTCCAGGTTGTAGCGGGCCTGGTCAAGGGCCTGCTCGGCCTGGAGGATGGCCTTGATCGAGGTCAGGACCTGGTTCTCAAAACTGAGCCGGGTACGTTGCCAGACCTGCTCGCTCTGCAAAGAGGCTCTGGCGCTTGATAGGTCGGCACTAGCCTCACTGTCCCAGCCTGTCAGGTCGAATGTGTGCTTTGCACTGATAGACGGAGTGAAATCATAATAGCCGCTACCATCGTACTCGAAGCCAAGACCTGTCGAGGCTGTGATCGTCGTCTGCCCATCATTGGGAAGTACGACCTCGACAGAAGGCGCCATTGAGAAGTCAGGGCTGACAGTCTCACGTCCATTCATTGGATTACGGGCGTTGTCAGCAGGCAGTACTGAGACAGTACCCGTAGACACGGTCACCTGGACACTGTCTGGCAGGTTGTACTGCTGCTGTGTCAGCTGGCTGTTCTGGTAGGCCAGCTCACTGGCCCTCATCTGAGGGCTGTTGGCCATGGCCGCTGACAGGATCTCGGCATAGGGGGTCGCCATCAAAGGGACTGCGCTTGATAGCAGCAGGGCGGCCAATAATACATTTTTCTTCATATCACCACCAAAATCAGATACAAACCTGCACACAACATACACATGTGGTCATGGAGAGACAATGGTTGTTTTCTGTTTTTTTGAAGAACCCGTGATTTACAGACGTTTTGATGTACATGTGTGCCGTGCTTGCAGGTCTCTTCATGGCACCATAATGAGATGAAGACCTTTCAAAAACATGAACCAGCCCTCAACAGCCGGTCAACATCCAACCATCGCTAAAGGACGAAGGAGGCCTTCATGTCCCGTGAGGCCGGCATGCTCAAATATGACAGTTGACGATTGGGCAAAGCTTTTGGAACTTATCAACATAAAGAAAAAGATTTGGAAGGGAGACCAATGAGTTCCACTGATAAAGATGACAAGAACCTCGTCATTGAGACGAGGAAGAAGGATGAACAGGGACCACGCCCTGGCATCCATAATAATGACACAGGCGGCATGAACCCGAACACCAGGAAGAAGTGGTCATTCTCAATCATCTACTTCATCGTCATGATCGTGCTGATCATACTCTTCAACAACTGGCTCTTCTCACCACACATGGAGCCGGTCGAGGTTGAGTACAGCAGGTTCAAGCAGATGATCCAGGATGGGCAGATCCAGCAGGTCGCCTTCACTGACACGCAGTATATCGGCTACTCGATGACACAGGATGATGCCGCGCAGATCATAAAGGAATACGCGGCCAACAAGGAACTGCCTTGGCAGGTCGACACCTCGAAGATCATCCCCTATGCGACCTACATCATCGACGATCCTTCCTTCGTGCCCCTGCTGGATGAGATGGGCGTCGAGTATTATGCCACGGCTCCAAGCCAGCCATCGATCATACTCTCGCTGCTCTCGGCCTTCCTGCCGCTGATCATATTCATCTTCCTCTTCCGCTGGATGGCGAAGAGGTTGAACAGCACAGGCAACGGAGTGATGAGCTTCAACCAGAACAAGAGCCAGATCGTCGCCGAAGGTGACACCGGGGTCAAGTTCTCCGATGTAGCAGGCTGCGATGAGAGCAAGCAAGAGCTCGAAGAGATCGTCGACTTCCTCAAAAACAAGGAAAAGTACACGAAGATAGGTGCGAAGATCCCCAAGGGTGTGTTGCTCGTAGGCCCTCCAGGAACTGGTAAGACGCTCCTGGCACGGGCTGTCGCAGGTGAGGCAGGAGTGCCCTTCTTCAAGATGTCAGGCGCTGACTTCGTCGAGATGTTCGTTGGCGTCGGTGCCGCAAGGGTCCGTGACCTCTTCAAGCAGGCAAGGGAGAAGGCCCCGTGCATCATCTTCATCGATGAGATCGACGCCATCGGACGCCAGAGGTCATCAGCAGGCATCGGAGGCAATGATGAGCGTGAGCAGACGCTTAACCAGATGCTTGTCGAGATGGACGGTTTCGACTCACGCAGCGGTGTCATCGTCCTGGCCGCGACGAACAGGGCCGAGATCCTCGACCCCGCCCTGCTCCGCCCAGGCCGCTTCGACCGCCAGGTCCTGGTTGACAAGCCAGACCTCGAGGGACGCCTCGCGATTTTGAAAATCCACTCGAAGAACCTCAAGATGGACAACTCGGTCGACCTGAGGAAGATCGCCCAGGCCTCTGCAGGACTTGCCGGTGCCGATCTTGCAAACATATGCAACGAAGCCGCCCTCCTCGCGGTCAGGGCCGGCCGTGAGAAGGTCGTCCAAGCCGACTTCGAGGAAGCCATTGAGAAGTCGATCGCAGGACTAGAGCGCAAGGGACGCGTGATGAACGAGGCCGAGCGCACACGCGTCGCTTACCATGAGACAGGCCACGCCTTGACAGCCTACCTGACCAAGGGCTCTTCCCCTGTCAGCAAGATCAGCATCGTGCCTCGTGGTTTCGGAGCCCTCGGCTACACGTTGCAATACCCGACAGAGGACCGCTTCCTGCTCTCTGAGGAGGAGCTCCTTGGGAACGTCGATGTCCTTCTTGGTGGACGTGCCGCTGAAGAGGTGACCTTCAACAGCATCTCCACAGGTGCCTCGAATGACATCCAGCGCGCATCCGACCAGGTCCGCAAGATGATCTGCGAGTACGGCATGTCAGAGCGTTTCAGGAACATGACGCTCCCACGCCAGGACAGTGGCATCGATGGAGTCGGTGGCAACCGCAACTACTCGGAGGACACGCAGAGATACATCGATGAGGAATGCGAGGCAGTCATCAGCAAGCGTTATGAGAAGGTGCTTGGCAACCTCAAGCGCAACTGGAAGGCGCTCGATACAATCGCCAAGAAGCTGCTCGCAGACGAAGTCGTGGATGGCGACGAGTTCAAGAAGATGGCAGACGAACTCGTGATCCACGAGATCGAAGCCTGATCAAAACACATGGCATCAAAGGGGGAGGCATGGACGCCTCCCCTTTCCATATCAAGCGCTCTTCCTCAAATCCATTTGTTTATATATCATTGCCAGCGCAATGATCAAATCCTTGATAGACAGTGAAGAACTGAGGAAACACCTGGCTGGGCTTGAGGATGACTCGAAGGACGTCTTCCTCCTCTCCGGCGGACAGGTGAGGCTCACCTGCGTGAGCGCCACACACATCGTGAACCAGATGAAGGCCAACCACCGCACAGGCCTTCTTGAGACCTATGTGCTTGGACAGGCCTACATCGCAGGACTGCTGCTCTCATCAACCATCAAAGGCGATGACAGGGTCCTGCTCCAGATAGAATGCGGAGGTCCCATCAAAGGCCTCAGCATCGAGGCCTGGGCCATAGGTGCCGTGAGGGGATACCTTCTTGAGAACCCTATAAAACTCGACAAGCCACTCGAGAGCTTGGACACCTCCCCTCTCTTCGGACCGGGCTTCCTGAGTGTCAGCCGCATCCTTGAAGGAGCGAAGGAGCCTGTGACAGGCACCATCATGATGCAGTACGGCAACATAGCCAAGGACCTGGCGCTCTACTTCCAGGAGAGCGAGCAGACAGCAACTCTCTTCTACATCTGCCCGCACTTCGACAGGAGCGGGAATGTCACAGGGGCTGGAGGACTCTTCATCCAGGCCATGCCGGGCTGCAGCGAGGAGCTGCTGACGAAGCTTCAGGAGAAGGCATCCTCGCTCAGCGACCTTGGCAAGGCGATATCGGAAGGAATGACGAACAAGGAATATGTTGAGAAGGAGTTCGCTGATTTCGGCGTCGAACACCTCTCATCATCCTTCGTCGCATTCTCCTGCCCCTGTACCAGGCAGCACTTCCTGGATTATCTGGCAAAGCTGCCTGCAAATGAAAAACAGGGGATCCTGGCCGGTTCCTTCCCCTTGGAACTCGAATGCTTCAACTGTGGCACCATATACTCCTTCTCCCGTGATGAGCTGGAGGAGGTCTTCAAGCAGGAGGTGGCAAAATGATCTTCTTCGCACAATCAGCCCTGAACCAAGGTGACCTAGTACTCGCTGAAGCCCAGGCCGCAGGAGCCACCCAGGCCAAGCTGACCTCGGCAGGTGTGCAGTTCTCCGGTCCACTCGAGGTCGGCTACCGTTTCACGATGTCCACACGTATCTCCACACGCGTCCTCATGGCGCTGTGCTGGGATGAGGACATCGACTCAGCGGACAAGCTCTACGAATCCTCGATCGGCTTCGAATGGGAGAAATGGTTGAAGCCAGGGCAGACCTTCCAGGTCACCCAGACAGTCCAAGGAGCGAACTGGCTGAAGAACAGCCACTTCGCCGCACTCAGGCTGAAAGACGCCATCGTCGACCATCTCAAGGGTGTCTGGGACGGCCAGCGCCCTGATGTCTCCACAGAGCACCCTGACATCACCTTCCACCTTCATATAAGGAGGGAACGTGTCATCATCTATGTCGACTTCTCCGGAGAGGGCCTGCACAAGCGGGGCTACAGGACAGGGGTTGCTGATGCGGTGATGAAGGAGAACCTCGCAAGCGCCGTCCTGATGCGCAGTCCTTGGTACAAGACCGTCCAGGATGGTGAGCCAGGCATCCTGATGGATCCATTCTGCGGACTGGGGACGATTCCTGTCGAGGCTGCCTTGATAGCAGCTGGTATCGCACCGGGCTTGATGAGGAAGGTCCCTTATGCCTTTGAGAGCCTGCCTGGTTTCGATGTCGACACATACAACCATGTCCTCGACGAGCTTGGCGATGCCGCTGAAGCCGCAAGGGACCGCAAGATCCGCATCCTCGCCTCAGACATCAACAGGCAGAATGTCGAGATGGCCAAGGCCGCAGCCTTGAAGGCCAATGTCTACGACCTTATCGAGTTCTCCGTGAAGGACTTCACAAGCATCACAGAGGATGAGGTCGGCAAGGAGAGTGGCTTCATCGTCACAGACCCGCCCTATGGCATGAGGATGGACATGGCAGACCTCGCCAAGCTCTACTCCAGGATCGGAGAGGTCATGCAAGACAAGTTCAAGGGCTGGCAGGTCTCCATACTCTGTGGGGACAGCGCGCTCCTGTCCAACATCGATATGAAACCACAGCGCACCAACGCCCTCTTCAACGGTCCGATTCAGTGCCAGCTGGCCCACTACCAGGTCTACACTGATGAGGAGAAGCAGGCGATCATCGAGCGCGCCATGCAACGCAAGGCGGAGCGCATGTCCCAACCCCTCTCGGCTGGGGCGCAGATGGCTTACAACCGCCTTGTCAAGAACCTGGATGCGATCCGTCCCGCGATGGAGGCAGAGGGTGTCAGTTGCTACAGGATCTATGATGCCGACATGCCAGAATACAGTGCGGCGATCGACATCTACGAAGGACGCCACATCGTCCTCTCGGAGTATGCGGCCCCCTCGACCATCCCTGCGGAAGATGCCGCGAGGCGCCTTGAAGAACTCGTACTTGCAACAGAAAGGGCGACGGGCATCGATGCCGACGATATCCACATCAAGCAGCGCAAGAGCCAGAAAGGCGCCTCCCAGTACAAGCGCCTGGCTTCGAAAAACCGCTTCCATGTCGTCAATGAGAATGGGCTGAAGGTCTTGGTGAACTTCACAGACTACCTCGACACAGGCATATTCCTTGACCACAGGCCAATCAGGAAGTGGATCCAGGAGCACAGCGATGGCAAGCGCTTCCTGAACCTCTTCTGCTACACTGCGACAGCCTCGCTGAACGCAGTCAAGGGCGGCGCCCTCAGTACTACGAGTGTGGACAGCTCTTCCACCTACCTCGACTGGGCCATGGAGAACTTCAGGATCAATGGCTGGTCGACAGACATCGGCAACTTCTTCTACAGGAGCGATGTCATGGACTACCTCTGGGACAGCTTCGACCGCTATGACCTGATCTTCTGCGATCCTCCGACCTGGTCGAACAGCAAGGACAGGGCCAGCTTCGATGTCCAGAGGGACCACGTGAAGCTGATTGATGCAGCCATGATGCACCTTGAGAACGATGGAGTGATGATCTTCAGTTGCAACTTCCGCCGCTTCTCGATGGATCCATCCGTCATCGACAAGTACGCTGTCGAGGACATCACCGAGCAGACGATCGGACGCGACTTCGAACGCGACATGAGGATCCACAAGTGCTTCCTTATCCGCCATAAGGCGAAGATCCAGACGACACGCCGTGTGATCCGCGTGAAGAAAGCCACTCAAGCGGAGGTTGAGGAATGAGGAGGAGGGGCCTGGCGGCCCTTCTCCTTTTATCAACGGCTGCCATCCTTGGAGCATCGACCTCCTTCTCTGCTGTCGCAGGCATGGGCCACATGTCTGACTTCGCCTTCGGCAACATCACATACTTCCCCATCTCGGCACGCCTCCAGCAGGGGGCGTCTGACATGGGCTGGTTCGATGGCGTCGACACGACAGTGATGATGGACATCTCCCTGGGCCTGGCGGAGCGCCGCCTGATCCAGGACCCTGGGACAGGTGCATACCTTGAAGACAGCCAGATGGATGACGCACAGTACGACTATTACAGCTTCTATTCCCAGATCAGCTATGTCTTCCGCAACGCCTTCTTCGACAACCACCGCACTGACAAGCGCCTCTTGACAGTCGATGCCGCGGTCAACGTGCGTTTCGAGCAGGCCTTCGACTCCTTTCCCAACATCAGGGCGGGAAGGAGCTTCCTCGATGGATACCTGAACCCAAGCACAGCGGCAGATGGTGACTATCCCATCCGCTACTGGGATGGGGAGCAGTACTTCACCGCAGCCCCTGACATCGCAGGAGATGCCTACATGCTCTCCAACTCGATCTCAGTCTCTGCGACACTGGACAACATGTACCAGGAGAGGAACAAGATCTACAGGGAGGGCCTGATGGGGACGGCGACGCTCTCCCTTGCCCCCTGGTGGCTCTTCAACGACATGGACAGCCTCTTCGACACGAGGAGCGACTGGTACAAGCTGGATGCTGATGTGACCTGGGCGAAGGTCCTTTACAACAAGGAGGACTGGAAGCGCTGGAACCGCTTCTCACTGGTCATCGAGGACAGGCTGTACACCCAGCTCCTGCTTGGTTCTGACGTGCCCAAGTTCGCAGACACCGTCTCCTTCCCTGGAATCGGCTACACGAACATACCCTTCACGATCCAGAACCAGCTGAGGCTCTACGCCTATGGTCCGAACTTCCTGTCAGACAACACGATTCCATATGGTTATGTATTTGCGAACGCAGGTCTTGCGACAGGAGTGCCCAACAACAGCAACGGGGCAGGCTGGGAGAACTTCCTCTACCTTGAGCTTGGCTTGAACGTGCACCTCGAGGTGCTTGGCGCCCTGCACGTCTTCGCAGAGGTCAGCTACACATTCAGCAACATGACAAGCTATGGCAATTTCTTCGACTGGGACCTGGGCTGCTACGTATCATTCTGACGATTGACACAGAGGGCGCTTTCAAACAAAATAGCCCTGTTGTCTCGGGTAGTAGCGCAGGGGCTAGCGCACTTGGTTCGGGACCAAGGGGTCGGAGGTTCAAATCCTCTCTGCCCGACAATAAAGAGGCCTGCTGGTGATCCGGCAGGCCTCTTGCTTTGCTCACTTGCGAATCCGGTTCAACCTGTCGTTGAGCGATAGGAGTTCCTCCTTCGTGATGCCAGCAGCACCACCAATCATCGTTGGAACCATGGAAAGCATGCGCAGGACGGTGAAACCACGCAGCATCTTCATCATACCATCGCTGAGGCTTCCCATGCCACGACCCTTGCTGGCAGCCTCGGCAAGCTTGTCCATCAACGGCTTGAAGACAGCGGCCGCCTCAGGATTGTCCAGGATCCCGCCAAGCTTGTCGTTGAGGCTGAAGCAGTTCGTTTTCAAACCTGCGTACTCTTGGGTGATTTGGCAATTTCAAACCTGCGGGTTCTTGGGGAATTGGGTAATTCGTAACTTGCGGGTTCTTGGATTACAGTGTAATTTATAGTCATGCTCCTTAAGCGGAAAATATACAGCAGACTCCTTGAATGGAAAGAAAATAATGGAAAGACTGCCCTCCTGGTCTCCGGGGCCAGGCGTGTTGGCAAGAGCACGACAGTCCGGAAGTTCGGAGAAAATGAATACAAATCGGTAGTGGTTATCGACTTCTCCATATGCCCACAGGAGGTCAAGGATACTTTCTCCATACTCTATGACTTGGACAGGTTCTTCCAGACAATCTCCCTTTTATTAAACGTCAAGCTGTATGAGCGGAACACACTTTTTGTCTTTGATGAAGTCCAGTTGTTCCCATTGGCACGCCAGGCTGTAAA
This sequence comes from uncultured Spirochaetales bacterium, assembly GCA_944392695.1. GTDB lineage: Bacteria > Spirochaetota > Spirochaetia > Sphaerochaetales > Sphaerochaetaceae > Bullifex. The sequence goes on along the minus strand of CALXXN010000001.1, from coordinate 22,262 downwards.
GCATCTCGTCGCAGATGGACGCTTCGACTACATAGAGACAGGCTCCTTGATTTCACTGAGGCAGAATGTCAAAGGCATCGTCATCCCTTCCGAAGAGGAGGAAATCAAGATGTATCCTCTTGACTTTGAAGAGTTCGCCTGGGCACTTGGCAAAGAACGCCTCATCGAGTACGTGAAAGAATGCTACCAGAAGGAGGAACCACTCATTGACGCCATCCACAAGGAGGCCATGCTCCTCTTCAGGGAGTACATGATAGTAGGAGGAATGCCTCAGAGTGTCATGGCCTATCTTGGCTCAGCCATCCGGTCCTTTGAGGCGGCCGACAGGGAAAAACGGAACATATTAAGCCTATACCGCCAGGACATCATGAAAATCGATGAAGGCTATAGATCAAAGGTCGCTGCGATTTACGAGCAGATTCCTTCCCTGCTGAGCCACCACGAGAGGCGCGTTGTCTACAACGACATAGAGAAAGGTTCTACATTCGAATCTTACAAGGAGACATTCTTCTGGCTCAGTGAATCAATGATTGCGAATATCGTATTCAATACAAGTGATCCAGAAGTCGGCCTTGCCATCAATGAGGACCGCACTTATGTCAAATGCTACATGGGCGATACAGGCCTCCTTGTCAGCCACAGCCTTGGTGACAACAAGAATGCAAACAACGAACTCTACAAGGAGCTTTATCTTGGACGCCTGTCGTTGAATGAGGGGATGTTTTTTGAAAACGCTGTCGCCCAGTGCCTCACCGCAGCTGGGCACAATCTCTTCTTCTACACAAAGTATGATGCGGTTGCGAAGCGGAATGTGATGGAAATCGACTTCCTGATCTCACGTGGGACGAAGATCCGGAACAAGATCTTCCCAATCGAGGTCAAATCAGGAGACCGTTACAGGATCACAAGCCTTGAGAAGTTCCGTGAAAAATTCAGCAGGAGGATTGGAGACTCCTACGTAATCCACCCAAAGAACTTCTCAAAGAAGGATGGTGTCACATACATCCCTTGCTACATGGCTTTCCTGCTGTGATGAATATCAGGTACCGATTATGAGATGCCCCTGTACGAGACATGGCATCGGGTATCATTCGAAGGAAAGTTGATGGCAATGGTTTCTGATAATGCGACTTCAGCCCCTCAAGGGAACTAATTAACTTGGAAATCACGACGAAAAACCCCATTCCTTCCTTTGAAATGGGGTTTTCTGGGTTTTTTGAGTTAATTGGTTTTTCAAGTTAATAGCAGGGGTAGGACTCGAACCTACGACCCCCGGGTTATGAGCCCGATGAGCTGCCAACTGCTCTACCCTGCGTCGAATGCTCTTAGGAGGATGCCACCAAAAGGATTTTATGTCAACACTTGTTGGGGATTTTTCCTGCTACTGACCATAAATCATTGTTTAATATGGCTATATCATTGTTTGTGATGTTTGCTTGTAGTTCGTGGAAGATGGAAAAAGCGCTCTTGCCAACCAGGTGATAGATGGTGGTAAAATCCCTTATATAAGAAGAGCCCCCACAGGAATGAGAATACAGGGGCTGATGTGTTGAAAGAGGAGTTACAAGCACGATGACGATCACGGAGTATCTTGAAGGAAGGAAATATCCTGGGCGCCTGATAATCGCCGGTGCGACAAGCGAAGGCAAGGCCGTCCTCGCCTATGCGATAATGGGACGCAGCGCCAACAGCCGCAACCGCGTCTTCGCCTTTGATGACGATGGTGTGCTCAAGACCATGCCCTTTGAGGAGGACAAGGTCGAGGATCCAAGCCTGATCATCTACAATGCGATGAGGCAGTTCGAGGACAAGGTCATCCTCACCAACGGCACACAGACAGACATGATCTGGGACACCTTGGCAGCTGGCGGCAGCCACCGTGACGCCCTCTTGAAGATGTCCTACGAGGACGATGAACCAATCTACACAAGCAGGATCAACGCTGTCTACGATGAGAGCCAGTCCTGCTACAGTCTCTCAATCGCCCGCAAGGAGGGTGATAACTGTGTGCGTGTGCTCTACAGCTACCCCTTCCAGCGTGGTATCGGACACTGCATCCACACCTATCTTGAAAGCGAGAGTGGACTGCTTCCGCCCTTCACAAAGGATCCAGAGAGGTTGGAGATTCCAGATACCCTCGAAGAGCTTGCAAGCGAATTGTGGAAGGCCCTCGATGAAGACAACAGGATCTCCCTCTTCGTCCAGCTGGGCGATGAGATGACAGTACTCAATAAGAACAACGGAGACTGAAGGTGGCTGTCCTAGGTCTCAAATACGGGTGCAACCCCTACCAGGGAGAAGCAAGTATCTCCTGCGATGGGCCCCTCCTCCCCCTTTCCGTCCTGAACGGGCGTCCTGGCTACATCAACCTGCTTGACGCCCTCTCAGGCTGGCAGCTCGTATGCGACCTGAAGACAGCCACTGGCCTTCCTGCCGCAGCTTCGTTCAAACACACCTCCCCTGCTGGTGCTGCCCTCGCCGTGCCACTCGATGAGACTGAAAGCAGGATGTACTTCGCACCAAAGGAGCCCAGCCCCATCGCCACGGCCTACATAAGGGCCAGGGGTGCTGACAGGATGAGCTCATTCGGGGACTTCATCATACTCTCCGACATCTGTGATGAGTCCTGCGCCAAGGTCATCAAGGGAGAGGTGTCAGATGGCATACTCGCACCTGGCTACACTCCAGAGGCCCTTGAAGTACTAAAGGCGAAGCGTAAGGGAAGCTACTGCATACTCCAGATGGATCCCTCTTATAAGCCATCATCTGCTTTGGAGACGAGGACGCTCTTCGGACTCACATTCACCCAGGAGAGGAACACATTCATCCCCTCCGACAAGGATTTCACCAACATCGTGACCAAGGCGGAGGACATCAGTGAAGAAGCAAGGAGGGACCTCGTAGTCGCGATGCTCACACTGAAGTACACGCAGTCGAACTCCGTCTGCTACGCCTGCCGGGGGCAGAGCGTTGGTGTCGGTGCGGGACAGCAGAGCAGGATCCACTGCACACGCCTCGCAGGAGGCAAGGCCGACCTGTGGATGCTGCGCCACCACCCCGCCGTGCTCGGCCTGCCCTTCAAGCCAGGACTCAGCCGCAATGACAAGGACAATGTCATCGAGCAGTACCTTGCTGATGAGAGGGAGGTCGATGTCATCGCTTCCTGGGAGGCTTGCTTCACCCACAAGCCAGAGGAGCTCACGAAGGAGGAGAAAAAGGCATTCATCGCCTCCTTCCAACCCCTGTCACTGGCATCAGATGCCTTCTTTCCCTTCAGGGACAACATAGACCGCGCTGCGAAGAGCGCTGTCAGATACATCGTCCAGCCCGGAGGCTCATTGAGGGACGATGATGTGATCAGGGCAGCCGACGAACATGGCATCGTCATGGTGCTCAATGGCGTCAGGCTTTTCCTGCATTAGGAGCAAGCTATGGATGCGAACCTTGCCAAGACAGAGCGGATGCGTGTGAAGCGCGTCATGGAAAGGTTGGATGCGAATGCCTTCGCCACAGCTTATGTGGAGACGAAGGAGGATGCACTCAAGTTGGTCAAGCAACTGGTCCCTCCTGGCTCTTCAACCGCGACAGGAGGCTCCCAGAGCCTGATTGAATGCGGGATACTGAAGTACCTCGAAGATGAGACCCAGCACATTGACCGCAACGCACCAGGACTCAGCCCTGAGGAGGCAAGGAAGCGCAACGCCTCCATCTTCATGGCTGACTTCTACCTCGCTTCTGCCAATGCCATCACAGAGCATGGCGAAGTCTACGAGGTCGATGGACGCGGCAACAGGATTTCAGCTATAGCCTTCGGCCCGGAGAAGGTCATCCTGGTTGTCGGAGTGAACAAGATCGTACCCAGCCTCCGTGAGGCTGTCGAGCGTGTGAAGCGCGTGGCCTCACCTGCCAATTGCGTACGCCTGGGCAAGGACACCTACTGTGCAAAGAAAGGCATCTGCGTCTCACCCTCATTTGATGAACATGACCTGATGTGCCACGCCGACTGCGGGGAAGATACGATCTGCTGTGACACGCTGATCCTGAAGCGCCAGCGCATCAAGGACCGCATAACCGTGGTACTCGTAGGAGAAGCACTTGGCTATTAGGATCGACTGGCCCACAGGGGATGAAAGGGGGAAAAGGGCGGCCTTCAATGAAGGCCTCAGCCCTGGCTGTACATTGCCGAGCTGTGGGGCCACGATGTCTGAAGTCAGGAAGAAGGCAAAAGAAGTCCAGACTGATGATATCGAAATCCATTTCATCGAAGACGCTGTCGTCAAAGGCCTAGTTGTTTTCTCCAAGAAAGAGCCCTTCGAGACCAAGGCCAGGTCGATCGAGGGTCTCAGGCCCTGCCTCGTCTCATGGATAGTGACAGACGCCCTGCCCTCATCATTGTATTTCAAAAAAGCGGAGAAGGAGGATGCCTATCGGTTCTTCCTCTCCCTGCTGGAACATGAAGACGAGATGGTGAGACGTCTCGGGGCCATCACATTAATGTCACGCTTCCTTGAGGAAGAGCGGCTTGGAGAACTGTTACCATCCATCACAGCAGTAGAGGCGGAAAGCCACCTCCTGAAGATGGCCATCGCCTGGTTCATGGCGACCTCCTATACCAAGTTCCCAGATGAGACAGCACCCTTCTTCAAAGCCCTTAGTCCTGAAGTCTGTCGCATGGCCAAGCAGAAGTGCCGGGATTCCCGCCGCATAAGTCAGGAAGCCAAGGAACGCTTGAGAAGTCTTTGACCATATAATGGCTTTCCGATGCAATAAGGTGGCATAAGAGCCTCAGTGAAAAACAAGCCTCGCTATGATAAGTGGAGGAAAACAAGGAAGGGCCTGCATTCAGACCCTTCCTTGTATGCTTTCCGCATCAAGCTTCAACTATGACTGGCAACTGCTGTGAACCGTCGTATTCAAACCTATACTGACAAAGGTTGTCTGGATTTGAAACATTCCATTCATCAATCGCTTCATTCATGCTGTTTACAGCATCCGCCCAGCCATCTCCTGTTACAGAGTAAGCGGACTTGTCGTCTATGACTGCTTTATATCCACGGTATTCCGGACCTGCCAAGGCAGAAGTCGACGTGAAGCAACTTTCGATTGATATGTCCCTATCACTGCTTATTGCAACAACGCCTCCAGTCATAGCGCCTTGAGAGCCAACATAGCATAGAGAGCGCAGGTCAGTGCTGGAACTACCTACCACACCCCCGCTGTATCCTGCTCTGACACCTGCTGAGGACATGCAAGCCATGACAGTCCCATCATTGTCCCCAACAATTCCACCTACTGTATGAGACACTGTGGCACTCGAGAACTCCTCCATCGAACCATCGGAAACGCAACCGAAGATCGAGCCGTAATTATATACTGCTATACCGCCGGCATTCATCCTACCGTACAGGATACCGCTAAATGAGCAACCTGTGATCAATCCTCTGTTCGTGCCAACCAATCCACCATTATTGCACGAGCCTGTATTATCATAGCAGCTCACATTTCCATCAATGACGTGACAATTATCAATCACGCCCTTGTTCATATATGCCAGCAATGCACCAAAATCAATGAATTTCAGGGTTATCCGTGCGTTCTCCAGTGTGAGGTCCTTGACAACCGCGCTTTCCTCCAAAGTGTTGAACAATGCAATCTCAGACCGTGTATATTGGTCGTTGGTGCTTCTGATGCGCAAATTGGAAATTTTATGGCCATTACCATCAAAAACCCCTGAGAAACTCCCTACAGGAGTCCAGTTCGACATTGTACTCGTACCTGTAGCAAGAGGAATGTCTTCAACAAGAATGCAACTGACAGAAGGATCTTCTGCAACAGCATCCCACCAGACCTTCAAACCATATTCATTGCCAACCTCGTAGACACCATCCTTGATTTCATATCCTTCCCAACGGGCATAGAGGACCAGGGGACGGTCTATGACAATTGGCTTTGAGAAATCAAATGGTGTCTCAGAACCTTCCTGATACCATTCTTTGACCTGGATGACGTTGTCACCTATGGTGATGGTGGCCTGAGGCATTTCCACAATATCGCCAGTTGCAGCCGAAATCCCAGTCGGGAAGTCTATAGAACAAACACTACTATCCAACGTGGAAGGAAATTCGAAGCTATCAAACGTGATTGAATATATCTGAGCCCATCCCGCATATAGGGTCAGGTCCTCATACAGCAGGGTTGAGAAATCAAAGGCCTTGGTACAGTCTTCATCAAGATACCAGCCGGTAAATTTGGAACCTTTCCAGATTGGATCATCAGGTCTTTCAATTGTCTCGCCAGAATAAGTCTCAACCGTTTCATGTAAATATCCCTTGCTCATGAAAGAAATGGTCAACTTACATGGTTCCCACTTCGCATATAAAGTGAAAGCCTCTGTGAAAGTCGTTGTGTCAGGATCATACTCCTGGGTAAGGCCTTCATCATAATACCAGCCTGAAAATGTGTACCCCTTCCTCTCTGGATCTGCGACATCAAGCACTTCGCCATTTGTCGCAGTCATGCTGGGGATTTCCGAACCACCATTAGTCTCGAAACTGACAGAATAGCTTAAGGGGTTGAATTTGGCATACAAGCGTATACTCTCAGAAAGAGGTTTTTCAAAATCATACACTTCAGAAAAGTCACCATCGATATACCAATCTACAAATTCATATCCCTCCCTGAACGGATCCTCTGGACGTGTCAGAGGAAGTCCCTCTGTGCCATACAGGACTTCATCAGAAATATGTATTGAGCTGATATAAAGATACACGAAAATGGGATCTTTTTCCCTCCACTTCGCCCTCAATTCCAGGTCTCTTTCGACAGGGGCATCGAAGTCATACATCTCCGCTCCATCAACAAACCAGCCCTCGAACACATAACCAGTTTTGACAGGATCCTCTGGTCGCTCAACGAGTTCTCCATACTTGTATTCCTTGACGACGTCGTCTGATCCATTGGAAAAAACGAACACGACTTCATAGGTACAGGTCTCCCACTTGGCATAGACAGTGATGTCTCCCGTCATGACTGTTTGCACGTCAAATGGCCGTGTAAGCTCAGGATCCTCATACCAACCAAGGAATTCATGTCCAGTCCGGTGTGCCTGGGGCAACCAAGTGACTTGACTACCCTCCTGGAATACATATGGATCGATAGGATCACCGCCATTAGTTTCGAAATGAACTGAATAGAACGTCGGCTCTGGACTGCTGCATGATGCTAAAACCAATGCGGCAATTACAAACACAAGCAGATAAGCTGTTTTACGCATATTCCCTCCTTTTTTTTGAACCAGGGCATCTACCGCCCCTATCGGCCAATCAGGCCTAAGACTGTTTTTCCCTGTACTGATACCAACTCATGATGCGACTCGCCACCTCGTCTTCAGGAAACGAAGCGCTACTTCAAACAGCTGACGGATGTCAGCATCATGTCTATGTGACCTTCATGGTTCATGCCCCCTTCTTGCAATGCACAATGCACGGCCATATGGGAAAGGCAGGAAAACATCCCCTCTCCACACATACTGGCTCAGAATAAAGTATTTTTTTTTTGTTGACAATATTTATGTGTTTTCAAACTTCCATCACCACGACCATGCCTTCATCTACACAATCTGGATCCTGTAGAAAGCAGGACGTCTTAAAATAGAAACGGGATAAAGGGAACACAGCCCAATCGGCACAGAAACAAAGCAAGTGACTACATTGCCATCCATGGGTTGATACAGAGGTTCACTCCGCAGGTTCTTGACACATGTTTCTATTCACAGTAATGTTTCTATAAACAAAAACAAAACCTGGAGGATGGACACATGACCAACTTGCTCACACAGACAATAGACACGACGAACCGCCCTGACCATGATGGCAATTTCGGTGCTTACGGTGGATCCTATGTCCCGGAAGCGTTGCAGCGCGTGATGGATGAAGTCGCAGCGGCTTATGAGGAAGCAGCAGCGGACCCATCATTCAAAGAAGAGCTCTACGACTTGCACAAGCACTATACAGGACGCCCCTCGCCCGTCTTCCATGCAAAGAACCTGTCCCGCATCCTGGGAGGTGCACAGATCTACCTCAAGAGGGAGGACCTGAACCATACAGGTGCCCATAAGATCAACCACTGCCTCGGAGAAGTCCTCCTCGCCAAGCGCATGGGCAAGAAGAAGGTCATCGCGGAGACTGGTGCAGGACAGCATGGTGTCGCACTTGCCACGGCGGCCGCCCTGATGGGTCTCGAGTGCGACATCTACATGGGAGAGGTCGACGTCATGAAGGAGGCTCCGAACGTCGCAAGGATGAAGATCCTCGGGGCCAAGGTCGTTGTCGTCAAGAGCGGGACAAGGACACTGAAGGATGCTGTAGATGAAGCTTTCAAGGCTTATCTTGCCGATCCCATCACACAGATTTATTGCATCGGATCTGTCGTAGGGCCACACCCCTTCCCTGCAATGGTGCGTGACTTCCAATCAGTTGTAGGCGTCGAGGCACGCGGACAGATGATTGAGATGACAGGACGCCTTCCTGACAATGTCGTCGCCTGTGTCGGAGGTGGAAGCAATGCCATGGGCATATTCTCAGGCTTCCTTGACGATGCTTCTGTGAATCTCTATGGCGTCGAACCGGCAGGACTCGGCCTGGACACAAACCAGCATGCGGCATCCATCACAAAGGGCAAGCCTGGCATACTCCATGGCTTCAAGACACTCCTGATCCAGGACGATGCAGGCAACCCACTTCCTGTCTACTCGATTGCAAGCGGCCTGGACTACCCAGGTGTCGGACCACAGCATTGCCAGCTTCATGACATCAAGCGCGTCAGTTACATGACTGCGACCGACAGGGAGGCTGTTGAGGCCTTCTATGCCCTCTCAAGACTAGAAGGCATCATCCCTGCGCTGGAATCCAGCCATGCGGTCGCCTACGCTGTGAAACTCGCACCCCAGCTGCCCAGCGACGCCACCATACTCGTCAACCTCTCAGGGCGCGGTGACAAGGACATCGACTTCGTCATGGACAACTACCCGCTTGTCGAATACGAACCCAAGATCGACAGCCCATCAGCCTATGAGGACTTCCTATCACACATCCAGCAGAAGAAGCGTTAAGACTTGTCAGGAAATGTCCATTGCGGGCCTCCCTTGTGGAGGCCTACATTTTTACCCATGGATAGGCAAATCGCATTCAAGATGCATCTGAAAGAAGGAATGAAGGAAGAGTACAGACGGCGTCATGCCGCAATCTGGCCTGAAATCGTGGACCTGTTGAAGAAACAGGGAGTCTCCGATTACTCAATCTTCCTCGATGATGAGACAGGTACGCTCTTCAGCGTGCAACGTGTCAATGGAGATGGTGGAAGCCAGGACCTCGGTGGGGAGGAGGCCATGAAGCGCTGGTGGCACTACATGGCCCCCCTGATGGATGTCAACGAGGACGAGAGCCCTGTCTCAATCCCTCTCGAGGAGATGTTCCACCTCGACTAGCTGTTACGCTTCCTCCACTCGTCAGGGCCTATGCCGTACCAGGCCTTGAAGGTACGGCTGAAGTGCTCTGGGGACGAGTAACCGACCTTGCCTCCGACCTCCTTGGCCGAGAGGCGGCCTGTGCGCAGCAGCTTGGCCGCCTGCTCCATCCTCAACCGTTTGACAATCTGGGAGAAGGATGAACCAGTCTTCTCCCGGATCAGGCGTGAGGCGTACTGCTCGCTGACGCGGAAATACTCGGCGAAACTCGTGAGAGTCACATCTGCAGAATGCTCCTCGAGGTAGGAGAGGATCCTGAAGACCTCCTTGCGCTCACCTGGCAAGGCCTTCTCCTTCAATGTGGAACGTTTCAATGCCAGCAGCATGCGCTCGAAAGCGACTTCCATCGCAAAAGGTGAGGCTTCATCACACTTCTCCCTCTCTGCCAGGAAGTACTCGACAGGGGCTTCAAGGTCGACAGGGCCGAAGACTGCATGGGAGCAGGCGGAGAGGTCCAAGGAGAAGCGCTCGTCAAGGGAAGCGAAGAAAGCAGGATCGGCCAGGAAATTCAGGGCCAACGTGTCCTCACTATCAGTCCATATGCTGTGGTAGTAGCCTGGCATGATCATAACGACATCGCCTTCAACAGCCGTGATGTCCTTGCCCTCCAGCTCCTCCTCGACAGAACCTGACGCGATCCAGGTCAGTTCGACAAAGCGGTGGCTGTGCAGATAGCGGGGCATGTAGACAGGGTGTTTCACCATCTTCACCCCTCCAGGCCGGTCATCATAGTAGGAGGACCGCAGCACGACTTTCTCATCACAACGTGCACGCTCCTCCACTTCGCTGGGGAGTATGACCTGGTCCACACCAGTCAGGCCCTTCGAGCGGGCCTCCTTGTAAGCAAGCTCCTCATCGGTGAGGGGCCTCAAGCGGTCCATCAAGTATCCCATGTGCTTATTCTCACACAGCCCGAGGCAGGACGCAAGTAAAAAAACATCAAGACTTGACCTTATTCCACGCTTTTAAACAAATATCCGGGCGATTTCCATCAACAAATAAGGAGAAGTGTCTATTGCGCATGCAGCGATAGGGATGGATGCTGTTGGCATGAGACATCTGGCCATAGACATCGGGGCATCATCAGGCAAGATCCTGCTTGGGTGTTTCGATGGTGGGGAAATCCACACTGAATGCGTACATCGCTTCCCAAACAAGCCCATCGAAAAAGCTGGAAGGTTGTGCTGGGACATCGAGGCGCTCTACAAGGAAGTACTGGCAGGCATGAGGAAGGCCGGCCCTGTCGACAGCGTCTCAATCGACACCTGGGGTGTGGACTATGTCCTTCTGGACAAGGACCACAGGGAGGTCACACCTGCCACCTCCTACCGCGACAAGCGCACTGACAACGTGGCCTGCCCCATCGCACAGGAGGAGCTCTACAAACGCACAGGGACGCAGAAACAGAGGTTCAACACCATCTACCAGCTCCTGAGCGAAGACAGGGCTGTCCTGGACAAGGCCCATGACATGCTGATGATACCGGACTACCTCGCCTGGAAGCTCACAGGGGAGATGGCGCAGGAGTATACGAACGCGAGCACGACCAACCTCCTGGAGGCGGGTCGTCAGGAATGGGACCATGGGCTGATTGATGCACTTGGCCTGCCCGGCAGGATATTCAAAACACTCTCAATGCCAGGCACCAGGCTTGGAAGGCTCCGTGGGGAGGTCCGTGACGAAGTCGGCTACGATACGACCCTCATCCTGGCCCCAAGTCATGATACGGCAGCAGCCGTGCTCGCAAGCCCCCTGGGCCCTGCTTCCGCCTACCTCTCATCAGGCACTTGGTCATTGTTAGGCTGCCTCCTGCCAGAGGCAATCACAAACGGGGAAGCCGCAAAGGCGAACTTCACGAACGAAGGGGCTGATGATGGTCAGGTGCGCTTCCTGAAGAACATCATGGGCACATGGATGCTCCAGAACATCAGGAAGGAAGCAGGAGGGGACATCAGCTTCGATGACATCGTCAGTGAAGCCCGTTCAAGTGAGTTCATCGGCCTTGTCGATGCGCTTGATGACCGCTTCCTCGCCCCAGCCTCGATGACGATGGCGATTGCAGACGCGTTAGAGGAGCAAGGCCTCAGGAGGCCTTCTGGCATTGGAGAGACAGCCCGTGTCGTCTACGAGAGCCTGGCGGAAGCCTACATGGATGCGATCTGTGGCATGGAAGCCATCACGGGTCGGCGCTTTGACCACCTGGCCATTGTCGGTGGAGGTTCCAAGGATGACTACCTCAACCAGCTGACGGCCAAGGCCACGGGGCTCCGTGTCACGGCCGGCCCAGACGAAGGCAGCGCGATTGGCAACCTGCTCTCAGCGATGCTGGCATCAAAGGAATTCGGACGCTCGGATATCAAAGACATACTGGTCTCATCCTTCGAGATTCATGAGTGCATATAGGAGGAATGGCATGTACAAGGATGCAAAGGAACGATACGCCGCCTACGGCATAGACACAGAAGCGGCGATTGAGACACTGCGGAAAACCCCGGTCAGCATCAACTGCTGGCAGGGGGATGACGTGATCGGCTTCGAGAAAGGTGCCAGCGCCCTCTCAGGTGGTATCCAGACGACTGGAGACCATCCTGGACGTGCCAGGACCCCGGAGGAGCTGATGGCCGACTTCGAGTTCGCCTCTTCGATGATCCCTGGCGCCAAGCGGCTGAACCTCCATGCAAGCTACCTGGTCACAGACCGCCAGACAGACCGCGATGGAATCCGCCCGGAGGACTACCAGGCGTGGATCGACTTCGCGAAGAAGAACAAGCTCGGGCTCGACTTCAACCCGACCTGCTTCTCACATCCCATGGTCGTCAACAACCTGACACTCTCCTCTCCCCACAAGGAGGTGCGTGACTTCTGGATCCGCCACTGCATCGCAAGCCGCCGCGTCGCAGCCACATTCGCAAAGGAGCTCGATGGCTATAGTGTATGCAACCTCTGGATCCCCGATGGCTTCAAGGACACACCAGCAGACCGCCTCTCACCACGCCTCCGCCTCCGTGACTCCCTCGACCAGGTTTATGCAGAAAAACTCGATGGAGTCATCGACAGCGTGGAGAGCAAGGTATTCGGCATAGGACTCGAGTCATTCACAGTCGGCTCCAACGAGTTCTACCTCGCCTATGCCAAGAGCCATGAGGGAGTGCACCAGCTCCTGGACAGCGGCCACTACCACCCAACAGAAGTGATCAGCGAGAAGCTCTCCGCACTGCTCTGTTTCTTCGACAAGATCCCACTGCACGTCACACGCGCCGTACGCTGGGACAGCGACCATGTCGTACGCCTGGATGACGAACTGAAGGAGATCGCCAAGGAAATCGTCCGCAACGACGCCCTCGACCGTGTCCTGATCGGACTGGACTTCTTCGATGCCTCGATCAACCGCATAGTCGCCTGGGTCGTCGGGACGCGCAACATGCAGAAGGCCTTGCTCATGGCCCTGCTGGAGGACAACAAGTCCATGAAGGCCCAGCAGGAGGCCGAGGACTACACCCGCCTCTTCGCCTACTCGGAAGAGATGAAGGAACTGCCTTGGCAGGAGGTATGGAACGAGTATCTGCGTCGCGAAGGCATGTCAGATGACTTCAGCTGGTTCGAGGATGTCATGCGTTATGAGAAGGAGGTCCTCCTCAAGAGGAATTGAAAATGCAGAAGGTATTGGAAGATTACATCAGGATGTGTTACGACGGCTTCCTCCAGGGCTGGCATGAGCGCAATGGAGGCAACCTGACCTACCGTATGAAGGAGGACGAGGTCGCAGACTGCGCCCCTCTCTTCACACAGCACAGGCACATGGACCTCCCTGTCACACTACCCGCCCTCGCAGGTGAGTACTTCATCACGACGGGAAGCGGACGTTACATGCGCAATGTCCCACTCGCCCCGGAGAAGAACATAGGCATCATCAAGATCGACGCCGATGGTGCGGGTTATAAGATCCTCTGGGGGCTTGAGGATGGGGCGAAGCCCACCAGTGAGCTGCCAAGCCACCTGATGAACCATGTCAGCAGGATGGAGGCCACAGGGGGGCGCTGCCGCGTCGTCTACCATGCCCACCCAGCGAACATCACCGCACTGAGCTATACGATCGAGCCTGATGCGAGGACGCTCTCCCGCATACTCTGGCAGAGCGAGACCGAATGCGCAGTCGTATTCCCTGAAGGTGTTGGAATCCTCGACTGGATGATTCCTGGCGGCACAGACATCGCCATCGAGACCTCGAAGCTGGTCAAGGACTACCCTGCCGTTGTCTGGGCCTTCCATGGCATCTTCGGCACGGGAGCCGATTTCGATGAGACATTCGGCCTGGTCCACACGATTGAGAAGGCGGCGGAAATCTACCTGAAGGCAAAGGGTGCTGGCATCGTGAGGACGATCAGCGATGAACAGTTGAGGATCCTCGCTGACGCATTCGGCGTCAAGATAAACGAACGTTTCCTGGATTGACCCAGGGGGACATAAGGAATTGCAAGAGGCCTCCACAGACCACGTGGAGGCCTCTTCTCAATTCCTCACACGCGTCCACGCTTTGAGAGGACCAGCTTGGTGAGCATCAGGGCCAGCATGATGATGAGGGCTCCAAGGATCAGTGCGATGCCACGTGAGATGTCACCTGTCTGGTCTGCCACAAGACCGATGATGATGGGCATGAGGATGCCTCCAATCGTGGCGATGCCAATGCAGGAACCGGTAGCGACTGTTGATGAGTTGTACTTGCCTGGCATGGTTGAAAGCGTTGTCGGGTATATCCCACTCATCGAGACGCCGGTCCCAAAGACACCAATGACAGCCATGACCGGACTTGTGGCATTGATCATGACCAAGAAGAATGCTGTCATGATCAAGCCCAGTGTTAGTATCAACGTGGGCTTGTTGACGCGGGATGAAAGCGTAGCACAAGCCAACCGGCCAAACAGGATCATGATCCACAAAAGTGACTGCATGCTGGTGGCAAGGGACTGTGGGAAGAGGCCTGTGTCGGTGAAATAGGTGACAAGCCAGCCCGTCAATGACGCCTCGGCGCAAAGGTAGAAGAACATGATCATCGTGTTGAGCCAGAAGGCGGGGCTCTTGATGAAGGAGCGGCCACCATCCTCCCCCTTGGCCGTTTTCTCATTGCTCAGCGATGAAGTGCCAAGCAGGATGAGTGCGATGAGCATGAAGGCCGAGATGATCCAGCAAGGCGCCCTCCAGGCTGACGATCCGACAGACAGGGCCAGCAACGGGGAAAGGAAAGCGCCGATGGCGAAGGAGGCATGCAGGAGGTTGAGTCCCGCTGTCTTGTTGCGGCAGCTGTCACCAACAACGACGTTGGTCATGTTCGAGAAGGTACCACGTCCTATTCCTGTAAGCAGGAAGGCGAAGACCAGGAAGAAGGGATTGCCCCAGAGCGTCATGAACACAAGGCCCAGGATTATCCCGGCACCGCCGATCAGCGTGCTCTTCTTACGCCCTATCGCGTAAGGCAGGAAGCCTGCGAGGAAGACCGAGACCAGGTTGCCGACCTGGTGGAATGACAGGAGCGAACCTTGTATGGAATAAGGCAGTGCGTACTCAGACGACAGGCTTGGCAGCACGGCGCCAAGGACCGTGCTCATCGCACCAGAGCAGAGGAAGGCGTAATAAGTGAACGCCAAGAGCTTCCTATTCTCTTCCTTCACGTCAAGGAAGCGGTTGAGAGAGAACATTTTTCCATAGCCTCCGGTGAAAGACTATAGCCACAAGGATGAGGTCTGGCAACGTCAGGGTCACTCCTGCTTGTCCGCAAGCGCCCTCCTGAAGGACTCGAAGCCATTTCCAAGCACCTGGAACGTCTCTGTTATGAACATGAAGGCCTTGGGATCCGACTCGTGCACGATTTCCTCAAGCAACGTCAGCTGGTTGTTTGGCACCACCACCATCAACATGTTCCGCGTCTTCGAAGTGTAGATGCCAGTCCCATGGAAGAGCGTACCACCGTGGTGGAGTTCCTTGATGACACGACGCGAGATCTCAGCCGTCCTGTCATTGGAGAATATGTAGGCTGTCTTTGCCAAGCTGGTACCAAGCTTGACTACGACGAAACTGATCATCTGCCCCGAGATATACATCATGATAAAGGCGAAGATCATGTTGCGCACACCGAAGAAGATGCCACCCACCAGGACGACGCAGGCGTTCATGCAGAACTCTATGCTACCCACATTGAAAGGCGTGTACTTGGCCGCGATCTGGGCGAGTATGTCCGTCCCCCCGGTGTTGCTGCCGGCCCTCATGACAATGCCGATGCCACCACCCATCAAGACACCATAACATATACCTGATACAAGGACATTAGTGCTGTCTGTGTAATCAAGGACACCCTGGTAACCTGTCAAGTTTCCAATGATGCTGGTCCACACGGACAGGAGCACGCTTCCTACGAAGACTTTGAAGCCATAGCGTGAACCAAAGACCTTCACCCCCAGGATGAAAAGGGGGATGTTGATGCACAACATCGAAATACCAGGATCCACGCCCAAGGTGTAGTAGAGTATGGTGCCGACACCTGACACCCCACCTCCGGTCAACTGCGCGGGGTTGGAGAAGAGCGCGATGCCGCAACCACCTAGGAAGGTACCAAAGATGATGCGGATGTAGTCCTTGGCAAGTCGTCTGAAGTTGATGGCTCTCATGTACGACATCCTAACCCTGACACGCCCGGACAGACAAGGATTTTCCCAACAATGTCTGCTTTCTGTGAAGCGAAATACACAACTGGCCACCGTTGCAATCTTCTTGACAAACACTATATAGTGTCAGGGAATCGAAACTACCTAGGAAAAACAGGAGACAGCCTACATGTTGACACTCTTAACAAACATGCCACGGGACGTCCTGATCCGCCAGTTGCAGGATGGATTGGTGCTTCTCGTACTCGGCATGGGTTTCGTATTCATCTTCCTCGCGGTCCTCATCTTCGTGACCAAGATCATGAGCAGGATCTGCGGCAGGATCTCGCCGGCGAAGACGGCTCCCCAGCCACGGAAGATGGATTCAGCAAGTACGACGCCCATCACACAGGCCCCTGCGGCCAATGCGGGAGCCAGGGACGCGGAAATCGCAGTGGCGATCGCCGCGGCATATTCCAGATCTCATGAGTGACAAGGATTGAAAACCATGGCAAAGAAAAAAATCAACTTCATGTGCACGGCCTTCCGTGACGGCTTCCAGTCCGTCTATGGCGCCCGTGTCTTCACAAAGGACTTCATGCCCGCCGTCGAGGCTGCCAGGGAAGCTGGCATCAAGCACTTCGAAGCTGGTGGCGGTGCCCGCTTCCAGTCCCTCTACTTCTATACAAATGAAGATGCCTTCGACATGATGGACGAGTTCCGCCGTGTCGCAGGACCCGATGCCAACCTCCAGACCCTTTCCCGTGGTGTCAACGTCGTCGGACTTGACTCCCAGCCACGCGACATCATCAAGCTCCATGCCCAGATGTTCAAGAAACACGGCATGACGACAATCAGGAACTTCGACGCCCTCAACGACGTCAACAACCTGATCGACAGTGGCCGCGCCATCCATGACGCAGGGCTCAAGCACGAGGTCACGATCACGATGATGAGCCTGCCTGACAGCTATAAGGCAGCCGCCCACAACCCGGACTTCTATGAGAAGATCCTGCGCCAGATCCTGGATGCCGGAATCCCCTTCGACAGCCTCTGCTTCAAGGATGCATCCGGTACTTCCACCCCTCACAACGTCTACGAGACAATCAAGAGGGCACGCAAGATCCTCGGACCAAATGTCAGCATCGTATTCCATTCACATGAGACAGCTGGTGTCTCAATCCAGCAGTACATGTCAGCCATCGAGGCTGGTGCGACCCAGGTCGACCTCTCAATGGTCCCCTGCTCCGGCGGCACCTGCCAGCCTGACATCCTCACCATGTGGCATGCACTCAGGGGGACCGACTATGACCTAGACATCGATGTCGCCAAGGTCCAGGAAGCTGAGCGTGTCTTCCAGGATTGCATGAAGGACTACTTCCTGCCACCAGAAGCCACAGCAGTCAACCCTGAGATCCCGTTCTTCCCACTTCCCGGTGGCGCCCTCACAGCCAACACCCAGATGCTCCGCGACAACGGCCTGATGGACAAGTATCCACAGATCGTCGAGGCCATGGGCGAAGTCGTCAAGAAGGGTGGTTTCGGCACCTCGGTCACACCTGTCAGCCAGTTCTACTTCCAGCAGGCCTTCAACAACGTCATGTTCGGACCTTGGAAGAAGTTCGCTGAAGGTTACGGCAAGATGGTCCTCGGCTACTTCGGCAAGACTCCTGTCGAGCCCGATCCGGAAGTCGTCAAGGCAGCCAGCGAGCAGCTGAAGCTCGAGCCGACCACGGAGAAGGTCGTCGACCTGAACGACAAGGATCCCAAGAAGGGCCGCGCCGCAGCCGAGAAGATGCTTGAAGAGGCAGGTCTTGAGAAGACAGAGGAGAACATCTTCATCGCAGCAAGCTGCAAGGAGAAGGGCATCCTCTATCTGACCGGCAAGGCCAAGGTCAATGGTGTGCGCAAGGTCGACAAGAGCGCTCCTAAGAAGGAAGAAGCCAAGAAGAACACCTCTGGCGAATACACTGTCACAGTCAACGGCACTGCCTATGGAGTCAAGCTCTCCGACAATACCGCCACTGTCAATGGTGTCAACTACCCGCTCTCGATTGCTGATGGCATCCAGGCCGCTGCCCAGGCTGCTCCTGCCGTCCAGGCTGCCCCCGTGGCCCAGACCGTCGTCACAGGCAGCACTGAGGTCAAGGCACCGATGCCGGGCCTGATCCTCCGCCTCAACGTCAAGGTCGGTGACACTGTCAAGCAGAATGATGAGATCGTCGTCATGGAGGCCATGAAGATGGAGAACCCCATCTACGCTCCTTGCGATGGCCAGGTCACATCAATCACTGTCAACCAGGGCCAGCAGTGCCAGGCAGATGAGCTGATCCTCACAATTGGTGGAACAGCCCAGGTCGTCGCTCCTGCTCCTGTCCAGGCCGCCCCTGCCCCACAGGCCGCTCCCGTCCAGGCTGCCCCCGTGGCCCAGCCTGTCGTCACAGGCAGCACTGAGGTCAAGGCACCGATGCCGGGCCTGATCCTCCGCCTCAACGTCAAGGTCGGTGACACTGTCAAGCAGAATGATGAGATCGTCGTCATGGAGGCCATGAAGATGGAGAACCCCATCTACGCTCCTTGCGATGGCCAGGTCACATCAATCGCTGTCAGCCAGGGCCAGCAGTGCCAGGCCGATGAGCTGATCCTCACAATCGGTGGAACAACACAGGCCGCTCCTGTGGCTCCCCAGCCGGCTCCTGCCGCTGCCCAGCCCACCCCTGCCCCTGTCCAGGCTGCCCCTGTCCAGGCTGCTCCTGCACCCCAGGCCGCTCCTGCCCAGGCTGGTGGTACAGCTGTCAACGCCCCGATGCCGGGCCTGGTGCTCCGCCTGAATGTCAAGGTCGGTGACAGGGTCAAGCTGAATGATGAGATCGTCGTCATGGAGGCCATGAAGATGGAGAACCCCATCTACGCCCCCTGCGATGGCGTCATCTCCCAGATCCATGTGAGCCAGGGTGACCAGCTCCAGGCTGATAGCCCCATCCTCACCATCGCATAAGGAGAGAGATGAATGTTTGAAGGAATCAAGACCGGACTTGGGCTCCTTGCCCAGAGCACCGGTATCTATGGCTTCATAAATGGGGGATGGGGCAACCTGCTGATGATCCTCGTCGGCTTCGTGCTCTTCTACCTGGCAATCAAGAAGGGCTTCGAGCCCCTCCTCCTGATTCCAATCGCAATGGGATGCATCCTTTCGAACATCCCCTTCGCATACATCGCTGGAGATCCTGACCCGACAAGTGGCCAGATTGGATTCATCCAGGTGTTGTACAACGCGGGTATCGAGAGTGGGCTCTTCCCTGTGCTGATCTTCATGGGTGTCGGCGCGATGACGGACTTCGGTCCGCTCATCGCCAACCCGAAGACACTCCTCCTGGGCGCTGCCGCCCAGCTGGGTATCTTCACCGCCCTGATCGGCGCACTCCTGCTGTCCTTCATCCCTGGAATCAACTTCGACCTCAATGTCGCTGCCTCGATTGGCATCATTGGTGGTGCTGATGGACCTACTGCCATCTATGTCACACGCTATCTGGCCCCGGATTACCTGGGATCGATTGCCGTTGCGGCATACTCCTACATGGCACTGGTCCCAATCATCCAGCCACCTATCATGAGGGCCCTCACCACGAAGAAGGAGCGCATGATCCGCATGCAGCAGATGCGCCCGGTCTCAAAGCTTGAGAAGATCATCTTCCCAATCTCAGTCATCACACTGTGCGCGATCTTCCTGCCTTCAGCCTGTTCCCTGATTGGTGCCCTGATGTTCGGCAACCTTGCAAAGGAATGTGGCTGCATCGACCGTCTCAGCGACACGATGCAGAACGCACTGATGAACACAGTCACCATCTTCCTCGGACTCTCAGTCGGTTCGAAGATGGCTGCTGAAAGGTTCCTCAACCTCGAGACCCTGGGCATCCTGCTCCTCGGCATGGTCGCCTTCGGCATCGGTACAGCAGGTGGCGTCCTCCTGGGCAAGCTGATGAACAAGCTCGACCCCAAGCATCCAGTCAATCCCCTCATTGGATCTGCTGGTGTATCGGCGGTCCCGATGGCGGCACGTGTCTCCAGCAAGGTCGGGCAGGAAGCCGATCCTCAGAACTTCCTGCTCATGCATGCCATGGGCCCGAACGTCTCTGGTGTCATCGGTTCCGCAGTCGCAGCCGGCGTCCTGATGAGCGTCGTCCCTGTCTTCGTCCAGATGTCGACAATGGTCTGATAAGAGACAGACAGTACAACACAGAAGCAGCGGTGGTCCTCCACCGCTGTTTCTTTTTCCCCATCCATCATGTCCATTCCGAGACAATGAAATAACAATCACTCGTGATGGCATCAGCAGTGATTGTAATTCATGCTCAATGTGACGTCCTGTAGTAATGAGAGGATCCATAGACAGGCAGGAAGAAGTTGAAGCCCTTCAAAGCAGCACCAGTAACGGTGTCAAAAGAATAATGACGCCCAATCGGCAAGACATGCCTTACCCATGAAGCCTTCTCTCTTGACGATTACATCCTCAACGTGAAGGGAAGCTTCGAATATAATTCGAGCTCATCGCCCAGTCTGTGGCAAATGCGACTGGCCTTGGCTATGCGGCGCAATCACGGGACCTCATTGATCTCCTGGCAATCATGGATACGTGAAAAACAGGCAAACCATTTAATCGGCTTCGTCTCCACTTCAGGTTTTGCATTCACCCCGCCCTCATCAGGGGAATTCATTACGGGTGACAGGCCTTACAGCATTTGACAGCCAACAATAAAGACAGCTCCCGGGAATCCAAGCCCTAGGAGCTGTCATATACCAGTCAAAAATTGACTCTTACTTGTTCCCGTACCACTCAGACTCTGTGACGTTCACCTCGTAATCATCACCAGAAGCCCTGGTGAGCCGGTAGATCTTGCCACCTGCAGCATCCATAGAATCCCAGGACGCTTCTGTAGCGAACTCTATCTGCCCAGGCCCCTGCCCGATATCAGGGATACCGATGAGTGTTCCAGATATGATATGAAGACCAGCCCAGGCGGTATCAGGGCCCATGGCTCCAATCGTCTTGAGGTCTCCATGTTCATCATCTTCCATGACCTGGAGCTCACTGCGCGTCTCGATGTCAGGACTATTCCTGACAGCTCCAATCAAATGGCCTGAGAGTCCTTTCACATCACCCCGCACCAATGAGGTCTCGGCAATAGTCGAAATCGAGGTATCAGCATCACCTCCATCAGAAGACTTGATGACAGCCTTGCCTCCAAGTTCTCCAACAAGACCACCAGCGAAGCGTCCACCAAGGACGGAACCATGGTTCTCACAGTCCTCAATTGTCCAATACGAGAGGGAACCGATGACACCACCAGAGCTGGCAGTCTCAGTTATTGCGGAAACAGGACCGTTATTAACACAGTCTCTCACAGTACTGTCACTGCCTCCTGTGATGATGCCGGCAATACCACCTGCATTGGTTGATGCATTGATTCTTCCGTTGTTCGTGCATGCTTCGATTGCCGCATCCTCTGGTACGGAGCCATAGCCGATGATACCACCTGCATACTTCGCTGTGATGGTTCCATTGTTCGTCGATCCGCTGACACGCACATGATCATCAACATAGCCAACTATGCCTGCACCACTGCCTGTTGATACTGTGACATCACCATGGTTAGTGCACCCTGTGATCTGTATTGAGCTACCATCAACAGTGTAGTAGGCGACCATCGCAATACCACCACCCTTGCCATTGTCACGGGTACTGGTCACATCAGCATGATTGATACAATCCGAGACCGTACCAGATGAGATGATACGCCCGACGATACCGCCTGCCTCCTCTGCGATGATGCTGGAATCCCCAGTCACCGACACGCCGTCGATTTCCGCACCATTGGCAAGGACTCCCGCGATGCCCGCCGTGTTTCCATTCGAAGGAGCATTGATAGCGACATCCATGAGGACAAGATTCCTGACAACAGCAGAACTGCCCGAGACCGCACCGAAAAGACCTAACGCAGAATCATTGTCGAAATCATCACCATTGATTAAAGAAACCTCAAATCGTAGGACTATAGCTTAGTTCTCGAACTTCTTTGGAGGTCTGCCACGTTTCTTCTTTGGGG